>NZ_JQNJ01000001.1:0-600000 GCF_000745185.1 Muricauda sp. MAR_2010_75
GCCTGAAGAAGCGGGTATGCTGGATTTCGGTTATTATGAAGATGTGAACCTGGCCAAGGCCTTGGGTGGCAGGATCGGCCTACTCCCGCTCTCGGATTCATCCATGGAATGGGGGATTTCCGCCTATACCACCAACAGTACCGGTGCAGAGGACTCCGATTACAAGGATGTGGGTGCTTTCTTTGGGCGCTGGATCTTTCCTATGTAAAATCGATCACCCCCTTACGTTGTGGACATCAAGGCCCAGTACAACAGTTCCAATGTGGATACCGCCACTACTATGAAATCGAAGATGGGATTTCCGAACCTTACTCCTTTGACAACCAAAGCAGCTCCTTTTATACACAATTGAGCTATCGCCCCATCATGTCGGGAAGCGACTTTATGAAACAACTTGAATTTGTGGGTCGATATTCCGATTTCAACGCACCTGAAGGAGCGGAGTGGGAAGAAGAAGTCAACGCAGTACGCTTTTGGTTTGAACTATTGGCTGAGTTGGCGTTCCGTGGTCAAATTCAGCTATCAAACCACCAAGATGGAAGGTGGTCATGACAGTGATGGCACGACCCGTACCATGGATTGTTTGTGCATTGGGCCATTGGATTTTAAAATCAAAAAAAGAAAGTGAAATGAAAACAACAACGAATTTTAAAGCAGCAATAATCCTGTCCGTCATGGCATCGATCATGGTCGCCTGCTCCTCCAATAAAAAACCCATTGCGACGGATACCGCGACCGAGGTGGCGGGGTGAAGTGGATTTCAAAATTGAAAAATCCGGGGCAGCTCTGGGGCGAGGTGTGCAACCGATGTCATATTGCCCCTTCACCCGCGGATTACAACGATACCGATTGGGAAACCATAAGCCTGCACATGCGGGTTAGGGCCAATCTGACGGAAGAGGAGATCACCAAAATCGAATCCTTTCTGAAATCAGCCAATTGACGATTAATCCTTAATTCATATACAATGAGAAATTTAGTAATTATTTTTTCTGTGATAGGGCTTTTGTCCTTGAACGGTTGCAAACAATCAACCGATGTACAAACCTTGCTTCAAAACGAGGAAACCAGAAGCGAGATCCTTAAAGATCTGGTACAAAACCATGATTATATGATGGAATTCATGGAACAGATGCAAGGGAGCGACCATGCCATGCAAATGATGCAGGGAAACAAAAAAATGATGGGCACCATGATGAAGGGACAAGGCATGCAAATGATGATGGGCGACAGCACCATAATGAACCAAATGATGGGCAACAGACAAATGATGCATTCCATGATGAACGGAATGATAAAGGATGGCGAGATGATGGGCGAAATGATGCAAATGATGCAAGACAAAGGGATGATGAGCAATGATTGTATGGAGTCGTGCATGAATATGATGAAGGAAAAGGGAATGGATATGGAAGGAATGGGAATGATGGATGATGGTACAATGAAATCAAAAGGAGATGACCATTCTGAGCACCATTAACACATAATAGGTAACGAAAAAATAAAAATCATGAAAGGACATTGGATTTGGATGGTCATCGGTTGTGGTCTCCCGCTATTGTTGATTTTTTTTGCGCCTGCATTTGGCATTACAGGGTACAATGGGCTTTTTTCCTTTATCATCGTGATGTTTTTGATACACCTTTTCATACCTCACGGTGGTCACGGGCATGGTGATCATGGAAAATCTGATAACAGTAAATACCATGATCATGACAAAGAGCAAGATTCCACTGAGACCCAAGAAGATCACCGGGGGCATCGGCACCATTAAAATATACTTTCGAAATGAAGTACAGATATCAAATTAACGGAATAAGCTGCGGTGGCTGTATCACAAGAATCAAGAAGACCTTGGAAGAACATCCTGAATCGTAGAGCAAGTAGAAGTTTTTTTACAGCTATGGGCGCAACCATTGTAACAATGAACAAGAAGCTTACGGTAGAAGAACTGCAAGGGCAACTCAACAAACTTGAGGGCTATACCATAGCAGGAGATTAGTTACAAATCATAAAAACCTTCAAATTAAAAATATGTTTTACAAAGATGGAGTTTTTTGGGCATGCACCTGATCTGGTGGGCCATTTGGATTGTGGCATTGGGCTGGATTTTCTTTGCCCAACCAGTTCCTCCTATGAAGAGATTGAGGGAGATGACCCACTAATGTTGCTCAAAATCCGCTTCGCGAAGGGCGAGATTTCCAAAGAAGAATACGAGCGAATCTAAGAAACTTTTACAATCGGACAAATAGTCCGAAAACAAGTAATGTATAACCTTTAAAACTAAAACTATGCATTTTTTCGACGGACATTGGGGCGGCATGCACGTCATCTGGTGGGTCATATGGTTGATCCTCTTGATATGGATATTCTTGGTGCCATATGACATCCCTTACAGAAAATCAAAGAAGGAAGACCACTTTCAGTTCTAAAAAAGCGCTTCGCCAATGGCGAAATCTCTAAGGAGGAATATGAAGAATCAAAAAAGATCTTGAAATCAAATTAAGGAATGTAGGGCAAATATTAATTACTAAAAAAAGTCAAAATGAAGATAAAAGTTTATAAGACAGGCATAATGGTATTGGCTACTTTACTCATTTCGGCCTGCTCACAAAAACAGGGTAGTTCTGTAAAGGATATGCTCGAGGACCACTCTCAGCAAGAAGGAGGTATTGTCCGCACTTGGTCGAAATCACGATCTGGGCAAAAAATACATTGCCAACATGATGGATAACGACCATTGCCATGGGAATGATGGTGGACGAACTCGTAAAAGCAGCAGCAAAGGATACCATACTAGCGAACAAATTGAGCGATATGATTACTAGATATCCTGACCTTATGCTACTGACCACCCACCATTTTATGCCGGTCATTGCTTCGGACAGCCTTTTGACCGATTCTTTTTTGTGATCACACGTTAGAACACGAGGATCTCGCCAAGGCCATGCACAATAAAATGGAATACAAAAAGAGCCTTGAGCGCAACCATTGACTCCAACTTTGGTTTTTGCACATGAACAAACTCATAAATGAATAATAACAACAATAAACATTAAAACAAGAATCATGAATCGTATCAATGTAAAAAAATTCGGTTTTGCCATGGGGCTGACCGCTGCAATCCTCTACGCCGGCTGCATGATTGTTTTGGCGACAGCAGGACAAGAAGGAAGCATAACCTTTTTCAACAGCCTGCTGCACGGCTTGGACACTACCAGTATAATACGGGTAGACGTGCCAATTTGGGAGGCACTTATTGGCATTGTCCAGACATTTATCATTGCTTGGCTCACAGGTGCCCTGATTGCAGCATTTTACAACACACAGATTAAGAGTAGATAATCTGAACAAAAGATCGGAGAGACTTTTTAGGAACCGGTGTCGCATCGACCACAGGCAATTTGTTGCGGAAAGTGCCAAAGAACTGAGCAATTGACAATAGAATCCCGGAATTGAACCTAGAGTACAACCATATAAAGTAGAATAAGTGAATAGTACTGCAAGAAATATCAAAACAATTTTCACCCAAACGGCAATATGGGGGGGCATTTTCTATTTCCTTGTCCATCCTTTTACCATGGTGCTCTATTGGTTTGAATTTAGCAATACACCATTTTCATTTTCCCTGTTTTGGGACGTCTTAAAGTCGCAGTTTTTAGAATCTTTCACTTTTGATATGAGAGGGATGAGCGTCTCGCTTACAATCCTTGGCATTTTCCTAGGGATAGTTTCCGGTCTATTTTTCATAACCCTCAGGCGAAAGAACAAGCTTATAGGCACACAACAGCAGTTGTTACTGCGTGATTTAGAAGAATTGATAGAGGCGGGTGAGAATGAACGGGTAGAATTCAAGTCATCTATTCGTTACGATTATTTTAGGAAAACCACGAACCGCGAACTGGAACTGGTCATTGCCAAGACCATCACTGGTTTTATGAATGCAAAAGGTGGAAAATTGATCATTGGCGTTGACGATGATGGCAACATTGTGGGCCTTGAAAAAGATTTCAAGACCCTAAAGCACAAGAACAAAGATGGATATGAGCGTGAAATTTTCAGGATAATTTCAACACAGTTAGGTCACGAGGCTTGTTTTAGCAATCACATTTCATTTTACAAATTAAATGGTGAAGATGTGTGCGTAATAGCTGTCGAACCTTCTAAAAAACCAATCTATGTCAGCGATACCGAAAATACAACCTTTTATGTCAGAACGGGGAATGCCACCTACCCCTTGACGGTCAAGGAAGCGGTTGATTATTTAGAAACCAGAAAATTATAATCTTATGCAATACGTTTGGTTTATATGGTCCCTTATCATACTGGCCCTTTGGGGCGTGGTCTATCTTTTGAAGAAGGATTCCCGTAAAGAAATGTTGAGGATGAGTTGGATAACCATGCCCTTTGGGCTAACCGAGCCGCTGTTCGTTCCCGAATATTGGCACCCGCCATCGCTCTTCGATTTGGCGATAAAGACCGGGTTCGATATTGAAAGCATCATTTTCTCTTTTGCCATCGGGGGTATTGGCACCGTACTTTACAATCTTATTTTCAAGCGAAGGTATGTTAAAATACCGCATACCGAGCGTAACCATTATAGACATAGGTTGCATCTATATATCCTTTTCGTACCGGCGGTCGTGTTTTTGATATTGGCCCTTTTCACTCCCATGAACCATATTTACTGTGGAATATTGGCCATGTTCTTGGGTGGAATGGCCACGCTGTACTGCCGCCCAGACCTTAAGACCAAAATCTGGATAAGTGGATTTCTGTTCACGGCATTGTACTTTGTTTATTTTGGAAGTATTCTCCCGTTTTACCCCGACTACGTAACATTGTTTTGGAATCTGGAAAACCTGAGTGATATTCTAGTGGCCGGCATACCAATCGAAGAGCTTTTGTTCGCTTTCACTTTTGGCATGTATTGGTCAGGCCTCTATGAGCATTTGTATTGGAGAAAATTAATCAACCCAATTGTTTTGAATCAAAATTTTTAAGTTAAGTCTATAAATAAAAACGAAGAAGATGAAAGTATTACTCGCAATTGACGGCTCTGAATTCAGCAAAGATGCCATCGATGAACTAGCGGCAATGTCGCTGCCAAAATTAGTTAAAATACATGTTCTAAATGTTTATGAAAATCCAATGTTAACTGTACCAGGGGCTTTCCCCTTAAGTGGTATCGGCCATTATAAAGAAGAAGCCATGTCAAATGCGAAAAAATCGGCTGAAACCATCGTTAACAATGCTGCAAAGTCGTTAAAACAAAAGAACGGCAAGTTGTCGATAACGACCAATATTGTAGAAGGGTTTCCCAAAAATGCAATCTTGGAAAAGGCAACTGATTTGGAGGTGGATCTTATCGTATTGGGATCACAAGGCCATGGCGCATTCTCGCGCTTTTTGCTTGGTTCGGTCGCCCAATCCATTGCCATGCACGCGCATTGTTCTGTTTTGATTGTCAGAAAAAAACATCAAAAATAAAATATGGCCACTTACAATGTGACAGGATAAATTTTGTCCGTAGAAAAATAAAAGAGCAGATCATGGGAAATCAGAATACCTGCATATCAAAGAACAATACCGATGCCAACTGTGAAGTGATGGAGTCTGTTTGTTTGCCCAAAACATTTTTGCCGCGTATAGTGGTTGTGGGTGGTGGCTTTGCAGGGCTGGCCCTGGTAGAAGGCCTTAAAAACAAGGAGGTACAGGTCGTGCTGATAGACCGTAACAACTTCCATCAATTTCAGCCCTTGTTCTATCAAGTGGCCACCAGCGGTCTTGAACCGGACAGTATCGTATTTCCCTTCAGAAAACAGTTCAAGGGCTATGGTAATGTGAGCTTTAGGTTTGCCGAAGTGACGCAAATCGAACCCGCTTCCAACACAGTTGTAACAGACAAAGGCAAGCTCACCTACGATTATCTGGTCTTGGCCACCGGAACCAAGACCAATTTCTTCGGCATGAAAGAGGTGGAACAAAACAGTCTTGGTATGAAAGACATCAAGGACTCGCTAAACATACGTCATATGATGTTGCAAAACTTGGAGCAGGCAGCCATAACCTGTGATGATGAAGAACGCGATGCGCTGACCAATTTTGTGATTGTGGGCGGTGGCCCGGCCGGTGTCGAAATGGCAGGTGCCTTGGCGGAATTCTGTAAGTACATCCTTCCAAAAGACTATCCCGAGTATCCGAATAGCATAATGAACATCTACCTGATCGAAGCATCGGACGAACTATTAGCCTCAATGTCCAACAAAGCCTCGACAAAAACACTTCGGTATCTAAAAAATCTAAATGTGCAAGTGTTGTTGAACGAGGCCGTGAGCGGTTACGACGGTAATGTGGTATCTACCAAAAGTGGAAGGAAAATCATGGCGAAAAACCTGATTTGGACGGCAGGTGTAACAGGCCAGGTTCCAGCGGGCATCAATCAAAAACATATAATTAATGGGAACCGTCTAAAAACGGATACCCATCTAAAAGTGGAAGGCATGGATAATGTTTTTGCCATTGGGGACATTGCCGGGGTAATCACCGACGAGACCCCTAAGGGCCATCCACAGGTAGCCCAAACCGCCATTCAACAGGGCGGTCATTTGGCCAAAGTGCTATTGAACACCGTTCAATCAATGCCTTCCAAACCATTTAGGTATAAAGATAAAGGTTCATTGGCCACAGTTGGTAAAAGAAAAGCGGTCGCTGATTTAGGAAAGCTCCACTTCGGCGGGTATGCTGCCTGGCTTTTATGGTCCGTGGTTCACTTGCTTTCCATCAGCGGGTTTCGAAACAAATTTTTGGTGGGCTTCAATTGGGCCATCAGTTATTTTACCTACGAAAAAAGCAACCGGGTAATCATAAGAAGTTTCAAACGTGATGCTTATATGAAAGCCTCCTTAAAATATAGTTCCAATAATGAATGGGAAAAGGATGTAAATCCCAAAAAATCCAGCATTGATGCCTAGCCATTATTCAAATAACAGTATTATGAAATTCTTCGGCAGCTCGATCAAAAGACTGCACAACTATGGCATTGTGCTCTTTATCACTGTTGTTATTGCTATGGTGTGGGCCAACTCGCCATGGAAGGGATATTATGTCGGCCTAATGCAAACCGAATTTGCCTTTAGTGTGGGTACATTTCAGCTATCTGAGTCGCTACTGTTATGGATCAACGATGGCTTAATGGCACTATTTTTTATGCAAGTCGGTCTAGAGCTGAAACGTGAAATAATCGGTGGTAAACTGTCGTCCCCAAAGGATGCAATACTGCCCATCGGTGCAGCAATAGGTGGTATGGTGCTCCCTGCCCTTATTTATTTTATGTTCAACAACTCGGGCGAGGCTTCCAATGGTTGGGGCATTCCCATGGCCACGGATATTGCATTTTCATTAGGGGTTCTGGCCCTTGTCGGAAAAAGACTTCCTTCGACCTTGAGGGTTTTTCTTATTACACTGGCTATTGTGGATGATCTAGGTGGTGTCTTGGTCATTGCCCTCTTTTATACCTCAGGTATCTCGCAGATGGATCTACTCCATGGACTATTGTTCTTCGCGGCTTTGATAATTGGTAATTATGCGGGAGTAAGAAGCACATGGTTCTATGCCATTATTGGCATCGGTGGTGTTTGGTTGACCTTCTTTTTTTCAGGGGTACATCCAACCATTGCCGGGATTCTGACCGCATTTGCCATTCCTGGTAGGGTAAAAATTAAGGAGACTACCTTTTTAGAGCGTTTAGACCGTTTACATAAGAGATTTCAAGAAACCAAGTCCATAAAGGGGACGCTTATCTCAAAAACGCAATTGGAGATATTGGAGGATATAAAGACTGCAAGTTCCGAGGCCGAAACTCCACTCCAAAAATTGGAAAGGACTTTAAACCCAATAGTGGGCTTTGTAATTCTTCCCTTGTTCGCTTTGGCAAATGCAGGAATACATCTTCATGGAGATTTGCTGAAAGTACTATCCAGCCCGGTTAGCTTGGGGATTGGTCTAGGTCTCATTTTTGGCAAGTTTATCGGTATTACTGCTTTTTCAAGACTACTCGTTGCATTTAAACTCGCCAAGCTTCCGGAAAACGTGAATTGGAAAATGATTTATGGTATAGGTTTTCTTGGCGGTATCGGTTTTACCATGTCGTTGTTTATAACCGAACTGGCTTTTACGGACGAGTCCCTAATATTTACGGCCAAGGTAAGCATCCTATTCGCTTCATTGACAGCGGGGGTAATGGGTGCTCTATTATTATACAGAAACAGAAAACAATTAAGAACAGTTAAACATAAAAGAACATGAAAAACATTGCAGTAGTAGGATACGGAGTTATCGGGAAAAGAGTGGCCGATGCCATTAATGTACAAGATGATATGAGCCTTATTGGGGTTTGTGATGTCATCAGCGATTGGCGCATACAAAATGCGGTGCGAAAAGGGTATGCAGTTTATGCGGCCACACCCGAAGCCGAAAAAGAAATGAAAGCAGCCAATATTGCCATTGAAGGAAGTATGCAAGACATTTTAGAAAAAGTAGATCTTGTAGTGGACTGTACGCCAAAGAACATCGCCGCGAAAAATGTGGAAATATACAAAGGGCAAGGGATCAAGTTTATCGTACAGGGAGGTGAAAAACACAAGACCACAGGCCACTCCTTTAGTGCCGAGAACAATTATAGCACTGCGGTAAATCTAGATGCTACCCGGGTGGTTTCCTGTAACACCACATCTATCTTAAGGACATTGACCGCTTTAAAAAAGGCAGATCTATTGGATTATGCACGGGGAACATTATTAAGAAGGGCGACCGACCCATGGGAAAGCCACTTGGGCGGCATCATGAACACCATGGTGCCGGAAAAGGACATCCCGAGCCATCAAGGTCCCGACGCGCAAAGTGTCGATCCGGATTTGGATGTCATTACTTCTGCGGTCAAAGTTCCCGAGACTTTGAGCCATATGCATTACTGGAACGTTAAGCTACGAAAAAAAGCCTCAAAGGAAGAGGTGTTGAACGCCCTCAAAACCTCAAGTAGAATCAAGTTCATTCACTATGATCAAGGCTTGGTCTCCAACAATACCATCAAAGAAATGTTTTTGGATATGGGTAGGCCTTGGGGCGATATGTACGAGGTGGCCCTATGGGAAGACATGCTCAAGGTTGTGGGCGATGAACTTTTTTATGCCTACGTGGTCGATAACCAAGCGATTGTAATCCCTGAGACCATTGATGCCATTCGGGCCCTCACGGGTATTGAGACCGATGCACACAGATCCATCGAAAAAACCAATGCAAGTTTAGGAATCGGATAAAATTTCATTATGAAAACTTATGATAACATAGTCGCGCATTTAGGGGACAAAGCATCTTTCTATTTAGATCATGTAAGCCAGAAGGTCACCAAAGATGAACTGCAGTTGCCCGATAAGAATATTGTGGACAACGTATTCGTCAATAGTAATCGAAATCAACAAGTACTCCGAAGCCTTTCGCAATTATATGGCCATGGTAATCTGGGAGGTACGGGGTATCTCAGCATTTTACCGGTAGATCAGGGAATCGAGCACAGTGCCTTATTTTCTTTTTACAAGAACCCCGATTATTTTGATCCCGAGAACATTGTAAAGCTCGCCATCGAAGCCGGTTGCAACGGTGTGGCCTCCACTTTTGGGGTGTTGGGCCTTTGTTCTCGGAAATATGCGCATAAAGTCCCCTTCATTGTCAAGATAAACCACAATGAATTATTGTCCTATCCCAACACTTATGACCAGAACCTGTTCGGAAAAGTCAGGGAAGCGTGGAACATGGGCGCGGTTGCAATCGGGGCTACCATTTATTTTGGGTCCCAGGAAAGCAATCGACAGATAAGGGAGATTGCGGAAGCCTTTGCCGAGGCCCATAGCCTTGGTATGGCCACAATTTTGTGGTGCTACACCCGCAACGATGCTTTCAAAACAGACAAAGAGGACTATCACACCGCCGCGGATTTAACGGGTCAGGCCAACCATTTAGGGGTAACGATACAGGCCGATATCATCAAACAGAAGTTGCCCACGACCAATTTTGGTTTCAAGAACCTGAAATTCGGCAAGTTTGATGATGCCATGTACGAAACACTGACCACGGAGCACCCCATAGATCTATGCCGGTTGCAGGTGGCCAATTGCTACATGGGCAAAATAGGTTTGATAAACTCAGGTGGCGGTTCACAAGGCGAGTCAGATATGTCGGATGCGGTCAGAACTGCGGTCATCAACAAAAGGGCAGGCGGAGCAGGATTGATCTTAGGGAGAAAGGCCTTTCAAAGACCTTTTAAGGACGGTGTGGAATTATTGCATGCCGTGCAGGGCGTTTACCTTGAAGAAAGAATAACAATAGCATAAGTCATCTGATAAAAGAATGCTGGATACGGAAATAAAATCATTAAAATCATTAAACCACTACCTACAAAGGTTGGTTGAGAACCGGCTTTGGCTCAAAGTTATCATTGCTTTGTTTCTTGGTGTTGGAGTAGGCCTGTTGTTAAGTCCCCAAAACGGTTGGATCACCAAAAGCACCGCCGATGTTCTGGGGAATTGGCTGGCCCTGCCGGGCATGCTCTTTTTGAAATTGGTCCAGATGATCATGATACCACTGATTGTGGCCTCCATCATCACCGGCATAGCGAGTAACGACAAGGAAAATCTGAAAAGATTGGGCGGGGGCGTACTCTTATATTTTATATCGACAACGATTATATCGGTAACCATAGGTACGGTTCTGGCCTTGATCTTTAGACCGGGAAAGTTTCTCCACCAACAGGCGGAAGTCGATCATGCAAATGCTTTGGCCAATACGGACGAAAGTACGGAACTGTCGTTTGGAATAAACGATATACCGAATGTCATTACCGATCTACTGCCTGAAAACCCATTGGCCTCGATGGTCAGTGGTGAAATGTTGAGCATTGTGATTTTTACCATTATAATCGGGGTTGCCGTATTGTCGCTGCCTGACGATTTGCTCAAACCTGTCAAGCTGCTCTTGGGTGCCGTACAGGAAATCTGCATGACCGTGGTCAAATGGGCCATGTTGTTGGTACCCATCGCAGTATTTGGTTTAATGGCGCAACTTACATCCAGTGTTGGTCTAAACTCCCTTTCAGGTTTGGGCTTTTATGTGCTCGTGGTACTGATAGGGTTATTCCTTTTGGTCGGTGTTTACCTGTTATTGGTAAGTCTATTGGGCCAGAGCAATCCGTTTAAATTTTTGAAAAAGATCACGGATGTTCAACTATTGGCATTCTCGACCACGAGTTCTGCCGCAGTAATGCCCCTTTCCTTAAAAACAGCGGAAGAAGAGCTCAAAGTGAACGGCTCCATCAGCAATTTCATTATTCCGATAGGGGCTACCGTGAACATGGATGGAACAGCACTTTACCAAACCATAACGACTTTGTTCATCGCTCAGGCTTATGGCCTTGAAATGGGCCTTCTGAATATTATTGTTGTCGTGGTCACCATAGTTGCCGCCTCCATCGGCACCCCTGCCATACCCGGTGGCGGTGTGGTGATTTTGGCTTCCGTTTTGTCAAGTGCCGGAATACCGGCTGAAGGCATTATCATAATTATAGGGGTGGAGCGCTTGCTCGGCATGTTCAGAACTGCGGTCAATGTTACCGGTGACCTAACGGCCTGTATGGTTTTCAACCGTTTTTATGGAGCAAGATCACAAGAAAGCAAAGAGGTAGATATAACTACAAATACACCATATTCCAATGTGAATGTTTAAAAACGAGATGATGTTAAAATCAATTGAGGAAATAGAACTTTCACCACGCCCAGACAAGAAATATTGGGTAAACTGCCATAGGGAATGGCGTGAGGAGATCATTTACTTTCTTATGGTTGACCGGTTTCATGATAGCAATGCACGGCACTCAAAGAATTTCGATATCCGGCACCCTGGTTTCGGGAATGAAGATCAATTGCGAAAGCCCTTTGGCGGTACTCTTAAGGGGATCATCAACAACATTGACTATATCAAAAACTTGGGCTGTACGGCCATCTGGCTAAGCCCCGTGTTTGAAAACAATCCAGAGTCCTACCATGGCTATGCCATTCAGAATTATATGGATGTGGACAAACGCTTGGGCACAAAGAAAGACTTGGAAAAACTCGTTGACAAGGCACACGGGCTTGATATACGGGTCTTTTTGGATATCGTTCTGCATCATTCTGGCGATAATTGGTCCTATCCCTTTGATTACAGCTATTATTATTTCAAAGGAGAGCGTTTTCCGTTGGGTGATTGGCGAGAAAAGGACAGACCGATACCCCTTGAACTGAGAAATCCCGAAATGTATAACCGTAAAGGGCAGATCAAGAATTTCGATGCGTATCCCGAGACCCAGGAAGGCGACTTCTTTACCTTAAAAACATTTCGGAACGATGGTTCCCCCGCCAGTGAAGACTTACAGGAGCTACTGGCCAAAATCCATTGTTACTGGATACGTGAGGTGGATGTTGATGGTTTTCGTTTGGATGCTGTCAAACATATGAAAGGGCAGGATACCAGCCGTTTTTGTTCGAGGATTCGGGAATATGCTTACTCTTTGGGCAAAAGAAACTTTTTCCTGTTCGGTGAAATTATCGGCAACGATGAAATGAGCAATCCCTATATAGGCCCTAAAGTACTGCCTGAAGACCGTAACATCTATTATGGGCTTGATTCTATCTTAGATCACCCCCTGCACAGTGTCCTGGCGGAAGTGATAAAGGGCAATTCATCACCGAACCTATTGATACGGCGCTATGAAGAACTGCGAAAGAATGCCCTTCACCGTGGCGAGTATGGCGAATTTCTGGTGACCTATATCGACGACCACGACCAGGTTGGGATGGATTTTAAGCACCGCTTTGGCCACAATGCCGCTCCCGAGCAAATTGTTGCGGGCATGGGCTTTCTCATTTGTGCCCTTGGCGCTCCATGTATTTATTACGGTACCGAACAAGGTTTTGAGGGCAACGGTACTGATGATCGGTATATCAGGGAGGGCATGTTCAATCCCGATGATAAGGAGACCAACGTATTGAACCAAGGGTCATGGCTATTCAAGAGAATTTCGTTCTTGGCACATCTTAGGCAAAGGGAAGCCATTCTAAAATTCGGTAGAATGTATTTTAGGGAAACTTCAGAAAATGGGCTCGATTTTCGGTTTCCAGATTGTGAACAATGTCTTTTGGCATTTTCAAGGATCCTTTATCAGGGCGAGATACTTGTCGTCTATAATTCTTCTCCAAAGAATACCAAAGAAGGATACGTAACCATAGATAACGCTATCAACAAAGAAAATCTTCTAATGGAATGTATCTATGGGAACAAGAAAAAAGTCAAAATCGAAAAAAACACAGCTTTAGAAACCGATCGCCTTTTCATCAAGGTAAAACTAAGACCCATGGAGTTTTTGATCTTCAAGAACAATTGGGTGTAAGAAAAAACGAGGTCGGGTTCGACATAGGATAATGAAACATGCAATGATGAAAATAGCGAAAAAGACCTTTTGGGCAGTATTGGCGATTGTGGCACTCATCATGTCGGTAGCGGGATACCAATACCTTACGGTCGCCGTAGCTCCTGAATATGATCCAGAAACCATGCCCTTGAACTATGAAATAGTGGGTTCGGGAGATAAAAACATGGTCTTGATCCATGGTCTGGCAGGTTCAAAAAACTATTGGAAAAGGGGTTTGGAACAAATTACCGGAACGCATAGACTTCTTTTGGTCGATTTGTTGGGCTTTGGCGACTCTCCCAAGCCCCAAAGCGAATATACCCTCGAAATTCAACTTACGGCCCTTGAAAAGGTCATCTCGGCAGAGGGGTTTGACAAAGGAGGGAGCCTTATTGTCGGTCATTCCATGGGAGCCATAATATCGCTGGCATTATTCGAAAAACATCCTAACTGGTTTAAGGGAGCGACCGTAATCGGCTTTCCCGTCTTTGAAAGCAGGGATCAATTTTTGGAACAGATGCCCGATGGTTCTTATTTTGATACGCTCGCCGTAGGCCGATATGGAAAATTGTTCTGTATGCTACACCCCTTATACATTGTTAAATGGTTCAAGCCCGAAAATCTGACCGATGACGTTTTTAAGGACTCAAAAAAACATACTTGGCAGAGCTATTACAATTCGTTGAACGAAGTAATTCTCAACACAAATTTATTTGTACTTGCCAAAAACATACGTGACCGGAAGATCCTCTTTATCCAAGGCACAGTCGATAAATTGGCACCCTACGTAAATGTAGAGAATTTTGCAAGTCTATTTACCAAGAGTAAGTTAATGCGTGTGGAGAATGGTGACCACCAACTCTTTCTAAAAGAGCCCTTTAAGGTTTGGAAAGCGATAAGCGATTTTTTTGATCATTAACCGCAATGAACAATATTGGAAGAAATGTAAGGACAAAATGAAAATGAAAGAACAAAAAAATCATATTGATCAACTCTACGGATTGATACACACTGATGTCGAGGGAATCGATGACCTTTTGGAACTTGCCCTGAACATTCGCTGGTCATGGAACCATGCCTCGGATAAACTATGGCAACAATTAGACCCCGAACTTTGGAAACT
Organism: Muricauda sp. MAR_2010_75; assembly: GCF_000745185.1. Lineage (NCBI taxonomy): Bacteria > Pseudomonadati > Bacteroidota > Flavobacteriia > Flavobacteriales > Flavobacteriaceae > Allomuricauda > Allomuricauda sp. MAR_2010_75. The sequence continues at coordinate 14,622 of NZ_JQNJ01000001.1, forward strand.
TACCCAAAATCCATGGGTAATCTTGCAGACCGTTTCACGCGACCGGCTTGAGGGGCATTTGAACGATCCAGAATTCCGGGCGAAAATCAAAAGCCTTTTGAATGAGAACGAAAAAGCACTATCGGCCCCGAACTGGTTTCAACAAAACTATGCCAAGACCCAGCTTAAGTGTGTTGCCTATTTCAGCATGGAGTATATGCTGAGCGAGGCACTGCCCATTTATGCAGGCGGCCTGGGCAACGTGGCCGGAGATCAGTTGAAATCGGCAAGTGACCTGGGCGTACCGGTCGTGGCCGTGGGGCTACTCTATGCCAAAGGGTATTTCCGTCAGGAAATCGACAAATTTGGCTCACAAAATGCCTTGTTCCCGCACAATGACCCAGGGCAATTGCCCGTTACGCCCTTACGCCTACCCAACGGGGAGTGGCTTCGCATAAAGGTATCGTTGCCCGGTCACCCGCTATGGCTAAGGACATGGCAGGTACAGGTAGGAAGGTCAAAGCTATATCTATTGGATAGCAACGATGCCGCCAATTTGCCCCTCCATCGTGGTATTACCGACGAGCTATATGGAGGTGGCCCCGACCATCGCATAAAACAAGAGATTGTTCTGGGTATCGGGGGCTACAAATTACTTAAGGCCCTGAATATCCAGCCAGAAGTGTGCCATATGAACGAAGGCCATGCAGCCTTTCTCGTGCTGGAACGTGCCAGCGATTTTATGAAGATGAATGGAACTTCTTTTGAACGGGCACTTGCCGTTACCCGGGCAGGCAACCTGTTTACCACCCATACAGCGGTTGCTGCCGGTTTTGATCATTTCAGTCCAATGCTAATGGAACAGTTTCTTGGCCAATACGCCAAAAACGAATTGGGTATCGATTTCAATGACCTGATGGCCTTGGGCAGGGCAGATTCCAATAATCATTGGGAGAGCTTCAACATGGCCTATCTGGCCATTCGCGGTAGCGGTGCGGTGAACGGCGTCAGTCGTTTACACGGCGAGGTTAGCAGAAATCTTTTTCGAAATCTCTTTAAGCGATGGCCGATACAAGAAATACCTGTTGGCCATGTCACCAACGGGGTTCATATGCCCTCTTGGGATTCTGAATATGCGGACAAGGTATGGACAGCAGCCTGCGGAAAAGATCGCTGGCGGGGCGAACTCGATGACCATTCGGCACATATTTCTAAGCTATCCGACGGAAAACTTTGGGAGTTTAGGAACCAATCCAGAAATCGTCTTGTCGATTTTATAAGGGAAAGGTTTGAGAGACAGGCAATAGTCTCGGGCCTACCATCTGAAGTGGTCGAAATCGCCGACCAAGTTCTTGACCCGGACACATTGACCTTGGGCTTTGCCCGCCGGTTTGTGCCTTACAAAAGACCGGATCTCTTATTGTACGATCCCGAACGTTTGGTCCGAATTCTGACCAATTCGGAACATCCGTTACAATTGGTTTTGGCCGGCAAAGCGCCCCCATTTGATGAAGCGGGAAAAGGGTTGATACAAAAGTGGGCGCAGTTCATCCAACAACATAATTTGTACAGGCATGTCCTTTTTCTAAGTGATTATGACATGCTGTTGACGGAAAATTTGGTCCAGGGCGTTGATGTATGGCTCAATACCCCGAGACGGCCCTGGGAAGCCAGTGGTACCAGTGGCATGAAAGTACTTGTAAACGGTGGCCTCAACTTATCGGAACTGGACGGTTGGTGGGCCGAGGCATTCACCCCAGAAGTGGGCTGGGCATTGGGTGATGGACAAGAACATGGTGATGACCCTGCTTTGGATGCTGCCGAGGCGATAGCTTTATATGAAATTCTGGAGCAACAAATAGTACCCGAATTTTATTCACGTAACAAAAAAGGCATCCCTGAACAGTGGGTAGGGAGAATGCGAAAAAGTATGGCGACCCTAACGCCCCGTTTTTCGACCAATCGAACGGTAAGGGAGTACACAGAACAATTTTATCTGCCTGCAGCAGAAAAATACAAGAGGCGTGCGGCAAAAAAGGGAGCTGCTGGAAAAAGGATTTTAGACACGCAAAACGAACTTATGAAAAGATGGGATACCATAAAATTCGGAAAAGTTCAGATTGAAAGTGAGCGCCATAAACATCATGTTAGAGCACCCATTTGGCTGAATGGTATTGACCCCAAGCATATTCAGGTAGAACTTTTCGCAGAAGGTGTTAACGGCAAAACGCCCGAAAGAAACACGATGAAATTTGATTGGATGGGCGAAGAAGGGGAACATAACTTTTACGCACAGGTAATTACTGACCGGCCAATTGATCACTACACGGTTCGTATTGCACCGAACTACGAAGGTGTATCCGTACCGTTGGAGAATAACTTGATATTATGGCAGCATTAAATCAAATTTCAAATAATCGGACAAATGAAAACACTGGAATATCACGAAACCATATTAAAAAAAGTCAGCTTCGACAAGAGGTTGTTGAGGATGGAACTGAAAAAGGCGGTCCGCAATACCACGTCTTTCGAACAGCCGGCCCTTCTTGAATGGTGCGGAGAGCACCTTGGCGAGGAATACAAAAAGATGGCCGCCGAATTTATGGAAAACAAGAGCTGTGCTTTTGAAGATAACGATAACCAATAAAATCACAAGTTAAAATGTACCTGCAAAACCCACTCCTTTTAACAATCAGTGCCGGACCATCAAATATTAGGTTCACAATGTATGAAATGGCAGAAAATCCCGTGAAGGAACTTTTTGGTGATATTCGTCACCTCGGATCCGGCAAAGAGGTTTTCAGGGTTACCCATGTTAAAGGCAATGAAAGGGAAAATTCACGGATATACGCTCCTGGCTTTTATCAAGCGACCGTTTTTTTAATAGGTTGGCTAAAAAACCAACCCGGCTTCGATCGTATTGGTTACATAGGACACAAGATAACATATGGATTGAACTATCCTGGGCCGAAAGTAATCGATACCGCCCTATTGAACGAACTGAAACAGATTGCCGACTATAATATTCCTAACTGTCTTTCAACTGAGATTGAGATTGTTGAAACGTTCACAATGCGATTTCCGGCATTACAGCAGGTAGCTTTTTTTGATACCAGTTTTCTGGTGAACCTGCCCAAGGCTGCCAAGATACCCCCTTTCATTCCAAGGCATTTTGAACGGGCACGCACGCACGGGCATGGCTTTCATGGGCAATCGTTTTCCCATATCATGATGGAACTTAAAAAAAGGATAGGTATTCAAAAAGCCGATGGAAGGCTCATTCTTGCACATCTTGGCAAAGAGGCCAGTATAACTGCCGTCAAGGAGGGCAAGAGCATAGATGCCGGCATGGGGTTTACACCACTGGGGGGGTTCGTCATGGGTACAAGAAGCGGAGATTTAGATCTTGGCGATTTTGCGCATTTACTGAAAAAAGAACGGATGGGGTCAAAACAGCCCAACAGCTTAACAGATGATGAGGGCGGTTCGCCAAAAATCTCCGAAACAAGTACGAATATGCTTGATTTACTTTTAAAAGAAGATGTTGACCGAAGGGCAGCGGAAGCTGTAACTTCCTTCTGCTATCAAGTAAGAAAGTGGATCGGGGCGTTTACCGCTGTCTTGGGCGGTTTGGATGTGCTGGTTTTCTCGGGTGACATCGGTGAAAATTCCCCAATAATACGATCCAGGATTTGTCAAGGACTTGACTTTTTAGGTATTGGGCTCGATGAGGGACAAAACAGAAAAAATTCATCTAAAATCTCTAAAGAGCAAAGTAAAGTGCTGGTCATGGTAATTCATGCCGATGAAGAATTGGTTATTGCAGAGAGCTTGGCCAATCAATATTTTAAAGATAAAAGTTATGATAAAGTAATTTCACCCCAAAAGAGGGGAGGGCAAAAAAGGCCAAGGGTTTCCACTCGAAAAAATATTGACAAATTCACCATATGGGATGGGTAAAAAGAATATTCCGGTTTCCCTGTTCCGGTCCGGTGCTAAATATCCGTTTGTCAGAACGAAGCGTTGAAAACCGGGCTGGGTGATTTTCTTGTAATATACCTGTAAAAAATTATGAAGAATAAGAGTATGAAGACTATTAAACACATAGGCGTATTCACATCTGGGGGCGATTCCCCGGGAATGAACGCCGCCTTGCACGGGGTGGCCAAAACGGCTGAGATGAACAACCTAAGGCTCAGCGGTTTTAAAAAAGGTTACGAAGGCCTAATCGACGGTGACCTAGTACAGTTGGATTCCAGTCAACTGAAAAAGAACGTTCACAGAGGCGGCACATTGTTGAAAACAGCAAGGAGCAAGCGGTTTTTGACGCTGGAGGGAAGACAACGAGCTATGCAAATTCTTGAAACGAACAAGGTCGATGCCCTGATTGCTATTGGTGGTGATGGCACCTTCAAAGGGCTATTGGCATTTTCAGAAATCTGTGACCTGCCGTTCTTGGGCATTCCCGGCACCATCGATAATGATCTGGCAGGTACCGATTTTACACTCGGTTTCGATTCTGCAGTGAACACCGCAATTGAAAACATTGATAAGATCAGGGATACGGCGGAGTCCCATAATCGAATATTTCTGATAGAGGTAATGGGCAGGGACTGCGGGTATATTGCCATCCATTCCGGATTGGGTACGGGTGCAGATGCCATTTTGATACCTGAAAGTGGGCATGACTTTACTCAATTGTTGGAAAAGGCGGGAAGCTACGATCGTGAAGAGGCCTTTGTTGTGATTGTTTCAGAAGGGGATGAACTAGGGGTCGAGCCGGCAGCCAAAAAGATAAAGGAAATAAACCCTGAAGTGGACTTGCGCATTGCCAAACTGGGCCATGTACAACGCGGTGGAAACGCCTCGGCATTTGATCGAATGTTGGGCATACGGCTCGGCACTGCTGCCGTAGAGGCACTTTTACATGGAAGAAAGAATGTCATGGCGGGAATCTTGAACAACCAACTGAGCCTTACCCCGTTTGACCAAGTGGTAAAGGAACATCAAGTGAACGATGAACTGCGGAGTCTCTTGAAAATTTTCGGAAGCTAAAATTACAATGAAAAGAGCGTCGACCAACATAGCGATTATTTTCTTGCTGACTGCGGCTACCATAGTCTTCGAGATAAGTCTGTCAAGACTGTTCTCGTACCTTCTTAGTTTTCATTTCGTCCTCATTATCATTGCATTTTCCATACTGGGTTTGGGTATTGGCCAGATCACGTATGCCAAATATTCCAAGATGATTAATCATTCATGGCTTTGGTGGATGGCACTACCGTCCGTCACGATGTTTCTCAGTTTTGCCCTTTTGCTCAGCCTTTCACAACTGGGCGTTTCGTCGTCCACTGATTTTGGCCTGCCCATTTTTATATTCTTGTCAACTATTCCGTTCATGGCCATCGGAATAGTCTATGCCCATATTTTTGAAACGGATAATCGGCACTTGTCAACCTTATATGCCTTAGACCTTATAGGGGCGGCCACAGGTGCACTCACCTCCGTTTTTTTGCTCAACACGTTTGGCTTGGCACAGGTGGTGGCGATTGCTATAGGGTTACTGCTGCTGGCCCTGGTAGTAGCCTTGATAGCACACAAGAACCGTTATTCAAAAATACTGGCCCCCTTAGTGCTTGGCGTTATTTTTCTAATGGGATTTGCAAAAGATGCCCTGAACTTCACTATACCCGTTGCCAAAGACCCGTCCAAGGATTTGTACCGATTGATGGCCAACCCCGCTTTTAAAAGCGAAAAAATCGAAAGCCGCTGGAGTGCTTTTGGTCAGACGGATCTTGTAAAGTTCACATATCCTGATGGTACCGTGTCCAAATCAATGTTTATAGATGCTGCTGCGGGAACCAAAGTTATCGATATCGATGAACTTGCAAAGGATACTGTTAAAATGAGAAAAGTATTATCCGGATTTCCGGCCGTATTTGCTTTGAACTTTTTAAGCGAAAAGGAAAAGGATTCGGTGCTGATAATAGGTCCCGGTGGTGGAATAGATATTGCCACAACATACTTCATGGGCTTTAAATATATCGAGGCAGCAGAGGTCAACCCTTCCTTTGTAGCATTGATGGAAAAATACAATCCCTCTACCTTCCTCGATAAGGAGAACATAAAGGTACATGTGAACGAAGGAAGAAATTTCATAATTGAGAACAAGGGAAAATTTGATGCCATCATATTGACCATTCCGGTGACCAAAAGTTCAAGGGGCACCGATTTTTATGGACTTACCGAGAACTATCTGTTCACCATGGAGGCACTTGCCGATTATTTGGATGGTTTAACGGAAGACGGGGCCATCTATTTTACGATGCACGGAAGGCAGGAGGTATATAAAATGTTGGCGAACTTTTTGGAGCTCCAGGATCGGATGGGGGTCAATCAAATAGAGGCGTTAAAAAAGGTGTATATCTATTCCGACGAAATGAACCCTGTATTGGTCATTAAAAAGAACCCTTTTGAACAAAAAACAATGGAGGAGGCACATAATACCGCACACTATTATGGATTGGACAAGGAGCCGTTTTATTTTCCGTATATCAGACAGGAAAGTTTGGACACCATCGTGCAGAACGTAAACTATCAATGGTTCATGTTCGACAAACTGTTGTACGATATCTCCAACGGATCTTATGCGTATGATGAACTTTGGAAAGCCGCTTCCATAAACTTGAGTCCGGTTTCCGATGATTCCCCCTATTTTTTTAATTACAACAATGGCCTACCCGATGCCATGACCACCCCTTTATGGCTTGGTCTGTTCATCATCGGGTGGTTCATTTTCAATCATATGAACGGATGGAAATCGGTCTCTTTTTCAGAAAGCACCTCTTTATATATACGAAGAAAATTTAGGGCCTGGGCACTCGTTTCCTTTTTGTTGGGGTTCTCATATATCCTCGTACAGGGATATCTTTTTCAGGTACTCAACTTAAAACTTTCCAATCCATCACAGTCTTTTTCATTGCTGCTTTTTACATTTTTGTTGGGCAATGGCTTGGGCAGCCTTGTGACGGGGGCTTTCAAAAAAAATCTTTCCCGAAAGCTCATCACATACACGGTCTTGGTTATTTTGGTTTCCTTACTAACCGTTTACGTACTGCTCCCTATATGGTATAAACAACTATCTGAATTCTGGATCGCCCTATTTTTGCTGCTTCCGTCTTTCTTTATAGGAATCCCTTTTCCGGTATTGCTGAAAAAGGCCTCCTCCCTGAAAGAGAAGAAAAGCATTCCCTATTTATTGGGTATATCAAGCGTGGCAGGCGTTGCCGCCTCGATCTTTGCCGTTGTCATTTCCATCCTTTACGGTTATAGATTTGTATTCCTTCTTGCCCTGTTAGGATACGGTTTGGTGATAGTGCTGGCGTACAGATCAAAAACCCTTAAAATACAGAACACATGAAAAAATGGTCCCTCTTTATTGGAAGCTATGCGGGCATCAAGGTCTTCGTCCACTGGACGTTTTGGATCATTGTCGGATGGATATTCATGATGCATTTTGAAATGGGCCATGGTTGGACAGAAGGCATAAAGGGAGCATTTTTCATCATCGTTCTCTTTGCCTGCGTTGTCCTACACGAATTTGGCCATGCGCTCGCGGCCAAAAAATATAATATCCCAACGCGTGATATTACGCTCTATCCCATTGGTGGCGTCGCCAGTCTCAATAGAATGCCGGATAAACCTGCCCAGGAACTGGTGGTGGCACTGGCCGGCCCTGTAGTAAATATTGTGATTGCCGGGACCCTTTTTGTTCTTCTCTACGTTAACGATGAACTGTTGCCAATTTCGAAAATAGACCACATGAGCGGTGAAGATTTCTGGTTTAACATCATGGCTGCGAATTTGATCCTAGCGGTCTTTAATTTGATACCAGCTTTTCCAATGGACGGTGGAAGAGTGTTGAGGGCACTATTGGCATTCAGGTTAGATAAGCTGAAAGCAACGACCATTGCCGCACGGGTAGGCCAGTTTTTAGCCATAGTATTCGTTTTTCTTGGTTTTTTCTCTAATTTCTGGTTGGTTTTTATTGGCCTGTTCATCTATCTAGGTGCCGGAGTCGAGCAAATGCACGAAAGTGGCAAATCTGCTCTGGTCGGATTTACCGTAAAGGATGTTTTGATTGCACAATATACCTGTTTATCGCCCACGGAAACCTTGGGAAACCTGGTGCAGATATTGCAAAGTACCCAAGAAGAGGTTTTTTTGGTCACAGAAAATAATCATGTGCATGGCGTGCTGACACGAAAGGACCTGATCAAGGGGCTTTCCTCATATGGCAATGATTCCTATGTATCCGATCTTATGAGAAAAGATTTTGTAACAGTAGACACAAATATGCCCCTACAGCAGGTGTACGAAAAGCTCATGTCTAACAATTCCCAGTTTGCCACGGTCTTGGATGACGGGCAGCTGAAAGGAATTGTGACCCTGAAAGGAATTAATGAAATGATAATAGTTACAAGGGAAAGAAAAAAATAATGCAAACACATCAAAACATAAGTGAGCTATTAAGCCCCTACATTCTGGGGGTACTCCTAAGCACGGGTATAGGTCTTATCCTTGGACTGGAAAGGGAATATGACAAGCTAAAGGATGAGCAGGGGTTTGCCGGTATTCGAACATTTCCGATAACGGCCATAATCGGTTTTATGTTGGGCAGTTTGAACGAGACTTATACCTCTTGGCTTGTCATTGTTAGTTTGGCGACCATTATTTTGTTCTTTGCCATCAGCCATTTGTCCATTGTGCAGAAACATTCCATGACCGGTAATACCACAAATCTCGCTTTGATTGCCACATTTATTCTTGGTGTTATGGTTTCGGGCCATTTGTACAAAGAGTCTATTGCCACGGCCGTAATTGTGGTTACGTTGTTATCCCTAAAGACCACCTTCCGCTCGTTCATAAAGAATATCACATCCGAAGAACTGTTTGCCTTTATCAAATTCTCAATCATTGCACTTTTGATATTACCGTTTCTGCCCGATAAGGATTATGGGCCAGAGGGCCTTCTGAACCCTTTTGAGATAGGGGCTATTATAGTCATTGTTTCCTTTTTGAACTTTATCGGCTACTTTTTGGTCAAATATGTTGGATCAAAAAAGGGAATCTTGTTGACGGCTATTCTGGGCGGTTTAATATCGAGTACGGCGGTAGCTTGGATCTATGCCTCCAGAAGTAAGGAGTCTCCCGAGCTTTCAAAAAAATACGCAGCGGGTATCATTATAGCATCGGCGATTATGTTCCCTAGACTTGCGGCTCTTGCCTATATTTTCAATATTGCTATCCTGAACTATCTTACAATTCCCTTTGCCCTGCTTACGGTGGTCTGTCTCGTAGCTTCCCTGCTTTTGATACGGAAGGATGACGATCAGCCGAACACCGACATCAATTTGGGAAATCCACTTAACATCTGGAATGCGATCGGTTTTGGCGGCATCTATGTGGCCATCCTGTTCTCGGTTTTTTATGGAAACAAATTTTTTGGCGAAAGTGGTCTTTATTATTCGGCATTGATAGCAGGTTTGGCCGATACCGATGCCATAACCATCAGTATGGCAAAATTTGCCTTGCAGAATGAAAAGCTGATTTTGGCATCGAATGTCATCATTGCAGCGACCCTGAGCAATATGACCGTGAAATTGGGCATTGCCTTTTTCAAAGGCTCTCAAAAAACAGGGCGACTAGTGGGCTATGCCTTTGGGGCGGTCGTCCTTCTTGGCATCCTTTATATTGTACTTAATTCTTGGATAAATTGAGATTTTAATAGCAGAAACCAAAATGAACACAACAGTATATAGCACACACAAGTTTGAAGAACATTATCTAATTCAAGCAAATAATAATAAACATCAATTAATACTACTTGATGTTCGATTGACAGAAGAAACGGCTGTTCTAGCTAAAGGTTCTAAAACAGTTAGCTTATTTACAGGTGATGATGCCTCAAAGAATGTACTAAAAAAACTAAAAGTCATTGGCGTAGAAAATATCGCATTGCGTTCGGCTGGTTTTAATCATGTTGATTTGGCAGCAGTTACCGAATTGGACATAAAAGTAGCTAGGGTTCCTGCCTATTCCCCCTATGCCATTGCCGAACACACCATAGCGTTGATACTTGCATTGAACAGAAAACTGGTTAGGGCCCACAATAGGGTCAGGGATATGAATTTCTCGCTGAACGGACTCACAGGGTTCGACCTGAACGGCAAAACGGTCGGGGTATTGGGCACGGGAAAAATTGGTGCGGTCCTGGTCAAAATACTATATGGTTTTGGCTGTAAGATACTGGCATACGACCTAGAGGAGGATAAGGAATTGAAAGAAATGTATGGTGTACGATTCACTGACTGCCAAACACTCTGCAGCGAATCGGACATCATAAGCCTCCACGTTCCCTTAACCCCCGAAACGAGGCATATCATCAGTGCCGAACAAATCGAACGCATGAAAAAAGGGGTAATGCTTATCAATACGAGCAGGGGCGCGCTGGTCGATACCAAAGCGGTCATAGAGGGACTGAAATCAAGGAAAATCGGCTATTTCGGTATTGATGTGTATGAAGAGGAAGAAGGGCTGTTCTTTGAAGACCACTCCGACGAGATTTTACAAGATGATGTAATTGCCCGATTAATGACCTTTCCCAATGTCTTGATTACCAGTCACCAGGCTTTTTTGACCAATACGGCTTTGACCAACATTGCTGAAACCACCATTTATAACATTGATTGTTTCGAAAATGGAACCGTTTCAGGAAATGAAATAAAAACGAAGTGAAACAACCCATAAAATCATAGTTAAGATGAAAAACATATTGGTACCCACAGACTTTTCAGAGAACTGCAATAAGGCGGCGGAGTTTGGAATCAAGATGGCCAAGCTCTTCGAGGCAGAAATCCATTTTTTCCATTTGCTGAAAACACCGGTGGATTGGGTAAAATTGGATAAGCAAAAAGAAAAGCGATATCCGGAGACCCTCAAAAAAATTGGGGCAGCAAAAGCCTCATTACGTGCATTGGAAAAAAAGGCCGAACAAGAAAACCTGAAATGTCAGACCTTTTTGCAATTTCAGGTGGACCAGGAAAACATACTGAAACATTCTGGCCATTATGACCATGATTTCATTATTGCGGGCAGCAGTGGCACCAAGGGCATTGTACGGGAACTTTTGGGAAGCAACGTCGAACGTTTGGTAAGAAGATCTGATGTTCCGGTCATTGTGGTAAAAGAAGATGATGTAAGGTTTCCTTTCAAGGATATCGTCTTCGTTTCAGATTTTGTGGAGGATGTGGGCAATGCCTTTAAAGAGGTACTATCCATCGCAGTAAAATGCAATGCAAAAATTCACCTTTTGCGCATCAATACAGAATCGGACCGTAACAGTATTGCCCTCGGCCTAGACCCTATTCGAAAGTTTTTGGAGGGTTTTCCCAAACTCAAGAATTTCTCTATGAACGTCTATAACGAAATGACGGTGGAGACGGGCATCAACACTTATTTGAAGCAAAACAAAGCTGACCTGATCGCCATGCGCACACATGGCAATACAGGTTTTTTGAGTTTGTTCTCAAAAAGTATAGCTGAAGGGGTTGCAAACCATTCATCACTGCCGGTAATGACTATCAAAATTTGAAAAGTATAACACTATGTCCGATAGCTTAGGTCAAATACGAGAAATAGCCTTCTACAAATTATTGTTGGACAGAACGGTATTGCCCCTGGTTACCATTTTGGGAATAGGCATCCTGTATGTCGTTTTGATGTCGATGATAGACCACCCCTCTTTTCCATTCCACATAATTATCGTTGCGGCAGCACTTGGAAAGACCATTGTGATAACGGCAACTACCCTGAAACGCTTGTCAAAATTGATCAAGATCTGTCATTCATTGGAGAGATTGCTTTGGGTTTTTGGATTGATTATCATCATTAGCATTTTCTCCTATGCGACCGACTATGCTTGTCTTTTCCAATTTAACCATACCACATTTGAAGGCGTTCCTGATTATTCGAACTCGTATCTCTACAATTTGTATCACTTTTTTTATTTCAGTGTGATCACATTTTCAACGGTGGGCTACGGCGATATTGTTCCTACTTCAGACGTAGCCAGATTTGTTGTCATGCTCGAAATATTCCTAAGCTTTTTCTTGGTCGTCTTTGCTTTGGCCAATATTAAAAAAATACACATTAATGGATAAGATAACAATTATAAAAGCAAGCGGCGAGAAGGCACCTTTTCAAATGGAAAAAGTAAGGCGGTCATTGGAACGGGCCGGTGCGAATGAAATAACAATTAATGAGATTGTCAAAAATATTGAGGACATCGTTTTCGACGGAATGACCACCAAGAAGATATATCAAATGGCCTTTAAGATGTTGAAAAGGAAATCTCGGGTAAGCGCATCAAAATACAAACTCAAAAAAGCGCTGATGGAACTGGGGCCTTCAGGCTACCCCTTTGAAAAGTTTGTCGGCAAATTGCTGGAACACGAAGGATTTCAGACACAAGTCAGTAGCATCATACAGGGAAGCTGTGTGACCCATGAAGTAGATGTCATTGCCCAAAAGGATAAGAAACATTATATGATTGAATGCAAATACCATAGCGACCAAGGCAGGTTTTGCAATGTCAAGATTCCACTATATATACATTCAAGATTTTTGGATGTCGAAAAACAATGGGAAAAACAGCAAGGCCACAAAACAAAGTTTCATCAGGGTGGAGTGTACACCAACACCCGTTTTACAACTGATGCTATACAATATGGCACCTGTGTTGGGCTGATGCTTACAAGTTGGGATTATCCGGAAGGAAACGGTCTGAAAGAACGCATAGACAAATCCGGCCTACATCCCTTAACCTCTTTAACAACCTTGACGAAGGCCGAGAAATCCAAATTATTGGATAAAGGCATTGTGCTCTGCAAAGAGCTTCACGAAACACCTACTTTGCTAAATGAAATCGGAATAGATAAAACAAGGCACAAAAAGATTTTGGAGGATTCCGAAGCACTGTGCAAAAACCATTAAAAAAATAAAATCTTAAAAATAACTATCATGAAAACAGAAGAATTAAAGAAACAAAAGAGTATTGATTTAGAACCATTTTACGAAGCATTGGAAGATGACCCAAAACTGCTTGAAGAAGCCTTGGAAATACTATTGGAAATGGTAAACTTTGAACCTTTATCCATTAAAAAGTTAGCCCTTTTTATCAAAGAGGATTCGCGAAATCTTTATAATGAAATAGTAGAGTTGTACAAATCGACTCAAGACAAAAGTAACACACCTTCTTGCTGTGGTGGCCACTAAAAAAATATTATAAAAATGAAAAATAATAAAATAAACATCCATTTTTTGGGAGCGGTTGGTACAGTAACCGGTTCCAAATATTTAGTGGATACTGGAAACAAAAAAATACTGATTGACTGTGGATTGTTTCAAGGCTTAAAAGAGTTACGTCTCAAAAACTGGGAATATCTCCCTGTGAACGTTTCAGAGATTGATGTGGTTTTGCTCACACACGGCCATATGGACCACACAGGCTATCTACCAAGATTGGTCAAACAAGGATTTAATGGTTTTATTTACGGTACAAATCCAACCTTGGATATTGCCAAAATCATTCTGAACGATAGTGCTAAAATACAGGAACAGGAAGCCGAACGTGCCAATAAAGAAGGTTATTCCAAGCACAGCCCAGCAGAGCCACTATACGACTTAAAGGATGTTGAAAAAACCGTTCCACATTTTAAGGGCGTTCCGCAATCACAATGGATTCCATTGTTTGATGGCGTAAAAGCCCGTTTCCAATACAATGGACATATTTTGGGAGCAACTTATATCGATTTGGATGTACATGGAAAACGCTATGTCTTTTCAGGAGATATAGGTAGAACCCATGATTTACTGTTATACCCACCATTAAACCCGAAAAAGGCCGATGTACTGTTTATTGAATCCACTTATGGCGGAAGATTTCATCCAGAGGAAGAAGAAGCCATTCCACAGATTGAAAAACTGGTCAATGACACCCTTGATAGAGGTGGCAGTCTATTTGTCCCAAGCTTTTCGGTAGAACGTGCCCAACTTATGATGCTTATTTTTTGGAGATTGCTCAAGGAAAATAAAATACCAAAAGTGCAAATGATAATGGACAGCCCTATGGGGACTAATGTACTAGAACTATTCCACCGCACAAGGGATTGGCACAGATTAGAAGACAATGAATGTGATGAAATGTGCTCGCACTTTACCGTTGTAAGCAGTTATCGTGAAACTATGGAATTGCGGACTGATAATAAACCAAAAATTGTCATTGCCGGAAGCGGAATGCTTACTGGAGGAAGAATGCTTAACTATCTTGAAACCCAAGCTCAAAACTCCAATAATACCCTTCTATTTGTAGGTTATCAGGCCGAAGGTACACGTGGCAGGAAGTTACTGGAAGGTGACAAGGAACTCAAAGTTTATGGAAAATGGGTTCCTTTTAACATGGAAGTTGTTGAAATTGAAGGGCTTTCAGCGCATGCAGACCATAAAGAACTTTTGGGTTGGATGAGTAAGATACAGAACACGCCTGAACGGATTTTTATTGTACACGGTGAAAATGAAGGTGCAAAGGCATTGAAAAACGACATTGAGAGAACTTATAGCTGGAAAGCAGAAATACCGCAATTATACAGCATTGAAGAAATAGTATAGGCCATGGAACAACATTCAAATATTTTAAAATATAAACATCTTGGTATCTATACCCAAAACGAAAATGTGGTATATATGCGTGATGATTGCCTCGTGTGTATTTCGGAAGGGTTTGAGGCACTCACAAGGATAAGGGTTGCTAAAGTAACCCGTTCAATAGTGGCAAGCCTCAATGTCATAAATTCAGATATTCTGTTGCCCAATGAGATAGGTCTATCAGACGCTGCTGCAAAAAAACTGAATGTTTCCCCAAATGATATGCTGTATGTTTCCCATTTGGAACCTATTGAATCGTTGAGTCACGTAAGGGCAAAAATTTATAATCAAAAGCTCAATTACGATGCCTATAATCAGATCATAAAAGACATCGTGGAGGGAGATTATTCAAATATCCATCTTTCAGCATTTATCACAGCCTGTGCAGGAGACCGAATGGATATTGATGAAATATCCGACCTAACAAAAGCGATGATTGCTTCAGGAAAGCAACTAAACTGGAACAAAGAAATAGTTGTGGATAAACATTGTATTGGTGGATTGCCTGGAAACCGAACCACCCCCTTGGTAGTGGCTATAGTTGCCGCTTACGGGCTTACAATGCCCAAAACATCGTCCCGAGCCATTACATCACCAGCAGGTACGGCGGACACAATGGAAGTTCTCACCAACGTTGCGCTTTCTGCTGACGAGATAGAGAACGTAGTAAATCAAGAAGGTGGTTGTTTTGTTTGGGGCGGTACTGCCCAACTAAGTCCCGCAGATGATGTGCTCATTAAAATTGAAAAAGCATTGGATATTGACAGTGAAGGGCAGCTAATAGCTTCCGTACTATCAAAAAAAGCTGCAGCTGGTTCTACTCACGTTGTTATCGATATCCCTGTAGGTGAAACTGCCAAAGTTCGTAGTATGGAAATGGCTGAAAAGCTGAAAAATCATTTGGAAAATGTCGGTAAGGCTGTCGGCCTGAAGGTAAAAGCAATCATAACAGATGGCTCTCAACCTGTAGGCTATGGCATCGGCCCAACATTGGAAGCTATCGACATATTGAATGTGCTAAAAAATGAAGAAGATGCACCCAAAGACTTAAAGGAACGTGTTGTGCTGTTGGCTGGAGAACTGTTAGAACTTTCAGGAAAGGTCGAAAAAGAAAAAGGAATGGAAACCGCCAAAGAGGTACTTATATCTGGTAAGGCCTACGAAAAATTTCTTGCCATTTGTAAAGCCCAGGGGCGTTTTACACAACCTGTTTTGGCACCTTTTAAAACAGAAATCAGAGCGGAGACTTCGGGGATTTTGAAGCGTATTGACAATAGAAAGATAGCGAAGCTCGCAAAACTTTCAGGTGCACCCCAATCTAAATCTGCGGGAATTTCATTGAATGTCCATTTAAATGATAAAGTTGAAAAAGACGGCTTACTATACACGCTTTTTGCAGAATCACAAGGTGAGCTAAACTATGCTTTAGAATACAAAAATCGCCATAACGATATCATAACCATTAAATAAAAAACAAAATGAAAACTATATTATTCAGTCTTCCCGGAAATCAGGAACTCACCGAGTTGTTGGCTAAAAAAATGAAAGCGGAAATCGGGGAATGCAACATAAGAAAATTTCCGGACGGTGAATCCTATACACGCATACTTTCCGATGTAAAAGATAAATGTGTAGTTTTGGTCTGTACCTTACACGAACCAGATGAAAAACTATTACCGCTCTATTTTTTAAGCCAAACAGCAAAATCACTTGGTGCGATGTGTACCTGTTTGGTAGCACCCTATCTTGCCTATATGCGGCAAGACAAGATTTTTAATGAAGGTGAAGGTGTAACTTCTGGTTTTTTTGGGAAATTGATTTCGGGTTTCGCAGATAGCATCACCACCATTGATCCCCATTTGCATCGGATACATTCGTTGGGCGAAGTATATAGAATTCCGAACAGAGTCATCCATGCCGCTGACGAAATCTCAAAATACATCAAGGAAAATATCCATAATCCGGTACTGATCGGGCCCGATTCGGAAAGCGAGCAGTGGGTTGCAGATGTGGCAAAAAAAGCGGGAGCACCTTTCACGGTCTTACAAAAGACTCGCCATGGTGACCGTGATGTTGAAGTCTCCGTGCCTGAAGTTGACAAATTTAAGGACGCGACCCCTGTTTTGGTGGACGATATCATCTCTACGGCCCGTACCATGATAGATACTACGGAGCATTTGAAGAGTACGGGAATGAAACCTGCAATATGCATTGGCATTCATGCCGTATTTTCAGGGAATGCCTATCAAGATCTCTGGGATGCCCATGTCAAGGATATCATTACCTGCAATACAATTCCACATCAGTCAAATAAAATTGATTTAAGCGATACCATAGCCAAGGAAGTAAACGAACTGATGCACCATCAATGAAAATAGGATTGCACTTTACAGTATTCATTTTTATGGTCGTTTCTGCATATGCACAGAATAAAATGTTGATCGGACAATTGTCCGATAGATGGGTGGAACGGGAAAGTTTTAATAAAAATGGAGACTTTCTGAACAAGCAGACCTTTAAGGCGGGAAAGCTAAAAGAAGTCGATGGATATTATGAGGTTGAAGTGGTTGCCGAACTGTTTGACAAGGACAAAAAATCTACTGACAAATACACCATGACGTATCGCTGCAAGCCCGATGAAGCCAGTATAATGGTAATGGCCTTTCCGTTTTCGAACCCAAAATCCAAGGAAACCGAAATCAGTACGACCTCTGAAAATTTCAAGGAACTCTATGATCTGTCGAACTTGGATAGTGTCGAACTCGAAATGAGTTTCGACTCCGGATTGTTGAATTTCTTTGGTTCTAACAGCAAAATAAAAATTTATGACCGGGTGTTGGAATCCAATGGTAATGGGAAAACAATCAAATCCAAAATCAATATTAAAGCCTACGCCATTGGTATACGAATTAAACAATTGGACTATGTTGCAAGTGAAAAACTTACAAATGAGAACTTGTTATCATTCCAGAAATTTACCGAGAAAGACGGCAGCTATTTTACGATGACATACAAACCATAAATTATGAGAAACTATGACACCCTATCAGAAGCAATTAATGATTTACAGATCAGGGGATATACCTATGATTTCAACTTGAAACCAGAATGCTTGCAATGTGCCTCACTGAAAATGGAAATTCAGCCCGAAGATTTTGATGTGGATGAAACCCATCGTTTTGAAGGTATGAGCAGTACAGACGATAACAGTGTTCTTTATGCCATTTCATCAAAAGATGGTATAAAGGGGCTTTTGGTAGATGCCTATGGGGTCTATGCTGAAAATATCTCGGAAGCAATGCGAAGAAAATTACGATAAAACTGTAACCTATGATAGACTTAAATACAATTTCAACCCTTCCTCCCGCAGGTAGCTCAAAAAAACAATCCAAAAAAAGATTGTTAGGGATACGGGAAGAACTTTTTGAGCTTCAGAACAAATTTTATGCCGATGGGCGCTTTGGCTTGTTGATTATTTTGCAGGGAATGGATACTTCTGGAAAAGACGGTACGATTCGTAATGCGCTTAAGGGCATGAATCCACAGGGTGTTCATGTAAAATCATTCAAAAAGCCGACCGAAGAGGAGCTCAGGCACGACTTTCTGTGGAGGGTCTATCCGCACTTTCCCCAAAAGGGCATGATACAAGTTTTTAACCGCTCGTATTATGAAGATATCCTGGTACCCAAGGTTACCAATTCCCTCGAAGAAGAAATACTTGAACACCGTTGCAAGCTATTAAAATATATGGAACAGCATCTTAGGCAAAATAACATTCATGTACTCAAATTTTTTCTTCATATCTCCAAAGAAGAACAGAAAGAACGTATCAAAGAAAGACAGACCAAACCTTATAAACGCTGGAAATATAGTGCCGAAGACGAAAAAGCGGCCAGCCAATGGGAAGTTTACAGAGAGGCTTATAATATGTTAATGAACAACTGCAACGACCCTCAATGGCACATTATTGCAGCCGACAAACGTTGGTACCGCAACTATTGCGTTGCCAAAATAGTATTGGAACACCTTAAAAAACATAATTTAACATATCCAAATACCTAAAAATAGAACACTATGGACAATCACAAAGAGCACAAGGACAAAAAAATGGACCATTCTAAGATGGATCACTCAAAAATGGATCACAGTAACCATGACCATGCTAAGATGGACTCCTCCAAAAAGCAACACCAAAGAGAAGACCATTCTAAAATGGATCACGGAAGTGGAGACCATTCGGGCCATAACCCCGCTCACGGACAAATGGGGCACGACCACCATAAAATGATGGTCAAGGATTTTAGAAAACGGTTTTGGATATCTTTAATCGTTACCATCCCAATATTGTTCTTATCGCCAATGATACAGGAGTTTTTTGGGTATGACCTATTGCTCCCCGGAAATCCGTATATCCTATTTGCACTATCAACATTTGTCTATTTCTGGGGCGGCTGGCCATTTTTAAAGGGATTTTATAATGAAATAAAATCCAAGGGTCCGGGCATGATGGCCCTAATCTCAATGGCTATAAGTGTGGCCTATTTCTATAGTGCCGCTACAGTTTTCGGACTCCCTGGGGAGGACTTTTTCTGGGAACTGAGCACCTTGATTGTCATCATGCTGTTGGGACATTGGTTGGAAATGAAATCGGTGCTGGGCGCATCCAAGGCACTCCAACTTTTGGTCAGTATGCTGCCCGCTGAGGCCCATAAAGTTGTGGGTGATAAAATTCAAGATGTAAAACTAGAGGATTTATTAAAAGATGACATCATATTGGTTAAACCCGGCGAGAAAGTACCCGCGGATGGCATCATCACCGAAGGATCTAGCTACCTGAACGAGTCGATGCTGACAGGCGAGTCAAAACCGGTAAAAAAAGAAGTACAGGATAAGGTCATCGGAGGTTCCATAAATGGCAATAGTACCTTAAGGGTAAAGGTAGAGCATACTGGAAAGGACAGTTACCTGAACAAGGTGATCAAGATGGTCGATGAGGCACAGCGCACGAAATCGAAGATGCAGAACCTTTCAGATCGGGCGGCCAAATGGCTGACCTATATTGCATTGGCCATTGGCTTTGGGACACTCGCGGTTTGGCTGATTTTAGGTTTCCCATTTGTTTTTGCATTGGAAAGAATGGTAACGGTCATGGTCATTGCCTGTCCACACGCGCTCGGTCTTGCCATTCCGTTGGTTGTCGCTATATCTACAGCGGTATCTGCCCAAAATGGTTTATTGATCCGAAACAGAACGGCCTTTGAAGAATCCCGAAAAATATCGGCTTTATTGTTTGATAAAACGGGAACATTGACCAAAGGTGATTTTGGGGTGACCCGAATTGAATCAGTGAACGAATTGTACACCAGAGATGAAATTCTGAGGTTATCCAGTGCTCTGGAACTAAGCTCCGAACACCCCATCGCCGTGGGGATCATCAAAAAGGTCAAAGAAAAGGACATCGAGATTCCAAAGACCAAAAACTTCAACGCCATAACGGGCAAGGGTGTAGAGGCAATCGTAGAGGGTAAGAAGGTCAAGGTAGTAAGTCCGGGATATCTTCGGGATGAAAAAATCCAAATTACCGAAGATGCCTTTAGTGATGCCGCAGAGACCGTAGTTTTTGTTCTGATAGATGGAAAATTAGCAGGATATATTGCGCTGGCCGATGAAATACGGCCAGAATCTGCCGATGCCATCAAAGTATTCAAAAAGAATAACATCAAAGTCTTAATGGCTACGGGCGATAATGAAAAAACAGCAAAGGCTGTGAGTGACAAACTTGGTTTGGATGGGTATTATGCCGAGGTGCTACCCCATCAAAAAGTGGAAATCGTAAAAGAACTGGAAAGCAAAGGAGAGTTTGTGGCCATGACGGGAGATGGGGTCAATGACGCACCTGCATTGGCAAAAGCTGATGTAGGAATTGCTGTTGGTTCCGGTACCGATGTTGCCGCGGAAACCGCCGATATCATTTTGGTAAACAGTAACCCAAAAGATATCGCCAATCTGATATTGTTCGGTAAAGCCACCTATAACAAAATGATCCAGAATTTGGTGTGGGCAACAGGCTACAACGTTGTGGCCATACCGTTGGCGGCTGGGGTTTTATATTCTTCTGGATTTGTGTTGGGGCCAGCAGTAGGTGCCGTATTTATGAGCTTGAGTACCATCATTGTTGCCATAAACGCTCAATTGTTAAAAAGAAAAATCGGAAGCAACTGATGAACAGGAAAGAAAAACTCGGTAGAATATTTCTAGTTTTATTGAGTTTGTTCGTAGTGATGTTGGGCTACGGCATTTTATTGCCTACCCTCCCATATTATACCGAAAAACTGGCTTTAAAAGACAATCTGGATACGGACCTTATCAACTTCCATATCGGAATGTTGACCAGTATTTATCCGTTGTTCCAACTCTTGTTCGTTATCGTCTGGGGCAAGCTTTCCGATAAACACGGCCGTAAACCTATAATACTATTGGGGCTTGTAGGTTTTGTCGTGATGAACTTGCTAACCGGTCTTTCCACTTCTCTGTCGATGCTATATATAGCCCGTATCATAGGGGGCATCTTTACGTCAGCGGTCACTCCGGTCAGTAATGCCTATTTAAGTGATATTACCTCTGAAAAGCGAAGGACCAAAATAATGGCCTGGTCTGGGGTCGCTATCAGTTCCGGGGTGATATTTGGCCCTGTTCTGGGGGGATTTCTGTCGCAAACGAACCTACATTATACATACTCTTTTGGGGTGTTCCACTTAGACGGTTTTTCGGTTCCCTTTATTTTGGCTGCTCTTTTGGGCTTTGTGGTATTGCTGATAATCATAAAATGGCTGAAGAATACCGAAATAAAAAAACGTATTGTTTCTGAGGCGGTCAAATTCAGTTTTTCCCTGAGTAACTATTTTATCATTTTGTTGCTCCTATCCTTTGCGATACAGTTTGTGGTTACCCTGTTTGAGACCGTGTTTTCAATTTATGGGAAGGATGAGTTGGCATTTACAACCAATCAGGTGGGTATCGGTTTTATGCTCTGTGGTTCGGTAATGGCCATTTTGCAGCCTGTGTTCGCGACCTATGGCGAAAAAATGCTGACCTCAAAACAGCAAATAACATTAGGGTTATTAATATCCGGTGTTTCGTTAATTGTCTTCCCCTTTGTGAGCGGTGAACTATACATTTACGGTACCATAATAATTTTCGCAGCTGGGGGAGCCATGGTGACACCAAACCTGCTTTCGGCAATTTCTTTGATTTCCCGGGATAATACGGGAAGGAATATATCCATTCAAAGTTCCACGAACAGTATCGGACAGATTTTGGGCCCGGTACTGGGGACTTGGCTGATAGCTGGTGGGTTTTATTACCCTTTTATTATTGCCGGTGCAACCATTTTTGGTGCTATGGGACTGGTTTACTTTTTGAAGCGACCAAATAAAGGGATTGACGCGCCCTTATTGGCTGACCAGCATAAAAAACTATAGGGATGGATCATAGAAAATGTAGTAAAACAGCACTTCAAAATGCTGCTGACAATTCGAAATATGTTGAATTGGTTCGTTCGGGAGAAGACTATTTTTTAAGGCTGGAAAAGCTAATCGATAAGGCAGAAAAAGAAATCCATATACAGACCTACATTTTTGAAAACGATGATACGGGAAACCGTATAGCCTCCTGTTTGAAGAAAGCCGCTCAACGAAAGGTAAAGGTATATGTCTTATTGGATGCCTATGGTAGCGCTGCATTACCCAATAGTTTTGCCCAGGATTTGGTGCAGCATGCTATTTTACTTCGTTTTTTTTCGCCTTTATTCTCTCTGAACAATTTTTATATCGGTAGGCGGATGCACCATAAAATTGTGGTCGCCGATGAAAAAATGGCATTGATAGGCGGAATCAATATTGCCGATAAATACCACGGAACGACAGGTTCGGAACCTTGGTTGGACTATGCCGTTCAGTTGAACTGCCCGGCAGCTGAAAATCTACAAATATTATGTAGCGATTACTTTTTCAAAAAGGGGAGTTCAAAAAAAATACCGCCAGTGTTACATTCGGCCGGTAGCGCACTGGTGGGAATTTTACAAAACGACTGGCTGCAGCGAAAAACAGAAGTCTGTGATGCCTACACGAACGCCTTCATTCATGCCGAAAAGGAAATAGTAATCGTGGGCTCGTATTTTTTGCCTGGAAGCAGATTGGCAAAGGCTTTGAAAAAGGCCTGTAGAAGAGGAATAAGAACAACGGTGATCTTAGCGGGTATTAGCGATGTGCCGTTGGTGCGGCGGGCAACCGAACATTTGTACTCCTCCTTTTTGGACCATCATATGAGAATTTTTGAATGGAACAGATCCGTAGTACACGGTAAAGCTGCGGTGGTTGATAACAAATGGTCTACCATAGGCTCATTTAACTTGAACAGTCTTAGTTGCTATGGCAGCATTGAAATGAACGTAGAGGTTCACTCAGTAGAATTTGCCGAAAACCTTCGGGCTGACTTTGAAATAGTTATAAGCGAGTGTAGCGAAATTACAAAGGGGAGTCTAAGACAAAGAGCCGGTATATTCAATAAGTTGGGTAATTGGATTTTTTACCAAATGGTACGAACGATTATGCTTTTTCTGACCTTTCTTCCGCATTTAAGGTTTTTGAAAAATTATAGGTTATAATATGTTGGCAAGTGGTTAAATGGTTGGGCTCGTTTATCTGTCTTTACGACCCGAGCAGCAAACCATACGGCACAAGAACCTAAAATAAGGAAATATACAATCAGTGGCGGAATGCAAACTGTAACTGCGCTAGGCACCATACATATAAAACGATTAGTAATATTGAAATACATTAATAATGACAGATTTAACACCAAACGCGATCGAACGCATACTCAGGAACAATTACCTCGGCCACTTGGCCTATCTATGGCAAGGGAAGCCCCATGTGATTCCCTTTACCTATTATTTTGACCCTACGGACAATACGATCATTAGCTATACCTCGGAAGGCCATAAAATCGATGCGATGCGAGCCAACAAATCGGTTGCCGTTCAAGTCGAACAAGTGCAATCCATATCCAATTGGGAATCGGTCATGTTACAAGGTACATTCGAAGAAATTCGAGGCAGTAGTGCCAAACAAAAATTACATCTATTCACCGAAGGCGTGAAGGACATTATCCGTAGAAAAGAAAACAGAGAGGTAGGGTTCATCAATGAATTTTCCAGTAAATCATCTGCTAATGGCATTCCAGTCGTCTTTCAAATCAAAATACTAGAAATGTCGGGTAAAAGAAGAAAAAAATAAAAGATAGATTTCAAAAAGAGACCATCTTTTTGAATCATAGGATTCCGAAATGAGAAACGAAAAGATTTTAACGTGGTTAAAAAAAATTAAACAAGGCCAAAATTCGTTTAAAATTGGAATACGATTTTTAAGGTCTAAGTAATCTCTAATCTAATAATTGAAGAAAATTAAGCTCACGGCGTATTGTGGCAAAACCATTCTGGGACATTTTAATGACCCTAAAGCAATAGATCGGAACATTATATTGGATCCCGACACCAAATCTGACCTATTATCTCCTGAAAGGATTCATAACCACAAACAGAACCCAAATTCACGCAAAATTTAGAGAAATCACTCTTAACTGTTAATCACATTTGCCCTTGCTGCTTAAAATTAAGGTTATTATACTATTAAACGATCCTGGTTTGGGAGGTAAGCATAAAAAGATTGGGGCATCTACGAATCAGCTTTTAAAATTTGTAACCCTCCCTTTTCTCGGACCATTGGTTAGACGACTTTTATTTGTTCTTCCAAGCAAGCTTGCTTGGAAG
Source organism: Muricauda sp. MAR_2010_75 (assembly GCF_000745185.1). Taxonomy (NCBI): domain Bacteria; kingdom Pseudomonadati; phylum Bacteroidota; class Flavobacteriia; order Flavobacteriales; family Flavobacteriaceae; genus Allomuricauda; species Allomuricauda sp. MAR_2010_75. The sequence goes on from NZ_JQNJ01000001.1 coordinate 39,193, forward strand.
AGAATTCCTTTTCGTAGCATTCCGGGGTGATCCCACCCAAGGCCTCGTGTGGCCGTTTCATGTTGTAATCCTTTATCCATTCCTCGGTCAATATGCGTACCTGTGAAATGTCCTCGAACAGATGTGCGTCAAGTACATCCTGTCTGTAGGTACGGTTGAACCGTTCAATGAACCCGTTCTGCATGGGCCTTCCCGGCTGGGTGTACTGGATGTCTATCCCTTGGGCCCCGCACCATCTTGTGAAATCAAGTGCAAGGAACTCGGGCCCGTTGTCCACCCTGACCCTTTCGGGCCTGCCGTGTTCCCCGATGGCCCTCTTCAGTACCTGTACCACGCCCATGGCGGGGAAACTGAACTCGGCCTCAACGCCGATGGCCTTCCTGTTGAAGTCATCGATGATGTTGAACGTCCTGAACCTTCTCCCGTGCACCAATGAATCGCTCATGAAGTCCATGGACCATGTCATGTTCGGACCATCGGGCAGCACCAGGGGCTCCTTGACCCGCTTGGGCAACCTCTTTTTGGTCTTTCTCCTCAAGTTCAGGCCCAGCATCAGGTATACCCGCCTGACCCGCTTCTTGTTCCATTTATGGCCCTCCAGTCTTATCCGCTGATAGTATTTGTCCTGTCCTTCCCTTGGCTTGGCCACGGAAAGCTCCAGCAACTTGTCGATCACCTCACTGTCATCTTTCACGGAGCGGTAATAGTACATCGATTTTGGGAACGTCAATGTCCTGCAGGCCCTGGTGATGCTTACCCTGTAATATTCCCTCAGGTAGGCCACCATGTTTTTCCTCTCACCGGGGCCTACCACTTTTTTGAGAGCACGTCCTTGAGCATCTTGTTGTCAAGGGCCATGTCCGCATACATCTGCTTGAGCTTGCGGTTCTCCTCCTCAAGTTCCTTCAGGCGCTTGAGCTCGAGGCTGTCCATCCCCGAATATCGTTTCTTCCAATTGTAAAATGTGGCCTTGTGGATGCCCATCTCCCTACAGATCTGGTCCACTTTGACCCCTGATTCGTACTGCTTGATGCAGGATACGATCTGGCTCTCGGTAAACTTGGTTCTCTTCATAATATCTGACTGTTAAAATTAAACTTTTTGTCTAATTCAAACCAGTCCGATTTTTTGGGAGGGTTACAAATTGATCAATTGCAAATGATATAATTCAATTATGAATTCAGGCCTCAGGATTCTGCATAAAGCACACAACCAACATGTTATAAAGTTCTGGATGTTTTTTTTTGAGTAAATCTGGACGTTCAAAAAAATACTCTGAAGCAACTGCAAAAAATTCAACAGCGTTTGTTCCACCATATTTTCGAATATCAGAATGGTCACTGTTTATCGCTTCCATTTCCTTATGGATCAAATTTATCCAAGGTATGGTATATTGATGCTCTAATAATCTTTCCGGAATACCATCTGCAAAATCATCAAGCTTATCTAAAAGGTGTACAAATTCGTGTATGCCGGTATTGCTTTTATCACTTTGGTTCACAAAACCATGGTATAATGCCTTTTTTGATAATATCATCTGTTTTTCAAAACGTCCGTTACCAACAATTCCACCAATATTCCGTGTTTTTGCCTTACCATTGAATTGCATGTCCGCATTGAAGTAATCGGGATATAACAAGATTCCACTTAAATTGGTATAATGCCACTCTTCAAATCCAAAAACAGGTATAATTGCACTTGCCGCAATCAAAACCTTATCAAGATCTTGTAATTCCAATCGCACACCTTCAATGTAGACTTCACTTAGAAATTCCATCATTCTGCGTTGAAATAGCATTTGCTTGTTTCCAGGAAGATTTCGGTAGTAAACCACATAAGCCATTGCCAGCTCATGCCAGTGACCAGGAAAAGGCCGAGGTTTACGCCGTTGCGACTTTCTATAGTTATAAACAAAAAATAGAAGAATAACTATTAATACAAAAACATAAATCATATTTGTGTTACTTCAGTAAAGTGAATCTCTTATTGAAGATTCCCAATTTAAAGATCTTCAAAAACTCCTTTTTGTGCGACAGGTCTAGAATCTCCAACGGGGTATATCCAAACCAGTACAATGCCGCGATGATACTTCCCGCACTGGATCCGGAAACATCTTCCGGAAATATCCCGTGGTCGTTAAGGGCCTGAAGGACCCCTATATGGGCAGCTCCCCTTGCACCTCCTCCTGACAAAGCAATTCCAATCAATGGAATCTTTTAAATTGTTTTTACTCCTTCAACAATTTAAGTATAATTGGAAGTACCACCAATAACAATGGCAATGCGAAGACCAACCCTCCGATGACGGCAATCGCCAAGGGCTGGTGCAACTGGGCCCCTGCTCCGATACCCAGGGCCAAGGGGATCAAGGCCATGATTGCGGCAGTGGCTGTCATTAATTTGGGCCGCAATCGTTGCGCTATGGAATATTCGATCTTTTGTGGGTGTGATAACGAAACATCACATTCTTGGTACTGTTGATAGGTAAAAATGGCATTCTCCCCGATAATCCCAACTATCATAATGATACCTGTGTAACTTCCTACATTCAAAGGTGTTCCTGTCAATAATAGACTCAACAGACAACCTGCAACCCCTAAAATGGCAATGAATATGATGGCAAGAGCAATCTTGATCTTTCTGAACAGAAACAATATGACGGTAAAGACCAACAGTACCGCGGCAATCAAAATGAGCATCAATTCCTTAAAAGCCTGTTGTTGTTGCTGGTATTCCCCTCCATATTCAATATGATACCCCGGGGGAAGGCTGATCTTCGTGGACAGATTGTTTCGGATATCGGTCAAGGTAGACCCAAGGTCCCTGTTGTTCAAGCGAGCCGTAACGACCCCTATGGATTTTTGGTTTTCCCGATTGATCTCTGCCACTCCCTTCCCTATTTCAATTTTCGCCACTTTTTGTAAGGGTACAATATCCCCACTGGGCAATTGCAGGGTCATTTGTTGGATATCGGAAACCGAATTGGTGTTGGTGCCGGGAAATACCAACCGGATATTCACTACCTGCTCCCTTTCAATTATACTACTGATGACCACCCCTTGGATCTGGGTTTCCAGTTGCTCGATATTGGCGAACTGGTTGTTCTCGATCTTGGTCAACAAGGTCAAGCGCTTGGTCATTTGGGAGAGTCGCTGTATATCCCTTTGGATGGAAGTGAGTTGTTCGAACTGCTGGTCGTCCAATGGTTCCTCCATATTGATCACGTTCTCGATCTTTGCCTGTATAATGGCCAAGGGGGTCTGCATCTCATGGGATACATCCTCCGTATATTGTTTCAGGTTCCGATAATCCGAACGGACCTTATTGGTCAAGATCTTGATCTCTGAATTCAATTCGGAGAACTCCAGGATTCCACTGTCCATCAGGGCGATGGGAGCATCGGAGCTGAGCGAAAACCGTTTCATTTGCTCCAGGTTGTGGAAAAAAGGGGTCCACAGTTTTTGGTTCCTCGAACGATTCACATAAAACAGGAACAGGAATACCAAAAGGATGATCACCAAATAGGAAATGACCACGGCGATCAGGATATTCTCCGATTCCACCACAAGTGCGCGGACCGTGATCCTATAATTTTCACCATTGATGGCGGAGAAGGTGGACAGTTCCCTGAACTCTTCCATTTCATCCTGGGAGGGATCATAGATGATGGTATCCTTTAGCACCTCATTGCCCAACCGGGATACCTTTTGGATCTCGACCACCGGGGACAATTGAAAAGGCTCCGGATTTTCGATCAGGGAACTTTCGATCCGTGCCTCTGTCGAACGGAGCTCTTCCTCCACTTCAGACTGGAGCAGGTTCCTCAGATAGAAATAAAGGGCCACCGTACTGACCAACATCAACAGGGCACTGATCCCCAAAAAAGTTTTGGAGGTCTTTCTGATCAATCGTATTTTTTTCAAGGTATCCCCCATAGATCACTCTTCCACGAACTTATACCCACTTCCGTAGGCCGTTTTGATATACTTGGCCCCTGCTTCGGTCAATTTTTTGCGCAGGTTGTTGATATGGACATAAATAAAATCAAAATTATCCGCAAGATCGCTATGATCCCCCCATAAATGTTCGGCGATGATCTCTTTGGAAAGCACCCGTCCCTTATTGGTGACAAAAAAAAGCAAGAGATCGAATTCCTTACGGGTCAAGGAAAGGGCTTGCTCATTGACATAAGCGGTCCTAGAGCGCGTATCAATGGAAATCTCGTGGAACTCCAAACGGTCATTGCCCCCAAACTTGCCCCTTCTCAAAACCGCCTTTATCCTCGAATTGAGTTCGGCCAAATGAAAGGGTTTGGTCAAATAGTCATCGGCACCCAGATCCAATCCTTCCAGTTTATCGTCCAAGGAATTGTTGGCGGAGATGATGATGGTCGGGGTCTCCGAACGGTTGCGCTTCAACAGTTTTAGGATATCCAATCCACTACCGGTGATCAGGTTGATGTCCAGGACCAACAGATCATATTCATAGAGGTCAATCTTATAGAGGGCCTCGTGGTAGTCTGAAGCCATTTCACAGACATTGCCATCCCTTTCCAAATAGGTGGCAATGGATTTCTGGAGTTCGGTCTCGTCTTCTGCAATAAGGATCTTCATACCATAAATTTATGGTATAAAAATAGATCTCAAATCTTTAGGAATTCTAAAGTCGCCATCTACACTTCCAGCAATGGATCAGGTTGTTGCGACTGATGTCCCTTTCATTCCTTCACTAACAAACTATCCATGACTTGAATCGGACGGTTGGATGACAATGATATGCTGATGTGCCAATGCTTTTAATACAGCTGGAAGCCAGTTCCATTTTTCCTGAGGTGTACCATTCCTATTTCATTTCCTTTCTTGGCCAACACTATAACCTTTGTTATGGCAAAATTTTGTTTTCATGTTAAATTATATACCCTATAAGGGATTCCACTTCTCTTTATCGATAGGTCAATAGTTGAGCTCCAACCTTCTGCCTCCACGGCTTTCCAAGAGAATCAGTCTTAGATGCTCCTTATGGGATAGGACAAATTTGGGTAGCACAAGTACAAATCGTTGGGAAGTCCCGGTTTTAATAATTTTGGGTCGTTCAAAGATATAGTGGGGTTCCAACCTGGTTTCTTGATACGAGGATCTCCGTTTCAAGCTGCCATTTATCCTTAGGGCCTCAAGGGTGCCTACTTCAAAATCAATGCCTGATCGGTTGTGCACCTCTACGACCATAAATACTTGAGCGTTTCGGTAGACCAACCTTTTCAACCGCAATCGGATTCCCTTTCTTCGCACCGATGCCAAGGCACCATTTCCATCACTTGATAGCAATCCACTTAAAAAAGCAAATCGAGCTGTGTGGGAAGCCAAGGAATCCCCTTTTTTACCAGGTAATGGCTGTACTGGACCAATGCTGTGCGCCTTGTCCACAAAAAAATGGGTTTGGGCAACGTTTTCCCTATAGGCCACCTTAAATTCATATGCTTGTCCGTCCATGGTGACCACCAAAAGGTTGGTAATGGTGTTGGCTGTGGCCTGCAATAGCCCAAAATATTGAGCTTCTTCCCGGTTATAGGTAAAGATCGCTTTAGTGTTTCCCGTTATAGCCTGTTTGATGGGACTGGGAAAAAAGAGGGCCACGTTCATTTGTGAATTGGCTTGGATGGTGTCCAAAACCTTTTGGCCCGATACGGTGTGCCCATAGGCCATTAGCATTACTGCAATGATGACGTTTAGTGTTCTCATGATCTAGGTATTAAGAAAAATTGATAATGGTCGGAAATCTGAACTTTAACGGTACGTTGATCACGCTGAAATATGCGTTTGATCCCATTGAACTGGGGCACACCCGGCACATTGATCTCTCCAAGGCCCTCATCCAAAGACCGATCCACCACTTCACCCCGCAGATGGTTCTTCACATAAATCCCTTCCTGCCCATCCTGGGCATCATAGGCTTGCATATCCATAAGGGTTGTCCCCAATCGGGTAAGTTCCACCATCACCCGGTTGGGCCTTATCTTTACAAAGCCATAGAGGCGGGTACCTCCTGGCATCCTTTTCCCATCCACAACATAGTCATGGGCGAGTCGCAAGTCCAATCGTTGTCCATCCCGAAGGGTCTGGTCCCCATCCACATACACCTTGGCCACAGCAGTAGTTGGTAAATTTCCATCGGAACGGTTCCTTTTTGGATTGGAGGCAAAGAACAGTTGATGTACCAATCCTAGCTCCGTTTCCGTCCTTGGGGAACCCATTGTCAACTTTTCATCGTCTACCTTTACCTTCTTTACAGTCCCCAACTTGGGCATTACACCTGCATCCGATACAGAATTTTTTTTTGCAGTAAAGGCATTGATATCATAGACGCTGTCTATGATACGCTGCTTTTCATATTCCATATAATCGGGATTGAAATACCCTTTATCATCCACCATGTGGTCGGGATACACTTGGGGTGCCGTGGATTGTTTTTCCACCTTGATGGCTTCCACGGCTTCCAGTTTGGTTTCAAACTCCACCGAAGTGTCCTCCAGATCCGGCATGGGGATCCTCCCTACATCAAGGCTTTCCTTTTTTGGCTTACCAAAAGTGACGATGCTATATATGGTGATAAAGAGTACCATACATGCCAGTACCAGCACAAAAACTATTTTATTCTTCTGTGTTTTCATGAGTTTCTAGTTTACGAAGTGAGTTTTCAAAAAAATCAGTGATCAACAATCCATGAGGATTATGGGGAAAATTCCGTTCCACCTGGATCAAATGTCCCGAGGTCACCAGTTCATAGGTATCGGTGACGGTTCCCCGATTGATCCGTATATGCAATTGGGTCCTAAACGCAAAGGAAGACCCATCCCAATCCAGCTCTGTATCGATTCGGATGACCTCTTGCACAAGGGAATATTGCAACAACCGGTTATAGAAACCGTCTGCCTTTTTCTGTTGAAAGACAGCACCAACGGAGGCATTGCCCAACCAAAGGGCCCTTTCCATGTTCTTCTCATAACTGCCGGCATCCACCCCATAAAACCACCTATGAAACTGTTCCAAATGGGCCAGGGCCTCCACTTCCAGATGATCCCGTTGTTCGGCCCAGGAAAGCGGTATGACCTCCCCTTCCCCATTGACCACGAAGGCCCCGTTCAACGATTCACGGTATATCCTGCCCACTAGGACCATAGCAACCATACAGACCAAAACCGAGGCGATAACCACGGCAAGAACCACAAAACGGTTGAGCCGCAGCACATGAACAATACTTTTAAAAGGTGTTTTCATAGACTTCAATTTAACCGGTGAACAATCGAAGGGTAAAACTGGTCGCCCTTCGGTACAATTTAAATTTGAGCAAGACAATAAAGCCAATGGTCCCGAGTTCAATGATCGGGGCAAAGAATTCACTCCCAAAATCAAAACCAAAGAGGTTCCCCCAGAAGTTGGTACTGATCTCCGTATAAAGGTTGTTGACGAAGACATTGACCAAAAAGAAGGCGGGCACCAGCATATATACAGCTGCATACAACTTAAAAAACTGATAGGCCAAGGGCCTGAATTTCTCAAAGACGGCCAAACTGATGACCAAGGGAAAAAAGGCCTGTAGGATTCCCAACAGGAAATACCGCTCCGCAAGGAACAAAGGATAGATGAACAGGTCCATCAACCAAAGAATGACCCCGATGATAAAGGCCAAGACCTTCAAACCGTACAAAGGGGTCACCAGGGCCTCATACAACAGTGCCATGGCCTTTTTGGCGGCTTCCAAGGCACCCACATCCCGTTCCAGATCTACATCCTGCAGCTGCAATGGGAGGAGTGCCGGAGCCGTGTCCCGGTATTGGACCTCAATGGCCACCAAAATGCCATCGAAGACTCCCAATACCTCTGTGGAGAAAATGACCAGCAGCACCACCAAAAAATTCTTGGCCAGTTCCGTTGGGGTCAATCCCCAGGTATGGCCATCGATGGTGGCGATGCCCTCATTGTATTTCTTCAATATATTTATCAAAAAGAACAGGACGGCCAAGGTCTTCATCCCCACAATGGTATATTGGGAGAAATCACTGTCCTTGATGGTCTGAAAGACCGCATCCACATATTCCAATCCTATGCCCAAAAAGTATCCCGCCATCAGTATTCCGTTTCCCGATTATTGATAATATCCTGCATCCTCCGAAAGGAGATGATCTCTCGATAGCGACGGGTCTTGACCTCAAGCTCGGCCACCATTTCCTGGGACTGGACTTTCTTTTCCATCAAAATGGCGGTACGCTCCGCATCGGTCATCTTCAAAAAATCACTAGACAAGATCTGGTATACAAAATCCAGGTCATCAATGGCCGTATCCATGATCTGCTCAAAGGCTTTGGATACCTGTTCCACTTCCCCCGCCTTGATATAGGGGGAGTTCAGAATATCACGAAGATCGTTCTGTACCGTTCGAAATAAAATCTCGTTGTTACGTGCCAATTCCCGAAGCGCCTTCAGTTGTTTGATGGTGTTATTGACCTTGACAATATTGTCCTTCTGTTCCTTTAAAAACTCCACGGTCTTTAGCAGTTCAGAGGTCTGTTTGGCCGATTCCAACAAGGACTTCGTCATACTGATAAAGTTCGTGTTGTCATACACCGGCATCCCCTGGGCCGTAGCACGGCCGGACAAGGAAATGGCCAAGATCAGCGCCAAGATCCACAATCGGGGATTGTTCCATAAGGTTTGTTTCCAATCTATTTTCATATCATTTTCTTTTGTTGATTTATAAATTCCGTAATGGCCCGTTCCATATCCCCGAACTGTGCAAAGAGTTCCATGATCTGACCATGTTCCATCCCATCGGTGAGATAGGCCGCATAGACCTCTGGGGGTACCTCCAAGCGAAAGACATTGCTTTCCTTCCCGATCTTGACAAAGATCTCGGTGTATTTGCGTTCCCCAGTAAGATTGTTTCTAAGGGACTTTAATTGATTGAGATCATGGTTGGAGAGGTGCAACCGTCTAACCAATTCATGATAGCCCTTCTCGTTCCGCAGGCTATAAATTACTTGGGTATTCTCCAGGATACTTGCCGAAGTGGCATTTTCAGGTAACTGGTTGATGGATTGCAGGATGATCCCAATGGCCCCGTTCTGTTTTCGGATGGCCTGGTAATAGAACTCCACACTCTCCAGGACATTGGGAAACTTGAGCTGCTTGGCAAACTCATCGAAAAGAATAATGCCCCTTTCCGAACGGTTTCGCCAAATGGTGCGTTGGATGGCCGACTTGATCAATTTGAGCATTACGGACAGGATTTCCCTATTGTCGCGCACCTCGTCCAACTCAAAGACAATTAAACGCTTGTCCTCAATTTTATAGGTCTGATCTTCTGCCATATGAAACAGAAAACTGTACAGTCCCCCGTCCACATATTCGGAAAGGATGTGCAAAAATCCATAGACATTGAAATCCGATTCCTGAACCCGTGTATCCTCGATCAAAGTATCTTTGTTCCTATCAACGAACTGATATAGGGAAGCCAAGGAATGCCCCTCCATGATCTTATTATAATAGTGCAACAACACTTTTTTCAAGGCCACTTCCTTGGATTTGGTCACATGGCTTTCCGCCAAGAGCTCCAAAAGGAACAGGGCCAGATCTTCCAAGCGTTCGGGATTCAAATCGGACTGTTCTGAAATGTAAAAGGGATTGATGCCCAGATTCTTCCCCTGTTCGTATCGCAATATGATATGATCATCGGGATACAATTGGGCAAATTTGGCATAGGAACCCCCTAGATCGATAATGACCAGTCGTACATCGGCCTCAAAGTATTGACGTAGAATATTATTGGCCAAAAAGGATTTCCCCTCCCCGGTCGGGGCAAAAATGGCAAAGTTCCGGGCCTTGATACGCCTTTTCCCCTCGTCCCATACATCCTTGACCACAGGAATATTGTACTGTCTATCATTAAAAACGATCCCTGTTTCATCAGAGCGATAATTGGTATTGTTGATATACAGACAAAGGGCCGCTTTGAGATCCATCACGAAGAGATCCTCATTGGAAAAGTTGGAAGCATGACTGGGATAGGAGTTCAAAAAATAATGTTTGCGCTCCTCTCCGTTGGGATGATAGGGTCGAATATCCAATTCCTTTAATTGCGCCTTGATGCCAGAAGCAATGCGCTTCAACACCCCAGCTTCCGTATGCCAAAAAACAATATTCACATGGCCACGAACAATCCGTGCGGTATCATCCCCATTGATCCTGTCCAAGATATGTTGGACCTTGTTGCGAACCACTTTGTTCTGGGAACCAAAATTGGAGCTCTTGGAGAGTTCCTCTATTTTTTTGTCCAATCGTTTGCGCCATTGATGGGTATCGTCCAGAAAAAGAATCTGGTTGATGATATGGTTTTCCCCCAATTCCAGTCCCAGATCGTCCATAAAACCCTTATGAAAGCTGAATCCGTCCGAACTGAATTTCCCATTGGGCACACTGCTCTGCACGGTTTCTCCAAAACATTTTTCATTATTGATGGCCATCACATCGAAATAATGGTCACCAATTTCCAATGGGCCTTTTCCGAGCTGGATATCCGTATCAAAATCAAGATTGAACCCATTGAAATAATTATGGGTATGCTTCAATATGGCTTCAGGTTCCATGGGAACCATGGTCACGCTTTTGGAGTTGTTGACATAGGATACCGCATCGTTCACCGAAGTAATAAATTCCGCTACCTGCACATCCAGTTTACGGTGAAGACCATTCTCCACTTTTCGAAAGGGATTGACATATTTGGTGGCATTGAATGCCTTCTCAAGAGGAAGTACAAATAAGAGATAACTCTGATGGTCCAAATGCTCCCTACCTACAAAATAATCATGGGTAGCCTTTGCCAGAAAGGTATCCCTTGGAAGGTTCCTAGCATCATAACCTTTCTTTTGATACCTATCCTGCTTATGGATAATAGCACCCACGGGCAAGGATTTAAAAGCTTGGAACCACATCCCGTGCAGCTCCTCAAAATCCGTCTCAGAAAGGGAGTATATCTCAGGTAATTCCACTTGATAACACAACACCACATTGCCATTGCTCCCAAAGACCACATGGTTTTGGATATCCAGGATTGGGTGAAATGCATTGAAATTGAGCTTAGACATAGTCAATGGGATTTAACTGTTTTAGGCTTATGTTCTTGGGAAAGGTTTGCACTACCCTCCATTGGAAAGGTTGCTTCACCCACTGCAACAATGCCCCATAGAGAAGGGCATTGAAGAGCAGTAGGCCCACGATGACACCAAATTGAAACGAAAAAATGATGATCAAAAGCGAACCGATGATAGACACCATCATCAGGGCAAACAGGGAAATGGACAGCCCCATGATCATGGCCCGCTTTCTAATATTTCTATAGACCTCGAACCGTTTCATCAGACCACGATTCCAATGAGATAGGTAAATATGCCCACAACTGCACCGGCAATCAAAACAAAGACCAAGACCCGGGTAATGCCCCTTTTTAGATCAGAATTTTCCCCAAAGAAATGTCCGGCATTGAACAGGAAACCCACTAAAAAGATAACTCCCAGGATGATAGGAAAGATGGCCCGAATGGTATCTGAAATATCGTTGACCGAATCCTCGATGCCTCCGATCTGGGCCAAAAGGGCACTGGAGGTAAAAAGCAACATTAAGGTGATGAAGAAAGATTTTCGCATATCGTAAACGTTTAAGGGTTAGACGATTTTTGATATGTGAAAAGTATTATAAATATATATTCAAATAACTGATTATCAATTATTTGTGAATATCATTTTAGCTGCATAGAAAGAAGCTCAATTGGTCAGGAATCCGTACAGATTTAATTGTTCCTTGACCAGTCCTTGTTCATAAGTGCCATCTGGTTCCCATCACAAAAGCAGAAAAACGTCAAAAGTGGCTGATCGGCCCATCAAAAAGTGTTGCAATTCGCCAAAATTCAAAGCTACATGCTACACCGCCACAAAACCTTATTTTCTTTTGTCCTTACTGTCCTTATCGAATCCCACTAGGTTAAAGAGTTCCCGCATTCTTGACCTTACTCGGTTCCCATACCTTAATTCGAGTTCCTGTGCATTGAGATTGGTGGTGGCATGGGTCTTGATCTTATGGTCAGTGAACAGCTCATAGCGGGACAGCAAGATCTCCCCCATGACATTGCACTCCTTTCCAAAATGGACCCCATCAGGTTCCACACCCAGGTCGTCAAAACAAAAGGATTGGGTGTTTCCATAGTCCCCAATAATCTTATAGCCCAAATGGTTGAAGCCAAAGACAATGTTCCTGGAGGGAATGACTTCATAAGGCCTTTGGTGGGGCACCATGAACTTGAACAGTTTCATCAAACTGGTCTTCCCACAGCCTACCGGACCTGAAAGGAGAAGGCCCTTATCCACATCGATCCCGAACTGTTTGCAACGTTCCCTGTCCCTGATAAAGTAGAGACTGAGCTTGTACAGCATCTCCCGGTCCTCCCTGTGCATCCTGAACTTCTTGCCAAACAGGAGTTTTCCCTTGGCATCGAGGTAGACCAGGATCTTATCGAAATCGTATTTGATCTCCCTGCCCTTCAAGGAGCCCAGTTCATAGCTTATGGCACCTTCAGTGATGATATGTGGGGCCTTAAAATTCATAGCGGTTCGTTGTAGTCCTTGTCCTTGCTAGTCCGCAAGTTGTCCAGATATGGGACAGTGGGGGTGCGTTTGGCATTGTTTTCTTCGATCTCAAAAACTTTCTTTTTCATTTTTTTCCGTTTCTTCCCGTTTGTAATGTTTTTAGTTGTTTGTATAAGTTTGTTTATAGGTACCAACGCTTGTCCACTGCTTGTCCCGAATTTGGTACGGTACTGGTCCAGGGCTTGTCCAGTACTTGTCCCAAAATCGAACATCTTGATTCGGCTGCCCTTGTAGGGATTGTGGGATGGAGAGTACAGGATATAGTTCCAATGGCTGAGCTCTCGGATGCAGCGGTGATAGGTCGATTTGGAGCCTATTTTGGCATAAGCCATGGCCTCTTCCCTACTGATATAGAACTCGGCCACAAAATAGTTTTGGTTCCACAATTGGAAGAGTCCGATATACAGGCTGATATGGGTCGGGTTCAAACGGTTGTCCTTGGCAAACTGGGCAAACACCCCGTTCAGGTGTTTGATATAATTGATGTCCTCCATCTTAGATGCGGTTATGGACCTTGTTCTGCTCCAGTACTTCCATGATCTCATGGTATTCATAGTAGAGCACCCCTCCTATCTTTGTATAGGGTAGGGTCCCATTGATCCTTAGGTTTTGAAGGGTGCCCGGGGATATGCCCAAGAGGTCCCGCACCTCATTTGATTTGAGCCATTTTTTGTTGCGTTGTCCCTTTTCGTTCTGCAAAAGGTCCTTGATGTCCTCCAACAGTTCTATCTTGAACTCCCTTAAATCTTCGGTGGTAATGATGGTCGCTCCCATGTGTTTTGTGTTTTAATAGGAAGGGCCACTGCATGATTTTTATGTCATTTGGTGACCCATCCACTGATTTGACTTTCTGGGACAAAACTCAAAAACAAAATTGAAAAAACTTCCCAAGTTGGTACCAAGGTGGGTGTTTTTTTCAATGCATAGGATTTGATGGTATTTGGTTGAATTTGACCTTTGTAAACCTATTGAAAACCTCAGAAAACCCATAATCCTGGCACTATGGCCCATCAAAATGCAAATTCCCAAGTTGGTACCAACTTGGGAAAAACTAAAACTCATTCATCCAGGGAATCCATCCGTTGGTTGAGCATCTCAATGAGCTTGTCCAAAAAGCGGGTCTTACTGGTCTTTCGGGACCGGATATCAATAAAAGTGTGGTAGTAGTTACCGAGGTCCACATTGTAAAAATGTTCAAAATGCGAGGCCAACTCCTTGATGTCCGTGGTACCGCTATTGATGCATTTGCTGGATTGGAGTGCATATAAAAGTTCGATCAAATCGGTCTTGTTTCCGGTCCAGAAGAGTTTTGAAGGTTTTTCCATGGTCATGTTCTTTTGGGGTTCTAAATTGTTTTGTAGGTCATCCACCTCCTTTCTCAGGTACACGATGAGCATGTCATAGGCCATAATCGTGGCCACGGTACCATCCTGACAGGTGGAAAACTGGTCATCGATCAAAAAGTGGAAGGATTCAAGGGGAAGCCTTAGATCTCGGTTCCCCCTAACAAAATATTGTTCGTCCAGGGACATCGCCCCACGACGGTAATAATTATAAAACTCCAGATTATCGTTAAAAAAGGTCTGGAACTTGTCGATCTGAAGTTGTAGGTACTTGATCTGTGCCGTATCATTTCCCCTAGGCCGCTTGCTCTCGATATTGAACAATTTTACATAATAGATCAGCTTACTAAAAATTTGGGGTTTGACATGCTTAAAGAAGTAGATTTCGTCTGCTTGGGTCTCGAAGGTCTTGCCGGTAATCTGTTTTTGGAGTTTACGGATACTTTTCTCCACGAGAACGATTCCCTTTTCCGCTTTGAAAAGGATATCCCCGTTCCCGCTTTCCAAGGCATCCAATTGCCCTTCAAATTCCGATAGCAGCTTTTGGTATTTCATGACGATTCTCCATTAATACTGGCCTTCCATGATTCCGAGCAATTCCAAAATGAAATTGTCATTGGTCTGGAGATAGGCATATTTTTTCTCGACCTTTGCACCAAGTTTCCGTTTCTCAAAGGCTGCGGTCAACCCGAAATCGATTTTGGGAATGCCCAATCCAATGGCCCGTTCAATGGTCCGATAGAGCAACTGGCGATAAATGGCAAATTCTTCCAGACCATCATAATCCATACCTACAAAAGCAGGGACATAGACCTGGTTCAAATTGGTATAACAGAACATCACGCCCACTATCTTTTCAGGTTCGTCCAATGAAAAAAGGACAATAAACTCCCACAAATGGTTTTCGTTCATCTTTTCAAACAGGGAGTCCGGAAATGAATAGGTATTGAGCCCCAAATTCCGGGACTGTACTTCCCCAAATAAGGATTTGACCTGTTCAAGTTCAGATTTGGATAGCTTGGGAAGAACTAGGGTCTTTGCCCTATCGAGATAGGGTTGGACGTCCTTTCGAAAATGTCTTCTGTTTCTGGAGGACAATCTTTGCAAATAATCTTCCATGGAATCCACCCCGTTCAAGACAACGTAACAGGAGTTGGGCATCTGCACCCTTAAAAATCCCTGACCGTAAAGCGGTTCGTTCCATGGTGAATGTTCTCCAAAGTCCCGAAGGACTGTCATTTTGGCCCCAAACTGCTGCTCCAGTTTTTCCATGGTTTCCAATAGGGTGTCCCTCGCTTCCTTGCCCAATGCATGTGATGCATTCCAATACAGGTGATCTCCTTCCGTGAACAGGCAACCTAGGGACAGGACCATGGATGACAAATGGTAGGGATCGATTTTCCTTTCCTCCTCAATGGCAGCAGAAATTTGTGCTTGTGCCAGCATATCGTCCTTCCAAAGGGAAACGGTCAGAAAGGTCATCAATACAGGTATCCCATCAGCATCCTTGATGACCACATATCGGAACAACCAGTTATGTTCCCTCTCTGGGTTATCCTGGAATACCTCTTCCAAAAACTTCAGCCCCTCCCAATCGTAGACCCCCTGCCCACCTAATCTTTGGTTCCATTCTTCCTTTTCAATTTGGTCAATGGTATCGAATACTTCAATGGTAAGCTCAGAAGATACTTTCGGCCCATTTAGGGGCTTTGGTTCCATATTAAAGGCGTGGAATACCCTTTGGGCATCGGTCTGGGTATCTTCCAATGCCTTTGGAAAATGATATTCCATGGCCTCCACCAATGCTTGGATTTCCATTTTTTGGTTATGCCTTGAAATCGTAATCCTTACACCAGTATTCTTTACAGGTACAGCAGGAAAGATCCCGAGGTTGACAAAGAAGCCCTCCCCCATCAAACGGTTCACAAAATTGTACCCGGTCTTGGGCATACCGGTCCCGATATAGAACACCGGTGATTCATTTCTATCGATCAAGGGAAGTTCCGTTATCAAAAGGCAATCATTGAAATAATCGATACGTTCCCTCAATTCTTGTTGAAGCACATAAATCTCCGGGGATAGATGGATTTGTGCCGAGGCCATGGCAGCAGCTACCGAGGCTGGTTCCAATTGGGCAGAAAAGGTCAACGGTCCACCAAAGGTCTTGATCTTATCATATAGTTGTGGGTTGGAACAGGCCAATACTGCACCACTGGCCCCAAAAGTCTTGCTCAGGGTACCGAAGAGCAATACATTTTCGGGCAATTCCCCCAATTGGTCCAACACATATCCGGTACCATTCCTTCCCACCCAACTCATGCCATGAACATCATCGAAATAAAAATGCAATTGGGAATATTTCTTTGCCAACCCCATCAGTTCCTTAACCGGGGCATAATCCCCGTACATGGAATAAATGCCATCGGCCATATACCAAATCCTGCCTTTGGAATGTTGGTACTTTTTAATCTTGTCCTCCAACATTTCCAAATGGTTATGCCGGATCATTTCGATGGGAACACTCCGGGTTTTTAGCATTTTGGCCGCATTCTGTACACTCCAATGGACCTGGTGGTCCAGAATGATTACGTCGTCATCATCCACGGCACTTGGAATGACACCTAAGTGCCCAAGGGTACTGTTTTTGGTAATGACAATGGGATAGCCATACATTTCGGAAATCGAGTTTTCCAATTCCTCATATAACGGATTGGAGATATAGGATTTGGATAAGGGAAATTGCGTCCCATAGCTATCAATGGCCTCCTTGGCGGCCTTTTTCAATCTGGAATCCTGTTCCAGCCCTAAATAACCCGTGGTCCCAAAATGGTACAGTTCCCTACCCCCGACTTCTATCGTCCTTCCCGAAAAAGACTTTCCGCCGGCATAAAGGTGCAATACCCCAGCTTGTTTTGCATCAGTGAATACCTCATGTACAGTGTTCAAAAAATTGTGGTGTTTGATCTTGGCCATTTTATTTGATATTATTTGTGATAAAAAGAAACGGATTTTGTAAGTTGATAAATCATACTTATTCTATTTAATCCCTTTCAGATAACAAATACTCCTTTTCAGATAACCAAAATCCTTTTATTAACGTCAATAGCTCTCCTGTAAAAAAATCAATTGCAGTAATTTTGTAAATTGATTGCGCTAACCAGTTTTCCGGAGATGAAAAAAACACATGAAAACAGCTATGCCATATATCTGTTGACTGATGATCTTTTACATATTATCTACAAGAAAGTGCCGTGTATCAACCGTAAGGCGGCACAACTCATAGTCAAGGATCGGATGGAATTACAAGAAGGTAAATCGATGCCGGTGCTATGCGATATACGGGAAGTCAGAAATATCGATAAGGCCGCAAGGGACTATTTGGCTTTGGAAGGTTCCCTTTGGATCGAGAAACTGGCCTTTTTGATCGATCCACCGGTTACGGATATGATCAGCTCCATTTATTTGGACACCCATTCCCAGAAAGTGCCTACACGATCCTTTACCAGAAAAGCGGAGGCCTTGGCCTATTTGGGCATTAAGGAAACCGATGAAAACTAACCAATTTAATGAAAGGATATGCCGAACAGCGATGACTTTAGGGTAAAACGGATACAAAAGATGCTCTTGGAAATGGCCAAGGGCAATTTCTTCTATTCCATTGAGCCTTCCGATAAAAATGACAATATTGCTTCTTTGGTGGTCATGTTGAACATGGTCAATGAGGAAATAGGGGCGGCCTTTATCCATCAGGGTTTTGCAAACGCACACAACACCCCACAATGTGTCATCCAACTATCCATGATCTTAGATGGGAATGGTCACATTGAATTGCTCACCAATGGCACCTGCTCCCTATTGTCCTATCCCCCTAAGGATCTTTTCGGAAAACATATCTCTGAATTCATGACGGAAAGGTCCCGTGAAAGATGGAACAAGAAGATGTCAAAACATTTGAAACGGGAGCGGTCTGAAACGGTATTGTTCCTGGAATTCATTACCAACGATGGTCTTTTGCTGGCCAAGGATTGCCAAATATCGGTGTACCAGGCCTTGGATGGGAGCGGTCAAAAAACCCTGTTGAACTCCGTATTCTTTTCCAAGGGGGAACCTTTTGAAACAGGGCTGCCCAAAAATAAACTCAAAGTGACCAAGGGCATCAAGGAGCATAAGGTCACATTGACGCCAGAGGATATCCAAATCATCAGGGACGTCCATGATATGATCATCAACAATCTGGACAAGGATCTTCCCACCTTGCAGGATCTTGCCCGTCAGAAGGGCACCAACGAGTACAAACTGAAATATGGCTTCAAACAGATCTATGGTACGACCATTTTTAGATTTCTGATCAGGGAACGTCTTCGAATGGCAAGGACCCTAATCCAGCACAGCACCCTGACGATAAAGCAAATCATCCAAATGACCGGCTTTAAGAGCAAGACCCATTTTTCAAGGGCATTCAAGGACAAATATGGACTATCCCCTACTGATTTAAGGTCATAAAATCCTTAATATCATGCATTTACTCCGTTTCAGATAACAAATACTCCCTTAGGGATACATCAGACTCCCGAACTTTGTCATATCAAATCAAAGGATATGTCTCACAAAGGAATCTACTCCAAACTTATTACCCTGTTCAGCCTTTTGTTGACCCTACTGTTCGTTTATACTGCGGTCAGCAAATTGATGCATTTGGATACCTTTCAATTGAGGGTGGAGCGTATGCCCTACATTGCATCCTATGCCACAGTGATCTCATGGGCCGTGCCCTTTGTGGAGCTGGTGATCGCAGGCCTATTGTGGTTCGCAAGATACCGCACACTTGCCCTGTATGCCAGCTTGGTCTTATTGGGTTCATTCACCATCTATATCAGTATAGTTCTAAAATACAGTGAGTCCATCCCTTGCTCCTGTGGCGGGGTCATTTCAACCTTGGGGTGGACGGACCATATTTTGTTCAATATCACTTTTATGTTCATGGCCTTGTTGGGAATCATTTGTAACAACAAACAGAATATCATGCAATCGCATCAAAATACTGTGCAGTAGGGGAAGCCGAAAACCTAGAAAAGAGTAGGCATTAACGTTTATACTTAGTATTATGAAATCTAATTTTTTAAAACTTGTTTTACCGGCCTTCGCCATCCTTTTGGCGGTCGGCCTGGCATTTGCAACTGAGGATAGGGCTGTCTTTCAAGATGGTCACTATTATGACACCGCTGAGCAGGAATGGCGATCCATTCCCGCCGAAGGCTGTGGTGAAACCGGGAATACCCTTTGTAAACATCTTGGTTATCAATTGTATTCCATGCCAAGCTTTGGCAGCACGCCTTTGCGCAAAAATGTGCCATAATCGGTTTTCTGATTCAATTAAAAGGTGCCTTTTCCAAGGCACCTTTTTCACTAATTCAACAAACTTCCACAAACATTAGGGCAATTCTCCCAGTTCATGAAATTCCTTCAGACCTTAGCTACATCCCATATATTTTTTCCAGACATCTTTCCCAATGGGCCATACTGACATCATCCCAATTTCTTTTCATTCCATTTTGGATAGTCTTTTTCAACCCTTTCAATTGCATCCTAAACTGAGCCACTACATAATCAGAATGGAAAAAAAAACGCTCCTCGGAATTTGGCCCATGTCCCTTCTGTTGCACAAATCTGACCAAAAGGTCAATATATAATATCTGTATCGTTTGCCTTTGACTTTCTACAGGGGCATGGTTATATTGCAGTTCCCTGAACAGGCCGGATTGTAGTTGGTCCAAGTAATTTTGGACCATATTTTCAGAAGCAGAACTGCTTTCCATGAATTCTAAACGCCTCAATCGGGGAGCCATGACCAATTCAGACAAGAGCCTTTGTTGATAGCCCAAGATATAATCAGGAAAAGTAGAGTACATTGTCTTTGAATAAAAGCTTGGTTGGGTCAACCATTTAGGTGGATCAAAAGCATTGGCAAGTAGAAACTCCATTGCTTCTGATTGTTTTTCCCAAGGTATCGGCGTGTACATTTGCCCTTGTTGACCCAAGGGTTTATACTGGATATCATATCCCCCGATCAGTGTCGAAACATGGACCATATGGTTGTACCATAGTTCCAACGTTTTTTCATGCAAACGACCCAATCGTGCATTGTCTTTCTGATCTAGGGTTACTTTGGGCAATAGGGAGATCACCCTTTCCAAGTTTTTCAAGGCCAATCCGGTACTACGAACGGGATCATTGGTTTCGACCACCTCACTGGAAGTCGCGGGGCCAATGGATTCAAAAATGGCATTGTTGAACCGGTACCAAGGAACGGAATCCTGCCACCGTATCATTTTCTCCAAGGCCATACTTTCCCCTTTCCCTGAAATGTCCTTGGGAAACTCCGTATAGGCCCATTGGATATTGTACCTATCCGTCGGACCTACCCTTTGGACCAAAAGGTCAGGTGGAACACTGTCCTCTGGTTGGGGAAGGTTCGAAGATCTGGCATAGTTCATAATGCTTGGTGTGTGACCCATATTCCGTAACCACACACTATCTTTCATTTTCTCCCATGGATAACTGAACTCTCCATAATTGGCATCCTTGAGTCCGAAAACATGGCCCGCCTCATGTGCCACTATCACTTGGAAGAGGGAGCCGACAAGTTCATCGGGAAATGGGAATTGTCGGGCCCTTTGATCCAAAGGCACTGAACGGACAAAATAGCGTTCCATTACGGTCCGTTCCGAGGCACTTATAAAGATATCCCCCCGCAAAATCTCACCTGTCCTGAGATCGACGATTTTGGCAGCCGTACCCCCATAGTCCCCGTATTCCGAACCCCTTATATCATTGATCCCGGACCAGTACACGATATTGGAATGGATGCTATGTGCCGTCCATTCATCCAAAGTATCCAATTCCTTGACCACCAATGCATCCTTGAATCCTGCCGACTCAAAAGCAGGCAACCATTCTTCAATACCCGCCTTGATATAGGGCCTCCATTTTTTGGGAATGTCAGGTGACAATAAAAAGTTAATTGGATTGATGGGCACACTGACCTCTTGGTCTTGAAACCTTTTCTCCAAACGCCATCTGGAAATATTGGCCAATCCATTTCTTAATTGGAGATGCATGCCCGAGGACTCCTCATTGTAAAACCCCATCCGATAGTCGAACCTTCTGGCCTTCATCGGGTCAGGTAAAACGGTAAATCCGAAGAATATGGGCACCGATACTTTGAAACCTCCCTTGACCAGTCCCCTACGGGTCTTGATGATCACTTCGTCGTCCAAATCCTTTGCCCCCATCAGCATGGTAATCTCCGGCACCAGTTCCTCGGCAAATCCAGGTTCCCATTCTATTCTTTGCTGCAACACCAAGGATGTGATGTTTACCCTATACGACCCTGGTTCTCCCTTGTCCTTTTTCAAAGGAAAAATGGCCAGGATATTATCCGTAATGGTGAGATTTGGTGCGACGGGCAAGGTAATACCTGTTGTTGAGCGGACACTCGGAACCTTCAACAACATCCGATCCCCTTGCAAGGACCAGATAACCTGTAAAAACCTCCGATGGCTTCCTTGATCGTACCGGACGAAAAGAAGTCGTCTACCCAAGACTTCTTTTGGCACATCCAGAAAAAGTTCGCCGTCAACCACTGAAGTGGTCAGAAAAGGATGGTTCATTTTTGGTCCTGCGTTCCGAATCCCAGATACCTGAACTGTATCGCAATGCTTTACCAAAGCCATACTTGGGAGTGTTGAAACAAAAATCCAAACAATAAGTTGTACCATCCTCATGATCATATAGGGATAGTTTCGTTTTCGCAGCTGCGGAACACCCAAACGATCTTTGCAGGTAACATCAATAGCCATCATTCTGCGGCAATAAATTGGGATTGGCCTCCAGCTCAGACTCGGGAAGGGGCAGCAGCACATCCGTTGACTGCCAATTGGGTTTGAGGGCACCCATAACTTCTTCGGTCAACCCGGTCCGTCCAAGATCAAACCAACGCAAACCCTGTTCAGTGAACAGTTCCCGTCTTCGTTCTAGGACAATGGCATCCAGTAAATCGTCAGTTGTACTGATATTCACATCGGGTAAACCGGCCCGGTTCCGTATTGCATTGAGGTCCGCTCGCGACCCGACCATATCCCCCATATGTGCCCGGGCCTCTGCCCTGATCAATACCTGCTCCGCCAATCGCATAAGTATGGAATATTCTAGGGATTCCATCTCATTGATATCGGCTTTGTACTTGTGTGCAAAGTAAAGGGTAATGGTGTTGTCCACATCTGACATACTACCCATCCAATGGTCCCTTCTCAAATCATCCGCTTCAAAGGCCATCAAAAAATCCGCTGTCAAGGCATAGGACTGTCCGGGAATGGACCGAATGATCAACTGCTCCCCTTCCCTTGTGTTCAACGGGAATTCGGTATCGGCCTTGAGTTGCCATATGGTTTCTTGGGAATCCTTAAGGAACACTCGGTCAAGATCATTTTCCAAGGAATAGGAATCGATAAGTTCCGTGGCCAAGGATGCCGCCATTTCCCAATTTTCTTCATGGAGGTACATCCGAGCCAACAAAGCCTTGACCACATCCCCATCCGGGACTACCCTTTCACTTGACACAAAATCAACACTTTCCAAGGCATCCAGTGCTTCGGAGAGATCCCGAATGATATAAGCATAGACCTCGGTTGTTGGGATTCGGGACACCCTACCGTTTTCCAGATAGTCCGTGGAAGTGATATACGGCACATCCCCAAAGGCAAGTACCAATTGACTATGCAAGTAGGCACGGATGAACAAAGCTTGCCCCTTGAATTCATTCTTTTCATCCTTGGTCAGTCCATTGGATGCATCCACCCCATTGATTATATCATTAGCACTATAGATCAAGTGGTAAGTATGGCGCCACCAATTGGCAATAATACCATTGGCCGCAGCTACTTCACCCTGGTAGAATTGGATCAAATCGGCTCCAAAACCATAGTAGTCCAATTCATCAGCGTATATGCCCAGTACTGGGGTCACCCCTGTGGTTCCCGAAACCATTCCCTGTTCCCGCATCCCAAAATAAAGATTGGCAAGGGCGGATTCCACTGTGGACGGGTCATCGAACACGGTCTCCCATACCAAGGTGTTCCTTGGTGGATCTACTTCTACAAAATCGGCACAACCCATCATGTTCATAACCAAGATCAATAGGAACGTCCATGGAGTTCCAAATGGCGCTCCAATCGCGGATATTCCCTGGCCTATATTCTCAAATGCTGTATCGTTCAAACGTTTCATATTAAGGGTTTAAGGTTAAAAACTAAGTTGGAGTCCAAGGGTCATCTGGCGTAAGGCGGGCAAACGTGTATTGGTCGGCTGTTCGGGATCCGGTCCCTTATACCCCGTAATGGTCCAGAGATTCTGGCCTTGGAGGTATACGTTGATGTCAAGCCCCTCCTTTATGTCGGGAATCTTGTAATTCAATGAAATATTCCTCAAACGGATGAATGAAGCATCCGAAACTGCAGCATTGCTTTGCTGTTGGTACTGGTCCAGATCCCCGATAGGCACCAAGCCACTATAGGCCCTAGAAAAGGGCACCAGGTCTCCAGGCTGCTGCCAACGATCGTACATTTCCTTGGGGGCATTACCCTTTAGGCCCGGGACGGTCCCAAACAGTAGATTATTCAACGCCTTTTGCTTTTTGAACTGAAAGAAGACATCCAAGGTAAAGTTCCCCATGCTTAAGGTATTTCCCAACCCCCCATAAAACTTGGGGGCCAAGTCCTCGACCCATTCCCGGTCCTCCAGCCTGCTGATGATCCCATCCCCATTAAAGTCTTCGAAACCATACATCCCAGTTTCAGGGTCCACCCCTAGGGAATGGTACAGTTTCAGTATGGTCAGGGGCTCCCCTATGATATACCTATTGGCAAAGGTTGAGTTTTCAAGTCCATCAAATTCCACCAACCTATTTTTCGGAAGGGTCAGGTTCAGGGTGGTGGACCAATTGAATTTCCGCGATTGGACATTTACAGTCCGTATGTCCAATTCAATCCCGGTATTCTCAACTATGGCATCAAAATTTCCCGTCAGTTCCGAAAATCCCGTAGTGGCCGCCAATGGAATCCCGACCAACTGATTGGATGATCGGTTACGGTACCATGATGCATTGAGCAATATTCGGTCCTTGAAGAAACCCAATTCCAGGGCAGCCTCCAATTTCCTGTTCTCCTCCCAACCGAACAAGGGATTGAACAGTCCCGTAGGTTCAATGACCGTTACCCCATCATAATGGTCCCCGGTAACGGAATAGGTATCCAAGAATCGATAA
This sequence comes from Muricauda sp. MAR_2010_75, assembly GCF_000745185.1. Classification (NCBI taxonomy): domain Bacteria; kingdom Pseudomonadati; phylum Bacteroidota; class Flavobacteriia; order Flavobacteriales; family Flavobacteriaceae; genus Allomuricauda; species Allomuricauda sp. MAR_2010_75. Next base: position 63,547 of record NZ_JQNJ01000001.1, read on the forward strand.
TCACCGACATTATCACTTCCCGTAGTGCCATAACTCGACCTTAACTTTCCATAGCTCAGAACAGAATTTTCACACCAAAGACCCTCCTCGGAGAAAAGCCAGGCCAATCCGACCGCACCAAAGTTTCCAAACTGTTTGCCCGGTCCAAATCGGGAAGATCCATCCCTTCGTCCGGTCAGGTTAATGAAATACCTATCCAAGAATTTAAGGTTGATACGCCCAAACACAGCATTATAGTTATATACATTGTCTGTATTGGAAAGGATATCCAGATTGTCCGCAGCGGCCATGTTAAGGATCAGTTCATTGTTGGGGAAGCCCCGACCCCGCAGAGCGAGCTGTTCCGTGGTCTCCTGCTGAAAGGTGGTACCCAAAAGGACGTCCAACGAAAATTGGTCCCATTGTTTCATCCAATTCAATTGGGGTTCCACAATCCATGATTCCCTTTTGGACACATTGGTCATCAGGTAGGAGTAATTTTGGGGTGTCAGTCCATATTGTGGGTTTCTTGACGAGGAGGGCATGGCCCTTTGGGCATCCAATCGATAGTTGGTAAAGCCCATGCTGGACTTCACTTCAAGATTGTCCAAGATCTTATAGGAGACCACTGCATTGGTGATGAGGGTATTGGAAACGACCATATATTTTTCCTCCAATGCAGCCATAGGGTTTTCCCATGTATTGCCTTCCCAGTTGATATTCCCTTCTGCATCATAGAGTGCAGGGGCATTGGGTTCCAAGGTATATGCCATGGTACTAAAATCCGTGCTGGGCAAATAATTATCCTCTTTGGCGTAAGAGGTCGAAAGGCTGACCCCAAACTTGCCATCCTCGGAACGATGGTTCAGGGAGGTATTCAAATTTGCCCTTTTGTATCTAAAATCCCCTGGAAAGACCGTGGTCTCCTTTTGATAGGCTCCACTGATCAAAAATTGGGTTTGTTCACTGCCACCGGAGAAAGAGAGTTGCGCATTGTTTCGGTATGCCGTGCCCCCGATAAGTACCTTTTGCCAATCGGTATATCGATTTTGGTCCCAAAGGGTCACATCAGGCCAAAAGAAATCCAACCCTGGATTGCCCAAAAGGTTATCAACCCCATCATTGATGATCCCCTCCCTGCGCAATTCCAAGTATTCCTTTGTTTTCATCAAGTCCATAAAATGGGATACCTGTCCAAGGGAAGTACTCAACCGGGCATCGAAGCGGGTCTTGCCCGCCCTGCCCTTCTTGGTGGTAATGAGCACCACACCATTGGCGCCACGGGACCCATAGATGGCCGTTGCATCAGCATCTTTCAGCACCTCTATGCTCTCAATATCATTGGGATTGATGGCATTGAGGGGACTAATGTTTCCGCCAACGATCGCGGTTGACAGACGGGCCGACCCCATCGATTGGGAACTAAAGGGTACACCATCCACAATGAACAACGGATCGGATGCCCCGTTGATGAAATTCCTGCCCCGGACCTCAATGGAGAACCCACCTCCGGGCACCCCTGTATCCTGAACAATATTGACTCCTGACATGTGTCCCTGCATGGCGGCCAAGGGATTGCCCACGGGCTGTTTATCGATGACCTCTGCCTTAATGGTGGCAATATTTCCGGTGCGTTCCTTTTCGGAAACTTTATAGTACCCTGCATTGAGCACCACTTCACCCAATACGGTAACATCCTCCTCCAAGGAAACAATAAGCTCTTCCCTATCCCCAATGGCCACTGAAAGGGTTTTGTAGCCCACCATGGAAAAGATAAGCACATCGGTAGGACCCGCATTGATAGAAAAGGAACCATCTAAATCTGAAATAGTTCCAATATTCTTGGATTCCACCACAAGGTTCACCCCGGCCAAGGGATTCCCTGAAGTATCGGTCACGGTGCCGGAAACAGTGGCCTGTGTTGGTTCCAAGACTTTGCCCGCCTGCATTGTGTTTGTAAAAAAGGGCATTAAAAAGACATATAGTGGCATGAACAGGGAAACCCTGTACATGCGTGATATTGATTTTTTCATAAATTGAGTTCGTTTGATTTCTTTGTTAATTGTTCATCACACTACCCAAAAAAGCCACGGGAAAGTCGTAACTTCCAGAAGGGCATCAAGGTTCGGGCAAAGGCCGTCCTGTCCAAAGGGCAAAAGCCCGTGGAAATGGATTCCTTAACCAAAAAAAGACCATGATTTCGTGCTGGGTCGGTTACCCAAAAAGTGTAGTCGTTGGTTGCGGGACTAAAAGATCTCGTGAACCGAAAAATCAGTGTAACGGGTATCCCACAACCCTAGCCTTGGGATTATACGGGGTTTTTTGGCTTTTTCTTAAACAAGATATCGAACACTGAGTGAGATGTCCCAAAAACAGGACAATCACACAGAGTGAACCCCACATAAAAAAGTTGCCAATTGTTTCCCATAACCTAGAAGGTTGGGCGATGCTTCGAAAATTTAAAGAAACCAAACGCTAAGAAAAAGTTGGGCGTGAAAACTCAACTTAACCGCTAGTGGTACTGGTATACCTTGCAGAGATAAGTGAGCTCACGCCCGGGTCGTGAGCAAATCTACTTATCATCCCTTCTGCAAAAAGTTACCAGTTTTCTAGCGAGAGATTCAAAGCGATAGCTTCAAATATTATCAATACGAAGAATCGCAAAAATAAATAATCAAGGCTAATATATAAAAAAATGTTCACGTAGTCATGTATATGTGAATAATGTTTTTCAAGTCCCGTGATTCACATACTTATATATATGCAAAATGAGAATAGAAATAATAATGTCACATATAGACTTCCATGTGATTGAAAGTATAAGAGAATTGAGGGTAAAATCAAACCCATATATAGATCAAGTAGAACTGGCACAACGCATAGGGGTATCTGAAGGTTATGTTGGGCAAATAGAAAACCCGAAGAGTAGAGCTAAATACAATATGAGAATGATGGCTAGAGCTGCAAAAGCGCTGAATTTAAGGTCATATCAAGATATTTTTCCCAAGGAGATTTTAAAAAACGATTTAGTAAAAATCAGACTTAAATTGCTTAAAATGGACACCAAAAAACATGAGGTTGATGAAAACGGAAATGTAAAAAAACGCTTTGAAGTTCTCTCAATCAAAAGTTTAACCAACCATGAAATTCTTCAATGGGAAAACGGTGAATTAGAATACATGACTATAATTGAAGAATAAATCTAAATTACTTTTTTGGTAACAAAAAAAATGGAAATAAGATGGCAACTTAATCGAACAATGTTTGATTGAGAATTTGAAAGGGGAAATGTCTGCATAAAATTGGTAAAGTTTTACAAGCAGCCAAACTAATAAATATAGCCAATAAAGTCAAATATAATCGAATTCTGCGTATCATAGTTTTGCCTTTAATAATTAATATTTAGTTCTTCCTCAAAATACCAATGATTGAAAACATTAAATTTAAAGAAGCCTCGAAAAGAGAAATAACTCTCTACACCCTTTTGGGTGAATCTTTATGTGCCGTTCAAATATTGGAGGATGCTCTAAGTCACTCCATTGTCTTAAAAAAAACAGAGCCTGACCAAAGGAAAGAAGCAGACGATCTTTTAAAAAAACAACAGAAGTATACACTTGGCATGGCGATAAACATTATCAAAAAAGAATCTCTATTCTCTAAACCCTTGGAGTTGGAGTTGTCAAAACTTTTAACAGAAAGAAACTGGCTTATTCATAAGAGCACTACAGAGAATAAAGATGATTTAAAATCAGATTCATACTTTGAAAAACTTTATGAAAGAATAAAAGCGACAACAATAAAAGCTCACAAATTGCAGGTTTCAATTGAGCTCGATTTAATTGAGTATTCCGAAAAAAAAGGAATAGACATGACTAAAGTCAAAAACGAAATGAAAAAGTACTATGGGGCCTAATTTTTAAAAAATAAGAAACTCCTTTGGATGTGTTACATGTTCCAAAATGGAAGGAAAATTATAAGGGTCTATCCTGAAAGATCATCCACACAAATTACTTTCAAAATAACACTTTGCTTTAGTTGGTTCTCTTCTAAAACTTACATGATAAAGGAAAAATTTAGTATACATCTATCAGTCAACTATTTAGGCATGAGTTTTGAATAAATATTAACAATTTTACGGCTCCAAAGTCAAAAGAAGTATTTTAGTTGTTCTTTAAGTAATTGTATAATAACCCTATGGATGCCAAGTATCAAAATCCTCATATAGAGGATGCCCAATACGCAGCTAAAGCTTTTGTCAGTTGTAGTCTGCGAAAAGAGGACGAGCCGTTTGTTGAATTTGTGGAACGAATATTACTGCATTGCCAGATAAAGCCTATGGGCACTGTGGGGCGTCACTCCATTGCACCAGTTCCTATCGTGGAACAAATGAAGAAAAACATTCCACTGGCGGATTTTCTCGTTGTGGTAGCCACCCCACGATATGTACAAAGGGACATGGCCAATAGCTCAAAATCCCTATATGGACTCTCCGAAATGATCCATGTGGAGGCGGGAATGGCCTATATGTTAGGCAAACCTGTTGTTGTTTTTGTCAAGCAAGGGACGGCCGTAGGTAGTTTTTTGCCCAATGTCACACAATACATCACCTTGGATGGTACTGTCAGAAACCTTCAAGAGCAAGGGCACCAAATCAGCCAATTATTAAAGAATGCCGTTGAGCAGATACGGAAAGCCAAGGAAACCGAAGACCAGAAATCCTTTTGGAGAATGGTGCGAAATGGCTTGGCGATTGTAGGTGGAATAAAAGTGTTGGACTATATGACTCGGGAAGTGGAGGATTAAGCCTTCATTTGGTGTACAGAAAATGACGAAAGGAGGCAACAGTGGAAAATTATTTGAGGAACAGGCCAAAGTGTTCTTTTCAAGGATTTTCCAGCGATTGGGATACACCATATTAAAAGAACGCCCTCAATTTAGTGGTACACAGGATGGGTTCGACATACAGTTTATGGTCACAGATGGCATGACCGTGCGCAATATCTATGTGGAATGCAAGGATTACACTACCGACCCAGCTTTCGGGAATATCTATGCAAAGCTCCATGACTTGGAGACCTCGGGCTATTTGCTCAAAGAAAATGATATTGCAATATTCATTAGTCCAAGATCCAATTTTGGGAATCACAGAAATCCAGAAAAATCAGAGCGCACCTTTAATCGGAGCAAGTATCCCTTCAGGGTTTGTCTGTTCGAAAAGGCCCATGGTATTGATAAGCTTTTTGCATTGGAACCTGAAATCTATGAAGCCGTGTATGGCCATTCTCTGTCTTTTGAAATTGACGAAGAAAAAGAACTGGACAGGTTCAAAACACTCCTTTTTTATAAGACCAATGAAGAATTCACGATAGCTGCTGTCAGAAAAACCAGATTCATTACCCATCTGGTCAAGGAGGCACACTACATCCAGAGAGGGGTTACGCTTATCCAAGATCCTGAGACTGATGACAGACACCTATTCAATATCCTTAACAAAGAAGTCGCACTGTTTGGAATAAACGATGTGCTACACAACATTTTAACCGATGCGGTTTGTCCAGGATTGGTATTATTGGGCAATCCAGGTATGGGAAAGTCCATTGAACTCAAGGAACTGGCCATGGATTATTGGGAACATAGGGAAGAAAACCTGTGGATTCCATTTTACCGGTCCATCAATAGTTTCGGGAAACAAGATACCCTTGAAAATCATTTACCACCGAATTGGAAGGACATCCCACAATTGTTGGTCATTTTGGACGGTCTGGACGAAATTTCATATGGGCAGACCTTCCGCACCATGATTGAAAATTTCATTCAAAACCATGACGGTGAGACCACCGTCAAATTTGTCATCAGTTGCCGCACCAATATATATGAATCAACAATCAGGGACATCACCAATTTTAGATGCTGTACCTTGAACAGCCTGGATTTTAAGCATGCCCTTAAATACTTGGTCGACAAATATCAAATGCCCTCAGAGAGCGATTATTACCACGAAATTGCAGGTGTACAAAAGGAATTTTTCGAAAACCCCTATTATCTGAACCTATTGGGGGATTATTACCAAGAAAGCCAAAAGTTGCCCAGCAACAAGTCGGAGTTAATGGAACGTTATATAGCGAAAAGGCTACATGATGATGAAAAATCCAAGGGAAAGACACAAGATTTTGATCCAGGGAAAATACTACGAGCATGTAAAAAGGTGGCTTTTTCATTGGAAGCCATGCAAACCCGTAATATTTCGGGGGAGCAATTAACCATGTTATTACAGGAGACCAAACCCATTTTCGTCAACTCAGGATTTGCACAAAGGGTGGTCAATGCGGACAAATGGGAGTTTGAACACCGCAATCTCCAAGAGTTTTTTGTGGCGAAAACGCTCAGTAATTTTGAAGTGGACAAGATAATAGAATTCATAGCCTTGGACGATGCCAAACCAAAGACTCATCCTTCCTGGTTGAATTCGATTTCCTTTTTGCTCAACCTTTTAGACTCTAAATCAGATAAAATGGCCAGCCTGGTCAAGTGGTTGCAGGAAAATGATGCCATTGTTTTGTTCCAAGCGGACCGTTCAAGGATCAATGATGGTATACGCAAAGAGGTATTTCAAGATTACTTTATCAAGCGTTGCAAGGAACAGACGCTTTGGGTGAGAAAATATGACCAAGAAACCAAAGACGTGGCCAGGTTCGCAGATTCCGATGTTAACAGGAATTTTCTAATAAAGGAACTTAGTGATAAAGACAATCATAGGCGAACTCGTATTTCAGCAATGTTTCTGCTCTCTCAAATGGATACTGCCTTAATGGATGAGCGATTCAAAAAGGTTCTGTTTTGTTGTCTGCAAGCTTCATTAGAAGAGGTTGATATTGACTTCAAAGCGGAAATCCTCCATCTTATCCATGAAAAGGGCTACCACAGGTCAGAGGAATATCTTTCCAAATTGATTTCCACGGTTTCCCACATTGATCATGAACGTATTACCAGTATGTTGCTCAAGCTGATTTTGGAATCGGATGTTGACAAGCACATTGAATATATAAGGTCAATCACTGCTATTGTGGCCGGCGAGAAACAGCGGAAACACCAAACAAGGGAGAACTATATGACGAGCGAAAAAGGGTACTTCAGAAGTGCCCTTATAAATCTTGGACAAGCACGTAACCAAGTATATGCATTGCAGGTGTTTTTGGAACATGGGGATGACATACGATTGGAAAATAACGATTTAGCGAAGTTGACCCAAAAAATGGCCGAATCCTATGCGAATACCAAGGAAATGTATGGTTATACTATGGAGTGGTTGACAAAAGCCTTGGAGAATAGGCTGACAACTTATAGAAATGAGGAAGATTTGGCAGCATTTTTCAAAAAAACGGGAACAAATGACAAAGCCTTCATGGATATTTACCAATCCCCTCCGACCATGGAGAACAAAAGATACTTTTTGGCCTATCTGATTTCGGATAACACACTTCCCGTCCTCGTTGAAGATTACCAAAAAGGAACACTTGAAGCTAATGAATTGTATTTTTTCAGAAACGTTTTGAGCCGAGTGGATGTAGACCTTGCACTCAAGTTTGAAAAAAGGATTTTGGAAAGTACAGAGTATCGACTGAGGGAGGATTTCATAGATGTCGAGCTAAGAAAACTATGGGCGGATTACCATGAAACCAAAGAGCAAAGCTCCTTTGACCTTTTGTTTGATCGAAAAGGGCTCAAAAGACTTGCAGAAGACTATTTTGATTTAATTGGCAAGTCCAAATTGGATTGGGAGGACATGAGGGACCACAAGGAAAATTTCTGGGATGATCTAGAATTGCAAAAACGGTTCTTACCCACCTTCTTGGAAATTGTCAATGATGCCAGGCGACAGATAGGTAAAAGTATAACATTAGCAGATGTGCATAAATACGTCGATGACGAGCTTTATATCCTGTTCAAGATAAAAAGGGAATTGACCAATCAATCAAAAAAGAATATTGTTGAACGACCTGAGCATATTGCGTACCTTAAGAAGTGGTGCCTAAAGAATGAGAAAAATGGAGATTTCGAACATGCTTTGGGACGGTACCAATCCAAAAATTACCTAATCTGTGAGTACCTGTGGTTCTTTGGAAGACGCTATGATTTCAAATACCAAGAGTCTACCTATTTGGACATGCTCTGGGTCGATTATCATTTGGAAAAAGGTGGCGTGGTAGGGTACGACTATATTTTGGAGCAAGTGGATATCGATAAGATCAAGGCCAGGGTTATCAAAAATTTACATAATGGTTTGGAAGAGTTCATTGTTTTCATCAATCATGCAGAGTTCGCGCTATCTCATGGGTTGAGCGAAGTTTATTCACTGATTGGGGACTATCTGTTGGACCAAAGCCAAAACAGATATCGTCGTTGGAAATTGCTGGGGTCATATGTTGAGACCACAGGAGATGTGCAGTTGCTTCGGCACATTTTGGAAAATGAAGCCCCTGTAGAGGACGATAACAGTCTTTATTGGGATGCCACTGGTCACTTAATCAATTTAGGCCAGAAGGAAATCGTAATCAAAAAGACCATGGAGGTATTAAAGAAAAATAAGGGGGGCATGGAAGGGTTGACCGCCATAAAGTATCTTATTAGGGCAGGTCATCCCAAGGCTCTTGCCTTTTTCAACAAGTGGCTTAGAGCTGGCAATAGGTACAATCGCAAGGAACATCGGTTTTTCAGCACTGTGGACTTTGGCGATTTTTATGCACCTGGAGCCATCAATGCACTATTGGAATTAATTGAACTATCGGTGTCTAAGGAGATCAAAGGGGATGATTTTTTTGACCCCATTCGCACCGTGTATGAAATCCTGAAATCGTTCTATGAAAATGCCAACCAGAAAGATTTCACCAAACTCCTTACGGGATTGGAAAACAGCAAACACCGATTGGCCCAAATATCAGGATTAGATCTGTTTTATATTCACGACATTATCAATGAAGCCAGGGATGCCTATTTCAAAATGCGGTCCAGACCAATGGCATTTGCTGAAATAGCTGAAAGAATTGATGCCTCCAAATATCTTATTTAGAACAAGAGGCTTTTCCTGCTTGATGCCGATGTAAACGAGCATTCCAATTCCTAAAAGGTGTATTTCCTCGAGGATTCCGCTACAATTAAAGTGAAAGCCAGCTATACTAAGGGAAAATTTGTAAGTTAAGAACTACATTTAATAGCTGAACTGACCAAAATGAAAATAAGCAAATTGCAGATTACCCATTTCAGGGGAATCCAGGAGGCCACCCTTTTCTTTAAGGACCATACCTTATTGGTGGGGAAAAATAATATTGGCAAATCCACCATATGCGAAGCCCTTGATCTAGTTTTGGGTCCAGACCGTCTCAACCGGATGGATGCCATCGATGAATATGATTTCTACAATGGGGATTATTATTATGAGGAAGGTGAAGCTCCAAAACAAATCCATATAGAGGTTATTCTCACCGACATTTCAATAGAGATGCAGGGCGTCTTTCGAAATCATATGGAATTTTGGCATCAAAAACGGCAAGAAATCCTTGATCAGGGGGAGATTGAAGCAACCGATGAAGAATTCGTTGAAATGTGCCTGCGGTTACAATTCATTGGTCAGTATGATCGGGATGAGGACGAGTTTTCGGCAAAAACCTACTTCTCGCATTCCCCCGATGAAGATGAAGGAGAGTTTAGAGAAGTCCCAAAACGCAGAAAAAGAGAAATAGGGTTTCTCTACCTCAGGGCATTAAGAACTGGAAGAAGGGCGTTGAGTCTGGAGCGGGGAACCCTTTTGGATATCCTACTTCGAATTGGTGAAATTCGGCCAAAATTTTGGGAGAAAACAAGGACCAGACTTGAAGAGCTAGACCCCCCTTTGGAGGAGAGCATCGGAGTTCTTAGGAAAGTACTCGATAACTTGGAGCTGCGTATAGGACAATATATTCCCCTTCCCAACGACGAAAAGGCTTCCACTCTTCATGTGTCCCAATTGACCAGGGACCATCTTCGAAGTACTCTATCTTTTTTTATGAAATCTTCGGGGGAGCAGAAACCGGTTCCATTCCAGAGATTGGGCACGGGAACACTCAGCACTATGGTCTTTGCAATGCTTTCCGCGATAGCAGAACTAAAGAAGGAAAACATCATATTCGCTATGGAAGAACCGGAAATAGCGGTGCCTCCCCATACACAACGACGAATCATTGAGTACTTGTTGGAACAGACCACTCAGGCATTTGTGACCTCCCATTCCCCATATGTAATAGAAATGTTCGACCCGGAGAACATCAAAATACTGAAAAAGGAAGAAGGCTCCAAGGTGACTGGTGTGGATATTACCTATGCCGGTTTAAAACCAAAGAACTATCGGAGAAAAATACGGCATTCCATAGCTGAGGTAATCTTGGGAAATGCTGTCATCGTTGGTGAAGGTCTGACTGAATTGGAAGTCTTGTCAGCTGCTGCAAAAATACTGGAGCAGGATCGGGACAATTTTCCATTCGATTTATCAGGAGTGACCATTTTTGAAGCTGAAGGTGATGGAAATATTACGGATTGGGGGAAGTTTTTCAAATCAATAGGACTTTCAACCTTTGCTTTTTTTGATAAGATGCAGCGCTCCGCCGACCAGATCCAAGAACTGAATGAAGCTTTTGACTTCTACAAGGAAATTGACCATAAGGCCATCGAGAAATTATTGGCGGACGAGGTGCCGGTAAGCATTCAATGGGCATTTCTACAAGAGCTCAAAGAAAATGGAGAGATTGCAAATGGACCACATCTCCCTGAAATGCAACCGGATGATGTCACAGTGGGAAAGTTATTGGATGAGGCATTGAGACAAAAGAAAGGGGAAAGGCGCTCGGCTTCTTTAGTGGAAAAGTGTACCATGGAAGAACTCCCCATTACAATTAAGACTTTCCTGGAAGAAATCTACCGTAAGTTCAAACAACCTGAGGAAGTGCCACTCATGGAATTTGAAGAGGAGGGGAATGGAGCCACAGAACCAGATGAGGAATAGCCCATGGCACTTGAGATTGATGAAAATAGACGTGCCATCCTTGACTGTAAAAGAAACTTGTTGGTCATAGGAGGCCCGGGGTGTGGCAAAACCACCATTGCCCTGGCCAAAGCATTCTCCTATATTCGGGAACAATCATTGAACCGAGGCGAGAAAATCCTTTTTCTCAGTTTCTCCAGAAATGCCAGGGCCAGAATTTTAGAATCTGCGGAAAACTTTCCTGATTTCAAGGAACTTGGTGCCAAGTTGTATGTTCAGACATTCCATGCCTTTTTTTTGGAAATTATAAAGACCCACGGCTATCTTTTGGGTTGTCCCAAAAAAATATCCATCATACCACCCCATGATGAAGCTGCTTTGAAAGGGGACAGGAAGGACGATGACCCAGCTTGGCTAGTGGAAAAACAAGACCTTTTCAATCAAGAAGGAAAGATAACCTTTGACCGTTTTGCAGCAATTGTATTGGAACTCATCACCAGGAGTGAGCGTATTCGGGATTCCATTGGGAGCGCCTTCCCCCTAATCATTGTGGATGAAGCTCAAGATACTGACACGGAACAATGGCAAATTGTACAAGCTTTTCACGGGATTTCCCAATTGTTGTTGTTAGGCGATTTGGATCAACAGATTTTTGATTACAGACCAGATATTGATCCGAGACGGCTTTTGGAAATAAAGGAGCAAATCAATCCATTGGAAATAACATTGGCATCGGATAATTTCCGGAATCCCAATACAGAGATTCTAGATTTTGCAAGGGACTTACGCGATAATAGTCCCAGAGATAGGGGATATAAAGGTATGACATCCATGAAGTATGCTGTAATTGCGAAATATCGTGACCGTAGTATTTGCCAAAGCGTAGGTATATTAAATTCCAAAATCGAAGAAGCAACTGGAGAAAAACCAAAGAACATTGCCATCCTTACCCCCTGGTGGAAAGGAGTTAAAATGGTTTCAAGTGCACTTAAGGCCCGAAAAATACCACATAGGGTTCAATTTGATGAGACCGCCACTAACTTTTCCAGTAGATTGGTAGCCTGCCTGATGGAACCCATTTTGGACAAAAAGCAACATTTGGTTTGGGTTTTGGTAATCCTAAGGGACTACCAAAGTGCAAAAGGAAACAGAAAGGAAAGTACAAAATATGATGGTTGGATAGCTAAAGTAATGGAGGACGGAAAAGTTAGTGGTAAGACCATACCCTATTTTCAAGGAGTGATTGAGAAAATTAGTCAACATCAATTTTCAGGCAATCCAGCACAGGATTGGAAATATGTACAAGAACTTCTGTTTACTTGTGAAATGGGGCCAATACAAAAATTCGCACGACAATCGGAATTTTTAGTAGCATACAACCGAGGGAGAATCATCATGAGAGACTTGGGAAATGCATGGTTGGAACATTCTGGATATGTGGATGCACGTGGAATCCTACACAGGGCAGTTTTGGAATCCCAAATGTCATCAGATGTGGTCAAAGAGGAGGGCATACACGTTATGACCACCTATAAGTCCAAAGGGAAGGAATTTGATGGTGTCATCATTTTTCAAAATGAACACATTTCCCCTATCGAATTGCGGGATGACAATGCTGGAATGGACAGGTCTAGAAGACTATTGTTGGTAGGGGTGACAAGGGCAAGACACCATGTCCTTATTTTAAGACAGGCCGGTTTCCGTTCAAAGTTGTTGGATATGTTCAATTTGGATGGGTTGTGAAAATAATTGCAATGAAATGGTGTTAGCTGCTGTCCGAACTTTTTGATTTTACCAGAAAGGTTATGCCTCTCTTAACATCGCAACTCGGTTGATTTTGGATAAAAAATGAATATTCTTCCTATCGGTACTTTGATTTAGGGCAAGGTCAATCTTTTCCTGGATTCTTTGTGCTGGCGAAATTTTTTTCATGTACTTGTTCGTAGCCCACTGTGAAAAGTTGAAAATCGAACCTATTGGAAGTCCCATGGGACTCCCTATAATCTCGAATAACGTTTGGACCCCTAAATCCAATAAGCGTTCCGTTTTTTGTGTTTTACCAAGATATCTGGTTACCTCCCGATTATAGAAGGCAATTTTCTTCTTTTGCTCATCCAATGAGAGATGGGAAAGGGTCTTGATTAAACGTTCGCTATTGGGAAATACAATTTCCTTGCTCAAGACCTCTTCGAATTCGAGAATGGAAGGGTAGGGATTGATTTTAATCAGCTCAATGGGTAAAACAAAAGTATTTCCATTGGCCAAAAAGGACTCACAATCCGTAAAATCCTTAAGGTTACTTATTGTTGCATTCCTGTAAAAATTCAGAAGCTTCCCCATAACTTCTGCATAACTTTCATCAGTATACCCTTCTTCTCCCCTGACTGGAAAATAGGTAGCATTTAAAGAATGTGACAGATGGGTGGCATAAGAAAACATCTTCAATAAAAAGCTTGTATCTTCACTAATATCACTACTGGGAGGATTATCTATAATTTGGTCCACCCCGTAGAGGGAAGCACTGAGAACACCTCCCCGGTGTAAGACCTCAAAGCTTTTACGTCGGGCCTTGATAGGCCAAACTAATGCATTATAGAGCATCTTTGTATCCTTTTTTAATTCTTTGGCCAAGAATTCACTTATTAGTTTCAGTTCTTGAACCAATTTCATTTCATTAAAGATGTATCGATTTGACATTTCTACGATATCACATTGTTGCAGACAAGAAACACCCCTTTTAGAGATTATGGCGTTGGGTCTCAATTCATAAACCTCATTTAAGAAACCCAGGTCATATCTTGAAGTATCATTTATAAGAATCAGCTTTACGCGCCCTCTTTCAATCAAGGTCAGTAATTCCCGTACTGTTACATCAAAACCCTTTAACCATTCAGAAATCTTCGTATCCAAGGGAGGTGACAAATACATCGTTTGATAAAGCATTAAAAAATATCGCAAGTCAATATTGGGAAAAGCACTAAAATCAGCATAACAGGAATACTCTTCTTTGTCATAGAAATAAAGATGTTCCTTGGTGTACTTTGATTCAAAAATGGCGTCGATGTTGTCGAACCACAAGGATTCGTCCCTTTGAACAAACAGAGGTTTCTGGTTTTTTTCTCTCACATAGGTAAAGGTTCCACCACGTTCATCAAATCCTTGGGTCAATTCCGGTTTTTCCTCAAACTCATCAATTATAATGTTGAATGTGATTGGACTTTGGTGACTTGATATAAAAGCTTCCAATTCTGCAATAGAAAATATATCTGCATACACATACTTGGTCTCCTTTCCACTTTTTATTTTATAATTGGCGATATGTATGCCAACGACCCCGTCGTCATCGGAAATCTTGTAAAAATTGATTTTTGGAAATTTAGCGGCTAGAAGAAAAATCCATTCTACCTTGTTCATGAGCATTCCTTGAAATCCCTTGGAGATTTCTAAATCCGATAATCCCGGGATAATCTCCTGAAAATGTTCTGGCTTTGTATTGACAAGTTTTACTGGAGTGAGCAAAGGCCTTATTTCATTTTCGAATCGTTCTGTTAGAACTTTAAAATCCCCACTAAAGTTGGTCACATAGATGAGATATTTATTTAGCTCAATTTTATAAATGGTTGTTGCCAATTCGGGAAACAGCGTTCTCAAATTCAAGTCCACTCTTTTTACAGGTCCAACCCCATTGTTCATTTTCATAATTATATTTATTTGGGATAGTTTTGATATCGGTATAACCTTCTTAGCAATGCCTTACGTCTATATTAAGTAAATTACTCAAATTTGTGCAATAATAGGATGGGAGAGATAATAAGAACAATTTAAAACAATCCTTTCATTTCATTTAAAAATCATCCCAATATCATGGTGCACTTTTAGATAATGCTGCTCCAGTTCCGATTCTGAAACCAGCAAAGGCTTGGACAATCCTCTTTCAATTTCTGGCTTTTGAAACTGCACCTTTCTGTCCTTCCCATCTGCAAAAACCACAAACTCCCCCTGCTTTAACCGAAAAAACACCTCGGCCCTACGCTTGGACACTTCCTTTTCCCCTTCCGTGATGCGTCGTTCCAGGTTCAACCCTGAACTCTTGCTCACACTACGGGTCGGTATCTTGACCAGTTCAAAAAAACGTTCATAGTATCGAGCGGTGTCTGGGTCATTGACTTTCCCGAAAAACTGATAAGATAAATTTGAGAGAATCGCTTTACTGGCCTTCTCCCCGTACATCATATCGTTCTGGATCTTGTCCTGCAACACATAGACACTAACAATGTCATAACTCCGCAAAGTGGCTGGAATCCGATGCATGTTCAACAATCGCAAAGTAGAAGCCTCTTCCAACAACATAAAGGAAGGTTTACGGTTGCGTTGGCTCATCTGCTTGGAAATGGTATGGATAATGGTAGCAATCACCGGGGAAAGGGAAGCATCCTTTTGGGGGTTGTTCACCAAGGCAATGATGGATGGATGGTCTTCATTATTGATATCCAAGGAGATCTCATCCTTGGAAAGCACCATAAAGATCTTTCGTGTACTGATCTTTTTAAATCCATTGGCCAGGGTACTGAGCACCCCTGCTGTCTGTCGTTCCGATCCTATGCCACTGATAAAGGCATCCGCCATGGCACGGGAGGTGATGTTTCCCTTTAGGAACTTGATCAAGCTCTTGGTGGCCAATTGTTGGAAAACAGCCATGAGATGGGGCAAGGTGCAATAGTGTGGATAATCGGTCTTTAATCGCCAAATCAATCCACTGATCAAGCCCTCGGCTGCATCCTTAAAAAAGCGGGAGGTACTGTTCTCGTCCGAGTCCCTATGTTCCATCAAATTCTCCAATAGCACCCTTGACACCTCATGCACACTTTCCTCATCGGGCAGGTATCGGGGAGCTATTGGATTGACCCGATTATAAATAGGTCCAAAAGAAACAATCTTAAAGGGGATCTCTTCACCATTCCACAAGGGATAGGCCATTTCGGTTATCTCAAAATCCTTGTAATCATGGATGACCCCGGAGAAATGCTCCTTTTGAAAATGCTTTAAAAAATTATAGATGACACTCTCCGTCTTACCGCTTCCTGCAGAAGCCATCACTGAGACCCCCCTTCGGATGTTTCCCAGTACCAATGGCCTCCCCTTTACCCTCATTTTCACCTCAAAGACTTTGGAGGGTTTCTTATTGTCCTTGTAGTAATCCACCAGACCATAGATCACCACATGGACAAAAAACAATGGCAACCAAAGGGTCAATGATCCCTTTATGATACCATCCCATCCTCCTACTAAACCATTGGCCACCGCTAAAAGAACAATTCCCAAAACCCAAATCACAAACCCATATTTGAGAAATCGATTTACTGCAACCGAGATTCCTCCCCCGAATACGATCCCAGATACTATTTCAATCCATCCTAAATTTTCCATATCTACACTATTTAAATTCCAATGGATCCCGATTCCATGGCCTTTCCGATGCCTTTTTTGAGCTGCATCATCGCTTTATAGGCCAACTGCGCTTTATTGGTGGGGATGCTCGGCACTTTGATTCCGGCCTTGAACAACAATTGATTGGCTGCCTGTTTTTCATTGCTTGGTAGTCCCAAAAGGGCAGCAAAGAACTGTTTGGGATTCTTATCCAGAAGGTTTCGGGCATGGTAGGTCTCCACAAAGTTCCTTCTATATCCAAACTGCCTATCGAATGTTTTTTCAGAGGCCCTATAGAATTTGTCCCGATCAAACCCCTGTTTGACCTTTTCCCCATTAAGGGTAGTTTCCGAGGTGCGGAACTTGGATCCCGGGGAGAGGCTATGGGAATTCGTGATATCCTTTCGGCTCACAATGATATGGATATGGCTCTGGTGGCCTTCCTTGGCCATGCCTGGAACAATACGTTTCCCATTCTGTTTATGGGGTGCCTCCATTTCCAAGGCATTGATTTTTTCTTGAAGTTTGGCCATGTCCCCTTGCTCCCTACCCTCCTTGATGGCCCTGACCTGGTGTTGCAATTCCAAAATCTTGCTGGCATAGGCTTGATTCTCCTTGACTTTCTTGTCCCTTTCGGAATAGGTACGTTCCCTTTCCAGTTTCGCGAAATACAATACCTCATTGACCGTCACCTCTTTGTCCCTATAAAAGGAGGCCGCATAGGTCTTCATGATTTCCCGGGTGTACTCTTTCAGCTTTTCAGGGTCGTTCCCGATATGGTTGAGCTCCACTTGGGATGGACTGACCATGATGGAATAGAACTTGGGATCCCGTTTCGAAAGTTTGGCCGTATTGGCATCGATCTCGGCAATGACCCTTTGCGCATCGATATCATTTTCGGTCTGGTTGAAAAAAAGCTCTTGTTCTTCGGGGGCCTTACCTTCGTTCTCCTTTTCGAGATACTTGACAAAATCACTGGCACTGCCGTGATAGTTATCTCCCAAGTGTTGTCTTGTGATGGCGATGTACATGCTTATAGATTTTTGAGTTTGGTGCGGTACTGTTCAATGGCTCCGGGTTTGAGGTCCACTTTTAGGTGGTCCTTTCCAAAGCGGTTCTTGGTCACGGACACATGATCCAGAACATGCGCAAAATCCTCCTTCAGTTCCACCAATTGCTCTTTTAGTCTTTCATGCACGATCTTGGGCACCGTGGTCTCCTTGTCCAACAGTTCAGGATTGGTGGGGGCATTGATCTCGGTCAGTTGCTTTTCAAAAAACTCAAAGTCCCCTTCCCATTCCTCGCCATCTTCAGACTCCAGTTCCTGCTGAAAGAGGGCCTGTATCATACTGACCGTGGGCAGGGTCTGCTCTTTTTCGATACTGCGCATAATGGCCACCATGGCATTGAATCGCCGTTTGATCAAATATTTAAGGCTTGCAATGGTCTCGTGCATCCGTTCATCGGGCGATATACCATTATGGTCAAAGAACTCCACCATGGCCAACAAGGTCATGGAATGGGACTTTCCTTGCCGTTTGGAAAAGCTCCGAAATTTCAGGGCCACCGAGATTTTGATCCTCAGTCCCGCAAACGTCTCTTTTTCGTATCCTTTATCCATTTTTTCAACAAAAATTCCTTGGTTTTACTGGGCCCGGCCCATTTTTTCAACAAAAACCGAATGCCCAAAGTTTACTTGAATGCCCAAAACCCCCATAAACAGGGCCTTGCGGAGCAATCATGATCGCTAGCGCTGCGCCAGCACGCTATCCTCTTGCTTCTCCTTTTTGCGCCAGGGGCCCAAAAAGCATCGCACGAACCATCTTAAAAAGACCGTTGTCCCTTATCCTATTTTACCCTATGGAGCACGGACTTTTGGAAAGTCAGATCAAGTTGGGTTGCCGTGCAAACTTTGCTACGATGTAGCATCTTAAATATACCCACATTCCTTCAGGCACAAAAATGCGTTCTGCGGGCAAATGGCATCATTTGCCCGCAACATATATGAAACGGGCATTTTTCGTTTTCCCCAGCGTCAGATGCGCTACGGAACGCCAAAAAAAAGACCCTTTTTCAAGGGTCTTGTTCCAGTCAGTCCTCCGATGGGACAGTAGTGGTCTGTTCCCTGTAGTATTCATACCTGAATATCCAGAGATTGACCACTAAGGAGTAGGTTTTGTCCACCGTGGCATCCGCTGTCTTTTTGACAACGCTTTTCTTTGGATGTTTCTTTGCAGGGATCTCCAATGACTTTTTTACAATTGCTTTCATAATACATGATTTTAGATTATTAATTATTTGAGGGCATCCCCGCACTTCCCAAAAATTTCAGCTCAAAAGGAAACGGAATAAGGAGTGAGGTACGAACGGTTTATGCCGTAGTCTTTTGATGGGAACATTTTTGAAGGGCGAACTTGCGGTCAAATAAGGGATAGGTATTCTTTGGGGTTGCCCAGTACTTTGCAAACAAGAATTTCCCAAATTGGTTTTTGGGTGTTCGACCCACCTAAAAACCAACCATGAACCCATAAAAAAAGCCCATCGTGATGGATGGGCTTCGATGGTGTGTTTTGGCATTCACATATTGAATACGAAATCATAATGGTATAGGTTTCGCAAAGCTTCCCTTCGACTCCGCTCAGGGCAGGCATCTTCCAAGAGGGTATCATAGTCCTTATCATGCGTTTCTGCAAATTGGAGCAATTCGGTCCCGGAACGGCTTTCCACATCTTCTTTGGATACGGAAAGCAAACGTTCCTGGGTCTCGCTATCAAGGTTGGTAACGTTCAAATAGACCATTATTCAAAACTTTGATAGTTCATTGCTCACAGATCATATAGGCTTGGATCGAACCCATCGGGGTAATACCTTGGGTCATATTGTTCTTCCAACCATTTTTCAAATTCCGTCATTTCTGTATTCGCTGTATTCGCTTCCATGACCATTGGATTAAAGAATTCCATTATCGGCAAAACTGTAATACCTACCATCGGGCGCTAGGATAAGATGATCCAAAATCTTGACGTCAAAAAGCTGTGCCGCCTTTTTGATCTTTTGGGTCAATTGTTTGTCCTGATAACTTGCCTTGAGTTGTCCAGAAGGATGGTTATGGGCGAGGATGATCCCCACGGAAAGGGTCTTTAGGGTAATGGCAAAAAGGATGCGCAGATCTACCAAGGTACCTGTGATGCCCCCATGGGATAGTGGATAAATGCCCTTTACCTTGTTGGACTGGTTGAGCAGCACGATCTTAAAGGTCTCGTGCAGGCCTATGGTCTTGTTGTCCCAATTTTGGAACAATAGATTCGCCACCTCATTGGAGTTCGTCACGGACAGGGATTTCAGGGTACTGAGCTTTTCCCGATAACTGATCTGTATTTCATTGACACGGTGTTCCATTTCAAATGTGTTAAGGATGAAAAAGAAAGGGATGCCCAAAAGTTGGACACCCCCTATCCATTCTATTCGGTGGTATTGTTATCACCACCACCCAAAAGCAGAATCTCACTGGCCACCACTTCGGTCACATATTTTTTATTGCCCTCTTTGTCCTCATAGGATCGGGAGGTCAATTTCCCTTCGATGGCAACTTCCTTGCCCTTGGTCACGAAGCCTTCGATGATGTCCGCCAGTTTTCCCCATGCGATGATGGTATGCCATTCGGTGTTGGTCACCCGTTCCCCTTCGGAGTTTTTGTAATGTTCATTGGTGGCCATGGTGAACCGTGCCACACGTTTGCCTTTGTCAAGGTCTGTGATGGTGGGGTCCTGCCCCACATTTCCGATAAGTTGCACTTTGTTTCTCAATGTACTCATGATAAAAAGTTTTAAAGGCCTGCTATCTTCCAGTATGGATAAATCAGCAAACAGGGTTAAAAATTTCCCCTCTATTTTTTTGGTCATTGTTTCCCAAATTTTAAGGGGCGTTTGTTTGCTTCTTACGTGCGTAGCACAATAAAAGAAGGGGGTTCTGTCAAGGCTTTTGGACAGAAATCGGGAGGCTCCGCGACGTAGCAAAACCTTAAGGTTTTCAAGGAAGTGGAAACCCTATTTATGGACAAAACCTGCCTTGGCCTTGACAGGTTCGATAAGGGCCTTAGGAATTCCATCCGACCCATTGGCAAGGGAGCGTACGGGAAGTTAAGCGAGTGCAGGCGATGGTGTCCTGATAGGAAGTCCTTGGGCACTGCCCTGTTTTTCGATGCCCCGAAAAACAACGAGGGCTTCTTTTATTATGGACCCCTTAAAATTTGTTGGGCGGACGGACGGATTTGCGGCCTTTCCCGGCAAAGCCCCAAGAAGGGTTTGCTAAGGAAGGGCGCACCAAAGATCCGTTTGGACGGCTTCCGTTTTGACCAAATGAAGTTTCATCAAACATTACGACAATAAGGGAACAAACGTATTGGAGTTACCCTACGACCGGATTATTTTTCATCTACAGTGATAAGCATTTCGTAATTGTTCGGATACGGTTTTTTATGCCCGGAAGCTTTCATATTGTCTCATAAGTCCTGTCGCCGTTTCTCGAAGAATCAGACCCCTAACCTTCCTGAAGTCCCCTCCAATACACGGACAGTTGTTTGGGTGACACAACCTGCGAAGCCTCTCATGTACAATTTTATTGAAGGTCTTGGCGAACCATGGGGCTGCCAACAACGGCTGAAATATAAGTTAGCCCAAAAAATGGTTCCTCTTTGAAACTAAGTGTTCCACTTCATCCGCTGAAGTCGAACAGCATTCAATATTGCCAATAAGGCAACCCCCACATCAGCAAAAACTGCTTCCCACATCGTGGCTAGGCCTCCCGCTCCAAGGATGAGCACAAATGCCTTCACGCCAAAAGCGAGCCCAATATTTTGCCAAACTATCTTTCGGGTGGAGCGTCCTATTTTAATGGCTCGTGCCATCTTGCTCGGTTGGTCGGTCTGAATGATGACATCTGCTGTTTCAATGGCCACATCACTACCCAAGCCTCCCATGGCAATGCCCACATCGCTGATGGCCAGAACGGGCGCATCATTAATGCCATCGCCCATAAAAGCCACTTTTGTGTCGGATTGTTTTTTGAGTTCTTCAACTTCGCTGAGCTTATCTTCTGGTAACAGGCCGCCCTTTGCCCAATCAATGTTCAACTTTTTCGAGACATGTTGCGTTATGGAATCTTTGTCACCCGAAAGCATTATGATTTTCGAAATCCCAGCATCCCTGATTTGTTTGATGGCTTGATGGGCATCTTCCTTGAGTTCGTCCGCAATGGTAACATAGCCGACAAATTTTTCATCAATGGCCAACATTACAATTGAATTTACAATATCATCGGTTTCTGGAGGCACATCAATGTTGTTTGAGGCCATTAGGGCTTTATTGCCCACCAGCACTGTATTCCCATTGACCGTTCCCTTTAATCCCTTTCCCGCAACTTCCGTTACATCGGTTGCCTTCATATCCGTGCCTTCGGCTTTATATTCCAAAATAGCCTTTGCTATGGGATGGGTAGATTGTTCCTCCATGGCCATCAAGTATTTCATAAGCTCGACTTCCTCAAATTTGACAGCCTTGATTTCCTTGATTTTAAAAACTCCTTTCGTAACGGTTCCTGTTTTGTCCATTACTACCGTGTTCACTTTGGTGATTGCTTCCAAAAAAGATGCACCTTTGAAGAGGATCCCGTTTCGGGATGCCGCTCCCAGACCACCAAAATAGCCGAGCGGAATGGAAATAACCAAGGCACAGGGACAGGAAACCACAAGGAATATTAAAGCGCGATAGAGCCAATCCCTAAAAACATAGTCATTTAAAAAAAAGTAGGGCAAGAACGTTAAACCGATGGCAAGGAAAACCACAATGGGTGTATAAATTCTTGCAAATCTTCTAATGAACAGTTCTGTCTTTGATTTTCTGGCTGTAGCGTTTTGTACCATATCCAAGATTCGAGTGATGGAACTGTCCTTGAATTCTTTGGATGTTTCTACATCGATAACACCATCGAGATTTATACTTCCGGCGAAGACCTTTTCACCCTTGTTTATGGTGTCGGGCCTACTTTCGCCTGTAATTGCCGCCGTATTGAGGGAAGCTTTTTCGGATAAGAGAATACCGTCCAGGGGAATTTTCTCCCCCACACGCACTTGTATCTTTTCGCCAATTTCGACGGTTTCGGGATTTACGGTAACGAAATTCCCGTTACGAAGCACCAAAGCTTCGTCCGGTCGCGCATCCAAAAGGGCCTTAATATTTCCCTTTGCCCGATTGACTGCTGCATTTTGGAACAGTTCGCCCACGGCGTAAAACAACATTACGGCCACGCCCTCTGGGTATTCGCCTATGGCAAAGGCCCCTAGAGTGGCAATGGACATCAGGAAAAATTCAGTAAAGAAATCACCATGCTTTATACTGTTCCAACCCTCCTTGATGACAGGAAAACCAACAGGCAAATAGGCAAGGGTGTACCATATAATCCTTATCCAGCCCTTGAAAAACGGGAAAGCATCAAAATAGTCCACTGCAATGCCGATGATGAGCATCGCAAAGCTGAAAATGGCCGGTAAATAGGTCTTGAATTTAGATACACCTTCAGGACCACCATGGTTATGGCCACTTCCGTGTCCGTGTTTGCCCTGGCGTTCCTTTGACCCCAGATCACGTAGTTTTACTTTTTTCTTTTTCATGGACTGTAAGGTCGTTATTTGTTTCGTGCAACGGAAGTGCATTTATTGCCCGCTGCACTTGTCGCAAATTCCCTTAATGACCAAATTGGCATTTTCTGCCACAAATCCATCGGGCAGATTGATATGGGGAATCTTATGCTCAGTGAGACAGACCGTTTCATCACAGCTATCGCAATGAAAGTGCAGGTGCAGATCTTGTTCCATTTCACAATTGCAACCTGGTTCGCACAGGGCATACTTTGAAATATTGGTGCCATCATCTATTTGGTGCACAATGCGTTTTTCCTCAAAGGTCTTCAGGGTCCGGTACAATGTGGTTCTGTCCGCTTTTGAGAAAGCGTTCTCCATATCGGTCAGGGCAATGGCCACTTCCTTTTCAGCCAAATATTTATAGATCAAAATACGCATCGCCGTGGGGCGTACACCTTTATTTTCCAATGTTTTTTCAATGTCTGTCATCGTATTGTGATTTTATCAATGATCATGTCCCGCATCCCCTTTTTTCATTTGGGCCATTAAATAGTAGGCATTGTTGTATGCAAATGTAGTGTTTGGTCCAATAGAGTCTACAAAATCGATGGCGACCCAATCCCCGTCATTTGGGCCTGTGGTAATTTCGACAGGTTTGAAGCTCCAGTCATTGCCTTCGCGCTCCGCTTTAAATATATACTTCTTTCCCTCGTTCGAACTTATTGCACTGTCAGGCACCGCAACGGTCTCGGATTTTTGGATTTCAATCCGTCCTTCAACATACATCCCTGGAATCAGCTGCCCTTCCTTGTTCTCGATTTCGGCATGGACGTGTATCGCTTTGGGATTTTGCTCGAAAGTTTTCCCTACGGAATAAATTTTCGCAGTAAGTTCCTTTCCGGGAATGGATTGCACATTGAAGGATACTTGCTGGCCTACCTTTACTTTGTACACATCCTTTTCAAACACCATTAAATCGGCATGGACGTGATGGGTGTCAACGATTTCAAATAGGTCGGTCTGCGGTTCTACGTACTGCCCGGTTTTGACGGCTACTTTTTGGACAAATCCCTCAATGGGACTTCGCAATGCCACCCGTTGGTAAATCGTACCGTTTCTGACCCCGGATGCACTAATGTTCAATTGTTCCAACTGTGCTTCCAATCCTTTTGCCAGGCTTTGGGAGGCCCGGTATTCCGCTTCGGCCTTTTGAAAGTTGGACCCGCTGCCCACCCCGGCATCATACAAGTTTTTTTGTCTTTCAAATTCCTTCTTAAGAAACTGGCTGTTACTGTAGGAGTTCAGGAAATCGGTCTGTTTCTGGATGATATTGGGGTGGGACAAATAGGCGACCGTTTGTCCCTTTTTTACTTTGTCGCCTTCAATGACCTCTATGGACACCACATTGGCACCCACGACCGTCGTAATGGTCGCTTCATTCTGAGGTGGGACCTCCAGTTGGCCATTGGCTTCCACATACTGCTTCATAACACGTGGGGCAACGGTATCGATTTTCATGTTAAGGTTGCGGAATTGCGTTTCCGTTAGCATGGCTTCCTTGACTTCACCTTCTTTGTGCATTTCACCCACTTCAGGATTTTTTTGCTTTGCTTCCTCAGTATCGGCTTTGGAATTCCCACAGGAAGTAAGAACCAAGAGCATCGTCACGAGCCCGATAACGCTATATTTAAAAAGATTGTTCATTTGTCTATTGTTTAAAATATTGTAATTCAAATACTGATTCTAGATAGTTGTCAAGAGCGTCAAGGGCATCCATTTCCGTGTTTATGGCATCCCGAATAATCTGTGTGAACGCTGCATAGTCCACCGCACCCTCCGCGTAGGCCAACAACGCTCCCCTGCGCTGCTCTTGGGCAAGTGGCAAGGCCTTGTCCCTATAAAATTGCCACGATGCGCTCCATTTCCGATAGGCTTGCACCGCCTGCCGATATTCGGATTGCAGCTGGCGTTTGGTATAATCCGCATTGGTCTTTGCGATTTCACTTTCAATTTTGGCGGCCTTGGCTTGACTACGCTGTCCACCTGAAAACAAAGGAACCGAAATGCCGGCTTGATAGGTGTAGAACCCGCTATTGCCATTGACCTGTTGCAGACCGCCCTGAAGGTTGAACTTAGGCAGCAAGTCAGCCCGTGCCGCATCGTATGTCGCCTCGGCCTCCTCGATGCGCCTTTGTGAAAGTTCCAGCGCTGGGTGTTTTCCCAAATCCCCGTCCCATCCCAAAACCGTTACCGCACTTTCATCAAGTTTTTCTGGAACGGAATAGTAGATGTCCGAAACCAACCAAAGATTGAGCTTTTGTAGGGCAATGGCATAATCACTTTCGGCCTGTTGCAGTTGATTGTTGATTTGTAAGGCCTGATTCATGGCCGATGAATATTCCAGCCGGGAAATGGCCTCTACCTTGAAGTTGAGTTCTATTGCTTTTTTAAACTGTGAATAAATGGAATCCAGTTCACGGTACAGTTCAAATTTCTGTCGTTGTCGATAGGCTTCTGACCAAGCCTTTTTGACCTCCTGTTCCACTTGCAGTTCGGAAAGGTCAAGAGCTGTCTCGGCCAAAGCGATGCGTTGTCTCTGCAAACGCCTTTTTGCACTGATGCCCAACAGGTCGATATTCTGTTGTCCAACCCCAACCAAGGTATAAATTCCTTGTCCGTCCACAATTTCTTCGCCACCTGTGAAGACTTGGGTATTGCCAAGGTCGTAAGCCATTCCTTTTAGGGCGGTTTGTTTTTGGACCTCCCATTGTTTCGCTTTCAACAGCGGGTAGTTTTTCCTGGAAACTTCCACCGCCTCTTCCAATGAAATAGCGGGCAGTGAATCTTTAGGTTGGATCTGTCGTGCATTTTCAAAACCTTTTTGCGCATGCATTTTGGCAGGCAGTGCGGTGGCGAACAAAAGAAGGACCATGACCACAGGGGTACCCCATTTCGGGTCGGGTTTCCTCATCCGTTTCGAATGTCCCTCGACCCATTGGTAAAAGATGGGTAGGATAAAGAGGGTCAAGAGGGTCGAAGTTATCAAGCCACCAATGACCACGGTGGCCAAAGGTCGCTGTACCTCTGCCCCGGCCGAAGCCGAAACGGCCATGGGAAGAAACCCTAAAATATCCGTAAAGGCCGTGAGCATAATGGGACGAATCCGTCTTTTGGTGCCTTCTATAATTCTACCTTTAAGATTGGTCACACCTTCTTCCTTCAGTTCATTGAGACCACTTATCATGACGAGTCCGTTCAGAACGGCCACGCCAAAAAGCACGATAAAGCCGACCCCCGCGGAAATACTAAAGGGCATATCCCTTAACCAGAGGGCGAACACACCGCCAATGGTGGCCATCGGGATGGCGAGGTAGATCATCAAGGTCTGTGGAAAGGACTTTAGCGCAAAATAAATCAATATGAAAATCAGGAACAAGGCAATAGGGACCACAGTTTGCAATCTATTGCTGGCGCGTTCCAGATTTTCGAAAGCTCCACCATACCGAATGTAATATCCTGTGGGCAGGTCAAACTGGGCATCCAATTTTTCTTGGATATCCTCTACCACCGATTTTACGTCACGGTCGCGAATATTGATGCCCACATAGGTCCGCCTATTGGTATTGTCACGGCTTATCTGCATCGGGCCTGGTTCATAACTTACCTCGGCAATTTCACGTAATGGGATTTGCGAACCATTGGGCAGGTTGATGAACAGGTTCTGGATGTCCTCGATGCCTTGCCGGTTTTCCTTTTGAAGTCTTACGACCAGGTCAAACCGTTTTTCACCCTCGAAGATTACGCCTGCCTTTCCTCCTGCAAAGGCGGCCTGTACCACTTTATTGAGCTGTTCGATCTTTAGACCGTACTGTGCCAATTTATTGCGGTTATAGTCAATGGTGATTTGTGGCAGGCCGTCCGTGGCCTCAACTTTCATATCTGCAACACCGGGAACGGTGGCAATGATTTCCCCCATTTCCTCAGCCTTGCTTGCCAATATGCCGAGGTCTTCCCCGAACAATTTAATGGCCACATCCTCACGAACACCCGTAAGTAGTTCGTTGAAGCGCATTTCGATAGGTTGGGTAAACTCAAAATTCACACCGGGAACGATACTGATGGCCTCCTTCATTTTTTCCACCAATTCATCCTTGCTTTCTGCAGATGTCCATTCATCCGTTGGTTTGAGGATAACGAAGACATCGGCGATATCCATGGGCATCGGGTCCGTTGGTACATCGGCGACACCGATACGGCTGAGAACGGTTTCCGCTTCGGGAAATTCGGCCTTCACGATACGTTCAATCTTTGTCGTGGTTTCGATGGTTTCCGACAGGGAACTGCCGGGTTTCAAAATCGCGTGAAAGGCAATATCACCTTCGTCCAATTGCGGGATAAACTCACCGCCCATTCTCGTAAAGGCGAAAATGGCAATGGCAAAAAGGCCAAGGGCAATGCTTACGACCATTTTGGCCTTGGAAAGTGATTTGGTCAACAACGGTTCATATTTCTGCTCAATCCAATGCACGAACCTATCGCCATAGGATTGTTTTTTGGATTTTGGCGGCCGTAGGAACAATGCCGAAACCATGGGCACATAGGTAAGGCACAATAGCATGGCCCCGATCATGGCGAAAATGAAGGTGAGGGCCATGGGCCGGAACATTTTCCCTTCGACGCCCTCCAAGGCTAAAATGGGCAGGAACACGATCAGAATGATCAGCTGGCCAAAGAAAGCGGCGTTCATCATTTTTTTGGAGGCCTTAGCGGCGATGTCATCCCGTGTTTCTGCACTAACGCCATTCTTTTTGACCACATAGGAGTACATTAAAAAAACGGTGCCCTCTACGATGATCACCGCACCATCCACAATGATTCCAAAATCGATTGCCCCCAAGCTCATCAAGTTTGCCCATACGTCAAAAACATTCATCAGAATAAAGGCAAACAATAGGGATAAGGGTATGGTCGAAGCCACAATGAGTCCGCCACGCCAATTTCCCAACAACAAGACCAACACGAAGATCACGATAAGCCCACCTTCCAAAAGGTTCCCCGTTACCGTGCCTGTTGTCTCGGCGATCAATTCGCTGCGGTCCAGGAAAGGTTTGATGGACACTCCTTCAGGAAGGGACCGTTGTATCTGTTCCACACGTCGGGTCACGTTTTCGATCACCTCGTTGGAATTTGCCCCTTTGAGCATCAAGATCATTCCGCCCACGGCTTCGCCCTTTCCATCTTTGGTAAGCGCACCATAGCGTACCGCACTTCCCATGCTTACCTTACCTATATCCTTCACTTTGATGGGAATGCCATTAACGGCCTTGACCACCATATTTTCAATATCCGATATGGTCCTGGCCAGCCCTTCACCACGAATGAAGTTGGCTTGGTGGTTACGCTCGATGTAGGCCCCACCTGTATTCTGGTTGTTCTTTTCAAGGGCCGAGAACACTTCTGTAATGGTTATACCAATGGCGCGAAGTTCGTCCGGGTCAACCGCCACTTCGTATTGCTTTTTGTTTCCGCCAAAGGCGTTTACCTCCACCACGCCGGGCACCATGGCCATCTGTCTCCGTACAATCCAGTCCTGGATCGTACGCAGTTCGGTTGCCGAATATTCACCTTGATGTTCATCATCTACTTCAAGGGTATATTGATAGATTTCGCCCAATCCCGTTGAAATTGGACCCATAACGGGTTTGCCAAAACCCGAAGGGATCTGTTCTTGAACCTCGGGCAGTTTTTCAGCTACAAGTTGTCTCGGCAGATAAGTGCCCACCTCGTCATCAAATACAATGGTCACTACAGAAAGACCAAATCGGGAAACAGAGCGGATTTCCTTGACATTGGGTAGGTTGCTCATCGCAACTTCCACGGGATAGGTCACGAATTGCTCAATATCCTCTGTTCCCAGATTAGGTGATTGAGTGATGACCTGCACTTGATTATTGGTGATATCCGGTACGGCATCGATGGGAACTTGGGTCATGCTATAAACGCCCGCACCAATCAATGCGAGGGTCAGCAGACCAATAATAAATTTATTATTGATTGAAAAATCAATGATTCTGTTGATCATGGACAAGGGTATTGATTCAGTTTATATTCTTACTGGGCGCATTGATGAAAAGCAACGCACGATATTGACGTAACCATGAAAAAGTCACGTCAAAACAGGATAGTTTTATCCTATAAAAACTGGATCATGCCCGAGGGGGCTGTAAAAGAGAAGGTGGAATATCCTTGCCGAGGTCATCAAAATGGGCAAAGAATTCGTCTGGGATTTCTGGCTGGTACGGTTCAAATGCGACAAGCCCAAAATCTATGGTGTGAACGTGGCAACAATGACATTGACAGAAAGGCGAGCAAAGTTCACAATCGTCACCTTGGTCGCCGTCAGAATCGACTACCGAAACAGTTTGGCAATCGTCAGAGGCATTCCCTGAATCACTACAAGGCACCACGTTGAGCGCCAAGAAGTATATTGTTAATATGATTGTCAAAAATTTCACGGGGCAAAGATAAAAAAATCCAAGTGCAACTCTATTGCAAAGAATGGTTCTTAAAAGGAACTCTTTTTGGACCAATAAAAAGTAGTTCCAAACTTCATTATTGGAGTTTTCCCCCTAAAATATCAGGTCATTACTAGAGTATGAAAAAAGTGACAACGGCAACGGCTTTATGCCGTCCCTTGTCCGAGAAATATTTTCCGGGTTTATCTTTGGGCAGTATTGATCGGAATAGGTTCTACACGCCTTTTATTTGGCCATCAGTGCACCTGTACCTACCTGCCTTGGGTCAGGTTTCAAGGGTTGTTTGATGGTCGAGATCACCTCCAGACTGAAATGCCCGAACTCTTCGGTCACCGTTCCATGGCATAGATAGGTCCCCTTTCCATGAATGGGTGTGGATGCCATTGTTTGGGGAAAGTGGACACAGTCAAAAAAATGCCCTTCCAGATCGAGCATGGTGGTAAAGCGCATCGTGTCCCCTTTGGATGTGGTGTTCAGTCGGGTATGCACTAGGGAACCATAGATCCATATCCTTTGGTTGACATGGGCCTCAAAATCACCGGCGGTCAATCGGCTCCTTACCTTGCCGTCCATCAATTCATAATACCCACATAGCGGAAATCCCAAGAGTTCTATTTGGTCATAGGCATCCTCAATAGGATGGGAAGGTAAGTTTGGTAATGTAAAATGCCGGTGGTTGGGTTTAAAGAGCAATTTCTGGACCGTATCCTTTCGATGGGCCCTGGTCTTGAACACGGCCTGCCAAAGCACTTGTTTCTTGGGTACCCCAAACACACGAAAGGCATCGATACGTACCAAGATGGTCAACTGTTCGATGGCAATCGGGACACGGTCGATAAAATCATCAAAATCCCGGAACTTCCCATGGAGCTGCCTTTCGTTCAGGATGCGTTGGATGACCAAACGTTCCAAACTCCGAAGCTGCCCCAGCCCCAAATAGATGTGCTTCCCATAGATGACATTGACATGATCACTGCGGTTGATACAGGGCGGATGGATAATTCCTCCCCACATCTTAGCCTCATGGACATAGAGCTCTGTATCATAGAACCCTCCCCCATTGTTGAGCACGGCTACCATAAATTCCAGGGGAAAGTAGCATTTCAGATACAGGCTCTGGTAGCTCTCCACCGCATAGGAAGCGGAATGTCCCTTGGCAAAGGCATAGCCCGCAAAACTCTCGATCTGTTCCCAGACCATTTGGGTCAAGGCAGCATCGTGCCCCCTTTGTTTGCAGTTTTCAAAAAACTTGAGTTTCACTGCTTGGAATTCCTCCCGGGAACGGAACTTTCCGCTCATCCCCCGTCGCAACACATCGGCCTCCCCTAGGTCGAGTCCTGCAAAGAGATGGGCCACCTTGAGCACATCCTCTTGATAGACCATGATCCCATGGGTCTCCGGCATGATCTCCAACAGGATGGGATTGGCCTCCTTGCGGCGTTCCGGTTCCCGCTCCCTGCGGATATATTCATCCTTCATCCCCGAGGAGGATACCCCTGGACGGATCACGGAGCTGGCCGCCACCAGTCCCAAGTAGTCATGGGTCCGTAGCTTTTTCATCAGCCCCCGCATGGCTGGGGATTCCACATAATAGGCCCCTATCGCCCTTCCTTGGCTCAACAGCCGATTGATATTGGCATCCTGTTTCATGGCCTCCACGCTCTTGATGTCCCAAAGCATGGCATCGGGTCGGTTGTCCTTGATCACCTCAACCGCCTCCTTGATCTTGGCCAATCCCCGTTGCCCAAGGATATCGAACTTGAACAGGCCTACATCCTCGGCAATGATCATATCGAACTGCACCGTCGGAAACCCTTTGGGCGGCAGGGTCGTGGCCGAATAGTAATGCTCGGAACGGTCCAGAATCAAGATCCCCGAGGAATGCACACTGATGTAATTGGGCATCCCATGGATATAGGTGGCGTATTTCAGCACCAATCGGGCCAGTTCGTCCAAGCTTCCTTGCTCATACCGACCTGCACTGAGCTTATCGATTTCCTCGGTGGGCAGACCGAACACCTTGCCCAGTTCCCGAACAGCGGCCCGGTATTTAAAGGTGTTGTAGGTTCCCAATAGGGCCACATGCTCGAAACGTTCAAAAATATAGGCCGTGACATCGTCCCGGTCCCAGGTGGAAAAATCAATGTCAAAATCCGGAGGGGAGGCCCTAAAGGGATTGATGAACCGTTCAAAATACAGGTCCAGTTCAATGGGATCCACATCGGTGATCCCAATTAGGTAGGCCACCAGACTGTTGGCCCCACTCCCCCTGCCCACATAGGGATACCCTTTGGACTTGGCATAGGAGACGATATCATGGTTGATCAAAAAATAGGACACGAAGTCCAGTTCCTGAATGGTACGCAGTTCCCGGAACATCCGCTCCTTGACCTTTTCCGTGGGATGGGCATAGCGTCGAGGCAGCCCATCCAATGCCAGTTCCCGCAACCGCTCCACATCCAAGGCCTTGGACGCCAAAAAACGGGACTGGTTCTGGGAAACCCGCTCACTTCCAAACCCAAAGGCAATGGTACAGGAGTCCATCAACCGCTGCGTATTCTCCCAGATATGCGGAAAATCAACCAAGGCTTTTTTTAGTTCCTCCATGGACCGAAGGGTATCAGAGGGTCTGGCCTCCTCGGACTGGGGAAGTTTACTCAACAGTGTGTTCAATCCTATGGCCCGAAGCAACCGATGGGTATTGAAATCCTTTTTGTTACGAAAGCTCACGGGCTGTAACAACACCAATCTATCGGTATAATCCCGGTACCGGGAGAACCGTAATTTCCGGAGCTCTTCGACGGATACCCCAATGTACTCATAAGCTCGGAAGTCTGTCCGTTCCTCCTCCTGGATCTTCTCGAAGGGATAGATGACATGGACATGTTCGAATATTGGAGCCACGGAGGGAATGGATGTTCCCTTATGCAAATGTTCGGATAGAAAGGCATTGATCTCCCGAAACCCTTCATTGTTTTGTGCCAGGCCCACAAACTCCTGTACGTTCCCGTTCCGAAAATCGATGCCCAGAATGGGACGTATTCCCTGCTCATGGGCCAGTCGCACAAAGTTCATCCCTGCCGAACTGTTGTTGATATCGGTCAGGGCCAAGGTTTCCACCCCATGGGAACAGGCCAACTCCAAGAGCTCCGTTTCGGAAAGCACCCCGTAGTTCAAGGAATAATAGGTATGGCAGTTCAAGTACATGCTATTGTTGTCTATGGGCCAATAAGATGGGTGGTTGTCCGTCAAAGGGGTTTCCGCCTCTTCCTATACTATGGGCCCCCATGGCCGAGGCCCGCATCAAACTGGATTCCCCAAATCGATTCCGTACACGATCCATGGCCTGATAGAGGTTGAGCAGTTTTTCGTCATCCGCGAACAGGTCGATCTGGTAATGCCCCCCTACGATATGACTGTAGTTGACACCCACGAGTCGGATGAGCATCCTTCGGTCATAAAGGGAGGTAAAGAGTTCCTTCACCAAGGGTACCAACACATGGTCCGCAGAAGTATAGGGAACCCGTTTCTGCTTGGTGTAGGTCTTGAAATCACTGTACCGGATCTTCACACTCACACAGCCCGTCATCTTATTGGCCCTTCGGAGTTGGTAGGCCAGGTTCTCGGCCATGGCGAACAAGGTGGTCTCCAGTTTGACCATATCGGTGGTATCCTTTCCATAGGTACGTTCCGTAGAAATGGACTTCCGTTCATGAAACGGGAGCAAGGGGGAATTGTCCAGCCCCTGGGCCCGCATCCAGATGGTCCGTCCATGCAACCCAAAGGCGCTTTCCAGCATCTCCAAGGGCAGTTGCTGTACGGTCTGTATGGTAGTCACCCCCATATTGGACAAAAGCCCATAGGTTTTCTCCCCCACGGAGGGCAGTTTACGAATGTGTAAAGGCGCCAGGAACTCTTTCTCCAGTCCAAGATCGATCTTCATCTGGTTGTTGGGCTTGGCCTCCCCGGTGGCCACTTTGGAGACCACCTTGTTCTGGGAGAGTCCAAAGGAAATAGGCAATCCCGTTTCCCTCAAGATCCGTTGTCGAATTTCCGAGGCGTATTTGTAACAGCCAAAGAAACGGTCCATCCCGGAAAGGTCGGCATAGAACTCGTCCACACTGGCCTTTTCAAAGACCGGGACACTCTCCTTGATAATCTCGGTCACATTGTCCGAGAACTTCATATAGGTCCCTGCATTGCCCTTAATCACAGTGGCCTCCGGACACAACCTCCGGGCCACTTTCATGGGCATCCCTGAATGCACCCCAAAACGCCGGGTCTCATAGCTACAGGCCGCGACCACCCCTCTGTCCCCCAACCCACCGACCAAGAGGGGCCGCTTCATCAGACGGCTGTCCAGTAGTCGTTCACAGGAGACGAAGAAGGTATCCAGATCGATATGGAGAATGGTGGGTTTCATAAAATGTTGGATTTATTCCTATAATTTGGAAAATATCCAAATGTACGGAAAGAAATAACCCGTTTCAAAACTTTAACAATTTTGCCTATCTTAATACGGCATAATTCAACCTCAACATGTGTTACTCGACCAGACAGACCCGGGAACGGAAGGAGCTGGAAAAACTCCTTTCTGTCAAGGCCATGTACGGTGACCTGGACACCGACCTGGAACTCATTTATTTCCACGCCAACGGCTGGAGCCATCCTGTGATGTGGACTTTGGGCCAGGAAGAGCCCTACAATATGCTCCCTGCGATGTGGGGCATCATGCCCCCAAAGGAAAAGCAGGAAAATTACACGGAGTATTTCAAGAACCCAAAAACCTTTGGGGGACTGAATGCCAAATCCGAAAAGCTCTTTGACCACTTCGTGTACCGGTACTGTTGGGAGCACCAACGCTGTATCATTCCCGTGGACGGATTCTTCGAACCACACAATACGAAAGTGAAAGTCAAGGGAAAGGATTTTAAAGTTCCGTTTTATTTCCATAGAAAGAACGGCGACCCCATATACCTAGCGGGCATCTATACCAACACGGCCGATGGACGGAGGACCTTTGCCGTACTCACCAAGGACGCCACCCCCATGTTCGAGGAAATCCACAATGAAAAGAAAAGGCGACCCGTCATCATTGATGATGAAAACTTGGATGCTTGGTTACATAACGGCAACAATAAATCAGATGTTCAAGATCTTATCGATGACGATCTATGGGAAGGTGATCTGGAAGCCTATCCCGTCACCAAGGACCTCTATAGTAGAAGTGTGGATTCCAACTATCCGGGCATCATTGAAAAAGTGGACTACGAAGAGGTGTCCATACCCTATTGACCTTTCCTTTTGACCATGTTCATGGGTACGGACAGGGAATATCCCCCATTAAGGGTTCGCTAGCCCCGGAAGTGCAAGATCTTCAACGGTCAACCCAGACAGATGTACTTATATTTCATGAAAAATATATAAAAATCATCGTTTTTCACGCCAAGTAATTGTTTTTCATGGTATATTTGTCATTATATTTCACGTCATCATATGAAAAATAATGATTTTTCACAGAAAATAACGGTTTTTCATGGCCGCACCTTACCTGAGGAAGGTTTCTTGGTAGGTCAGTCCCTTTTGATTGCCACAATGGAGAATCAATTTGATGTAGCGGTTCCCCTGCCTGATATATTGGCCATGGCAACGGAGAAGCACCAACGCTACGATACGGACCAATGGCAAGTGTTCACCATAAGGCACAAACCCAAGGACGACCTGAAAAGCCATTTGGTCTTTGCCCTTAAATACGAGCCCTTGGACCTATATCTCCTCAAAAGGTTTTTCGAGTTGACCGGGGATGCCATCATACACCAAATGTTGGAAGAGGAGCCCACGGGGCAATACACTAGAAGGGCGTGGTTTCTATACGAATGGCTGACCGGAATAACCCTTGACGTACCGAACCTGAACAAGGGCACTTATGTAACGGTGGTGGACCCCAACCTACAATATACGGCCGAGCCCGAGAATTCCACACGGCATCGCGTCAAGAACAACCTGCCCGGGGTCCCGGGGTACTGCCCGATGATCCGACGGACGGCAAAACTGGATGGGTATATTGCCAAGGACCTATCTGAAACCATCGAAAAGGGATTGGGCAAACGGGACAAGGATCTTATTCGAAGGACCGCTGCTTTTTTATTGTTGAAGGACTCGAAGGCATCCTTTGCCATAGAAGGGGAACATCCCCCGAGCATGCGGGCAAGGAATTGGGGAAAAGCCATAGGCCAATCGGGCAAGTCCCCTTTGGGCATACAGGAGATCGAACGGTTACAGCATATTGTCATCGGCAACAAAAAACTGAGGCATATGGGCATCAGGACCGGGGAAGGCTTTATTGGGGAGCACGATAGGGAGACCCTCTCCCCCTTGCCCGACCACATCTCTGCCAAGGCCAAGGACCTTCCTCTTTTGATGCAAGGGTTGTTCGGCACGAACGAGCTGTTGCAGAAGTCTCGGTACAATCCTGTATTGGCCGCGGCCACCATCGCATTTGGCTTTGTTTTTATCCATCCCCTATCCGATGGCAACGGGAGGATACATCGCTATATCATCCACCATTTGCTTACCCGGATGGGGTATACCAAGAGAGGTATGATATTCCCCATATCCTCTGCCATTCTGGAACGGATTGATGAATATCAGGATATTCTGGAGCATTTTTCCTCGCCAAGGGTCGATTTGATCGAATGGGAGGAAACACAAGACCATAACATCGATATCCTGAACGAAACCATTGATCTATACCGGTACTTTGATTTGACCAAACAAGCGGAATTCCTGTATACCTGTGTGGAAGAGACCATTGAAAGGATCATACCGGAAGAATTGGACTATTTGGAAAAATACGATCGGATGACAAACCTTATCAATGCCCGTGTGACCTTACCGGATACCAAAGTCGATCTTTTGATCAAGTTTCTGAACCAGAATGAAGGTATATTGTCCAAAAAAAGAAGGGAAAAGGAATTTGCGGAATTGACAGATGCTGAAATCCAGGAAATTGAAGATTCATTCCAAAGTATTTTCCAAGGTTGATGGGTAACCTGACCCAGTTTGGGTTCCCTAACTATTCAAATCCCTATCTGTGGTAGGACACCGGCATGGTTCGACCAAAATAAAAAGGGTTCGCTTTCCCGAACCCTTCTTTTGTACCATTTGGAAGCCCTATCCCTCCAATATTTTGGCCTGCCGTTCTAAACTGGCCACCCTTTCCTTGATCCGTTCCTCCCGTTTTTGACGCTTTTCAGTATAGGATTTTTCGATTCCCAAAATCTTCTCCTTGTAAAAGGATTGCATTGCCACATAAAAGGATCGGTTGGTCAAATCATTGGAGTGGTTGCTTTCCCCAAGGTGTACCTGTCGGGTCAACAGGAACCGGAGCAGTTTATACAAGGTCTCCTTTTTGAAACCCTGTTTGAACCGGGCCACCCGTTCCCCATCGGATAACTTGGAATCCTCGCCGAAGAATTCCCCAAAATGTTCCCTTTGGCTATAATACCCGATGTTGTTCTCGAACAGGGAAATGGCAATGGCCACCATTTCATCCGTGGACAAAGGCTTTTTCAGGTTGATATAATCGGTCTCACGTATCATGTCCACGACTTCCTTGAACTGGTTGTTGTTCTCGATCTGTTTTTTCCGCAATTCCCGTGTATTGATCTTGATGATCTGCTCCTCCGGGGTACACTCGGACATTTTGCGTTGCTCCAAGGCCTTGGTACCTGAACTTCCACTATGGGTTTCTTCCCTGACCTTCACAAATACCGGCCGGGTCAAATAGGTGTCCGTTTCCAGCAGGATACCCTTTTCAAATCCAAGGTCCACGGCCTTGTCCCATGCCTCCTTTTCCTCCGTGAAGGATTCCAGGGCCTCTTTCAGGAATTCACCCAACTCTTCCTCGGTATATTCATAGTGTCGGTGCTCCTCCCTAATGTGATTCATGGTAGGTTCTATGGGCTCCTTTAAAATGTCCAGCCCATTGGTCAAATGCACCGCTAGGCCCTCCTTTTCCATTTGGGCCATGACCCATTGGTTGCGTTCCTCGTCCACCCGGTATTTGTTGATGTTGGGCACCAGTTTCAATCCTTCCTTTTTCACGCTTTTCAATAGCTGCATAAAGGTCTTGGTCTTTTTGTTCTCAAAACAGGAGGTCCGGGTACAGACCATCTTCCCATCACCGAACAAATTGCCCTGATTGGCAGCATTGAAGGGACAGGTATGGCAAGCCCCGGCTTTGGGAAGCAACGTCTTATCCGACAACCCAAAAGGGGCTTTGGACAGATCGAAGGTGCGGCTTTCGATCATCCGTTTGATCCGATGTTCCTGGAATTCGTCTTCTAGGCTTTCCAACAGCATCAGTTGTTCTCCGGGTTCAAAAAGGGCCACGGCCACCCCTAGGGAGAGGGTCATTTCCCCACTGCGGATAAAGGCCTTGAATCCCTCGATCAATCCTGCCAACTTGATGCGTTGCCGGATATAGTTCTCAGATCGGCCCAGACGTTTTGCAATCTCCCCGGGTTCGTAACGATCCAACAAAAATTGGATGGCCTCGGCCTCCTCCGTGGGTTCCACATCCTTGCGCTGTAGGTTCTCGATGATCTGGACCTCCAGAATCTCAGTGTCCCTATAGTCCCTTACCATGGCAGGGATAGTGGTCAATCCTGCCAATTTACTGGCACGATACCTTCGCTCACCCATGACGATGATAAAACCTTCGTCGGATTTTCGTACGGTGATCGGCTGCAGCACCCCATGTTCGGCAATGCTCTGTTCCAAATGATTGAGACTTTGCTCATCAAAGGTTTTTCGGGGTTGGTCTGGGTCCGGGAAAACCGAATCGATTCCCAACAACTGGATCTGTGGAACGTTTTCCACCTTCTCCACAGTTTTGGTTTGTTCCGACTTTGAACCTTGGTTGTTACCTGCTTTACGTGTCGCTCTCTTCTTTGTTTGTGCTTCCATGATCTTTGGATTTTGGTTAAACAATATTTGAGCGGAAACCAAGCGGAAGACAAATTTTTGGAGTGGCAAGGAAACGGAATAAAAAGTGACAGGGGAACGGCTTTATGCCGTCCCTTGTCCGACAAACCATTTGCGGGCTTATCTTTCGAAAACTATTGGAAGATAAAAAAGAAATCTACCCCTCCAGAAGGCCCATAAGGGTATTATAGTTCCAAACCTTAGATGGATATCCCTTGTACGCATGTTTGAAACCGAAGGTTTTTCTTTGAAAACCCATAGAACCCTAAAAACCAAAGGCTACAATATCAATCAGGCACGAACCTAGGTTATGGGAAGCGTATCCGCCGTCCTAGTCCTGAAAATGACTTATTTGAGGGCGGGGCGGACAAACGAGGGGACGATACGGCATTGGGGTATTGAACGGTAATGAAATACTACTGGGAAGATTGCCAAATTCAAAAAATAGGTAAAACAAAAGCCCATCGTTTCCGATGAGCTTAATAAGGTCTTTTCTTGTATGAGGTAAATCTCATCTAACAGAACCTAAGGCGGTTCACCCAATCATTCATCAATGGCATCCGCAGTTGGAATCCGCGGTCACTTCTCCTTTTAAGTGTTTTAGAATGTAAGGGGACAAGGTTATTTCCCCATGGTCATTTTTGGGTTCAAAATAGCCTTTGAGCAATACCTCGATTAAGATTTCTTTATTGGGTTCTCCCATTGTAGCTCCATTCCAAACCCATTCCCTGGCTTCCGGACTGTCTTCCAAATGTTCAGGATGGAAATCGAGGTTGCCGACCCTTATGGTAGGGGAAGCAACAATATGGGCTTTTTCGGCTTCCTCTATCGTTTTAATCATGGTTGAACTGAACAAGATTTCGCAGTTCAAATGATCAAAGAGTTCTTGAACTTCTTGAATCGCCGATAGCAATACACCTTGAACAGAATCACAGGCTGAGCAAGTACCTTCCCCAGTTGTTGGCATTCCCACTTGAAAAAGGGTCACTCTCAATGCATTTTTTGTCTTTACTTCCATGTTCATACGTTTTTAAGATTAAAGTTTACCCCTAAGACATGGAAAATGGACAAAGGATGCAGGTTTATACAAAATTATGATAGGCAACAGGATTTTGTAATGGTAAATCTCCACATTTGGTTTTCAGAATATTCAACTTCACCACATTCATCAAACTTTGCCCTAACCTTTTTCCTTGCCCTTAAGATCCTTGACTTTGTTGCCGATAATGTCAAGCCCAGATGCGCGGCAATACTTTTCTGCGGAAGGCCTTCTATATCCGAAAGTCTCAAGGGAGTTGAATAGTCGATAGGGAGACCATTTATAAACTTATCGAGCCAAACAAAGACGTTTTCATCATATTCATCCGGAACAAACAGGTGCAACTGTTCCAGGTCAACAAGTGTGGTCTTTCTTGGCTTCTTGTAAAAGTCAAAAATTGTATGTTGTGCAATCCTGTATAACCAAGCCTTTATATATCTTACGTCATTTTTTTTCTCACAATATGTTATGACCTTGATAAGAATCGTTTGCATTATATCATCAACATCATGCTCATTGTAAACACGCTTGCCCACATAGTTCCTTAAATCAGTCCGAAGGTCTTCCCAAATATTGAATATA
Source organism: Muricauda sp. MAR_2010_75 (assembly GCF_000745185.1). NCBI lineage: Bacteria > Pseudomonadati > Bacteroidota > Flavobacteriia > Flavobacteriales > Flavobacteriaceae > Allomuricauda > Allomuricauda sp. MAR_2010_75. The sequence continues at coordinate 103,746 of NZ_JQNJ01000001.1, forward strand.
TCACATTTCATAAGTATAGGTTGTTAAAAAAGGAGGTTGAACAAATAACCGGAAATGATCATTCCAATGGCAATAGTTGAAAAGAAGGCAATGATCAACTGCCTTTGCATCACTTTTTGGAGCAGCAGGCCTTCGGGGATGGAAAGTCCGATCGAACCCATCATAAAGGCCATGGCCGTCCCTAACGGAACCCCTTTGTCAACGAGCGAATCCAATATGGGCAGGATTCCAACCGCATCAATGTACAATGGAATCGATACCAATACGGCAATGGGAATCGCAAAAGGGTTGGATTTTGAAATATAGGTGCCAAAAAATGACTCGGGGACATAGCCGTGGATAAATGACCCTATTGCAATTCCTATAAAAATATAGGGGACAAGGTTTTTAAGGGTCCGAATGGCCTCCCGATGAATTCCAGGAAATCGTTTCAGCAAATTTCTGCTATCCTTTTCCCTCGAATGCGCTTTCCATTCATTGTCCTTGAGCCATTCTGCCACATATTTGGCCATACCCATCTTTTCCAGGATAATTCCACCGATCACCCCCAAGACGATTCCTGAAAGTAGGTACACTATTGTAACTTTCCAACCATAGCCCAACCAGAAAATGGCAATAGCGATTTCGTTCACCAAGGGTGAGGTTATGAGGAAGGAAAGTGAAATTCCCAGTGGGATCCTGACCTGCATCATTCCCACGAACAAAGGAATGGAAGAACACGAGCAAAAAGGTGTCAAGGCACCCAAAGAGGAGGCCACAACATTCCCAAGACCTGATTTTTTGTGTTTCTCCAAATAATCCCGGATTTTTTCCATGGGCAAATAGCTTGTTACCACTCCCATTACATAGGTCACCAGCACAACCAGAATGGAAATAGAGCCAAAGGCAATGATGAAATAGTGTAATGCTGAGCCGAATGTATCCGTATCAGGAATACCCAAAAGGACATGGACAACATAGTCTGCCAGTCGGGTAAGCAGTTTTGTAAAGATTTCCATCTTAAAAACGTTTTAAAGAATTGCTAATAACACCTTGTCGTTGCTGACTTTTTTATAGTCATAAACCTTCCCGTCAATGACCAATGCAGGAAAGGTAAGGACCCCGTAGGGCATGGTGTCCTTGAGGTCAGAAAACTCGGTGATGTTTACGTCCAGATGGTTTTCACTGGCAATTTTTTCGATTTGTGCCCTTATGGGGGATGCAGTGGCGCAGCAGGATGAATGTAAAATTTTGACTTCAGTACTCATAGTTCAGTAATTTTAAATAAACTTTACTATGTAGTCTAAAATGGCGTGTCAAAAGACACAATTCTCAATAAAAAAATGATTCTACCTATTTGTACTTTGTGGATGCCTGAAAATCAACCAAGTGGTTTATTAACGGGATACACGATTCCTTAACAGAGCAATTGACGAAGTTGCCATTGGCATCATATACGATATCACAGCATTCCACAAATAATTCCCTTAGCTTTGTTCTTGCCCTTTGCACCCGCATTTTTGCAGCCGAATACCCCAAGTTCAGCTTTTCAGCTACATCTTTTTGGGATAGTTTGTCGATGTCACTCCATTGTAAAGGCTCGGCATATTTTTTGGGAAGGAACTGGATCATGGGTATCATATGATCATACACGGATAGCTCCAGATTGGTTGGTTCAGTTGCCTCAAGTATCTTTACATCACTAAGTTCAACAATTGGGGCACTCTTTTTGAAATGGTCATAAATGGTATTTCTGGCAACTTGAAACAGCCAGGCCTTGATGTTTTCAATTTCCCTATTTTTTTGATAGGACTCGACCAGTTTCAGCATTACCTCTTGCACAATATCTTCCGCAATGGTTTCATCCCGAACCTTTTTTAAGGTAAAGTATTTTAAATAACTGTAGAAACTTTCGATCTGTTCATTAATATCGCAACATTTCTTTTTCATGGCTTTGCTTTTATGGCTTTCGGTTTAATGGTGTGCCAGCCTACACAGGATATGTATACAAAGAGGTTGGTGAAACTTTTATTTTTCACTCTTCCTATTTCCTTTGTCAATTAAGGATGAAGCTTTAGTAGTGGTAAAATTTCCCTGTAACTGACCATGGTTTTCAATTCCCTTAAATGCTGATCAAGGGTAGATTTACAATGGAAAATATTTCCACCAAGTTGCCTGTTATATTCTTGTACTTACATTGTTCCTTACAAAATTCATCACAGATTTGGATTGTCTTACAAGAAAATATTTAGACTAAGGCCTTAAAAAATAATCAATGGGCCTTTCTCAATGCTCCAGCGTAAGCGTTGGGCAATATGCTGCCCTCAACGGCTTTGGCCGCCTTTTCGACATCATATTCGAAGCGTACAAACTCCACATGGATGCTATTCTTGTCCGGCCTACGGAAGTTCCCATCCATGTTCAACAGCACATAGCATCCCCTATTGTCGCCATCCTTGGGCTTTCCGATGGATCCGATATTTATCGCATGGCGGTATATGGTGCCTCCATCATAATCCAAAAGGGCCTTGTGATAGGGTTGGTGTGTATGTCCAAAACAGAGGATATCGGCATTTGCATCCCGCAGGATGCGTACCAGGCTCTTCTCCTTCCGGTCCTCGAAAAGATACTCGTTGATTCGTCTTGGGCTTCCATGCACCAGGAGTAGGTTCACTGTTTCATCGTTCCTTTTGAACTCCACATTGATATGGGATGGAAGGTTTTTCAGGTAGGCCCTTTCATCATCCCCCATAATGGAGTTGGTATAGGATATGGAAATTGCCCCGTTCGCCTTTTCCTCATCGCTCTTGTAGGCACAGCCACAATCATCACTGTTGCGTCCGATGCCAAAATCATAGTTGCCCGCAATGGTGGGTATCCGGCGTTTTCTGATCTCATGGACCACCTCGTTGGGCCAGATGTTATAGCCCACAAGGTCCCCAAGGCAATAGATGGCGTCCGGCCTATGTTTTTCCACATCCACAAAAAAGGCCTCAAGGGCAGGAAGGTTGGCGTGGATGTCCGAGAAGAGTGCAATTTTCATCCTTATGCGGTTTGCGGTTTAAAATACTTTTTGCGCAACCAAAAGGCGACCCTTACCAACAGAATCAGGGCAGGAACTTCCACCAAGGGCCCGATGACCCCTGCAAAGGCCTGGCCGGAATCCAGTCCGAAGACGGCAATGGCCACGGCAATGGCGAGCTCAAAGTTGTTCCCGGCTGCTGTAAAGGCCACCGAAGCGGTCTTGTCATATTCGGCACCCATCGCCTTGGTGAAAAAGAACCCAATGATGAACATCAGGGTAAAGTACACCAAGAGGGGTATGGCGATCACCACCACGTCCATGGGAATCTCCACGATAAGTTCCCCTTTGAGGGAGAACATGATCACAATGGTGAACAACAGGGCGATCAAGGTCATGGGAGAAATGGCGGGAACAAACTTTTGGGCATACCACTGTTCCCCTTTGATCCGGACCAATATCGTTCGGCTAAGGATGCCCATAAGGAAGGGGATGCCCAAATAAATGGCCACACTCTCCGCTATGGTCCCTATGGAGATGTCCACAATGGCCCCTTCAAAGCCAAAATATGGGGGCAAAACGGTGATAAAGATCCACGCATAGAAACTGTAGGCAAACACTTGGAAGATACTGTTCAGGGCCACCAGTCCCGCACCATATTCCGCACTGCCCTCGGCCAGGTCATTCCAGACCAGCACCATGGCAATGCAACGGGCCAAACCTATCAATATCAATCCGACCATATACTCGGGATAGTCCCTCAAAAAGAGGATGGCCAGGACGAACATCAACACGGGGCCGATGATCCAGTTGAGCACCAGGGAAATGGTCAAGATCCTGGTGTTCTTGAACACCTTGGGCAACAGTTTATAATCCACTTTTGCCAAAGGTGGGTACATCATCAGGATGAGACCTATGGCAATGGGGATGTTAGTGGTGCCGCTGTTGAACGAATTGATGATGTCGGGGAAGGACGGGAAGAAGTAACCGATACCGACCCCTACCGCCATGGCGATAAAGATCCAAAGGGTAAGGTTCCTGTCCAAAAAGCTCAATTTTTTTACTGCCATGTGTTATGATTTGATCTGTGAAAATACATACCAAAGTTCCGTTGCTATCTGTATGCTCCTTTCAAGGTATTTCTCGGCCTGTTGCGGGGTATTGTCAAAGGCCTTGGGATCCTCAAAGGTGATGGGGATGCGCTTTTCCGCACCGGGCACAAAGGGACAGGCCTCATTGGCCGAATCACAGGTCATGATGGCCCCAAAGCCGGAACTGGGGTTGAAGGCATCGTCCATTTTCTTGGAGAACCCGATCACCGGATGGGCATTTTCCGCATATTTGATGGCATAGACAGGATTTTGTCCCTGTGAAAGCTGTTGGATCTGGAACCCTTGTTTCCCCAAGGTTTCCGCCACCATCGGGAACAGGGCCGTGGCTTCGGTCCCCCCCGAATAGCAAAATACGTTCTTGATGTTGAAATGGAAAGCCATGGCCTGTGCCCATATCTGTGACAGGTGGCTCCTCCTGGAATTGTGGGTGCAAATGAAATTCAGGCGTATTTCCTGATTTTCGGAAACTTTCGACTGTATGAACCCGGCAAGGGGATCAAGGATTTCCCTACGCTCCGGGGAAACGGCATCCAGTTTCAAGGTTGTGATGAATCCCGCTATTTCAGGGAACAGGCTAGTTGTGGTCGTAGTCATTATATAGAATTAAGATTTAGCAACAATTGCCGTCCGGGGAACAGCAGGGCTCACTTTTCAATTGGGACAGTCTTACCTTTGGTTTCTTTTCGGGGACCCCACACTGGTCCTTGGCAAGGCAGTCGGTCATCTTGGTGGTCAACAGAAAATGCCCTTCATCAAAGGCAAGGCCATATTTTCCGATAGTGGTGCCCTGGTATTCCACTTCGACTTCCAGTGAGTCCTCTATTTCCAATACCTTTTGGGACAGTTCGATGATATGAACCAACTTTTCGGGATGCAACCTGTGGTCATAGTCGTTGGCCTCCCACAGTTGGAAACTGACCACTTCCTCATGGCGCACGGTTCCCCCGCAGTCTATAAAGTGTTTGTGAATCTTCCCCACTTCGGTGACATGGAAATGTCCGGGGACCATTTCCCCGGTGGGCAATTGGAAGCCAAGGGTTTCCAATCGGGACAGTACTTCTTTTACTTCTGATAATTTCATGGATTGTTCATTTTAGCTTTGATAATAGCATCGACCTGGGTGGCGACATAGATCATTTCCCCCGCGATGACGGCCTTGTTTTCAAAAAGGACCTCTGCATTTCGGTCCGTCAGCCCATCCTGTACATATACCTTGACACTGCTGTCCTCGTCCAAATGTAAGGATTCGAGGGTCTCTCTGTTGATGGTCCAACTATCGGAGCCATAGCGGACCGAATACGTGAACAGGGATTCGCCCTGCGCATTGGAGACCCTGAACCCATCGTTCTTCAGCAGGGCCAGACCGGGAAGGGTCTCATTGGCGGTATCCAGACCAGCGGATTCCACCTTGAACCTGTCATATAATCCGTAGTACATAAGGCCCGTCCTGAGCCAGATCATGGCCAATTGGCCCATATCGTCATTGTCCTGGTCCACAAATACAACGGTATAAGGGGTCTCCCCCATATTGGACACCATTCTGGCGGCGAGTTGGTCCAAAAGCTGGATCTTTTCTTTGGGTATCTGGGGAAAAACGGTCTTCAGTTCCTTTACGGAGCGTTGGATCTTTCCCCTCAGTTCCTGGGAATGTGTGGTCAATGGGAGGCACAACAGCAGCAGTGCCATGGTTAGGATCATTTTTGTTTTCATGGTTTCTATTTTATGGTTTCAGTTTATTAGTTAATCGCAATAAAACGATTAATGGGTTCAAAAAAATACTAACAGCACTCTTGGTCCAGTTCAATCCCCTGATCGAGGAATGCCTTGAACTTATCCTTCATTTCGTTCCAATTTGCCACATTGACACAGTAACAGACACTGGTGCCCTCCACATCGCCCTTGATGAGTCCCATGTTCCGGAGTTCCTTCAAGTGTTGTGAAACCGTAGGCTGTGCCAGTCCTATCTCGTCCACAAGGTCACCACAGACACAGGCCTTGACCTTGAAGAGGTGCTGCAATATGGCAATCCGGGCGGGATGGGCAAATACCTTACCGATGAGGGCGAGCTCATTCTGGTTTTCGGTAAATATTTCGGTCTTTGCCAGTCCCATATCATTATTTTATCGCAATATTACAATATATTGATTCAACATAAAAAGATTTTCGATAAAAATACTTAGGTTCAAACCAAGGCTTTACAAATTTTCAGGGTCACTTGGTCATGTACCACAACATCCGGATGTTGCCTGAATGGGGGGACAGGCCACCGAACCAAAGGAACAATACACGCAACAATCGCCATTTTTGGGCCTTAGAATGGAGCCGCAATTTTCACATTCATAAAAGAACTGACAAGAATCCGTAGGCATCTTTTCCTCTTTGGAATTGCCACAATGCGGACAGGTAATTGTAGAGTACAGATTGATATCCATTATCACTGGTCCTTTATGGTGTATCCGGTTTTCAAAATGGCGTTCACGATAGCATCCCTGGTGGTTTTGGCGGGATCGTACATTATCTGTGCATTGGCTTTTTGGTAATCTGCCTTGACCATGATGATCCCATCAAGTCCATTGACCTCGTGTTCAATATGTGCCTCGCACCCACTGCATGTCATTCCCACGACCGGAATATTGATTTCCTTGACATCTTGGCTCGCAAAAAAGTTCGTTTGACCCTTGGCTTCCTGTTTCGGGTACAAAGATTGGGCATAATAGGGAAAGGCAAGCATCGCTAAGGCAAAGACCGTGATGGTCATCAACCAAATTTTACCCTTCCAAAAGGCCGGCTTTTCGTCCGTATCGCATGCACAGTCTATTTCCTTTTTGGCGACTGTCCTTAACTGTTGGTACCACGCCACTACCAAAACCAAACCCGTAATTCCGATCAAATACGGTCTGAACGGTTCCAAAAACTTAAAATTGGACGCCAGGCCAGATGTTCCGGCCACAATGGCCAAAAGTGGTCCTATGCAACAAAGGGAGGTGGCCATGGCCAAAATAATGGAAGATCCCATTAAGGTTTTCTTGTTATTCATGGTTTACTGGTTTTATTTGTTCTTTTTTATCGAGCAGGTCAAAAATTGGAAAAAGTAACGGCGAATGATCGGTCACCAAGGAATAATGGATCATCTGGCCTTCCTTTTGGGATGTGATCAAATTTCTGTCCTTGAGCTTGCGCAAATGTTGTGAAATTGCGGATACATTCATTTCCAGTATATCACTAAGGTCACAGACACATAAGCGTTGCTCTTGGTTCAAAAGGTAGAGAATCTTAAGCCGAACCGGATTGCCCATTAAATTCATTATCCCTGAAAGGGAGTCCATGGAATTTTCCAAATTTTGCATAGTTTCCCTGCATTCCATTATCTGTTTGGCATCCGCCTCCAAACGTATGCATATGTTCTTATCCATACTACGAAGTTACAGTAATTTATTATTTTAGCAAACTCTAAAATAAATGGGTGGCAAAAGAACAATATCAAGCCCTGGGTCACATTACCTGATAATCTTTAGGGTCGGATATTCCGAATTGTCGTTCGCTTTACTTTGCCCGCTTCCCAATTTCTCCTTCAACTGGGCCATGTCCTTGCTGATTTTCTTTTCCACGACCCTAGCATACTTTTGGGTCGTTGAAAGCTTGGTATGCCCGAGGAGTTTGGAAACGGTCTCAATGGGCACGTCGTTCATTAAGGTGATTGTCGTTGCAAAGGTATGTCTGGCCACATGGAAGGTTAGGTGCTTATCAATATTTGCCCTTTGTGCAATGATCTTTAGGTATTGGTTCACCTTTTGATTGGAATACACTGGAAGAACGGTATTTTCATTTTTGGGAAAATCCACATACTTCTCCAAGATTTTCTTGGCTTTGGGCAATAGGGGAACCTTCACTTCGGTCTTGGTCTTTTGGCGTTTTACATCGATCCAGAGTTCCCCGTCGATGCCGGATACGATACCATTGGGATTGAGAAGTTTGATCTCTATGTAGCTGAGTCCGGTATAACAGGCAAAAAGGAAAATATCCCGGACCAGTTCCATGCCCTTTTCCTCGAATTCCAATTGGTCCAGCGCCAGAATTTCCTCCTCTTCCAAGAAAGCACTGTCATAATCCTCCATTTTCACTTTATACAGATTGAAGGGATTCTTGGGGATACAATCAAATTTATAGGCCATGGTCACCAATTTCTTGAACCGCAGCATATGTTTCATGATACCGTTGTTGTTCAATGTCTGGAACGATTTGATGGGTTCGCAGTTCCGCAGGAAGTTTTCAAACTCGATCAAAAAGGCATAGTCTATCGAGGCCAGCCCAATATCGGGTACCCGATATTTTTTGGCAATGAAGCGTTTCAGGTAGGTCTCTGTGGAGGAATAGTTCTTGACCGTCCCTTTGGCCAGTTTGGGCAACTCATAGGTTCGGTTGTACTCCAAAAGGTCCAATAGGGTGAGCATCACCTTGTCCTTTCCCAGATATCGAAGCTTGATGGATTGTGCCGTTATAAAGTTACTCTCGGCACTAAGTTGCCGATGGCATTCCAGCAACTTTGCACGGACGTCGTCCAGATATTTGTTTACAACAACGGATTCACTGGCCCTATGGTCCATTTTTCCCAAAATAGGACACCATCGTTCTTCAAAAGTTGATCTATGGACACTGAGATCTGCATTTTTTCCTTTACATCTGATCCGGACATAAATTGGAAACCGTCCATCTTTTTTTCTTCCTGATTTTTTCAGCCAAAAACTGATACTGAAGGAGTTAGAGGTATTCATGTGTTCTCGCTTTAAGTGAAACATTGGTTGAAGCGAAAGTCAAATCACACGAAAAATCAATAATGGAAGTACAATTTAGGGAATTTTTCCCGACAAAAATAGGACACTCTATAGGACATCCTCACCGATGGTTTCAGATGGAAATAAAAAAAACCAGAAAAAATTAATTTTCTGGTTTTCAATTAATTAAGGTTTTACTTAGTGTCATAAAACCATGGTTCGTCGGGATGACTGGATTCGAACCAGCGACCACACGCACCCCATGCGTGTACGCTACCAGACTGCGCCACATCCCGAAAACGGACTGCAAAAATATAAATTTTAGGAGAACTTCATCTCCATTTTCAATAAATATAGCTACTAGACTTGAAAAGGGCAGAATGCCTTTCTAAGCTCCCAGAAGGAACTCCCTGATTTCCATACAAAAAGCTTCTCGAGCCTCTGCAGAATCATTGGATGGATTCAATAAAAAATAGCCTATGGTCTGATCTTGGCAAAATTCATCAATATCACTGCCGTTCCACTGACGATAGCTCATCAACAATACGTTGTAGTCTATCTTATACGGCTTTTGCCCCTCGCTGTACGCATTGAGGAAGAGATTCAGTTGAAAAATGGAGTAGTCAAGATTTTCATTTTCGGGCGCCAAAAATGATGATGCGCCTGCAGTAGGTTTTATGTTATCCATTTAGGTAGTTTGTTTAAGACTTGGTGATTAATCCTTTCTATTCGAACCTTCAAGGGAATTGACTACCATTGCCTTTCACCTAAGCCAAATCCAATTCCTTTGCCACATATTGACCTCTTATTTGAAATTCCTTGGTGGGGGGAAGAAGGTTGAATTCAAATAGGGTATATGCCAATACGTTGTCAAAGTAAATATAGATAAAAAAGCCTTAAATACTACCGATACAGTGTAAAATGCCCTACATATCGTTGCTTTTCACGATCATGGACATTGACCACATACCAATAATCGCCAGTGGGCAATGGATTTCCTTCGTACGTACCGTCCCATTTCTTAACTTGATCTAAATGGGCAATCACCCTTCCATATCGGTCATAGATGATTACCTCAATATCAGGGAAAAATTCTCTGTTTCCTGGGTACCAATAATCATTTAGATTGTCTCCATCTGGGGTGAAGAAATTGGGCATTTCTGGCATTCCCTCAAAATTAAAGGGCATTACCAAATTGGCCACACAACCGTTTCGGTCCCTTACCATAATATTTACATTGGCATCCACATTGATATTGAACGTATTGGTCTCACCATAGGATTCTCCTTGGAAGAAGTATTCGTATCCTCCAAATCCTCCCGTGGCTACCGCGGTGACCTCATTGGGGCCTGTTTTCATAGCTTCCAAGGTGAGGGGCTCATATGCATCAATCTCAAACTCAACAAAGGTGACACAGCCATTTTCATGGTAAATGTACACAGTATGTTCTCCTGGCGTAAGATTACCAAAAGTTCGCTGCTCTGTTGCCAATTGAATATCCTCAACATCCAATGCGAACAATAGCTGGGGCAATAATGAAGTATCTGTTATGGAAACCGTGGACGTACTGTTTGGGAATATGCCTTCACAACCGTACTCTACGATGGGTTCGGCCATAAGTTCCACTCCCACTCCTATTTCCGCAACTACATTGGTCTGACATCCATTGGCATCCCGAATAAAGATGACGTAGGTTTCTCCCCCCTGAAGGTTATCAAAGAACATGTCATCATTTTGAACAAAGTCAGCATCATCTGCGGAGTTTACACTGGTGTAATAGGGTGCTGTGCCTCCTGAAACCTCCAAGGTAAGGGTACCATCCCCGTCTCCCAAACATACTTCTGGGGTAGTGGATGCAATTCCAGCTACCAATTCCAGGGGTTGGGTAATCTCAACAGTTCTTGTAATGGTACATCCTAAATCATCTTGAATGATAATGTCGTATGTTCTGGGTGACAAATCCGTAAATGTTTTCCGATTTGGATTATCAGGGTCATCACCTTCAAAGAACTCACTCAACGTATCTGAAATGGAATATCGGATAGCTCCGGTACCTCCGCTTGCTTCAATAATAATTTGTCCGTTGGTATCCCCAGCACACATTACCGGTACTGCTTCCAAGTATTCCAAAACCAATGGTGGTTTAGGTTCAATGACAATGGGGTCTGAAATGGCCTCACATCCTCCACTCTGGGCATACACATAATAGGTTCCGGGATTCAGTTCTCTAAAAATTCCTGAGCTTTGTGCGGGACGAATGATGCTTGCCGAAGTTACAGGCAACGTATCTGAATTCACCAAGGTGTACATATAACTTCCAATACCTCCAAAGGCCTCAGAACGGATGATACCAGTTGCCTCACCCGCACAGTTGATGGTAGCGTTGGTCAAATCCAAGGCAATAACCAAAGGAGCTGCAGGATCCAATGAAATTTGGTTCGATTTTTCAAAGGGACACCCGTTTGAGTTCTGTACATCATATTGGAAGGGTCCGGGGTCCAAAGTGATGTCCGCAGCGATTTCAACACTGGTCATTCCAGTCCCAAAAGGAGTGAATGGATCCGAACTTCCCGATCTACGATAAAAATAGTCGACTCCTGGCTCTGGATTGGTAACACTCAACTCCATCCTACCCAAATCTCCACAACCCGGTGGTTGCAATTCTACCAATTCGGCCACCACAATTTCAGGGTCTTGAACTGTAATTGGAATTGTGGTAAAACTACAGTTCCATCCATCAAAAATGGTGATGGTATAATCCCCAGCAGATAAGTTTGCGAAAGTTGGTGTGGTCTGAAGTCCACTGTTGGTACCGTCTGTAATTCGGTTCAATTGATACAGATAGTTTCCTGGGCCTTGGCCGCCTCCCACATTGTAAGCTTCAATAATTCCGTTGTTGTCATTGTTACATGCCAAGGGTTGCACCACCTGAATATCTGCAGAAATGGGTATTGGCAATGGTAAATTAATGGTGTTAGTAGCTTCACAACCTCGAATATCTCTCACATTCACGGTATACGTTCCTGTGGAAAGATTTTCAAAAATGGGGTTGGTATTGGGATAGTCCACCAATACTGTAGTACCATCTGGGGCAATCAATTGGTACTCATATGTGCCCCAACCACCATCTCCAGCTACTGTAATTTCACCATATCCTGGCACATTACAGGTCACTGGAGAGGTTTGGATGGCATCAATCGTCAATTCCCTATCTGGTGAGCGAACCGTGGTAACATTACTGACCACGTCACAGAAAGGTGCATCCAATGCTTCTATATGAACCACAAGATTACCTGCGGGTAAGCCTCCGATAATTTCTGGGGAGTTTACAGGTGCGTTGGTATCAAAGCTTCCTGTTACCCCTGTAGATGTCTCAACCCCACTATTATCTCTTGAGAACACTTCATAATTATAGGTTCCACTGTAATTGTTGATTTCCAAACTGATTGCACCATCATTGCCATTAAAGCAGGTTACGGGCTGTACTTCGGCAATCAGGGCCTCAATAGTATTGTATTCCGGCATGGTGATGGTGGTCGTTAGATACGAACAACCCCCATTGCCAATATCGGTCACCGCAAAAATGTAATCCCCCGGAGTGGCAATATCCCAGCTTACCCTATCGCTACCTCCAGAAGTTCGGGCAGGTTCTGATCCCAAAGGCAAGATTTCCACTTGGTAATTTCCTGGGCCTTCGTTTACAATAATATCGATGGTTCCCGGAGCATCACATGTGATTTGGTTCACCGCATAGCTAAAGGTAATATCGGTTGGACTGTTAATGGTCACGGTTGATGTTTCCTCACAACCATTTTGATCTCGCGCTGTCAAAGTGATGGTTTGGTTGGTTCCATTATCAATCACCTCAAAGGTGTTGCTGGTCTGAAAGTTGGTGCCATCAAACTGAGGGGTGCCATCGTTCATGCTATAGGTGTAAGGTCCGGTTCCCGTTGCAGTTCCGGTGCCATCGCCATTATCATCAGTATAGATGGTAATTGTGGCTGTACTAAACTGGTTGCTGGATGGATTACAACTGAATTCTGTATTCACTGCATTGACCTGCAATACCGAAGGTTCAGCAATAACAATACCTCCCACTTGGTCGGTACATCCCCTATCCGAAACCACTTCCACTTGATAGGTGTCCGGTGGCAAATCATCAAATACAGGAGAGCCTTGTGGTCCTGCAAAAATAGCGGAGCTACTATCATACAGGATATAACTCAATGGTGTATCCGTATCGGTTCCGGGTTGAAGTTCCACAGATATGGTTCCATTGTCAGCTCCATTACAGGTAACATCACTACTTGGAGTCGCTGTAATCACTGGTGTGTTTACCGTAGACACATTTACAATGGCCTCGTCTGAACACAAAGGTGAGGTATTAGAATCCAAATCGGTTACCAAAATGTTATAATCCCCAGGCAATACGTTATTGAAAACATTGGTGCTCTGTGCTGGACCAATATTGGCCAAGGTGCCTGCATCACGAAGCTGGTACTCAAAGTTTCCACTACCTCCGGTAGTGTTTACGGTAATGGTTCCATCCCCAGCATTACAGGTTGGCAATGAGGTGGCATCTGCAGTTATGGCAAAGAAGTTGAATACATCTGCTGTCACCGTATTGATACACCCGTTACCATCTCGAACCGTAATGACATAGCTACCTGGATTGGGAACAATAAATGTTGTTCCTGTCTGAAAACCACTTCCTATATCATATTGGAATGTATTTTCAGGTTCTGGACCTGACGTAAGCGGTGAAACAATATCAATTTGATAACCACTAGTGGCGGTACACTGATTCACTACATCTATGACAGGATTAGGTACACCAGCCTCCTGAGTTACTGGTAAGGTGGTCAGCGCAGTACATCCATTAGCGTCTTGCACGTAGAAATCATAAGTTGTAGGGTATGGCCCTGGGATTTCAAAGGTAGTTTCTGCTGAAAATACCGTTGGCACAGGATCACCTGTGGGCACATAGGCATACGCAAAGGGCCCACCACTTCCACCAAAACCTCTTACGGTTACAAGGGCACCTGCATTACAGGTAGCTTCCACAAAATTGTCGATAGTAATAGACGGAGAACTGAAACTGATAAAGACCAAGGTGCTTGAGCTACATCCCGTTGAATCGTCCTCTACTATGATTTGGTAGTTCGCTGGTGCCAAGCCTGTGAACGTTCCGCTATAGGGAATAGTTTGTCCCGTGAATGCTGTTGGTCCTGATTCAATAGCACCCGTATCGGTATTTTGAAGGGTGACGGTAAAGTCGCCGGGGGCAGACACCCCTGACACATCATAATCAATACTTCCGCTACCGGAAACGTTGCAGGATGCCGATGTAGCTGTGGCAGTTACCGTAACAGGATTAGAGGGACCTATCGTGTCAATCTCCTCAATATATGTACATCCATTGGCATCCCTGACCTCCACAAAATAGGTCACACCTGGCACGACTAGTCCCGTTACATCAAAAATGTCATTGCCAGCACCGGTTCCTAGTTGAAAAATTGGGTCGCCCACCAATCTAAATTCATAGGGCGCCGTTCCTCCTGTAGCCCTAACACGATATGGGAAAGTTGTATCTGAGCACACTGTTGGGTCCAGATCCAAAGGAATTAAATCCAACGTGTTTTGGTCAATGACCACCTCGTCCCGATCTTCACAACCTGAAGCATCCGTAGTGACTACGGTATAATTCCCAACGGGAAGGTTGGGGAAATTCACGGTTGTACTTGCTGTACCTGTTGAGGAAGCCACCAAATTCCCTACCACATCCAATAGGATATAATCAAAAGGCGCCGTTCCATTATTTATTGTGGTTGAAATGGAACCATTAACCGTTCCTGATGAACAAACTGCGTCAGTAGGGGTAGCTGTTGCATCCAATGGGGTGCTTGCGGCTATTGTTACGTCATACGCAGGGCTTACACATCCTCTACTGTCACGGATTACGAATCCACCGTGGGTACCAGGCCCGTATCCCGAGAAAATATTTTGTGAACCAAAGGTCGCTCCATTGTCATTACTGAATTCATACGGCGGTATCCCTTGGGTGGTATCTGGAATCAATGTCACAATTCCACTGGTATTATCACCACATTGCGTATCCGTAGCAACTGCCGAGCCAGCAATAGTCTCTGGAGGAGAAATGGTCACCACATTGGATTCCGTGGTACAGCCTCGGCTGTCCGTAATCTGGAACTGAAAAGTGGTATCCGAAATAATGGAACCATCATTGGGCACACTGTACACAAATGAGTTTCCTGTAATATTGTTATTGTCTGAAGTATAGGGTGCACCGTTGATACTTACTTCATAAATATCATAGTCACCTCCAGAGGTGTACCCATTACTGATATTCACCCGAATCTGCCCTGGAGGACCTGCACAATCCAATTCCTGAATGGTAGTGGCATTGGCCATGACTTGTGGCTCAATGGTGGCCGTAACGGTATCGCGACAGTCATTGGCATCCACCACTTGAATGGTATAGGTCCCAGGGGTAAGTCCAGCAAAAGTGTTACTGGCGCCCAAAGCACCGCCATTGATGCGATATTGATAGGGAGCCAGACCTCCTGAAGCGTTAACTACCAAAGTGGCAGCACCAAAGTTATCATAGCAAAAATCTGAAGCTCCGTTGTCCAAAGTCAAGCTGGGGGCATCCAAGCTGGTCAAGGTGAAGCTATCTGTTACGGTACATCCATTGGCATCGGTAACGCTCACTTGATAGGAACCATCTTGGGACAGGTTGGAGAAGGTACTTCCATTTTTAGGGCCTCTTGTGGAACCATTGGGCTGGGTCAAGGTATATCGGTTACCGCCCCATCCACCTACGGTATTGATACGAACGGCTCCCGTATTTCCATTCTGACAGCTCATTGCAGTAACATCTAAACTGGAAATAGCAAAAGCGGTTGAAGGTTCTTCAATCACCAAAGTGGCTGTATCAACACAATTGGTTTCCTCATCGGTCACGGAAATCACATAGCTTCCGGCGGTCAAGCCTGTCAATGGAATAACGCTTCCACTTTGTCCTGTTGAAACTGGTCCACCGTCAATGCTATAGCTATAGGTAGAATTAAAACCATCCACCAAATAGCGTCCTTCCCCATCAGAATCGCCTACACAGGTGACCACTTTGGTCTGTTGACCTCGTACTCCAATGGAACTGATATCGGTTATGGCGTAGTTTTCATCATAAGAACAGCCTGCATTGTCCGTAACCCTAAACGTATAGGTCCCCAATCCTAATCCACTAAAGGTATTATTGGTTCCATTATTCACAGCACTTCCGGCTGGAGCAATAATTTCATAGGTATATGGACCAGAGCCACCAGTAACAGTCAACCCCACTGAAGCTGTGGTAGTGATACAATCCAGACTGGAAATGGTAAAATCCAAATTAGTCGGCTTGTTCAGGGCATTAAAGACAATATCGGAAAGAGACTGAACGCACCCATTGGCATCTCGAATCATTGGGGTATAGGTCCCCACACCTAAATTCGTGAAAACTGGATTACTACTGAATCCAGCTCCTACGCTGTATTCATAAGGCACTGTTCCTCCGGAAACTCCTGAAATGGTGATTTGCCCTCCATTTTCATTTCCGCAGCTGGGCGCTGTATCTGGTGTAGCCGTAGCTGTTATTGTTGATGGCGTTCCTATGCTTGCCGTTTGTGGCGTTGTGGTACAGGTAAAGGAATCCTGCTCATAGCGTAATACCACATTATAGGTTCCAGGTGCCAAGTTGGAAAAGGTATTACTGATTTGAAAACTTGAACCATTGTTGATACTGTACTCAATCTCATAACCAAATCCGTTGGTCACATTAATGGTGATTCTGCCGTCATTGGCTCCTCCACAATTGGCATCTTCTTCGGTAAAATTGAAAATTGGTGGTGGAATGTCTGGAACATCTACAGATCCGCTTCGTTGACATCCATTGGCATCTTCTACCAATATATTGTAGGTTCCCGCAGAAGTAACGGTAAAAGTGGTAGACCCATTATAGGTGGAACCAAAGGGTCCTCCATCCACACTAAAACGGTACGGGGCAGTTCCCCCGGAGGTGGTCAGGTTTACATCCACCGATGTAGCCCCACAACCAAAACTGTCAGAAGCCGTTGCAGAAACCGCTAGTGGACTGATTCCATTTCCGATGACTATGGGGTCACCATCAACATCTGTAGTTATGGTCTCAGAACAATTGTTGGTTTCCACTCGAATACTATAAGTACCTGGGCTTACATTGGCAAAGGTGTAGGAGTCGGCTCCGTTTGGTCCGAAAGTATCCACCGTAACTCCATTTTTAACCAATCTATACGTATAAAAGCCAGGAACACCGGATACTTGCACATCAATACTTCCCAACTCACTGCTGCACAGAATATCATTGGCGGTAACATCCACATTGATGTCCAAATCATCAATGGTCACCACATTCGATGGAAACACACAGGCCGTAGCAGACACATTTTTTAAACGCACATAAACTCTGTAGTCACCTGAAGAAGTAATATCAAAGAATGGAGCGTCCTGATAGGGTCCCGCAGCACTGTTCAAACTGTACTCGTAGCCAGCAGGAACATTGGTCACCTCTACCCTACCTGGGTTTCCACATACAATATCTTCCTTGATCAATTGTGGGTTCAAAGGGTTCAACGAGGACTTGAAATAGTAGTATTGCCCGGAATTTACACGCACCCGAAACTCACCCGCAGTGGAAAGGTCATAGGTAGCACCTGTTCCAACTGTATTCCAAGTACAGGCCCCGTTAATGGTAGGACAGTCATCCACTACAGTGGGCGCACAGGTGTTGGGGTCCAGTTTTTGCCACTGGTAACTGCTACCGGATAGACTTAGTGATATGGTTCGGATGTCACTGGTACCGCACAAAAAGAATTTGGCAAGTGTGCTACCATCGTTGGGGCAAACCACTTCTTCATTGGCCCCTTGGATAATGGTCATGAACATGCTACTACTTGCAGCAAAAGATGCATCCGCTTGAGTTGCCGATGCCCTTTCGGAAGAAATCTCCGTCTTTTCATCAGCACTTTTTTCGGAAACAGTGGATACTATTTTGGTAAGTATCCGGTTGACCTCTGTCTTTGCTAATACCGTGGAACAAAATATGGATATGAACACCATCAACACGACATATAGCAAATGCCTTGTTTTTTGAGGGAGCATAGGTTAAGTCTTGTTAGGGCAGAATACTCAGATTTGGGACCTTAATATTCTTACATCGTAATTGTCTATACTTATAAAAATCTCTTTATCTTCAACACACTCAACTACCAAAAAGTAGCCGTTTATCTATGAAATCTGTTATTTCAACGTGAAATTATGAAAAAAAGTATCATATTTCAGTATTTTTTCGTTGTACTGCTAAGTACATCTTGCGCCCAAACCCCTGATAAAAGCATAAATCTTCCCAAAACCGTTGATTTTACTGTAGAATCCGTTGTATCCGGTTTACAGACCCCTTGGGGCATGGTATTCCTTCCGGATGGGAGTATGCTCATAACGGAGAAAACAGGGGAACTCATACATTATAGTTCTGGAAAGACAACTAAAATCAGTAATGTCCCTGAGGTTTATGTTCGTGGTCAGGGTGGGTTGATGGACATTGAACTACATCCCAATTACAAGGAAAACGGATGGCTCTACTTATCCTTTGCTTCTTCGGATGGTGATGGAAAAGGAGGAAATACGGCCATTATGCGAGCTAAACTCTCCAATAACAGACTGACACAAAAACAATTACTCTACAAAGCGGAACCCAATTCCACCCGAGGACAGCATTTTGGCTCCCGACTTGAATTTGACAATGAAGGATACCTCTATTTTTCAGTGGGAGAACGCGGCAACAGGGACGTTAATCCGCAGGACATTACACGGGATGGTGGCAAAATATACCGAATCCATGATGATGGGCGTATTCCTGATGATAATCCCTTTGTGGGAAAATCTGGAGCAAAGACGGCCATTTTTAGTTATGGGCATAGAAATCCGCAAGGGCTGGCCAAACATCCCGAAACGGGTCAACTATGGGAGCATGAACATGGCCCCAGGGGTGGGGACGAAATCAATATCATCGAGAAAGGTAAAAATTACGGTTGGCCCGTCATTACCTATGGCATAAATTACAGCGGCACCAAGATTACGGATGAGACCTCAAGGCCGGGCATGGAGCAACCTTTGTATCAATGGACACCTTCCATTGCTCCCTCGGGAATGACCTTCGTGACTTCGGACAAATACCCCAAATGGAAAGGAAATTTGCTGGTAGGTTCATTGTCATTTCAATATTTGGAACGTCTAGAACTACAAAATGACAAAGTTACTTACCGCGAAAAACTGTTGGATGGTATGGGACGGGTACGCAATGTCCGCCAAGGACCCGATGGCTATATCTATGTAGGTATCGAAGGTAAGGGAATTGTACGGTTGGTTCCAAAGTAGGATTACCGTAGGGCATCAACCGCCCGTTTGACCGAGCCATATTTTTTTAAAGCCTTTTCTGCCTCTTCGTAATTCAGGCCGAGTTCTTCCATGATATATCGAGTACCTCTGTCTACCAACTTAGTGTTGCTCAATTGCATGTTCACCATTTTGTTGCCTTTTACCCGACCAATACGGATCATGAGAGCCGTGGTAATCATGTTGAGCACCATTTTTTGGCTGGTACCGCTTTTCATACGGGTGCTTCCGGTTAAAAACTCAGGACCAACATTCACTTCTATAGCGATATCAGATCCTGTGGCCAAAGGTGACCCTGGGTTATTGGTGATGCCCGCGGTTAAAATACCATTCTCTTTAGCCTTTGTGATTCCTCCCAAAACATAGGGTGTCGTCCCTGAAGCAGCAATCCCAACCAACACATCGTTGGAATTGATATCAAACTCCTGAAGGTCTTTCCACGCTTGGTCTAAATCATCCTCGGCAAACTCCACCGCTTTTCGGATGGCTGTATCACCACCTGCAATCAACCCAATGACCCTATCGTAAGGCATTCCAAAGGTTGGTGGAATTTCCGAAGCATCCAAAATGCCCAAACGTCCGCTGGTACCGGCACCGATATAAAACAATCGACCTCCTTTTTCAAATCGTTTAGCAGTCTCATCCACTAATTTTGCCACTTTGGGCAATACTTCTTCTACGGCATTTGCAACTTTCTTGTCTTCATTGTTGATATGGCTCACAATGTCCAAGCTCGACATTTCTTCCAACTGGTCGTAAAGGGAAGCTTCTTCTGTTATTTTGATGTGTTTTTTCACAGAGATTACAATAATTGTAGGTTCATATTCTTGAATGCAGCGAGTTTTTCGTCCCAAGGTTCCAACTCGGTCACCATGGTGTTGATTACATTTAAATCGCAGGTTTTAAATCGATGTTGGGAATTCAATTTCTCCGAAATGCACAACAGCACCGTTTTCTTGGAAGCATTGATCACCGCCTTTTTGGTCTGCACCACATCCCAATCAAATTCCGTCAGTCCATATTGGGAATCCACGTAACCGGTTCCTATAAAACTATAGTCCACTTTTATTTCAGACAATGCATGAATGGCGCTGGAACCCATGGCTATTTGTGAGTCTGGAGAAAGGGTCCCACCAATAAATATGGTCTCAATGTTGGGTTTGTTCAATAATTCCATGGCCACTGGTAGACTTAAGGTAAAACATGTAAGCTTTAAGTTGGCCGGAAGCAAGCGAGCGAGTTCCAAGCAGGTCGTTCCTCCATCTATAAGAACTACGCTGTTCTCCCGAATCAGAGCTTTGGCTTTATTGGCAATGGCTATTTTTTTGTCCAGTGCGTATACATTGCTGCGTGTTGGACTGTGATTGGCAAAACCAAGTGAAACGGCGCCCCCATGCACCTTAATCAAGAGACTTTCCGCATCCAGTTCTTTAACATCGCGCCGGACAGTATCAATGGAAACATCCAGTTTCTCTGCCAAATCAGTCAATAATACCCGATTATGGAGCTCAACTTCATTAAGGATGGCATGTTGTCGTTCTTCTTTGAGCATTAAAGCCGCCATTATAATTCAAATTCAAAAGTAGAAAACTATTCCAGATTATGCTGTTCATATACGGAGTTATGTTGTCTGTCGATAAAAAAGCATAAAACTGCATACATATTGCAAAATACTGCAAATATAAGCTATATTTGTGGTGTTTAAACTCTTAATCCTGACAAATCATGCAAGAATTGGTCAAAAATCCGGCAAAACCAAAAGTTTTGGATTCGGAAACCGTGAAGTTTGAAAAAATCAACACGCATATCTACCAAGATTCCGACAGCGCATCTTGGTATGTTGCCAACGAGATTGCAAGTCTTATCAAACAAAAAGAAGAACAGGGCGAAAAAGCGGTTCTTGGTTTGGCCACTGGCTCCACTCCCACCAAAGTTTATGATTACTTGGTCCAATTCCATAAAGAAGGAAGGTTGAGCTTCAAAAACGTGGTCACCTTTAATTTGGACGAGTACTTTCCCATGGAACCCGATTCCATCCATAGCTATGTGCGTTTCATGAACGAACACCTTTTTGACCACATCGATATTGAGCCTTACAACGTTCATATCCCTGATGGAAGTCTTTCCAAGGAAGACATCAAAAAATACTGTTTGGATTATGAGGAGAAAATCCAAAATGTCGGGGGCATCGATATACAGGTTCTCGGAATTGGTAGAACCGGACACATCGGATTCAACGAGCCTGGTTCCTCATTGAGCAGTAAGACCCGTTTGGTTCGTTTGGATAGAGTTACTCGATTGGATGCAGCCAGCGACTTTTTTGGAGAGGAAAACGTTCCCCGAAGAGCTGTCACCATGGGGGTCGGCACCATAATGAATGCCCGAAGGATTATTTTGATGGCCTGGGGAGAAGGAAAAGCCCCAATTATACAACAAGCCGTTGAAGGGGAAATAAAAGAGTCGGTACCTGCTACGTTCTTGCAACACCACGACAATTGCGACTTTGTTTTGGATGACGCAGCTTCTTCCTTTTTAACCCGCGTTAAGACACCATGGTTGGTCACAGAATGCGAATGGGATGAGAAACTTATAAAAACCGCTGCTATTTGGTTGTCCGAAAAATTGGGCAAAGCCATCCTAAAGTTGACCAATGAGGATTACAACGAATACGGGATGGGAAATTTAATAGCCGAGGTTGGTTCCGCAGAACAAATCAACCTCTCTGTATTTAATCAGTTACAACGAACCATAACTGGATGGCCAGGTGGAAAACCCAATGCAGATGACAGCCAACGTCCTGAAAGAGCACAACCCCATCCCAAAACATCCTTGATATTCAGTCCACACCCTGATGATGACGTAATTTCCATGGGCGGCACTTTATTGCGTTTGGTTGATCAAGGACATAATGTCCATGTAGCGTATCAAACTTCAGGAAACATTGCTGTTTTTGACGATGAAGTCATCCGTTTCTTGGATTTTGCCACCGATGTGCAAAAAGAAAACAAAGAACTTAAAAAACAATTCAAGCAGGTTCGGGAGTTTTTGGCTTCAAAAAAACCTGGCGAAATTGATAGTGCAGAAGTCCAAAACTTTAAAGGATTGATTCGAAAAGGTGAGGCACTTTCGGCATGCCGTTATTGCGGTGTTTCCGAAGAAAACGCACACTTTTTAAACCTGCCCTTCTATGAAACCGGGGCAGTTCGGAAGAAACCAATCTCAGAAGAAGATGTTGAAATTACCTATAAACTGCTCAACGAAGTCAAACCCCATCAAATCTTTGCTGCAGGCGACCTTTCTGACCCTCACGGCACCCACAGGGTTTGTCTAGATGTCATTTTCAGGGCAATCCAACGCTTGCTGGATGAAGGTTCAGACTGGATTCGGAATTGTTATGTATGGTTGTATCGAGGTGCATGGCAAGAATGGGATATTGCAGATATGGAAATGGCGGTGCCCATCGGGCCCAAGGATATGGCGCGAAAAATCAACGCCATCTTTAAACACCAATCCCAAAAAGACAGTGCCATGTTCCCTGGAAACGATGAGAGGGAGTTCTGGCAACGTGCCGAGCAACGAAACAAGGATACCGCAAACCGATACAATGCACTGGGCATGGCAGAATATGAGGCCATGGAAGGTTTTGTTCGCTATCGATTTGATTCCAAATAACACATGTATTGAAAATTTCCATTAAGTAGTTTTAATTGTTTAATTCAATCAAAAAGGCCTACATTTATTTTTAAAGTAGGCCTTTTCAGCTTTTATGCGTACCATTTTATTCTTTTCGATTTTCCTCATTTTTTTAGCATCCTGTGCGGTTACCAAAACTCCAGAAAAGGAGTTTCGGGGCGTATGGATTGCCACTGTGGCCAATATTGACTGGCCCAAAAATCCCAACGATTCTTCTGAAAAGAAAAAGAAGGATTTTATCACCATTCTGGATTTTTATCAAGAGTTGAATTTCAATGCGGCCATTGTTCAGGTGCGAACCGCGGGTGATGCCTTTTACCAAACTGATTTGGCGCCTTGGTCCAAATATCTTTCGGGAAAAGAAGGTGAAGCTCCCCAAGGTTTGGATGACCCTTTACCGTGGATGATTAAGGAAACCCATAAAAGAGGTATGGAATTCCATGCATGGCTCAATCCCTATCGTGCCACATTTGATTTGGATACCATGAAGCTTTCCCGAGACCACGATTTTTACCAGCATCCCGATAGGATGGTGAAATACGGCAAAAAATACTACTACAATCCCGGATTGCCCAAGGTTCGGGAAAAATTTGTCAAAGTCGTGGAGGAATTGGTTGTGAAGTATGAATTGGACGCCATTCATTTTGATGATTATTTCTATCCCTATAAAATAGAAGGTGAAGTCTTCAATGACTCCCTTGCATTTCAAACCTACGGTTTGCCCAATCAGTCTTTGGAAGATTGGCGGCGCAGCAACGTGGATTCTTTGGTGAAAAATGTCTACCGCACCATCAAGAAAAATAAGCCCTGGGTACAATTCGGTATTAGTCCGTTTGGAGTTTGGAAAAACAAAAGTACCGACCCCATGGGTTCTGATACCCGTGCGGGACAAACCACCTTTGAAGATTTGTACGCGGACCCTGTACTTTGGGTCAAAGAAGGCTGGTTGGACTATTTGGCACCACAAGCCTATTGGAGTATGGACTACCCACCCGCTTCCCACAGAGCTGTAGGTTCTTGGTGGTCCAACGCCACACCTAGCACCAATCTGTATCTTGGCAACGGTACCTACAAGATCAAAAACAACAGTGACAAAGCTTGGGATAAAAAGAATGAGATTCCAAAACAGTTGACCTTTGCCAGAGACCAAAAAAATATTAACGGTAACATCTTTTTTAGCGCCAAATCTTTGATTGGCCAGCACAAAAAAGTAGTAAAGACCCTAAAAAGGAAATTCTACCGGTTCCCAGCTGAAAATCCTGCAACACCACAAAGAACTTCAAGAGAAATCCAGCTTCCCGGTATTGAATCCACTCAAAAGCAAAATGAAACTTTGAATATCTGTATCTCGCATACCGATTCGGTACCCAGATTCCTGAATTACTATCAACTGAATGCCGACGAAAAACAACTCATAGGAAAGGAGTATCTTTCCGAAAGTCAAAATTCAGGCTGTTTTCAGCTTAAATTGACTAAAAAACAACAAAGAAACGAAGTGGGCATTTCTATTTCCGATGCATACGGTAATGAAAGTGCTGTACTACCGTTGAATTTTTAAGATCATGAAAATGAGTGTCGCACCAAAAGACAAAAATGCTTGGTTATGGATTCCATTCCTCTATTTCACCCAAGGGATTCCCTATATCTTGGTAGTGACCGTTTCCGTGATCATGTACAAGCGGCTCGGTATCGGAAATGCTGAAATAGGACTCTATACCAGTTGGCTTTACCTACCTTGGGTACTAAAACCCCTTTGGAGCCCCATTGTTGATTTGAACGGTACCAAAAGAAACTGGTTCTTGCTCATGCAACTCGTAATTTCTTTGGCGTTTCTGGGCATAGGCCTCTTTGTTCCTTCCAATTCATTCTTTATCATCACCTTGGCCTTCTTTTGGATGGCCGCCTTTGCATCGGCAACAAATGATATTGCCTCAGATGGCTACTACATGTTGGGGCTCACCCAAAAGAAACAGTCCTTTTTTATAGGTGTGCGAAGTACCTTTTACCGATTGGCCATGGTTACTGGACAAGGATTGTTGGTCATTTTTGCTGGCTTTTTGGAAAACAAATATGGGGACAACACCAAAGCATGGTCCCTGACGATGATAAGTGCCGCGGCTCTCATGTTGGTATTGACCTTTGCCAATTTTTTTAGCGCTCCTAAATTTGAAAACGCTAAAATTGAACCTACCGAGAAACCTGAAGGTTTTTTGCAAGTTTTTGCCTCATTCTTTAAGAAAAACCAAATAGGAATTGCTCTCCTGTTCATCCTCACCTATCGTTTAGGCGAATCGCAATTGGTGAAAATGACCTCTCCATTTCTATTGGACAAATTGGAGGTGGGCGGCTTGGCCTACTCCACCGAAGCTGTGGGAACCATATACGGAACGGTGGGCATAATCATGCTATCCCTTGGCGGAATACTTGGCGGCATCTTGATTTCGCGAGATGGATTAAAAAAGTGGATGTTGCCCATGCTCCTAGCGCTTAATCTGCCGAATGCCCTCTATGCGATTCTAGCGGTAACCCAAACCACTAGCATTTTCGCAGTGGTAGGGACCGTAGTATTGGAACAATTTGGGTATGGATTTGGATTCACTGCTTTTATGATGTACCTCATCTTCATGGCTGAAGGTGTTTCAAAAACCTCTCACTATGCCATTGCCACAGGGTTTATGGCCCTCGGCATGATGCTCCCCGGAATGGTCAGTGGATACATTCAGGAATGGTTGGGTTATGATGGTTTCTTTATCTGGGTGGTGATAGCTGCCATCCCAGCCTTTTTGGTACTCAAATTCTTAAAGTATCCCGCCGATTATGGCAAAAAGACGAATGAATCCAATGCCTAAAAAAATCGTTCCATATTCCATTGCACAGTACGAACTGAGCCTTCAAGAAAAAGTGGGGCAATTGTTCATGTTGGCCGCTTTCATCAATGACACTGAAGAGGCGATTCAAGAAATGGAGCGATTGATTCAGAAACATCATATTGGAGCACTCTGCTTTTTTCATAGTCGGGCCAGTGCGGCTACGAATTTTGAAGGCAAGAAAGCAGTTGTTCACAATGAAAACAGTTATGACCGGTTAAAAGAACTCATCGCACGTTATCAAAACGCCGCAAAACATCCACTTTTAATAGCCATGGATGCGGAATGGGGCCTTGCCATGCGTATTGAAAACACACCCCAATATCCCTATGCCGTTACGTTGGGAGCCCTCCAAAATAACAATGAACTCATTTTTGAGGTGGGGCAACGCATTGGTTTGGATTGCAGGGAAGTCGGCATCCATTGGAACCTTGCACCTGTGGTAGACATTAACAGTAATCCTGAAAATCCAGTGGTTGGCTATCGTTCCTTCGGGGATGACAAAGAACAGGTTTATACCAAGGCAGAAGCTTATGTAAAAGGCATGGAAAGCACAGGAACACTCAATTCTATCAAGCACTTTCCTGGACACGGGGATACGGCCACCGATTCCCATTTAGACCTTCCTGTCATTGATAAATCCCTAGAAGATTTAAAGGATAATGAACTCTATCCATTTCAAAAGTTGATTGAAAAAGGAGTTGATTCTGTGATGGTGGGACACCTATCCCTACCCCAGTTGGATGCAAAGGAACCTTCGACCACCTCGTCAAAAATTATTACGGGCTTACTTCGAAATGAAATGTGTTATGACGGTGTGATTATTTCCGATGCATTGAACATGCATGCTGTTTCCAAAAAATATCCAGAAGCGGGCCAATTGGAAGCTGCTGCTTTTGCCGCAGGAATGGATGTACTTTGTTTTAGTGAAAACCCTGTGGAGGGCATCAAAAACATACTAAAAGATGCAACGGAGCCTCGTATTGAAGAGAGTTTTAAAAGAATGTGGCAGCTTAAAGAAAAGGTGCTTTTAAAACAAGGAGTGAATGTTCCTGAAGCTAAAAAACCTAGCGAACTGAACAAAATCATTGCTCAGAACGTGCTGACCGAGCTTTTTGGCAATCCTGAAAAAGTAGTGGAAATCAAAAAAGCTACTTTTTTGAACCTTTCTTTTGCTCCCAACAAATACAATGCTTTTTCTAAAAAATTGGAAGAGGAATTCAATCAAAAATCTTGGGAACTGTCCTCACAATTGCTTGAAATAAAAAAGGAACTGGACAAACATCAAAATGTGGTCCTGTCAATTTTTCCACAAACAGTGAAGCCTAAAAATCAGTTTGGTTTTGATTCTGGGCTATTGAATTTCATTCGAAAATTGATAGCGAAGAAAACTGTTTTGGTTTATCTTTTTGGCAATCCGTATGTGTTGGATATTTTAAAACTGCAAACTGATTCCAACACGGTTTTGGTGTATCAGGATTTTGAAGAATTTCAGGAAGAGGCGGCGAGTCATTTTAAAGGAGAGATCATGGTTAAGGGAAAACTTCCCATTCAACTAAAAACTTTTTGGGCATGAATACAGTTTATAAAGTCTTGGGATTGATGTCCGGTACCTCATTGGATGGGCTGGATATGGCCTATTGCCATCTGTGGGAAGAGAACGGTCATTGGAAATTTTCAATAAAGCATACCAAGGAGGTTCCCTATTCCGATGCTAGGCGGGAATACCTCAAGAATGCCATTTATTTATCCGAAGCAGACCATGCCCAACTCCATAAAGATTATGGCAAGTGGTTGGGCGAACAAGCCAAAGTTTTTATTGAGGAAAGTGGTATTGAGGTTGATTTTATTGCCAGTCATGGTCATACTTCGCATCATAGACCTGAGGATGGAATCACCTTCCAATTGGGTGATGGACAACTTTTGGCCAATTTTAGTGAGAAACAGGTAGTATGCGATTTCAGGACAAAAGATGTTGATTTGGGTGGACAAGGGGCGCCTTTGGTCCCGATTGGAGACCGCCTTTTGTTCCATGAATATGACTTTTGCCTGAATTTAGGGGGCATCAGCAATATTTCTTTTGAAAAAGATGGAGGGCGGATTGCCTATGATATTGGAATGGCCAACATGCCCTTGAATTACATTACCCACAAAATGGGAATGGATTATGATAAAAATGGAGCCTTGGCGCGAAGTGGAAAATTGGATGAAACCTTACTCAAAAAACTAAACAATCTGGACTACTACCGCCTACCCTACCCTAAATCCACAGGTTATGAATGGTTTACGGGAAAGGTCGTCCCTTTGATTGTAGCTTCCGAAAGTCCCGAAGCTGACCTTTTACACACTTTTATCCATCATAATTGTGAGCAAATAGCCGCACAAGTACACAAATACGCCAACTCATCTAAAAGCAGGTTACTGATCACAGGTGGCGGAGCCCTTAACCTGTTCTTCATGGATACCCTTCAAGAAAAACTAGGGTCAAAAGTCGAGGTAATCATTCCCAATACCACCTTGGTTTCTTATAAAGAAGCCCTGGTTTTTGCCTTGATGGGTGTGCTGCGGCTAAAAGGTATCAACAATGTACTAAAATCCGTAACCGGGGCTCGTAAAGATTCATGCAGTGGTGAAGTTCACTTTCCCGAAAATTCTTAGGCCGTCACCAGTCGTTTAGGCCTTTTTACCATCATAAAAATGATGAGGGAAAGCAAGCCACAAATACCCAACCCTACAAAAAGAGGCCACACGCTGTGTTCTACAAACTCGCCGATAAAGGTGGCAATAGGAATAGCCACTATGGTTGAAACA
This sequence comes from Muricauda sp. MAR_2010_75, assembly GCF_000745185.1. Lineage (NCBI taxonomy): Bacteria > Pseudomonadati > Bacteroidota > Flavobacteriia > Flavobacteriales > Flavobacteriaceae > Allomuricauda > Allomuricauda sp. MAR_2010_75. The sequence goes on from NZ_JQNJ01000001.1 coordinate 132,493, forward strand.
CATCCGTTAATGGCCGCTCCAATTCCCGCAATATGACCGATGGGTTCCATGGCTATGGAACGGAAATTCCCCCACATAAAGCCCAAGCAAAAGAACTGCGCCGATAAGAATGGCACCAATACAAAAATGCTAGGGTTTGGAGAATTCAGAAAGAAAATGCTATACATCAAACCTATGATGGTAAAGGCCAAAGTAGCCATCCAGGATAACTTTCGCATACCAAAACGCATGACCAAAGTACCATTTAAGAATGTGGACAGACCAATGGAAACAGCTAATCCCGCAAAAATGTATGGGAAGACGTCTTTCAAACTATAGATATCTTCAAAAATATGCTGGGCCGAACTAAGATACACCAAAAAAGCGCCGGTCACCAGACCAGAAATTATAGTGAAAGCTACCGTTTCCCTGTACTTCATAAATTCCTTTAGTCCATCTATGAACACGTGACTTGAAAAAGGAATTTTATATTCGGGATGTAGGGTTTCAGGTTGTCTTTTCCAAAACCAAACCGCAACAATCAATGCAAAAATGAGTTGCGTATAAAAAATGGCCTGCCATCCAAAAGCATCTAAAATGACTTTCCCTATAGCGGGGGCCACCACCGGAACCAGGATAAAGAACGCCACTACGAAGGACATCACTTTGGCCATGTAATCGCCAACATACGTATCACGAATAATGGAAATTGCCATGGTCCTAGGAGCAGAAAGCCCAATTCCCTGCAAGATTCTTCCAACAATCATTACAACCAATGATGGAGCAAATAAGCAGATTACACTTCCTATCAAAAACAGTCCAAAACCTGCGTAAACAATGGGTTTTCGTCCATAGCAATCGGAAAGTGGGCCAAAAAACAACTGTCCCAGACCGAGCCCCAAGAAAATCATGGTGACGAGCATCTGATTATCCGTGGAATCCAAACTGTTTATGGCCACGCCGATATTGGAAATCGCAGGTAAAATGGCATCAATGGCCAATGCTACGATAGACATCAAAGCGGCCATAAGTGCAATAAATTCGAAGTTGGGTTTCTGATTTTCTTTTTGCATGCCGCAAAATTAGAAATACCCCATGGAATGGTGAAGCTTTTAAGAAAGTATTAGTGTTATGTTTTAATGCCTTCCCAGTAATTTAGATGTCAGCTACATTGGTGAAAATTGGTGTAATTCGTGTCAACCCTTTTACCCTTTATCCAAACAATAGATTCTTCACTCCGTTCAGAATGACATTTTTAAATCGGAGCTACAAAAAGCTTACAACGGAATATTCCCGTGCTTCCGTTTGGGTGGTTCTACCTGTTTCTTTTCCAACATTGCAAATGCTTTAAGCAATTTTCGCCTGGTTTCTTTGGGCAGAATCACCTCATCGATAAATCCACGTTGGGCAGCACGATAGGGATTGGCAAACTTTTCGGCATATTCGGTTTCCTTCTCTTTCAATTTGGCCTCGGGGTCATCAGCCGCAGCAATTTCCCGCCTGAAAATAATCTCACTGGCCCCCTTGGCCCCCATTACCGCAATCTCAGCTGTAGGCCATGCAAAGTTGAAATCGGCCCCAATGTGTTTGGAATTCATCACATCATAGGCACCACCATAGGCTTTTCTGGTAATGACGGTAACCCTTGGCACTGTGGCTTCACTCAGGGCATACAACAATTTAGCTCCGTGCATGATGATGCCACTCCATTCTTGGTCCGTGCCTGGCAAAAATCCGGGTACATCCACCAAAACCAATAGTGGAATATTAAATGCATCACAAAAACGGGTAAAACGGGCCGCTTTTCGGGAGCTTTTCACACCCAACACCCCGGCCAAAAACATCGGTTGGTTGGCAATGATTCCAATACTGCGACCTCCTAATCGAGCGAAGCCCACAATGATATTTTCTGCGTAGTCTTTGTGGATTTCGTAGAACGATTCCGAATCGATAACCCCATTAATGACATCGTGCATATCATACGGTTTATTGGGATTCTCAGGAACGATGCTCGACAGTTCTTCGCGAAGTTCCTCACCCAACTGATACTCTTGATGCGGGGGAAGCTCGGTATTATTTTGAGGCAAATATTCCATGAGTTTTTTGATATCATCCAAACAAGCGGCATCGTTGGGAGAGGTCTTATGGGCCACCCCCGATTTAACAGCATGCGCACTGGCTCCCCCCAATTCTTCCGAAGTCACCTCCTCATTGGTCACCGTTTTGACCACATTGGGACCGGTCACGAACATATAGCTTGTCTCTTCCACCATAATGATAAAATCCGTCATGGCCGGGGAATACACGGCTCCCCCGGCACATGGTCCCATTACCGCGGATATTTGCGGAATTACTCCTGAGGCCTGAACGTTTCGGTAAAAGATATCGGCATAGCCGCCAAGGGATTTCACTCCTTCCTGAATTCGTGCACCACCTGAATCATTCAACCCGATGATAGGTGCCCTTACCTTCATGGCCAAATCCATCACCTTGCAGATTTTTTCGGCATGGGTTTCTGACAGAGCTCCACCGAAAACGGTAAAATCCTGCGCATACACATATACCAACCTACCGTTAATGGTGCCATAACCAGTGACCACTCCATCTCCATAATACACTTCCTTGTCCATACCAAAATCTGTGGTACGGTGGGTCACCAAAATACCCATTTCCTCAAAAGAGCCTTCATCCAACAAATAATGAATGCGCTCCCTTGCGGTAAGCTTTTTCTTTTGGTGCTGTTTTTCTATCCGCTTTTCCCCACCACCCAAACGGGCCTGGGCCATTTTCTCTTCCAGTGCTTTTATTTTGGGGTCCATTGAACTCAATTTATTGGGATTTGAATTATTTTTTTGTCTTCAAGATATTGATGCATAGCAACCAAAGCTGCTATTTCTGCTTCCTTGGCATTCTTTTGATGGATTTTTTCCGGAAAATAATGGTCTTTTACAAAATGGGTGTCAAAATTTCCAGACCGAAAGGCTTCATGCGCAAAAACAAAACTTCCAAAGGGCAAAGTGGTCTGTACGCCCTTTACCTTGTAATTCTGAATTGCTTCCAACATCAATTCCATGGCCTCTTCCCGTGTTTTACCGTAGGTAATCAATTTGGAAAGCATGGGGTCGTAATAAATCGGAATGTCCATACCCTCCCGAAAACCGTTGTCCACCCGAACGCCTTCCCCAATTGGCAATTGATAAGTCTCCAAATTGCCTACACTGGGCAGAAAATCATTTAAGGGGTCTTCCGCGTACACGCGCAATTCCAATGCATGCCCATGAATTTTTAAGTCCTCTTGTTTTATGGGAAGTGCTTCACCTCGCGCCACCTTTATTTGCAATTCCACCAAATCAACCCCAGTGATCAGCTCCGTAACGGGATGTTCCACCTGCAGGCGGGTATTCATTTCCAGAAAATAGAAGTTGTGGTCAGCATCCATTAAAAATTCCACCGTACCAGCACCCACATAATCACAGGCTTTGGCCACTTTGGTGGCCGCAATGCCCATTTCTTCCCGAAGTGCTGGGGTAAGGATAGATGAAGGTGCTTCCTCCACCACTTTTTGATGACGTCGCTGTATGCTGCACTCGCGTTCAAAAAAATGGATCACGTTGCCGTGGGTATCAGCCATGACCTGTACCTCGATGTGTCGCGGAGAGGTCACGTATTTTTCCACAAAAACGGAACCGTCGCCAAAGGCGGAAGTGGCCTCGCTAATGGCTCGTTTCATTCCAGATTCGAGATCCTGTTCTTTTTCCACGATTCGCATACCCTTTCCACCGCCACCTGCAGAGGCCTTAATCAGGATGGGATATCCAATTTCGTTGGCAATCTCATGGGCCTTGGCCACATCGGTTATGGCTTCATCAATACCAGGCACCATTGGAATATTGTATTTTTTCACCGCTTCCTTGGCGGCCAATTTGCTTCCCATTATACGGATGGCCTTGGATTTTGGTCCGATGAATGTCAATCCATTTTTTTCAACAGCCTCTGCAAAGTCAGCATTTTCACTCAAAAACCCGTAGCCTGGGTGAATTCCATCCACATGGAGCTTTTTGGCCACTTCAATGATTTTGTCTCCTTTTAAATAGGACTGGTTGGAAGGCGCAGGTCCTATGCACACGGCCTCATCTGCAAATAATACATGAGGGGCATTTCTGTCCACTTCGGAAAAAACCGCAACGGTTCGGATACCCATTTTTTTAGCGGTTTTCATGACGCGAACCGCAATTTCGCCTCGGTTGGCTATCAATATTTTTTTCATGATGTTTTATTGAAATTCAATCAAAAGCTGTTTTTTGTCCACGGCGTCACCTTGCTTCACGGCAATTTTTTTGATGATACCATTTCGGGGGGAGGTAATAATATTTTCCATTTTCATGGCTTCCAAAACCAAAAGCTGCTCGTCTTCCTTCACCTCTTGACCTTCTTCCACGGAAATGTCCAAAATCAATCCCGGCATGGGAGCGGAAATGGAATCGATGTTCTTTGCACCATTGGTGGCAAAACCCATTTTTTCGATAAGGTCATCCAAGGGCGTTTGAATGGAAACCTCGTGTTCATTTCCATTGATACTGACCGTATACAATCCTTTGTTAAAGTCTCTTGAAATAATCTCAACATGATAGGATGTACTATCTTTCAAAATATGAAAACTGTCATTGCCGGATTTGACGATGTCCAAATTGGAAATGTCGTCCTTAGACATTGGAAAGTCAAAATCGCCATCAACCTTGACCGAATATGAATTATCCATAAAAAAAGTTGCCATGGGTTACTAGATAAATATAAGATTAATGATCAAACCCTCACAAAGCTACTGCCATTAACTTTTAGGGATTATGATAACCGTCATTCAATTTGTAGAAAATCAGTGCTACCTATGCAAAAGCATTGGTTGATCGCAAATCTTATCAAATGCTTACTTTTGGGATTAAAATAATCTGTATGCTGATCCTAGGGATAGCGGGGGGCACAGGATGTGGAAAAACCACGGTTGTCAACCAAATTGTGGACCAATTGCCGGAGAACGAAGTAGGCGTGATCTCCCAAGATTCCTATTACAACGATCTTTCACATTTGACCAGGGAGGAGCGGGGAAAAATCAATTTTGACCACCCCAATTCAATAGATTTTGACCTTATGATTTCGCATTTGGAAGAACTCCGACAAGGAAAAACAGTGGATGTTCCCTTATATTCCTTTGTGGAAGAAACCCGATTGGATGAAACCCTTTCCACGCCTCCAAGAAAGGTGATGATCGTGGAGGGTATTTTGGTGCTGAGCAATCCGCAATTACGGGATATGTTCGATATTAAAATATACGTGCATGCGGATTCGGATGAACGATTGATACGGAGGTTGCAGCGTGACATTCGCGAAAGGGGCCATGACCTTGAAAAAGTATTGACCCGCTACCAGACCGCGGTAAAACCCATGCACCAACAGTTCATTGAACCGTCCAAGGAGTTTGCGGACATCATCATCCCCAATAACCATTACAACACCGTTGCGGTGGATATGGTCAGGACCATTATCAATAACAAATTGGTATAGGCATGGGACTAAAGGAATTGCGAAAGAAAAAATGGTTCAAGATCATGACCAATATGTATATTTTGGTATTGACCATCTTTGTGATTTGGATGGCCTTTTTTGATACGAATTCGCTGTTGATCCATTTAGAACTCCGTAGGGAAATCAAAAAACTGGAAGAACAAAAAGAATTTTTGAAAGGCGAGATTGAAAAGGATAAAAAGGTTCTTGAAACCCTATCGGATAAAGAAGAGCTTGAAAAATTCGCCCGAGAAAAATATTATATGAAAAAAGAAGGCGAAGAGATTTTCCTTATTGAATATGAAGACAGCTTAAAAAACAAAAAAGATGAGTAATATCGGTTTGTTTGACGAGTTTCCCCCAATTTCCGCAAAACAGTGGAAACAAAAGATTCAATTTGACCTCAAGGGTGCGGATTACAATGACACCTTGGTATGGGAATCCTTGGAGGGCATCAAAACAAAGCCGTTTTATAATTCTGAAGATATAGATGGACTAAAAACCTTTAATCTTCCTGAAAATCATAGTTGGAGCATTGCCCAGACCATTTATACGGGAGATGCCAATAAAGCTAACACCAAAGCTTTGGAAATCCTGAAAAAAGGGGTGGAAAGTTTGATTTTTACCGTTCCAAATACGGATATCGACTTTGCCACCTTACTGAATGGAATTGATTTGAAAACCACACCACTTCATTTCAATTTTCAGTTTTTGGCCGTGCAGCCCATCAAAAAACTGATGGCCTATATTGGGACCAAAACGACCCAAGTTCATCTGAGTTTAGACCTTATTGGAAATCTCGCCCGAAGCGGAAATTGGTTCCATGACATGCGGAAAGACCATGCCATTTTGAAAGAAATCCACACCATCACTTCAAAAATAGAGGGTGTCAATGCCATTGGTGTTGATATTTCACTCTACCAGAATGCGGGAGCCAATATGGTGCAACAATTGGCCTATGGTTTGGCCCATGCCAACGAATACCTAAATCATTTTAGTAAAAGTATCCCGAGCGGAGTCGAGGGACATTTTCCAATCACCTTTAAAGCAGCCGTTGGCGGCAATTATTTCTTTGAAATAGCCAAACTAAGGGCACTGCGTTGGTTATGGAACAGTTTGGCAGCGGAATATGGCATTGGGAATGATTGCCACATTATGGCCGTACCTTCCAAACGGAACAAAACACTCTACGATTATAATGTAAATCTGCTCCGCACTACATCGGAGAGCATGTCCGCGATTTTAGGTGGAGCCGATACGGTCTGCAATCTTCCGTACGATGCCATCTATCACAAGGACAATGAATTTGGAGAGCGCATTGCACGAAATCAATTATTGTTGCTAAAGGAGGAAAGTTATCTTAAAGAAGCTTCCCAAATTTCCGAAGGAGCCTATTATATTGAATCGTTAACACAGCAATTGGCTGAAAAGGCGCTCGCACTTTTTAAACAGATTGAGAAATCAGGAGGCTTTTTGGATGCCATGAAAAAGGGAACCATCCAGCAAAAAATCAAGGAAAGTGCTGCCAAGGAACAACAATGGTTTGATGAAGCCCAACTCGTTCTCGTCGGGACCAACAAATTCCAAAACAAGCAGGACCGCATGAAGGAAAATCTGGAGTTGTATCCTTTTGTAAAAACCCAGCCCAGAAAAACCTTAATCGAGCCTATCATCGAAAAACGATTGGCAGAAACTCTCGAACAAAAAAGATTGGATGATGAGTAGAAAAGACCTTCAACAGTTGGAGTTGAGTTCAGAGTTCAGCAATATTCAAAACTCAAAACTCAAAACTCAAAACTTCAGTCACTCTGATTTTGCTGCTGGAATCTCCCCATTCTTACGTGGCCCCTACTCCACCATGTACGTGCGTAGACCTTGGACCATCCGTCAATATGCGGGATTCTCAACTGCCGAAGAAAGTAACGCTTTCTACCGAAGAAATTTGGAGGCAGGCCAAAAGGGACTTTCAGTGGCATTTGACCTTCCCACACATCGCGGTTATGATTCTGATAATGGGCGTGTTGTAGGTGATGTTGGAAAAGCTGGGGTCGCTATCGATTCGGTTGAGGATATGAAAATTTTGTTCGATGGCATCCCCCTGGACCAGATGTCAGTATCTATGACCATGAACGGCGCCGTTATTCCCATCATGGCTTTTTATATTGTTGCTGCTGAGGAGCAAGGCGTACCCATGGAGCAACTTTCAGGGACCATTCAAAATGATATTTTAAAGGAGTTCATGGTTCGGAACACCTACATCTACCCGCCTACTCCTTCCATGCAAATTGTAGCCGATATTTTTGAGTTTGCCAGTCAACATATGCCGCGATTCAACAGCATCAGCATTTCGGGATACCACATGCACGAAGCAGGTGCCCCGGCCGCCATGGAATTGGCCTATACCTTGGCCGATGGGATTGAATACATTCGCACGGGAATCAAAGCGGGATTGAAAATCGATGAATTTGCCCCCCGACTTTCGTTTTTCTGGGGCATTGGGATGAATCATTTTACAGAAATTGCCAAAATGCGGGCCGGTCGGATGCTTTGGGCCAAGTTGGTAAAGCAGTTCAATCCCAAAAATGAAAAATCACTCATGCTCCGTACCCACAGTCAGACCAGTGGTTGGAGTTTAACCGAGCAAGATCCATTCAACAATGTAGCCCGAACCACCATCGAGGCCATGGCAGCTGCTTTTGGTGGTACGCAGAGTTTGCATACCAATGCGTTGGATGAAGCCATTGCCCTACCCACCGATTTCTCAGCCCGAATTGCCCGAAATACCCAGATTTATTTACAGCAAGAAACGAATATCACTCGCACCGTTGACCCTTGGGCCGGAAGCCACGTAGTGGAAAAATTAACCCAGGAAATTGCAGAAGAAGCTTGGAAATTGATTGAGGAGGTTGAAAAACTGGGAGGAATGACCAAGGCGATTGAGGAGGGTATCCCCAAAATGCGGATTGAGGAAGCAGCCGCAAAAAAACAAGCCCGAATTGATAGCAACCAAGATGTGATTGTTGGGGTGAACAAATACCGATTGGAGAATGAGGATGACCTTCAAATTTTGGAGGTGGACAACGCAAAGGTCCGCAAACAACAAATGGAGCGTTTGCAACGTATAAAATCCTCGCGGAATGCATCCGAAGTTGAAAAAACCTTGGAAGCCATCCGAATCGCCGCCAAAAAAGCCACCCAAAACGAATCTGACCGTGGAAATTTGTTAGCTTTAGCGGTACAAGCAGCCAAAGCACGTGCCACCTTAGGCGAAATCAGCGATGCCATGGAAAGTGCGTTTGGACGTTATAAAGCAAAAATTCAATCGTTTACCGGAGTGTATTCCAAAGAAATCAAAGACGACAAGAGTTTTGAAAAGGCCCGAAAAATGGCCGATGAATTCGCTTTGCAAGAAGGTCGGAGACCACGCATCATGGTGGCTAAAATGGGACAGGACGGACATGACCGTGGGGCAAAAGTGGTGGCAACAGGCTATGCTGACCTTGGTTTTGACGTGGATATCGGTCCTTTGTTCCAAACCCCATCCGAAGTGGCCAAACAAGCCGTGGAAAACGATGTACACATTCTAGGTATTTCATCCTTGGCCGGGGGCCATAAAACCTTGGTTCCTGAGGTGATCCAGGAGTTGAAAAAACAAGGCCGGGAGGATATTATGGTCATTGTAGGCGGCGTTATTCCAAAACAGGATTATAAACATTTATTGGACAAGGGCGCGGTGGCCGTTTTTGGACCAGGTACAAAAATCAGTGATGCCGCCATCGAAATCTTAACGATTTTGATGGATTGAGCCCCATAACGATCTAATAAATATAACTTTAACTTTCTTTAACGCAGAATGCCCCAGTTATTCACCCTCTGTTAACAAAATACATTTTTTGGCATCCTAAATAATCGTATTTTTAGCACCTAACTTACTATGAAATGGGCAAGATTATTGCTATTGCAAACCAAAAGGGCGGTGTGGGCAAAACAACCACTACGGTAAACTTGGCTGCCTCCCTTGGAGTTTTGGAAAAGAAAGTGTTGCTGATTGACGCCGACCCCCAGGCAAATGCCACATCCGGTTTAGGTATTGATGTGGATTCTGTGGAACACGGAACCTATCAGCTTTTGGAACACACCATGCGTGTGGAAGATGTCATCATCCAGACCGATTCCCCCAACGTTGATTTGGTCCCGGCGCACATAGACCTTGTGGCCATCGAGATTGAATTGGTGGACAAGGATAACCGGGAATACATGCTTAAGGAAGCTCTTAAAAATTTGGGGGACCGCTACGATTATGTACTAATTGACTGTGCCCCATCTTTGGGATTGCTCACCTTGAACGCACTTACTGCGGCAGATTCTGTGATGATTCCCATTCAGTGCGAATATTTTGCGCTAGAAGGTCTCGGCAAATTGTTGAACACCGTAAAAAGCGTACAAAAAATACACAACAACGATTTGGACATTGAAGGCATGCTGCTGACCATGTACGATTCTAGATTGCGTTTATCCAACCAAGTTGTTGAAGAAGTAAAGAAACACTTTGCCGATATGGTGTTCGACACCATCATTCAACGAAATGTTAGGCTGAGTGAAGCACCAAGTTATGGAGAAAGCATCATAAAATATGATGCCAGTAGTAAAGGGGCCTCCAATTACCTTAACTTGGCCAATGAAATTTTAAAGAAAAACAAGGAGAAAGTTTAGATGGCGAAAGCAACCAAAAAACAGGCTTTGGGAAGAGGCCTGTCCGCTCTATTGAAAGACCCCGAGAACGATATTCAATCCGTTTCGGACAAAAATGCGGACCAGGTCATAGGAAATGTGGTGGAATTGGATATCGATTCCATTGAGACGAATCCCTTTCAGCCCCGTTCCAACTTTAATGATGAAGCTTTGGAAGAATTGGCCAGTTCCATTCGGGAATTGGGCATCATTCAACCCATAACCGTTCGTAAGCTCGATTTCAACAAGTTTCAACTGGTATCCGGAGAACGAAGGTTCCGTGCCTCCAAATTGGTGGGCTTGGAGACCATTCCCGCCTACATTCGAATTGCCAATGACCAAGAGTCCTTGGAAATGGCTTTGGTGGAAAACATCCAACGGCAGGATTTAGACCCCATCGAAATTGCCCTTTCCTATCAACGGCTTATTGATGAAATCCAAATCACCCAAGAAAAATTGAGTGACCGTGTCGGAAAAAAACGCTCCACCATTACCAATTACCTGCGACTTTTGAAATTGCACCCCATTATCCAAACTGGAATGCGGGACGGCTTCATCAGCATGGGACATGGACGGGCCCTAATCAACATAGAAAAGAAGAAAGAACAAATTTCTGTTTACGAAAAAGTGGTTTCCGATGGTCTTTCTGTACGTGAAACGGAACGATTGGTAAAATCCCTGAAAGAGCCTAAAATTGAATCCGGTTCTGGAAAAAAAGAGGCTAAAAAAGTACCCAGCTTTGTGACCAAGGGTGCCGATGTCCTAAAAGAACATCTTTCCACAAAAGTGGACATTACCGCTTCCGCAAACGGAAAAGGTAAAATTGTGATTCCATTCCACTCCGAAGAAGAATTCCAGCGTATCAAAAAAATAATGACAGGTGAATAAAAACCTCCTTTTGTTGTTCTTTTTTTTACTGTTTCTTCACGTTGGATTTTCCCAAGAAGATGAAGAAAAAGAAGTAGAGGCGCAGCCACAACCCACTGCTGTGGATTCTTTGGCCCAAAATCTGGAAGGTGAGGGAATTACCATTCAGGAGGTCACCTATGAAAAAAAACGAATTAATCCATTGGCCCCCAGCAAGGCCGCATTTTATTCCGCCATACTTCCCGGATTGGGTCAGATTTACAACAAGCGTTATTGGAAAGTGCCCATTGTATATGGTGCCATAGGAACGGGCATCTATGTCTATTCCTTTAATAACACCGAATACAAAAGAGCAAGGGACGCTTTTAAAAGAAGGCTTGCCGGATTTGAAGATGATGAGTTTTTTGATATAAATGGGGATGGAAGTGGCCCAGACGTATCGGATGAGGCCTTGCAAGATGCTCAGGAAGCCCGGCAGCGGGACAGGGATTTGGCCTTGGTGATCACCATAGCCATGTATGCTTTGAACATTATTGATGCCAACGTGGATGCGCATTTAAAACAATACAATGTGGATGATAATCTATCGATGGATTTTAAACCCTACTTGGATTTGAACCCGGTTACCAACCAACCCAACTATGGGATGGCACTGGTCGTAAAATTTTAAAATATGAGGATAGGTTTGTTCGGTTATGGCAAAATGGGCAAGATGATTGCCGAAATTGCCCAAGGTAGAGGCCATGACATTGTTGCCAAGGTAGATTTGGATACCACCGACATAGATTACGCCGCTATGGATGTTGCCATCGACTTTAGCACCCCGGATGCAGCTTTTGATAACATTACCGGTTGTTTTGAGAATGGGGTTCCGGTGATTTGTGGCACAACGGGTTGGTTGTCCCAATACAATGAAGCCGTGGATCTGTGCCAAAAAAACAAGAGTGCCTTTATCTATGCATCAAACTTTAGTTTGGGTGTGAACATCTTTTTTGAATTGAACGCGCATTTGGCCAAAATGATGTCCAGTTTACAACAGTATAAAGTGTCCATGGAAGAAATCCATCATACCCAAAAATTGGACGCCCCCAGTGGGACCGCCATTACCTTGGCCGAAGGCATTATCAAGAACACGGCGTATACCCAATGGCAGTTGGAGGAGTCTGGTGACAAAATCATACCCATTATATCAAAACGGGAAGGTATGGTTCCGGGAACGCATAGCATTTCGTATGACAGCGATGTTGACAGTATTGAAATAAAACATACGGCACACAATCGTGAGGGATTTGCCTTGGGAGCTGTCATTGCCGCGGAATGGATTCAAGGAAAAACAGGGGTTTTCTCCATGAAAGATGTGTTAAACCTAAGCTAAAAAACGTAACAACAACTTAGACAAACAGTCTAACTAAGAAATTTTCACATGAACGGCACACAGTGGATCATTTTTATTTTGATCATCCAGGTCATCCATTTTTTGGGAACTTGGAAGCTCTACATCAAAGCAGGGCGAAAAGCATGGGAAGCTGCAATTCCAATCTATAACGGTATTGTTTTAATGAAAATCATAAACCGCCCTTGGTGGTGGGTGATATTGATGTTCATTCCCATCATCAATTTGTTGATGATTCCCGTAGTGTGGGTGGAAACTATCCGAAGCTTCGGCAAGAACACCCTTTTGGATACTTGGTTGGTGATTCTTACCCTCGGCCTTTACATCTTCTATATAAACTATGTTGAAGATGTCACCTATATTGAAGACCGAAGCCTTAAGCCCCGCACGGGATTGGGGGAATGGGTAAGCTCCATTGTCTTTGCCATTGTGGCGGCGACACTTGTGCATACTTATTTCATTCAGCCGTATGTGATACCCACCGGCTCTTTGGAACGTACCCTCAGGGTTGGGGATTTTCTCTTTGTGAGCAAGTTCCATTACGGAGCCCGTGTACCCTTGACCACCTTGGCCGCTCCCATGGTGCATGATACACTCCCCATCTTTAAGACAAGGTCCTATTTGGCCGATGTTAGTCCAGAGACCTATAAAACTTCTTGGATCAACAAACTGCAGTTGCCCTACATGCGATTACCCGGTTTCGAAAGGGTAAAGAAAAACGACATTGTGGTGTTCAGTCTTCCATCTGATACGCTGTACCAGTTCTTCAAGGCGCAAAAAGCGGTAATAAAACCCATCGACAAAAAATCTAACTACGTTAAACGTTGTGTGGGTACTCCAGGCGATTCACTTGCGGTGATTGATGGTTATGTCCATATTAATGGAACTCGACTGAAATTGTCCGACAGGGCAAAGCCCATGTACGACTATGAGATTTATGCCAAAAATGGAGTCTCAAGTCGATTGTTGGAGGAGGTTGATGCATCGGACTATTTGAGAACCTACATATCCGGAACACTCAATCAAAGCCAATATAATGCCCTTATGCCTTTTGTGCTTGGGGCCAACAGGACCCAAGATGGCAAAATAGAACTTCTTGCGGATGAGGATGGTATCACCATTGATGTCATCCGACAGCTAAGACTCTCCCTGACCGAGGAAAAGCCACGTTCCAGAATTGCCAACATGACCGATGAAATGGTAGCAAAACTTCGGGAAAACTCCGCAATTGATTCGGTGGTAAAAACCGAAGAGCCCAAAGGCATGTATGGTGGAGCCTTCCCTCAAAAACCAAACCTTTACCCTTGGAACAATGATAATTTTGGGCCGATTTATATTCCGGAAGCAGGTGCAACGGTCGAAATCAACGCTAAAACAATCCCCCTATACAAGAAAATTATCCGGGATTACGAGCACAATGATGTAAAAGTAACTGGGCAAAAAGTTTTCATTAATGGTAAGGAAGCCAACTCCTACACTTTTAAACAGGACTATTATTGGATGATGGGCGACAACAGGGACCACTCAGAAGATAGTAGGACCTGGGGCTACGTGCCCGCCGACCATATTGTGGGTAAACCGGTTTTCCTTTGGATGAGCTTTGACAACTTTACAGAAGGCATTGCCAATTGGAGACCCCGTTGGGAGCGAGTTTTCACTACCGTGGGCGGAAGTGGTGAGCCCGTATCGTACCGATGGTACTTTGTTGCTTTGATTGTGGGTTGGTTTATATTTGACTTCTTTAGAAAACGTAAGAAGAAAAAAGAAAATGGCTAACCTATACGATTATCGAATCAACAAGTCAACAAATAGTAATCCATCCCACCTATTTTCCAAGTATCGCCACTTTTGCTGCATTGGTGCAAAAGGATGTGATTTGGGAGGCTCATGATAATTTTCAGAAGCAAACCTATCGGAATCGATGCTATATCTGTACCGATAAGGGAAAACACATGCTCAACATTCCCATAAAACATGTGGGAGGACATGAAGGTCGCCAGAAATATATCGACGTTGAACTAGACAACACCTACGATTGGAAAAAGGTACATTGGCGAACCTTGGAAACGGCCTATAGAACCTCCCCTTTCTTTGAGTTTTATGAAGATGATATAAGACCGTTATACAAGGGAAATGAAACATCATTGTACGAATTTAACCTTAAGACCATACAGGCTATATCCAATTGCTTGGGACTGGAATTTTCCATGAACAAGACTTCATCTTATGAACTTCAACCAAAGGACTATTTTAATGCCCGTTTTTTGGTAGAGGCCAAAAAGGAGCTTCCCATAAAAATGAAACCCTACATACAGGTTTTTGGGGAACGCCATGGATTTATCCCCAATCTAAGTATCTTGGACCTTTTGTTCAATGAAGGGACCAATACAGTTTTCTTTCTAAAAAATCAATCTTTGGAATTTTTGGATGTATAGGCATATCATACACTACGGCATCCATTTTTTAGTGCCCATTCTCATTGCTTATTTCTTTTTTAAGGAGCAGAGAATAAAAGTTGCGCTTATTCTTTTGGCCGGCATTTTAATAGATGTGGACCACCTTTGGGCAGAACCCCTGTTCGATCCCAATCGCTGTAGTATTGGTTTTCATCTCCTGCATTCGTACTGGGCCATTTTGGTATATTGTATCCTTCCCTTCTTTAAAATCACCCGAATTATTGGGTTGGCACTCATAATCCACATCATAGCCGATTTGGTGGATTGCCTATTGCTCCGGTGAAAATCGTAACGTGGCCATGACTGGGTAATGATCGGATAATTCTTCGTTGAAATTTACATGGGAAACAACCTCAAAAACAGGGTCGGTTAAGATGTAATCAATTCGAAGTGGAATTTTCCATAAATCGTATGTTCGTCCAAAACCGGCTCCTTTTTCCAAAAATGTATCGTTTAAATCCCCTTTTACAATCTTGTATACGTTGGAAAATTGGGTGTTGTTAAAATCCCCACAAACAATATTGGTATGGGTGCTTTGTTTCAAGTGTTCATCAAAAATTTTGGCCTGCTCCAACTGTTTATTAAATGTACTGACCAATCGTTTATAGTTTTTCTCTGATTGTGCTCCATCTGCAAATGTCCTTTTTGATGGAATAATCTTAAAAGATTGTAGATGCAGATTATACACCCTTATAGTATCCTCCCTGTAAAGAATATCCGCAAACACAATATTATTTGCCGTATAGGGAAGATCTAACGAACCATGGTCCACTATGGGATATTTTGAGAGGATAGTCTGAACGGATTTACCCTCGGTAGAATATTGAATTTCCCTTCCATACGGGTATTGCTCCAATTGTTTGTACCGCCTACTATCGTGTTCTTGTACACAGATGATATCGGGATCCTCATTTTTTATAAACTCTATAATTCGATCCCCGGTATTCGGATCTTTGCTCCAACCATATTTGTCAAATCCCCGTACATTGTAGGTCATAATTCTTAGGTCTGACGACGCCACTTCACCTGCTTCATTTCCCATCCCATAAAATGAACCAAAAACAAAGTAACCAATGATCAAAGTAACCAATGACAACAAGAATTTCTTTTTTCTTTTATAGATCCAGTATCCTGCAAACAAAAGATTAAGGGCAAAAAGTAGGGGCACAAACAAGCTCAGTACAGAAAACATTGGAATCACCTGAAACGTCAAATACGATGATACAGAGGTAATCAACAAGAAAAAAGCAATCAATATGTTGATTGCAAATACGATTCCGTCTACTATGGATGTTGTTTTTGCCACAAATCAATCTTCCTTACCTGCTTTGAACAAAAAATCTTTTTCTTGCTTGGACAGACTTTCATAGCCCGATTTACTAATCTTATCCAAAATGGTATCTATTTTGCGCTGACGGGCTTCCTTGTCGTATTCCGCAGCACTCTTTTTGGTTGCATTTTTTCTATACACCGTTTTCATGGGCGCCTTCTTCTCTTTGGGCTTAAAGAGTTGGGCGATGGCATTCCATAATTTGGTAAACCCTGAACCAATGTCCCTCCCATTCAGCAATTGCCTAGCATACATATAGCCCAAAAAGGCACCGCCCAAATGGGCCAATCTACCTCCTATATTTCCGCCATAGGGAATCTGTATCAAATCTACCAACACAAAAAATGCACCCACATACCAAAGCTTCACGTTAAAGAATATGATTCTAACCTCTTGATTGGGGATATAGGCACAAATAAAAATCAATACTGCTGTAACCCCTGCCGAGGCGCCAATCAAGGCGGTATTTGCATTTAATAGCGTTGGAAATACATTATAGCTAAGCAGAAATACCAGCCCACCAACGATAACCCCTAAAAAATAGACATTGATAAATCGTTGGGCATCAAAAAGATTGAGAAAGATTCTTCCGGTAAAGTACAACATGAGCATATTCCAAAAAATATGCCCCAGTCCCCCGTGAAAAAAGGAATAGGTCACCAAAGACCATGGCTGACCGAAGAAATCCATAAAACCCTTGGGCAAATGGAACCATTGCGACACGGAATAACCCAAAAGTGCCATGGACAGTCCATCCAAAATAAAAATCAGCACATTAATGGCTATCAGCTTTTCAGCGACATTCATCCGTGCCATATAATACTGTATTCCTCTACTCGCCATAGGTCAATTCCAACGGTTATTGTTAAACTGGTTCTTTTTCCAGTACCACATCATAATAAATCCAATCAGTGCGCCTCCAATATGTGCAAAGTGCGCCACTCCGGTATTCACATTACTGATACCAAAAATTAAATCCCCCGCAATCAATAAGGGTACAAAATATTTGGCTTTAATGGGTACAGGTAGAAATATCAACATCAGTTTTGCTTCGGAATATACAAAAGCGAAAGCTACCAACACCCCATAAATAGCCCCCGATGCTCCAACTGCCGGGGTATTGAAGGCAGTGAGCATGGTATCCACAGTACTTCTTGGCACAACATTGTACCAATCTGGGCTGTATTGCCCGCTAGAGATGATGTCCATCACTTGCGCTTTGGCTATTCCTGCACTTTCCAAGGCATTCAAGCCTTCACTGAAAAAATAATAGTTTACCCCGGTATGAAGCATTGCAGAACCCAATCCGGCCGAAAAATAAAAGAAAAGGAACTTGTTCCTGCCCCACATTCGCTCCAAAGGGGTCCCAAAAGCCCACAAAGCATACATATTGAACAAAATATGCATCAGTCCACCATGCATGAACATATGACTCACCACCTGCCACCATTCAAAATTACCGTTCTTGGGAAACCAAAGTGCCAGCCATTGGAACATTTGCTCTCCATACAATTGTGTGGCAAAAAACAGGATCACATTAATGATCAATAGGTGCTTTACTGCCTCGGTCATTCTACCCATTAGCTAAATTTTTTATCGATATCTCCTTCGGAAATAATGGTGTATGTCAATTTTTGAAACGGACTCAACGTGGGTTCCTTGCAGGCAAACAAATTGTTCACCAATGCTTGCTGTGATTCTTGATCCAGAAATTCCCCGGTCCGTACGGCCAAGTTTTTGGACAGGACCTTTGCCAGCACTTCGGCCTGTGAGAGGGAACCATCCGCGTACCCCTCCTTATAATCCGCTATCAAGCGATCCAATACCGTGCCAATCCCACTTTCTGGGACCACCAGTGGAACGCCTGTCACTTTTACAGTTTCCTCTTCCAAACTTTCAAAGGCAAAGCCAATGTTTGTCAGGCTATCCTTGATTTCTTTCAATATGGCCAATTCCTGTTTGCTAAAGGTAAGTTCCAATGGAAATAAAAGTTGCTGGCTCACCCCCTCCTTTACGGTGATTTCACCCAAAAATTTTTCAAAAAGGATACGCTCATGGGCCCTTTTCTGGTGAATCACCAACATTCCCGATTTAACCGTACTCACCACATATTTTCGCCGTAATTGAAAGGTTGCGGCCAAATGCCCTTCCTGATGGTCATCGGTATAGATGCTTCCTTGCACAGCTCCTTCTGATTCAATGGCAATACTACTGAACTCTTCAATGTCCACATCCTTTTCAAGACCTTCATACAATCCTTCCCATCCTTTGCTGCTCTTTTTTTGAAAACTACCTCCGCCACCACCTCGTTGTCCCAAACCTTCTTGAAACGGATTGAAGGTAGGGTCCACAGTAACTTTGGGCAATGTTGCGCCCCTTTCCTTGTATGCATACGGTGTATCCAAATTGGGGTCATGGTCAAAATCCAAGACCGGGGCCACATTAAACTGACCCAAACTGTGTTTTATGGTAGAACGAAGAATGGCATACAGCGTATTCTCATCATCAAACTTTACTTCGGTCTTTGTGGGGTGAATGTTGATATCGATGGAGGACGGATCCACATCTAAATACAAAAAGTAGCCCGGGTACATATCTTGCTTGATGAGTCCCTCAAAAGCAGCCACCACAGCGTGGTGCAAATACGGACTCTTGATAAATCGATTGTTGGCAAAGAAAAACTGTTCTCCCCTGCTCTTTTTGGCGAATTCGGGCTTGCAGATGAATCCCGATATTTTCACCACTTCGGTCTCCTCGTTAACAGGCACCAAACGGCTTTCCATCTTGCTTCCAAAAATATGGGCAATACGTTGGCGATGCCTTGTCTTCGGAAGGTTGAAAATTTCAGAGCCATTGTTGTAAAAATGAAACTCTATATTCGGATGCACCAGGGCCACACGATGGAACTCGTCGGTAATATGCCGCAACTCCACCTGATTTGATTTCAAAAAATTACGTCGCGCTGGAATATTGAAAAAGAGATTTTTCACCGATAGGGAGGTTCCCACGGGTGTGGCTACCACATCCTGCAAAACAATCTTGCTTCCTTCAATCTTGATATGGGTACCCACTTCTTTGGATTCGGTTCGGGTCTGCATATCCACATGGGCAATGGCCGCAATGGAAGCCAAAGCTTCTCCGCGAAAACCTTTGGTCTGTAAATTGAACAAATCTTGTGCGGAGGATATTTTCGATGTAGCATGTCGTTCAAAAGATAATCGGGCGTCCGTTTCGCTCATCCCAATCCCATCATCCACCACCTGAATCAATGCTTTTCCACCATCTTTTACAATCAATTTAATGACAGTAGATCCTGCGTCAATGGCATTTTCCAACAATTCCTTCACCACAGAAGCTGGCCGTTGAACCACCTCCCCTGCTGCAATTTGATTGGCAACATGGTCCGGTAAAAGTTTAATGATGTCGGCCATTATGGATTTAGGAATATCGATAAATCAAAGTCAATTACAAAGAGAAACAGTAACACCAAAATGGCCACGATGATGACAAAACGAAGTTTTAAGTTTTTATCCCCTTCCACCTTTAGGTCATCCATCGCAGAGTTAACTTTATTTTTTAGTCCCCTTTTTGTATTTGCAGTACTCCGAAATTTATCTAGTTTGTGTTCTATTTTAAAAGGATTGCCATCGCCCTTGTAATAACGTGGTGAATAATTGAACGACTTATTTTTTCTGAGCTTTAAAGGGTTTCGCATGGTATCCTTTTCCGTGTAACTTCAAAGGTACTCAAAATAGAAAAAAGGCGTTGGGGACGGCTCCCAAAAAATGTTAACAGAATGAGACAAGTTCAAGTACAAGGAAAAAGCTCAAGCTCAAAAAAATCAACAATCCAATATTCCAACTAATTCAAGTGTCCAAAAGTAAGAAATAGCCAGATGTTTGTTCTTGGTTATTGAACTTGTACTTGAACTTAATCTTGGGTTTACGTTTACTTACCCAATACCGCCATCTGTATCGCCGCAATAGCGGCTTCCGTTCCTTTGTTGCCATGTTTACCACCACTACGGTCTTTGGCCTGCTGCATGGTATCGTCGGTCAAAACACAGAAAATTACAGGGACGTCGTAGGCGACATTCAAATCTTTGATGCCTTGGGCGGCGGCACTGCAGACAAAATCGAAATGACTGGTCTCTCCTCGGATTACGCTTCCAATGGCAATGATTGCATCCACTTTTTGGGTCTTGATCATTTTTTTGCTTCCGAAGATGAGTTCAAAACTGCCCGGAACATCCCATTTAAGGATATTTTCTGCCCTGGCTCCACAATCAATTAAAGTATCGTAAGCACCTTGTGCAAGCGCTGAAGTAATCTCGCCATTCCATTCAGAAACAACAATCCCAAACCGAAGGTCCTTCGCATTTGGGATTTTAGTCTTATCGTAAACAGATAAATTCTTGTTCTCGGTGGCCATAGTTTAGTTTTGGGCCAATCCAATAAGACCATCGATACCGATGCCCTCAGGGGATTTTGGATATTCTTCCTTGATACGTTCAAAATACCCCAATGCCTTTTCTTTCTGGTCCATTTCCATGGCAACCACCCCTGCTTTGTACAAAAATCTGGGCGTAGTGAATTCATTATCGCTATGGGCAATTGCTTTTTCGTAGTAGTCCAAAGCATCTTCAGGCTGGTTTAACTGTGAGAATGCATCACCGATTCCTCCTTTGGCCATGGCGCCCATAATGGCATCATCCGATGAAAAATTCTCCAAATGGGAAATTGCTTCACCATACTGCTGAAGGTTCAAATAGGTCATTCCCGCAGAATATTCCGCCAAATTGGCTGCTTTGGTACCGCTGTATTCCTCAATAATGTCCAAAAATCCATATTTCCCTTCAGCGCCATTCAATGCCAAAGTAAACAAGGAATCCTTGGCGGTCTCACTGGCCAAAGCTTGGTCAAAATATTGTTGTGGATAGAAAAGCTCGTTGGCCGCAGAGGCCTCTTTTGGTTTCTGAATGAATTGGTGGTACGCCAAGTAGGCCAACACCCCAATGGCTACGGCCCCAATTACTCCCAAAATATAATTTTGGTTCTTCTGAACCCACGCTTCAGTCTTGGAAGCACTCTCGTCCAAGGTATGGAAAACCTCGGCGGTTGTACTGTCATGTTCTTCAACTTGAGCCTCTTCAGCCTTATTTTTTGGCTTAAAGCCTCTCTTCTTGTATGTTGCCATGCGTCATTTAATTGGTCGCGCAAAAATAAAGTTTTTATCCAAAACCAAAAGGCAATTTATTCGTTATTTTTGGAATCTTTAATCGATTGCCAAACCCTAAAAATCACGTAGTTCCATCAACTTTTTATGTTTTTAAGGCATTTATCTTTAGTCAATTACAAAAATTTTGATTCCAAGTCGCTGGATTTTGACCCTGTGATCAACTGTCTTGTGGGCGATAATGGTGTGGGAAAGACCAACATTTTGGACGCCATTTACCACCTTTGTTTTGGCAAGAGCTATTTTAATCCGGTATCTACCCAAAACATAAAACACGATACCGATTTTTTTGTGGTGGAAGGGGAATTTGAAAAGGAAGAACGGACCGAAAAAATACTCTGCAGCTTTAAAAAAGGCACCAAAAAGGTCATTAAACGCAACGGAAAGGCCTATGAAAAGTTCTCCGAACACATTGGATTTTTACCTTTGGTCATCATCTCACCTTCGGATCGTGACCTTATCCTTGAGGGAAGCGATACGCGACGAAAATTCATGGATGGGGTCATTTCGCAGTCAGACAAAGCCTATTTGCAGGCCCTTATCAAATACAACAAAGTGCTGGTGCAGCGCAATTCGTTACTGAAGTATTTTGTGGCCAACCATACCTTCGACCCGAACACCTTGGCCATTTACAATGAGCAGTTGCACCTTCTGGGAACGGAAATCCATAAAAAACGAACAGCCTTCATTGCCTCTTTTGTCCCGATTTTCCAAGAGCAGTATGCCCATATTTCGGACAAAAACGAGGAAATCATGCTATCCTACGACAGCCAACTTTCCGAAGGAAACCTTTTAAAGCTATTGGAAAGCAATGTGGATAAGGACAGGGCTTTGCAATATACTTCGGCGGGTATCCATAAAGACGATTTGAACTTTACCATTGCGGGACATCCCATTAAAAAATTTGGAAGCCAGGGACAGCAAAAGTCGTTTTTGATCGCGCTGAAACTGGCGCAGTTCCACTTTATCAAAGAATTGGCAAGTACCACTCCCATTTTGTTGTTGGATGATATTTTTGATAAGCTTGATGAGAACCGGGTCTCTCATATTGTTGGGTTGGTGAAAAATGAGAATTTTGGACAAATTTTTATTAGTGATACCCATGCTGAACGCACGGAAAATGTTGTTAAAACCATTCACCAGAGCTATAAAATCTTTACCTTGTAATATGTCTCGAATTCTTCCCTTTTTGCTGATTTTGATGGTTATGGGCTGCAAGAAAACCTCGGTAGCCGAAGCAGACCTTCATTGTTTGAACGGTTATTGGGAAATTGATGAGGTGGTGTTCCCCGATGGCAGTGTAAAAGAATATGGGATTAACCCCAGCATTGATTTTATTCAACTGAAGGGAAACGAAGGTTATCGGAAAAAAATGCAGCCCAAGTTTGATGGCAGTTACACCACTTCCAACGATACCGAGAAATTTTCGGTCACTGAGGTGAGCAATGGTTTTGCTATGCACTATCAGAACGATTTTAGCGATTGGGAAGAGACTTTGGTTAAGTTGGATTCCACTTCGTTTGCTGTTATCAACCAAGAAGGAATCACCTATTTCTACAAGCGATTTGAACCCATTAAAATCCCAAAATAATGGCCAAACGACAAAATTCCAATTTACCTTTAAGCGAAGCGTTGAACGAATTCATCAAAGAAAATAAGCTCCAAAAAGGTATGGACAAGGTAGATGCGCGGGAAGCGTGGGCCAATTTGATGGGGAATGGGGTGAACAACTACACCACTGGCGTTGAGCTTAAAAATGAGACATTATTTGTTTCCCTCTCGTCTTCGGTACTCCGGGAAGAATTGAGTTTGGGCAAGACCAAAATCATTTCCATGATCAATGAAGAATTGGGCCGGGAATTGGTGAAGAAATTGGTGCTCCGTTAAATCTTTGTATTCCAAAATGCTGTGAAAACCATCCTAAAGACCGAGCGGCTGCATATTGCGAAAGCAGACCGCGACGATGCTGATTTTATCTTCCAGTTACTGAACAGTGCTACCTGGCTAAAATTTATTGGTGACAAAGGCGTAAAAACAAAGAAACAGGCCTTGACCTATATTGACGATAGTCTAATCGGTTCTTATGAAAAGAATGGCTTTGGACTCTATAAAATTTGTTTAAAACCTACTCTTTCTCCCATAGGACTCTGCGGATTTTTGCAGCGTGATTATTTGGACCATCCTGACATTGGTTTTGCACTACTTCAGGAATTTGAAGGTCAAGGATTGATGTTGGAAGCCTGCAATGCCTTAATGAACCATGCTGAGTCTGCACTAAAACTCGAATGTGTTTTTGCCATTGTATTGCCAACCAATGGAAAATCATGCAGATTACTTGAAAAAATTGGCTTGCAAAACGTTGGAACCATTACACCAAAAACAGGAAGTCAGGAAATGCTACTTTTCTCCAACAAAAAAAATCCATCTATCAAGTCATAACGGGTATCTGTCAATCCCAATCGTAGTTCCTGTTTTGTAATCAGCTTACATAAAGTATCAATTCATATAGACCATCCGTCAATCCTTCCTTAAAACCTCATCTAAATAGGTGTTTATTACAATCGTGTAATTAAAAACCAAAAAGGATGAAAATGAAAAACCTACTTTATTTGATTCTTCTTTCACTAGCAATTCTAGCTTGTGACAAGGAAGAAAGTGCAGAACTATCGGAAAACAACCCACCAGTAATCAAGGCACAGAACTTTAGTGCCAGCGAGTCCATAAGTGATACTAAAACTATTGGAATGGTAAAAGCTACTGATGAAGATGACGATGCGCTCAGCTTTAGCATAGCCAAGAACAGTGATGATTTTTTTGAGATTACCGATGAAGGTGCCCTCAGCCTTGTCCAGGGCAGGAGCTTGGACTTTGCCACAGCCTCCCGGCGCAACCTCAAGGTAAGTGTCTCGGATGGGACGGTTAGTGCAGAAGCCGACATCACCATCAATGTGGTAAAAGTTGATACAGAAAACCTAGCCCCAGAAATTGAGAATCAGACCTTTGACGCGACCGAAGATATTCTCCATACCACTGTAATAGGTGCCGTAGATGCAACCGACCCGGAAGGAGATAATCTCATTTTTACCATTTCTGAAAATGACAGTGACCTGTTTGAAATTACCGAGAGCGGTGACCTCAGCTTGATGGAGGGTCAGATGTTAGACTTTGAGGAAAAAGAAGAACATACCATTACAGTAAATGTATCAGACGGAAATAACAGCACTGACACCACAATAACCATAATGGTTCAAAATGTCAATGAGGCCCCAGAATTTGTTACAGGACTCGAATTTGAAGTGCCCGAGGATATAGATGATACCCATGTGATAGGAACTGTAGTGGCCAGTGATCCTGAGAACAATCAACTAGTCTTCTCCATTACCGAGGACGAGAACAACCTGTTCGAAATAACTGAATCAGGCGAACTGAGTCTCGCAGATGGGCAAAATCTAGACTTTGAGGCGGCGCAGTTTCATGAAATTACGGTAGCGGTAGATGATGGCACCAATGAAGCGGTTACAGTTCCTGTAATGGTCAATGTAACTGAGGTGGTCGAAGCTAACCCGAATGACCCTGCCTCTTTCGTGACCACTTGGGAAACTACTATCGCCAACGAATCTATCAGAATTGGGCTGAATCCAGGTTACAATTATAATTTTAATATCAATTGGGGAGATGGTACGGTAGAAAACATTACTGACAATACATATATTCAACATACCTATGTCAACCAAGGAATTCATACTGTAGCTATACTGGGTGATTTCCCTACTATTGCCATGTATCAAGATGATGCTTCAAATACCAGCATTAAATCTGTAGAACAATGGGGATTTATTGAGTGGGAGAGCATGCAGCGATCTTTTGAGTTCTGTTTAAACCTACAAATCAATGCTGAAGATGCTCCCAATCTTTCACAAGTAGCAGATATGTCCTATATGTTTTATTCTCCAGTTGCCACAAATAATAAGATTAATGGGGATTTAAGTCAATGGGATGTGAGTAATGTCACCGATATGTCATACATGTTTCATCATGCTTATTACTTAAATAGTGATCTTAGTGAGTGGAACGTAAGCAACGTCACCGATATGTCATATATGTTCTATAATGCAAGAACCTTTAACAGCAATATCAGCGGGTGGAATGTTGGTAACGTCACCGATATGTCCCATATGTTTTATTCAGCAAGTATGTTTAATCAAGACATTGGAAATTGGAATGTGGGTAATGTAACTAATATGGAAAACATGTTCCGTAGCACCATGTTCAATCATAATATTGGGAGTTGGAATGTCTCTAACGTACTCGATATGAGCGGCATGTTTGCCTATGCAACATCCTTCAACCAAAATATTGAGGGTTGGGATGTTTCAAGTGTAATTGATATGACCGGTATGTTTCAATTAGCCACATCATTCAATCAAGATATCGGGAATTGGAATGTTGGCAATGTGGAAACAATGGGCTTGATGTTTGCAGTAGCTTCTTCCTTTAATCAAGATATAAGTGAATGGAATACTGTGAATGTTATCGACATGTCCGGTATGTTCTTGGATGCGGATTCCTTTAATCAAGATATTAGTCATTGGGATACTGGCAACGTTATCGACATGTATAGAATATTTAATTCTGCAGATTCCTTTAATCAAAATCTAGGTGGTTGGGATATTGGTAGTGTAACACAAATTAACAATGGAATGACTGATTTTTTTAAAAATTCGGGGATGTCGCCAAACAACTATGCAGCTACGCTGGAAGGGTGGGTTACATTTGTGAGCAATAATAATGGACCTTATAATATTGCTTTGGGTGCCCAAGGAATTCAATATTGTAGTTCACAAATGACCCAAGATGCTCGCGATTTATTGGTCAATGATTATGGATGGACCATTGAGGACGCGGGGGGAACCAACATTTGCAATTGATAGTAATAGTATGACCATTTATTAGTGTAAAATTCCACACTTCCTACCTTCTAGACAGGCAGGAGGTATGGGATAAAAAAAGCCACTCAAATTGAGTGGCTTTCCCTATAATTTTCATTTTCAATTAAAATACTTCCCTTCCTGAAAAATGGAAAGCACCTTCTATGGCTGCATTATCATCGCTGTCAGAACCGTGAACAGCATTCTCTGCGATGTCATTTGCGTATAATTTACGGATGGTACCTTCAGCAGCTTCGGCTGGGTTGGTAGCACCGATCAATGCTCTAAAATCATCAACGGCGTTGTCTTTTTCCAAAATGGCAGCTACAATGGGGCCACGGGTCATAAATTCTACCAACTCCCCAAAAAATGGACGCTCTTTGTGGATGGCATAGAATTCCTCGGCATCCCTTTTGCTCAACTGTGTGTACTTCATGGCTACAATCTTGAATCCAGCAGCCGTTATTTTTTCCAAAATCGCACCAATGTACCCATTCTCAACGGCATCGGGCTTGATCATGGTAAACGTTCTATTTCCAGTCATTTACTTTAAATTTTGCGCAAAAGTACGCTTTTTCACATAACGGGCAAGGCTTAATAGGTCTGTTTTAATCCCTGTAAGACCACCCCATCATCACCCATTATCTTAAAATCGACTTTTTTATTTTTAAAATTTATGGTAATGGTTCCATAGCTTTTACTGGAAACCACCTCCCCTACCCGATACCGATTCGGTTCTCCACTAAAACTAAAATACGAATGGGTGAGGCCACTACTGGTGAAGTCAATCAATGGATAGGGCATACCGGGAAGTACTTTTTTAGAAAACTCGGAGATATGTCGGTCTCCCGATAAGACCATCACCCCCTTTGCTTTGGAGTCCACAATCATATTTTCAAGCTTTTCCACTTCCTTGGGAAAATTGCCCCAAGTTTCAAATCCATGCTCTCCTGATAAAAACTGGATACTGGACATAATCAGATTAAAATCGGCATCAGAATTGTTCAATTCTGTTTGCAACCACTTCCACTGCCCTTCACCAAGAACCGTAGCCTCTTCATCCCTGTTGGGTTTGTATCTTCGGTCAGGGTTTTCGTCCCTCACCAATTCGCTTCTAAAATAACGCGTGTCCAAAATCAAGATTTTAACTTTTCCCTCGGGGGTTTCATAGTCATGCGAAGTATAAACCCCTTCTTGACTCCTTCGCTCACTATCTTTGGGCGCCCCCATAAAATCCAAAAACACCTGCAGGCTTTCCTTTTTCACAGCAAACTCAGCACCGCCATCATTGACCCCAAAATCGTGATCATCCCAAGTACCTATAATAGGAACCTCTGCCTTCAATGCCGCATAGCCCTTAACCGTATCCTGTTGGGCATATATGGCCCTTAATCTTTCAATATTATCCGTATCCGCATAGACGATATCGCCACCCCAAATCCAAACATCCGGTTTTGCCGCCAAAATATCATCCCAAAATGGGTTCGGCTCCTGAGACATATTACAAGAACCAAAGGCCACTACAAAAGTGGCATTCGTTGGACTATTTTTCGGTTTGCATCCCAAAAAGAGCACAATCGTGCACAATAAAAAGGAAAAAAGTCTCATTCCCATGATTTTTCGAAAAACAAAAATAGGGCACGACAAGTTACCTCTATATTATATTATTGTATATTTGGCCGCATGAATTTAGCGGATATCACGACAGTTAAGTCGATTCTTTCCCAGCCTCAAAAAATCGTAATTGTACCCCATAAAAACCCCGATGGTGATGCCATGGGCGCTTGCTTGGGCCTTTGTGGTTTTTTAAAGGGAATTGGGCAAACGGCCCATGTGGTCTCCCCTAATGATTATCCAAAATTTTTAAAGTGGATGCCCGGAAACCAAGAGGTCATCAATTTTGAATGGGAGAACCAAGAGGCAAAAAAACTTCTGGACGAAGCATCGGTAATTTTTACATTGGATTTCAATGATTTGTCCCGAACTGGCCAAATGGAATCTGTTTTGAAAGAAAAACAAGCAGATTTTATTATGATCGACCATCATCAACAACCGCATGATTATGCCAAGGTGACCTATTCTGATGTATCCATGAGTTCCACCTGTGAAATGGTCTATAATTTCATTGGGTATTTAGGGCATAACGATACCATTACGGCCGACATTGCCACCAACCTGTACGCGGGCATTATGACGGATACAGGTTCATTTAAGTATCGCTCCACTTCAAGTCAGACCCATCGGGTGGTGGCCGACCTAATTGACAAAGGAGCGGATAACATGGAAATCCACCGTCAGGTTTTTGATACCAATTCGCCTTCACGCCTGCACTTGTTGGGCGTTGCACTCAGCAATATGGTGATTCTACCAGAATACAGAACGGCTTATATCACCTTGACCCAAGAGGAATTGGACCAGCACGATTTTAAAAAAGGGGACACGGAGGGGTTCGTAAACTATGGTTTAACACTGGAAGGCATTATTTTTGCCTTGATTTTTATTGAAAACAAGGAAGAGGGCATCATCAAGATTTCATTGCGTTCCGTTGGAGATTTCTCCGTAAACAAGTTTGCACGTGAACATTTTGATGGCGGTGGACATGACAACGCTGCCGGTGGAAAAAGTGACCTATCCATGACGGAAACGGTGGAACGTTTCAATACCATCTTGAAAAACTATAAAAGTGAATTGAATCCATGAGACCAGTCCTGATTCTTTTATTGGCATTGTTTTACTTGAGCTGTGGAGGCCCAGAACCCCGCAGACCCGTGGAGGTAAAATCCGGAAGCTTTTTTAAGGAATCCGTGGAAAGGAACAAAGCGTTGTTGGCCAAAGAGGAGAAATTAATTCAGGAATTGATTGCCAAGGATACAATTCACGCGTATTTGACGAGTCCCAATGGGTTTTGGTACTATTTTGAAACCAAAAACGATACGGCCACCTATTTGCCGCAAACAAATGACCAAATTTTGTTCTCGTACAATGTTATGTCATTGAACAATGATACCATTTACAGTGCGGAGGAAATTGGACCAACATCGCATGTGGTGGACAAACAGCAACTATTTCCAGGGCTGCAAAATGCGGTGAAATTGCTTAAAATAAGCGAAAAGGCCACTTTTGTGTTCCCTTCATTGCAAGCATACGGTTATCAAGGGGACAATAATGCCATAGCGCCGCGGACTCCCATAAAATCATCAGTGGAACTCCACACAATCATTATTAATAAAGACAGTATAAATTAAAACGCATAGACAAATGAAACAATCCCTATTACTGATCACATTGTTTTCCATGGTTCTTTTTGGATGTAAATCCAGCAAGTATGCCGAATTGGGCGATGGTATCTTTGCCGATATCCAAACCACCAAAGGAGACATTATTGTGAAATTGGAATATGAAAAAACCCCTGTGACCGTCGCCAATTTTGTATCGCTGGCCGAAGGCAACAGCCCGTTTGTGAGCGATGAATACAAAGAAAAGAAGTTCTACGATGGGGTAGCCTTTCACCGGGTCATCAAAGACTTTATGATCCAAGGGGGAGACCCATCAGGCACAGGAAGCGGAAATATTGGGTACACCTTCAAAGACGAATTCAACGATTCTTTGTTGCACTCCAAAAAAGGAATCCTTTCCATGGCCAACCGGGGCCCAAAGACCAACACCAGTCAATTCTTTATCACCCACAAGGCAACACCTTGGCTTAACGGCAAGCATACTGTCTTTGGTGAAGTGGTTCAAGGAATGGATGTGGTCGATTCAATCGCCAATGTGGAAACAGTACCGGGTGACAAACCCAAAGTTCCTGTGGTCATGAACAAAGTAGAAATTGTTCGTAATGGCAAAGAGGCTAAAAACTTTGATGCCGTTCAGGTGATGAGTGATTATTTTGAAGAGGCCAAGTTAGCGGAAGCAGCGTTCAAAAAAATGAAAGAGGACTTGCTTGCCGAATTTGCCCAGCAAAAGGAAGAAGCCGAAGAAACATCAACAGGTTTGAGAATTTTTTCATTAGTTAAAGGCGAAGGCGAACAACCTATAGAAGGACAACAAGTATTGGTCAATTATGCCGTTTATTTACCCAGTGGCGAATTGCTTGAAAGTAACATTCAAGAGGTTGCGGAAAAGTTCAACCAATTGAATCCAGGACTAAGAGACCGAGGAGGCTATACTCCAGTTCCCATGTTATATGGTCCCCAGGCCAACTTAATTCCTGGTTTTAAGGAAGGTCTTCAAAGCATGAAAGTGGGTGACAAAGTAAGGTTGTTCATCCCACCACATTTGGGCTACGGTGCACAAGGCAGTGGGCCAATTCCTCCTAATGCTAATCTTACTTTTGATTTGGAAATTACAGGAATCCAAGAATAATCCTAATTGAGTAAACATAGAAAAAGCCGTACTTTTCCGTGCGGCTTTTTTTATGGCTGAACCGCTGAACAATGGGACAGAAAACCAAAACTAGCATTGCGCTTGCCCTACCCTTACAAATCCTATTGGTGAAATGGGTGGGGAGCTATCCCAATGTTGTGGAGAACTACTATAGCAATGGCCTTTACCCTATTATTTCAAAGACATTGCGATTTCTGTTGGGTTGGATTCCATTTTCAGTTGGGGATTTGCTCTATACCGTCTTGGTCATTCTTACAATTCGACATTTGTACAAGCATTGGAAATCCATCAAAGTAAGACCCTTGTTTTTTTTAAAGGATATTGTTGTGGTTCTTTCAATCGCCTATTTTGCCTTTCATCTGTTATGGGGCATGAACTATTACCGCCAGCCCATAACTTGGAAATTGGGTATTGAAAAAGAGTATACGTTGGAGGAACTGATTGACTTTTCTGAATACCTTACCGAAAGAACCAATACCTATCAAATGCAAATTACCGGCGATAGTTTAGTGGCTGTGGAAGCACCCTATATTCGAAGGGAAATTTTTCAAAAAACAGAAGAGGGTTATCTGAAACTACAAAAGGATTATCCTGATTTTCAATACCAAAACCATAGTCTAAAATCATCCATTTACAGTATTCCCCTAACCTATATGGGCTATGGAGGATATTTGAATCCGTTTACCAACGAAGCCCAAGTGAACGGTATTATGCCTTTTTTTAGATTGCCTGCCGTGAGTGGGCATGAGGTGGGTCACCAATTGGGCTATTCTGCTGAAGATGCCACCAATTTTATAGGATTTTTAGTGACTTCCAACAGTGACGACATCTTTTTTAAATATTCAGCCTACAATCATGCCTTGGGATATTGCCTTTCTGACTTAGCAAGAAAAGATGAAGCCAAATCAAAGGAAATCATTGCCCAATTGCATCCCGGGGTCAAAAAAAACTACCAAGAATTGCGAAGTTTCTGGGAAAGTTATCAAAATCCCATGGAGCCATTGTTCAAAGCCATCTTCAACACCTTTTTAAAAGTGAACAATCAAAAAGAGGGGATTCAAAGCTATCACTCCGTGGTTGGACTTATGATCAACCACCATAAAAAAGGAGGGTAAATCCAACTTGTGCAAAACTCACACTTCCGTTACCTTTAGTCCGACTAATTCAATACTGGATATATGAAACTTAAACTAACGGCTCTGATCCTATTTTTAGGAAGTGCTTCCCTGTTCGCGCAGGAGTATTTTCCAAAAAACGATGGGGTAAAAGCCAAAAACAACAATTACCGGGCATTCACCAATGCCAAAATTTACGTAACTCCTACTGAGGTCATACAAAATGGAGCGCTACTCATTCAAAATGGAAAAGTGGTTCAGGCTGGAAAATCGGTTACCATTCCTAAAAATGCTGTTGTTGAAGACTTGGAAGGAAAGTTCATATACCCTTCTTTTATTGACGTGTTTTCTGATTTTGGGGTAAAAAAGCCTGAAAAAGCAGACGCTCAAGGTAGATCTTCGCAATATGAACCCACTCGGGAAGGGTATTATTGGAATGACCACATCATGCCCGAAAACAATGCGCTGGCCAATTTTTCCTATGATGCCAAGAAGGCCGAAGAACTTAGAAAGGCTGGTTTCGGTGTGATGAATGCACATATCCAGGATGGGATAGCTCGCGGAACCGGAGTATTGGTTGCCTTGAACGATGAGGGCAGCGAGGCCCAACGTATCCTAGAGGATAAATCTGCCCAGTACTTTTCTTTTGATAAGAGCATCGCAAAAACCCAATCCTATCCAACTTCCATTATGGGAGCCATCGCCTTAATGCGTCAATTGTATTATGATATGGATTGGTACAGCAAGGGCAATGTGGACACCAAAGACCTTTCTCTGGAAGCTTTAATTGCCAACAAAGGGCTTACTCAAATTTTTGCCGCTGGCGAAAATGGAAATGTCCTACGTGCCGATAAAATTGGCGACCAATTTGGAATACAATATGCTATTTTGGCCGGAGGTGACGAATACGAACGCATTCAGGATATTAAAGCAACCAATGCCAAATTGATTGTGCCCGTAAATTTCCCCGATGCTTACGATGTGTCCAATCCGTATGAAGCCCAATATGTCTCCCTAAAAGACATGAGACATTGGAATTTGGCTCCATCCAATCCAAAGGTCTTGGAAGACAATGGTGTTGAGTTTTCATTCACCCTGCATGATTTAAAGTCACCTTCCGACCTTACATCAAAATTACAAAAGGCTATTTCGTATGGACTTTCCAAAAGCAAAGCATTGGAAGCGCTTACCACCACTCCTGCGTCAATCTTAGGTAAATCTTCCGAAATTGGTTCCTTAAAGCCCGGTAGTCAAGCTAACTTCTTGATTGCATCTGGGGATATTTTTGATAAAGAAACCACACTTTACGAAAACTGGGTGCAAGGTTCCAAAAATGTAATTCAGTCCAAAGACCAGAAAGACATCCGTGGCGACTACAATCTCTCGGTTAACGGTCAAACCTTTGTGGTTTCCATTACCGGTGAGGTCAACAAACCAAAGCTTGAAGTCAAAAAAGGAAACGAAAAACTGGAATCCAAAATTGATTATAGTGCAGATTGGTTGAATTTGGCCTTTTCAGAAAATGAGACCACTTCTTATCGTCTAATTGCCCAAGTGCTTCCCACTTCTGAAAATATTGTGGCCAAGGTGGTACTTTCTAATGGAACCGAAGCTACTGCAAATCTGACCAAAACAGCCCCGTTTGAAGAAAAATCAAAACAGAGCACTTCCGGGAAACCAAAGTTGATGGCACTCTCTTATCCGAATGTGGGTTATGGCTATAAAACCAAACCCAAGCAGGAAAACATCCTCTTTAAAAATGCCACTGTTTGGACAGGTACTAGCATTTTGGAAAACACGGATGTACTTGTGAAAAATGGAAAAATTTCAAAAGTGGGGAAAGGACTCAATGCCAGTGGAGCTACTACAGTAGATGCTACTGGAAAGCATCTTACCGCTGGTATCATTGATGAACATTCTCACATTGCCGCGGTCACCATCAACGAAGCAGGTCATAACTCCTCCGCAGAAGTTCGGATGAAGGACGCCATTGACCCAGAGGATATGAACATCTACCGAAACTTGGCAGGTGGCGTTACCACCATTCAACTTTTGCATGGTTCGGCCAACCCCATTGGTGGTCGTTCTGCCATCTTACGATTGAAATGGGGTGAAAATTCTGATGGGTTGATTTTCCCCAGTTCACCCAAGTTCATAAAATTCGCTCTGGGTGAGAATGTAAAGCAGTCCAATTGGGGCAGTGTTTCCCGTTTTCCACAAACCCGAATGGGTGTAGAACAGGTCTACACAAATTATTTCCAGCGTGCCAAGGAATACGATGCCAAAAAGAAAAGTGGACAACCCTATCGCTATGATGAGGAAATGGAAGTTTTGGCAGAAATTTTGAATGGTGAACGCTTTATCAGCTGTCACTCCTACGTGCAAAGTGAAATCAACATGATGATGAAGGTGGCGGAGAAATTCAATTTTACTGTAAATACCTTTACCCACATTTTGGAAGGTTACAAAGTGGCCGATAAAATGGCAGAGCACGGTGTGGGCGGTTCCACCTTCAGCGATTGGTGGGCTTATAAGTTTGAAGTCAACGATGCCATTCCCTACAACGCAGCCATTATGAGCAGTCAAGGGGTTACCGTGGCCATCAACAGTGACGATGCCGAAATGTCCCGTAGATTGAACCAAGAGGCTGGAAAAACCGTGAAATACGGAGGCATGTCCGAATTGGAAGCCTGGAAAATGGTAACCCTGAATCCGGCTAAACTGTTGCATATCGATGACCGGGTAGGAACCGTAGAAGAAGGCAAGGATGCCGATTTGGTGTTGTGGAGCGACCATCCGCTCTCGGTATATGCCAAAGCCGAGAAGACCCTAATTGAAGGCGCCGTTTATTTTGATTTGGAAAAGGATAAAATGCTACGTGAATCTGTTCAGAATGAGCGAAATAAACTCATCAACATGATGTTGAGTGAAAAGGAAAACGGGGCAAAGACCCAAACCCCGGTCCAGAACAAAAAAGAACGATTTGAATGTGAAACCCTTTAAAAAACAAGTCATGAAAAAAATATTTTTAATCATACTACTCGTATTTGGGGTTTCAGTTCAAGCGCAACAGACCCCTGCTCCACCCCAAACAGAACAAGTTGCCATTTTTGGGGCAACGGCCCACATTGGGAATGGAGAAGTCATAGAAAATTGCACCATCATTTTTGTGGATGGAAAAATAACTGCGATTGGAGCAGACCTTATGTCACCCACCATAGGCACTATGATCAATGCAGAAGGAAAACACGTATATCCAGGTTTTATAGCTCCTTCAAAATCATTGGGATTGGTAGAAGTTGATGCCGTTAGGGCCAGTGATGACCAAGATGAAATTGGTGATATGATTCCAAATGTACGCAGTCTTATTGCATACAATGCAGAATCGAAGGTTGTGGAAAGCATGCGTCCCAATGGCGTGCTATTGGGACAGGCCACGCCGCAGGGCGGAAGAATCTCAGGAACCTCATCCATTGTCCAGTTTGATGCTTGGAATTGGGAGGATGCAGCCGTTAAAACCGATGACGGCATCCATATGAATTGGCCTGCACTTTTTAGAAAGGGGAACACTTGGCAGGGCGAACCTAATGCCTTTATCCCCAATAAAAAATATAAGGAGCAGGTAGATGAAGTTAAAACCTTTGTGGAAAATGCCAAAGCATATGGTAAGACAGCTTCCAAAGAGCTGAATTTGCCCTTTGCGGCCATGCAAGGTTTGTTTGATGGTTCCCAACGGTTGTATATTCATACCAATGGTGAAAAGGAAATGATTGATGCGGTAACCCTGGCTGAGAAAGCAGGAATTCAACATATTGTCATTGTGGGCGGGTACCGTGCCCATAAAATCACAGATTTCCTAAAAGGGCACAACATTGCTGTCTTGGTAAGTGAAACCCATGCTTTGCCCAAATTTGATGACGATGACTATGATTTTCCGTATAAATTGCCAAAGCTACTGGTAGATGCTGGTTTATTGGTCGGATTGCAAAACGAGTCCATGGCCAATTTTCAAACGCGAAACTTGGCTTTTTACGCCGGTCAGGTGGTTGGTCAAGGAATGGATAAAGAAACAGCTTTGCAACTAATCACGGGAAACACCGCCAAAATTTTGGGTATCGACTCCAACTACGGCACACTGGAAATTGGTAAAAGTGCCACCTTGTTCATTTCAGAGGGGGATGCCTTGGATATGCGTACCAACCGGCTCTCCAAAGCCTTTATTGATGGACGGGACATTTCCTTGGAAACCCATCAAACCGAATTGTGGAAACGGTATATGGGCAAATACGAAAGAGAGGGCAAATAAAAAAGTGAGCGGCGTTCTTTGGAACGCCGCTCTTAATAAAATTTCCTTTTTCAATTAATTTGCTTTTGGTTCCACAACCAATCCACCTTCAGGTTTGGTATAAAAACCATTAGGTTTTGGTGTGGTACTTACAGCAGCTTCTTCAAATGAAGCCGTTTCCCTTGGGTCTAAAATATCACGACCCTGGTAATTATACCATGTGATGGACTTTGGTAGCACAACCCCATTTAAGGTTTGCCAATCGTTATATCGAACCCACCTCACATTATCGGATTTTTCACCACTTCCATAGGTCACTGTATAACCCAACCAAGCCATTTGATGAGTCTCTGGGTCAAAATGAAGTATATACTCGTCCTTGGAGGAAGCACCCACTCCAGTTTTAAAGCTTATATGTATACCAGGGTAACTTTTCCCCTCAAAAATTAAGTCTTGCGTTTCACTGTATGTAATACCATTGTCTGAAAGCAAAAAGGGCATTCCGTAAAAATAGTACATTACGTTATGGTAAAAGGCCGCATTTCCTTTATAGTTTTCATCGGGATCCAAAAGCCAAATTTCTTTGCCATCATACCCCATCGTATATTGCTTGGTGTCAACCCTGTCCTTTCTGGACCAAAGGTCCACCGTGTGGGTTTCAGGGTTCTCAGGATTGGGCAGCACAAAACTCAAAGTACGTTGCTTCCTCCATTGCTCTAATCCGCCATGGGCATCAAAAACTTTGGACAAAGCTTCAGGATATGGTGGTTTAGTTTCTTCGGCTTTCTCTTGGACAGCTTGTTGGGTTTCTTCTTTTTTAGGATTAGGTTTACAGGCCCCAATGGCCAATGTCAATAAAATGATGGTTATTTTTTTCATGAAATCAAATTTGTCACTTGGTCGAAAACTCCTTTTTTAAATTACAGGAATCTCTATTTTTGATTTGTATGGAAGCCAAAATCATAAGCAGTGTCCAAAATCCATTGGTCAAAAAATTATTACAGCTTAAGGAAAAATCCAGGGAGCGAAGAAAGACCGGGCTCTTTGTTTTAGAAGGGCAACGCGAACTGGAATTGGCTCAAAAAGGTGGGTATACCTTTGATGTCCTGCTCTATTGTCCTGAGATATTACCCCAGCAGGACTTTAATCCAATTTCAAAAAATTTCAATGCTGAAATCATTCAGGTTTCAAAACAGGTTTATGAAAAAGTAGCCTATCGGGAAACTACCGAAGGTATTTTAGCCATCGTCAAAGGAAAAAACCACGCTTTGGAAAATATCCGGTTCACAACTGAAAACCCTTTGGTTTTGGTCGCGGAAGCCCCAGAAAAGCCCGGGAATGTAGGCGCTTTGCTAAGAACTGCCGATGCTGCGGCTGTTGATGCCGTCTTGATTGCCAACCCAAAGTCGGACCTATACAACCCAAATATCATTCGATCCAGTGTGGGCTGCGTGTTCACCAATCAAATAGGAATGGGTAGTTCTGACGAAATCATCGGTTTCTTGAAGCAACATCAGATCAAAATCAATTGTGCCGCGCTTACGGCCTCAAAAAATTACACTGAATGCGATTTTAAAGGTGCCACCGCTATTGTTGTGGGTACTGAGTCAGTCGGGCTTACGGAGGATTGGCTCCAGAATTCCGACCAGAACCTAATTATACCGATGCAGGGTGAAATCGACTCCATGAACGTTTCCGTATCGGCGGCAATACTTATATTTGAGGCGAAGCGGCAACGCGGATTTTAAGCTATGGAAAAAAACTACTTGTTCTATATTATCCTAATTATTTTGGTGGTGCAGTACTTAATCCATCAAGTGCTGGAATATTTGAATGCGAAACGATTCAAATCCACCGTTCCCTCAGAACTTAATGACGTTTTTGATGATGAAGAGTACCAAAAATCCCAGGAATACAAGCTGACCAACTATCGTTTTGGCTTGGTTTCCGATGGTTTTTCACTTATCCTCACCATTTGTTTTTTGTGGTTTGGCGGGTTTGAATGGGTTGATCAGATCACCCGTTCCATCACCGCGGACACCATTCCCATGACTCTGCTGTTCTTTGGTATCATAACATTGGGAAGCGGACTATTGGGCATTCCTTTTTCCTACTACAAAACTTTTGTAATAGAGGATCGCTACGGATTCAACAAAACCACTAAGAAATTGTTCCTTTTGGACAAGATTAAATCAGGTGTGCTTACCGCTATTCTTGCCGGAGGCATTTTGTCCCTGTTTATCTTATTTTACCAGTGGACGGGACCCCATTTTTGGATTTATACCTGGATAATGGTCGGTGTGGTCATCCTTTTTACCAACCTGTTTTACAGTCGGCTCATTGTTCCCCTTTTCAATAAACAAACTCCTTTGGATGAAGGAAGCTTAAAGAACGCCATTGAAAATTACGCCCAAAAGGTGGGGTTCGAGCTGAAAAACATTTTTGTGATCGATGGCTCCAAGCGTTCCACAAAAGCCAATGCCTATTTTTCAGGTTTTGGAAAAGAAAAACGGATTACATTGTACGACACTTTGATTCATGATCTTAGTGAAGAAGAAATTGTGGCCGTTTTAGCCCACGAAGTGGGACATTACAAACGGAAACATATTATTTTTAACCTTACGGTTTCTCTCGCTTTGACCGGTTTTACGCTCTACATCCTATCGTTGTTCATCAACCATCCGGAGATTTCAAGGGCCATAGGGGTCTCCACACCCAGTTTTCATGCAGGGCTGATAGGATTTGCACTTTTGTATAGCCCCATTTCTGAAATCACGGGACTTGCCATGAACTATTTGTCCCGGAAATTTGAGTTTCAGGCGGATGACTTCGCCAAAACCACCTTTGCAGCCACTCCGTTGGTCACCTCGTTGAAAAAGTTATCAAAGAACAGTTTGAGCAACCTAACCCCGCACCCGGCTTATGTGTTCGTGCATTACTCCCATCCGCCACTTATAGAACGCATAAGGAACCTAAAGGCATAATTTTTGTTGTTTACCAATAAAGATTGTGGTAAATTTAATATGCTATGACAGAGGCTGCCATTGAAAAAGAGAACAAGGAGATTGCAAAGCAGTACAAAGAATTGCTTCGCATCAGCTATCAAACCTTGACCGACGAGGACAAGAAGTTGATACGCTCTGCCTTTGATGTGGCCGTGGATGCCCACAAGGACCAAAGGCGAAAATCGGGGGAAGCATATATTTTCCATCCCATTGCCGTGGCCAAGATCGTGGCCTCGAAAATTGGTTTGGATGCTGTTTCCATTGCCTCCGCCCTACTCCACGATGTAGTTGAAGACACGCCCTACACCCTGGACGATATCGAGCGCATGTTCGGAGAGACCGTAGCTCGAATTGTGGATGGCCTTACCAAGATAGCACACCTAAAGAAGGATAAAGATATTAGTCAGCAAGCGGAAAATTTCCGGAAAATGCTGTTGACGCTCCATGATGATGTACGGGTAATCATTATTAAGATTGCAGACCGCTACCACAATATGCTCACCATGGATTCCATGCCGGAGCACAAGCAGGTAAAAATCGCCTCCGAAACGCTTTATATCTATGCGCCTTTGGCCCATAGGATTGGCCTTTACAATATAAAAACGCATTTAGAGGACCTTGCTTTAAAATATACAGAGCCCGATGTCTACTATGATATTCAGGCTAAAATTGAGGACACCGAAGAAGCAAACCTAGCTTATATTGAAGCGTTTTCTGATGTCATCCGAAATTCATTGGACAAGGAAGGGCTCAATTACCAAATCAAAGGGCGAATGAAGTCTATTTTTTCCATCCGAAGGAAAATGAAGGCTCAGAACATTCCTTTTGATGAGGTATATGACAAATTTGCCATTCGAATCATCTATAAATCAGACAGAAAGAACGAAAAGTTCCTGGCTTGGAAAATCTATTCCATCGTAACGGACCATTTTACCCCCAATCCCATTCGCTTGAGAGACTGGATTACCTCTCCAAAATCCACTGGGTACGAAGCCCTGCACATTACCGTAATGGGACCCAAGGGAAAATGGGTAGAAGTACAAATACGAAGTGAGCGGATGCATGAAATTGCCGAAAAAGGTTACGCGGCCCACTTCAAATACAAGCATGGCGACCAAAAAGAACAGGGAATTGAGGAATGGTTGAACCGACTTCAGGAGGCATTGGAAGGTGCCAATGGCAATGCGGTGGATTTTGTGGAAGAGTTCAAGCTTAACTTATACTCCAAGGAAATTTTTGTCTTTACCCCCAAAGGCGAATTAAAGTCCATGCCCAAAGGAGCGACAGCACTTGATTTTGCCTTTCATATCCATACTGAAATCGGTATGAAAACCCGCGGTGCCAAGGTGAACGGTAAATTGGTGCCCTTAGGTTCAGAGCTGCAGAGCGGTGATCAGGTAGAGATTATTACTTCGGAAACGGCCAAACCTACCCAAAGCTGGCTGGATTACGCACAGACGGCAAGGGCTAGATCTAAGATTAAATCTTCACTAAAAGAAGAGAAAAAGAGCGTTGCCGAAGAGGGCAAGGAAATTCTTCGCCGAAAACTCAAATCCCAGAAAATCAACCTTAACGAGGATACGGTCAACAAATTGGTCACTTATTTTAAATTGAAGACCAGTCTGGATTTGTTCTATCGTGTGGGTATTGGGGTCATTGACAATGAAAAGTTGAAGGACTTCGCATCCTCATACCATAATGCTTTCCTTAATTTCTTTAAAAACCGTATCCGAAGGACACCTGCTCCCAAGGATGTGGATAAGGATGAGATCACCACAAAGTACGACATGCTCGTATTTGGGAAAGAGGAAGAAAAACTGAATTACAAGCTTTCCCAATGCTGTAATCCCATTCCGGGTGATGATGTTTTTGGCTTTGTGAGTGTGACCGATGGCATAAAAGTGCACAAAAAGAACTGTCCCAATGCCATTTCGCTCCAATCCAATTATGCCTATCGAATCATCAGTGCCAAATGGATTGATTCCACCCAGGAAGAGTTTTCTGTGGACATTCAACTTACAGGAATTGACAACCTGGGATTGGTCAATGATATTACCAATATCATTTCGGACAACATGCACGTGAATATGAGAAACCTGAATTTTACGGCCGATGGTGGTACCTTTAAAGGAAAAATAACTCTTGTCGTAAAAAACAACAACATCATTAAAAAGTTGATGGACAACTTAAAGCAGGTAGAGGGAATTGACAAAGTGACCAGAATTTAATTTTTAGCTGTACCTTTGTGCATTAGCATAGGTAGAAAGCCATGGGAAACAACAAAAATCAGGAAATTGTAAAAAACGTGTTCACCACCTTTCTTGAGGAAAAGGGACACCGCAAAACCCCTGAACGCTACGCCATTTTACAGGAAATTTATGACAGTGATGATCATTTTGACGTGGAATCCCTCTACATCAAGATGAAAACCAAAAATTACCGCGTCAGTCGTGCCACCTTGTACAACACCATTGAGCTTTTACTGGAATGCAAGCTGGTTCGTAAGCACCAATTTGGTAAAAATCAGGCACAATACGAAAAATCCTATTTTGATCGCCAACACGACCATGTTATTTTAACAGACACTGGTGAAGTTGTTGAATTCTGCGATCCCCGTATCCAATCCATCAAAAAGACTATTGAAGAGGTTTTTGACATCAAGATCAACACTCACTCATTGTATTTCTACGGGACCCGAAACAAAGAAGAAAACCTAACTGAATAACCGAAACATTTCATGGTAGATTTATTGCTTGGACTCCAATGGGGGGACGAAGGAAAAGGAAAAATTGTTGATGTATTAACCAAGGAATACGATATCATAGCCCGATTTCAAGGAGGTCCCAACGCAGGACATACCCTGGAGTTTGATGGCATAAAGCACGTTCTACACACCATCCCATCTGGAATTTTCCATGAAAATGCCATCAATATTGTGGGTAACGGTGTGGTCATAGACCCGGTAATCTTTAAAAAGGAGCTGGACAATTTGGGCAAATTCAATATCGACTTTGTATCCAAACTACTTATTTCTCGAAAAGCACACCTTATTTTACCCACCCACCGTTTGTTGGATGCTGCTTCTGAGGCCTCCAAAGGAAAGGCCAAAATCGGCTCTACCCTTAAGGGTATTGGACCCACCTATATGGACAAAACTGGCCGTAACGGAATGCGCGTAGGTGATTTGGAGTTTGACAACTGGAAGAAAAAATACAGGGCCCTTGCCAACAAGCACGAGTCCATGATCAATTTCTATAATGTTGACATAGAGTACAATCTGGCAGAACTGGAAGCAGAATTCTGCGAAGGTGTGGAAACACTCAAAAAATTGACCTTTATTGATAGTGAAGAATATATTTTTAAGGCGCAGACTGAAGGGAAAAAAATTCTCGCCGAAGGTGCCCAAGGTTCTTTACTTGACATTGATTTTGGAACGTATCCGTTTGTAACTTCTTCAAACACAACCGCCGCCGGGGCTTGTACCGGTTTGGGTGTGGCTCCCAATAAAATTGAAAGGGTCTTGGGAATCTTCAAGGCATACACTACCCGTGTGGGCAGCGGCCCATTTCCAACTGAACTTTTTGACAAGGACGGTGAGACCATGGGGCGTGTTGGAAACGAATTTGGTGCCACCACTGGTAGGCCCAGACGATGTGGTTGGTTGGATCTGGTTGCTCTTAAATATGCAGTCCAAATCAACGGTGTAACCGAACTTATGATGATGAAAGCCGACGTATTGAGTGGATTCAAAACCATCAAAGTCTGTACCGCCTATAAGTACAAAGGCCAAGAAATACAGCACCTCCCCTATAATATTGAAAGCAAACACGTAACCCCGGTCTACACAGAAATGAAAGGTTGGGCCAAAGACCTTACCCAAATGGCCAAGGCCGAGGAATTACCTCCCGCACTCAATGATTATATCGCTTTCTTGGAAGAACAACTCAATGTACCCATTAAAATTGTTTCTGTAGGACCAGACCGATTGCAGACCATACTTCGGTAATCCCATTCGGCATTGTTTCTTTTTTTAGTAATTTTAAAAAGAAGAAAATCACTCAGTGAAGTTTCTTCCGCACTAACTAACTAAACAACGCTGCAATGAACAAACTACTAGCACTCCTATGCTTTGCAGGGATTCTCATATCCTGTAGCAAACAAGAAGCCGTAACGCTTTCGGTAACATCTCCCGGAAAAATCAATACTATTGATTTTCAACTCTCAGCCTCGGGAGAACCCGCATACCTTGTAAGCCACAACGAGAAAATTATCATTGACGCTTCTTCAATGGGTTTTGATTTTAAAGATCAAAAACCACTCAAGAACAATCTGAAACTTATAAGTTCAGAAAAAAAGGCCGTTCACAAAACTTGGGAAATGCCCTGGGGGGAGCAAAAAGAAGTCGTTAACGCATACAATGAAATGCTGGTTGAGTTGGAAGAAGACAATGCACCGCATCGCAAAATCAATATTTATTTTCGGGCGTATGATGATGGTATTGGATTTCGATATGAATTTTTGCCCCAACAAGGTTTGGACAGTCTGGTGATCATGGATGAAAACACCGAGTTCCAACTCACTGAAGACTATACAACATGGTGGATTCCGGGAGATTGGGATATTTATGAGCATTTGTACAACACCACAAAGGTTTCGGAAATTGATGCCATTTCAAAAAGGGACAATCCCGATCTGGCCCAGACCTACATTCCCGAAAATGCCGTGAACACCCCCGTAACCATGCGAGGAAGTGATAGCATTCACCTGAGCTTTCATGAGGCCAATCTTACCGATTATGCAGGCATGACCTTGAAAGTGGATACCGAATCGTTAAAATTGACAAGCGAATTGGTAGGATCGGACAGATTGGGGTATAAAGTGAAGAGGGCACTGCCCTTCAAAACACCATGGCGTACCATTCAAGTTGCAGAAAAAGCTACCGAGTTGATAGATTCCAAACTCATCGTCAACCTGAACGAACCCAACAAAATTGGAGATGTAAGTTGGTTCAAACCCAAAAAATATGTCGGTATTTGGTGGGAAATGCACATTGGAAAATCCACTTGGGACTATGCTGGTTCCCAAGACATGAATACCTTCAGCAAAAATTTAAAGCCTACAGGAAAACATGGAGCTACCACTGAGAATACCAAAAAGTATATCGATTTTGCAGCAGAGAACAACATCACCGGAGTTTTGGTGGAAGGCTGGAACACCGGTTGGGAACACTGGATTGGCTTTGAGGACCGCGAAGGGGTTTTTGATTTTGTAACCCCCTATCCGGATTACGATTTGGAAGA
The DNA here is from genome assembly GCF_000745185.1 of Muricauda sp. MAR_2010_75. Taxonomy (NCBI): domain Bacteria; kingdom Pseudomonadati; phylum Bacteroidota; class Flavobacteriia; order Flavobacteriales; family Flavobacteriaceae; genus Allomuricauda; species Allomuricauda sp. MAR_2010_75. The sequence goes on from NZ_JQNJ01000001.1 coordinate 177,062, forward strand.
ACTCAACCAATATGCCAAGGACAAAGGGGTGGAAATCATTATGCACCACGAGACTTCGGCAGCACCACGCACCTACGAACAACAATTGGACACCGCTTACCAACTCATGCACAAGCTGGGCATCCATTCCGTAAAAACGGGATATGTGGGCAAAATAATTCCAAAAGGGGAATACCATCATGGGCAATGGATGGTAAACCATTACCGAAAAGTTTTGGAAACCGGAGCCAAATATCAAGTGGCCATCAATGCCCATGAACCCATTAAGGCCACTGGAATCCGACGAACCTACCCCAATGCCATTGCCAGGGAAGGTTTGAGAGGGCAGGAATTCAATGCTTGGTCAGCAGATGGGGGCAATCCCCCCGAACATTTGCCCATTGTGGCTTTTACCAGGATGTTGGCAGGCCCCATAGATTTTACTCCCGGGGTGTTTGACATTACGCTTCCCACCAAAGAAAACAATCGCGTAAGCACCACAATCGCCCAGCAATTGGCCCTCTATGTGGTCATTTACAGCCCTGTACAAATGGCGTGTGACCTCCCTGAAAATTATGAAGGTCAACCCGCACTGCAGTTTATTAGGGATGTAGGGGTGGATTGGGACCAAACCGTGGTCTTGAATGGCGAAGTGGGCGATTTTGTCACCATTGCACGAAAAGAAAGGGAGACGGGCAATTGGTTTGTGGGAGGAATCACCGATGAAAACAAAAGGAAAATCAGTATTGATTTTGATTTCTTGGACGAAGGTGTTACATACGATGCCGTTATCTACAAAGATGCTGAAGATGCCCATTATAAGACAAATCCAACGGCCATTACCATTGAAAATATGGAAATCAACAAGGGAACTTCCCTCTCCATACCCGTGGCGGAAGGGGGCGGTTTTGCCATTAGTTTGATGCAGAAAAAGTAGAAACAACCCCATACGTTTCCAATGAACGAGGTAATTCTTGCCTCCAATGGATAAATTGGTTAGGAAAATATAGTGAGGAGCTCAATTCCCAAAGCTTTCTAAAGGCTATATGCCACTTTACTTAAAAACCCTACTTTTGGGCAAAATTCTATGGATTTGAAAAGGATTTCTTTTTTCATTCTGTTCCTTACCTGTTTCATGGCCCCGGCCCAAGAAGAAACCCAGGGCAGGCAAATAAACATTGTCTATGGCGCCAATTTCACCAAGGATGAGGAACAATTTCCAGGGGCGTCCATTTTCAGTAAGGATGATGAGCGCCAAGTACAGTTTGAACATCAAGGCGCAGACTTATGGTGCGATATTGCCATTTTTTACAATCAAGAAAATAGATTGAGAGCCATAGGCAATGTTAGGCTCCAACAGGGAGATTCCATCGAAATGAACAGTGCAAAACTGGATTGGAACGGTAACACCAGTCTGGCCAAAGCTTGGGAGAATGTGGATTTATCCGACGGAAAAATGACCTTGACCACCGACACTCTTTATTTTGATCGGGAAAAACAGATTTCCTACTACAATTCCGGAGGTAAGGTAGTGGATTCTGTAAATGTGCTCACCAGTAAAATAGGCACCTATTTCACAGAGCTCAAAAAAGTACAGTTCAAAAATAAGGTTCATATTGACAATCCCGAGTATATTATCGACTCGGAACAACTGGATTATTACCGTACCTCCAAAAATGCCTATATGTACGGTCCCTCCACCATAATAGGGGAAGATTATAAGATCTACTGCGAACGTGGGTTTTACGATACCAAGATTGAACAAGGCTACGGCATCAAAAACACACGTATCGACTACGACAACAAAATCATAGAAGGCGATAGCCTTTATTTTGACAAGCTTACCGAATTTGCATCGGCCACCAACAACATAAAGATTACGGACACCATCAATAACGGAGTCATCAAGGCCCATTATGCAGAGGTATTTAAAGCGAAGGATTCCGTTTTTGCCACAAAACGCGCCGTTTCCATAAGCTTGGTGCAACAAGATTCACTCTATATGCATGGCGATACCCTTATGGTCACGGGCAAAGAAGAGGAACGAATTCTACGTGCCTTCCGAAATGCCAAGTTTTATAAAACGGATTTAAGCGGAAAGTGCGATTCCATCCACTTCAGTGAAAAAACAGGTGTCACCCAATTGATTACGGACCCAATCCTCTGGAATGTGGATAACCAAATTACAGGAGACAGCATCCACTTAATCTCGGATATGGAAACAGAAAAGCTGGATTCACTTAAAGTTATTGAAAACGCCTTTATCATTTCATTGGACACCATCAGCAAGACAGGGTACAATCAAGCCAAAGGAAAAAACCTCCTGGGAAAATTCATCGAAAACGAGCTGAAAATCATAGACCTGATCCAAAACACCGAGGTCATATACTACGTATATAATGATGATAACGAGTTGGTTGGCATTGATAAGACCATCTGCAGTAAAATACGGCTGTTGATGGCCGATAGTGATATTGAGGACATTACCTTTTTTGTGAATCCGGATGGGGATATTTTCCCTGAGACAGATCTTCCGGTGGAGAGCAGAAAATTAAAAGGTTTTGTGTGGCGGGGTGAGGAACGCATCATGAGTAAGGACGAAATTTTTGATGAGGACGACAACAACATCCAACTGGTAAAAATTCGGGGCATTGACAATCCCATCGATATAGATGCAGAAGAAGAAGAGCGCCAAAAAAATGAAAATGACCCCGTCAATGCAGTAAACAACAAAGCCGTAAAGCCCAAAAAGACCCAAATAAAGAAAGCCCAGAGCCCTTAAATGTCAAAAAACGACTTTTTTACATATCAGGCCCAAACTACCCCACATCCCTTAGGCATGGAGATATCCCATGCTAAGGGAAGTTACATTTACGATACTGCAGGAAATGCCCATCTGGATTTTGTGGCAGGCGTTTCCGCTTGTGGGTTGGGCCATTGTCACCCAAGGGTGATCAATGCCATTAAGGAGCAGGTGGATAAGTACATGCACGTAATGGTCTACGGCGAATATGTGCAACAACCTGCCGTGGAATTTACCAAACTGCTGGCTTCCCATCTCCCTGAAAATCTGGAGACAACTTATTTGGTCAATTCCGGTACGGAAGCCATGGAAGGTGCACTAAAGCTGGCGAGGCGCTACACCGGTCGTTCAGAAATTATTGCCGCTAAAAATGCCTACCACGGAAATACCATGGGCAGTCTGAGCATTATGGGGTTTGAAGAACGTAAAAGTGCTTTTAGACCCTTGATTCCAGATATTCGATTTATTTCCTTCAATTTAGAGGCTGATTTGACCAAGATTACAGAGAGAACTGCGGCTGTGGTCTTGGAAACCATTCAGGGCGGCGCTGGTTTTATCCTACCCAAAGATGGGTATCTGGAAAAAGTACGGAAACGTTGCAATGAGGTCGGAGCTGTTCTTATTTTAGATGAAATTCAACCCGGATTTGGTAGAACTGGAAAACTTTTCGCCTTTGAACACTTTAATTGCGTTCCCGATATTTTGGTCATTGGAAAAGGCATGGCGTCCGGACTGCCCGTTGGTGCATTTGTGGCTTCCAAGGAAATGATGGCTACCTTACAAGACAGTCCAAAATTGGGCCACATAACCACTTTTGGTGGAAATCCAGTCATAGCGGCTGCCAGTCTGGCAACGTTTCAGGAAATCACTGAATCACAGCTCATTGCAGAAACCTTGGAAAAGGAAAAACTGTTCCGTAAGCTTTTGGTACATCCTTTGATTGATGAAATACGAGGCAAGGGATTAATGTTGGCGTTGTTGATGAGGAACAAAGAAATTACGGACCATCTCATACTTACTGCGGCCAGGGAAGGGCTAGTTCTTTTTTGGTTGCTTTTTGAGCCAAGAGCCGTTCGAATTTCACCACCATTGACCCTTTCCATGAAAGAAATTGCGCAAGGTTGCGACCAAATCATTGCTATTTTAAATCGGTATAAACCTGCAACTGTTAACTAATTTGTTGATAACATACCCCAAAATGGGACTTAAACACCTAAGCAAAGGGTTAATTTTAAGTCCATAGTTAAACCAAACACGTTCCTATGGCGTTAGATTCTAACGAGTATCCTGACAAATCCATAAGCAAATTTGAGTCCATGCTGAAGACGGATGACGTCTATTTCTTTGATGCAGAGGACTTTGAGGAAATCATACACCATTACCTGAACAACGGCAAAATCTCCTTGGGCAAAAAAGCCATTCAGATTGGTTTGGAACAACATCCCAATTCTTTGGAATTAAAGCTTTTGCAGGTGGAGGTATTGACCTTTGAGGATAAATATGAAGCTGCAGAGCGATTATTGGATGAAATTCAGAATATAGATGCCCACAACGAGGAAATCTATATTCAACGGGCCAATATCCAATCCAAAAAGGACAATCACCAAGAGGCCGTGAATCTACTTTTGGAAGCTCTGCACATCAGCGAAGATAGCTTTGATATCCATTCCTTGTTGGGAATGGAATACCTGTTCATGGATGATTATGAAAAGGCCAAGCGCAGCTTTATGCGCTGCGTTGAATTTGACGACAGGGACTATTCCTCTCTATACAATGTGGTATATTGCTTTGAGTTTTTGGAAGATTTTGATGGGGCCATTTTTTACCTGAACGACTATTTGGAACGCAATCCCTATTGCGAAGTGGCATGGCACCAGTTGGGTAAAATGTACTATGCCATGGATTTGTTTCCAGAAGCGCTTACCGCTTATGATTTTGCCATTATTTCGGATGACTCCTTCATTGGTGCTTATTTTGAAAAAGGAAAAGTGCTTGAAAAATTGGGCAGATATAACGAAGCCATAGAAAATTACGAAACCACCATTTCTATAGACGATCCCACTTCACATGCCTTTCTTCGTATAGGTAAGTGTCATGAAAAATTGGGCAATTATGACTTGGCCAAATACTATTATTACAACACGGTACACGAAGACCCTTTATTGGACAAAGGCTGGCTGGCCATCACTAATTTTCATTACAAACTAAAAGACTACGACAAGGCATTGTACTATATCAACAAGGCCATAAATATTGATGGGGAAAATCCGTTGTATTGGAAAAAAGCCGCCAAAATCTATCTGGCCATGGACAATTTGGATGAGGCCGATTTTGCCTTTAAGCAAACTGTTGATTTGGGCAACTATGAATTGGATACCTGGCGAAACTGGGCCGAGGTGCTAAAAAGAATCGGGGATTTTGACTCCACCATACAAGTCTTGATCCAAGGGTTGGAATTCTATCCAGATAATGCAGCACTGACCTATAAACTGGCCGGCATCTACCTAAAAGCCAAAGACACCAAAGAAGCAAAGGAAAAATTGAAGGAAGCCATGCAATTGGATATAAAAAAATTGCAACTCTTTGATGAGGAGTTTCCAGAGTTCAGCGAAGTAAAGTGGTTGCAAACATTGGTTTCCCAAATTAAAAAGACTTCTACCTAACTTTGCGTTTCCATACGTAACCAAATTCATGAAAGCACGTCGATTAGTTGACTATATCTTTATTACCCTAAAAGGAATGGCCATGGGGGCGGCCGATGTGGTCCCAGGTGTCTCGGGAGGTACCATTGCCTTTATCTCGGGAATCTATGAAGAGCTCATCACCTCCATCAACAATATAAACCTGTCCCTTTTTACAACCTTAAAAAAAGAGGGGTTCAAAGCAGCATGGAACAAGGTCAACGGAAACTTTTTGCTGGCACTCTTCCTCGGAATATTCATCAGTGTGCTTTCATTGGCCAAATTTTTGAGTTGGCTGCTTGAAAATGAGCCCATTTTATTGTGGTCCTTTTTCTTCGGGCTTGTATTGGCCAGTATCTTTTTCGTAGGGAAGGAAATCACAAAATGGACCATGGCCACCGTTGTTGTATTTATTCTTGGTGCCGCAGTGGCCTTCTTCATCACCGAACTGCCACCCAGTGACAATGCGGAAAGTCTTCCATATCTATTTCTATCTGGAGCTTTGGCGGTTTGTGCCATGATTCTTCCGGGAATTTCCGGGGCCTTTATTTTGGTGCTTCTAGGGTCCTATAAAACCATCTTGGATGCGGTTCATGAACGAGACATCACAATAGTGCTCACGGTGGCGGTAGGGGCCATATTTGGACTTTTGAGTTTCGCCCGACTATTGAAATGGATGTTCAACCACTACAAAAACATAACCCTAGCGTTGCTTACTGGCTTCATCCTCGGCTCCTTGAACAAAATATGGCCTTGGAAAAAAGTATTGCAGACCAAAACATTTGGAGAGAAAACCATCGTGGTCGATGATATGAATGTGTGGCCATCCGCTTTTGAGGGCGACAATCAGTTAATCCTTGCCATTATCCTAGCTATGATAGGTTTTTCACTTATTTTTATCTTGGAAAAAGTTGCTTCCAAAAAATAAGAAAACCTATTGGCCACATGCATCAACCTAGATCATTTCTGGATAATTTCTTTTTGGTCATAAAAGGCCTCTGCATGGGTGCTGCCAACAAGGTGCCCGGTGTTTCAGGAGGTATTGTTGCTTTTGTGGGCGGTTTTTATGAAGAATTCATCTATTCCTTGCAAAAACTTAATTCCAAGGCGGTAAAACTGCTCTTCAATGGCAGGTTCAAGAGTTTTTACCAATATACGAACGCCCAATTTTTGGGGTTGCTCATTTTTGGGATGTTGGTGAGCTATTTTAGCGTTTCCCGAATCCTGGATTATTTTTTGGACCACAACGAGCTCTTTGTGTGGGCCACTTTCTTCGGAATGATTTTGGGCTCCATTTATTACATCGCCAAAGATTATGACTCTTGGAACCGAAGGACCATTCCCTTTGGGATTTTGGGGCTCATCATCGGTGTCTCCATTAGTTTTTTGAGTCCCGCCCGGGAAAACGACAACCTGTTCTTTATTTTTTTCTGTGGTATCATAAGTGTTTCGGGGATGACGTTACCGGGACTTTCAGGTTCATTTATTCTGATTCTTTTGGGAAATTACGTTTTACTGCTGGTTGATTCGGTGAATGCGTTGTACGATACTTTTTCAGAAATCTTTTCAGGCGATTTTGGGTTTATGAAAAATCCTGAACGTATGGAAACCCTGAAAATATTGGCTGTTTTTACCTTGGGCTCCGCAACGGGATTGGTGACCTTCTCCCACTTGCTGAGCTATGTACTAAAACATTACAAAGCTACGGCCACCGCTGTAATTTTAGGATTTATTATCGGTTCTTTGGGCGTGGTTTGGCCTTGGAAACGCACCATGTACAAAATGGATGCTATGGGCAATCTAATTTTGGATTCCAACGGAGATAAAATTGTTCGCAACTATGAACGCTACTTTCCCAATTTTGGACATGCAGAAACTTGGTGGGCCGTTCTTTTTGTGATTTTGGGAATTTTGGTATTATTGTTATTGGATTGGTATGGGAAAAACAGAAAAGAAAGAAAACAGGTACGGACTGCTCGGTAGAAACATCTCCTATTCTTTCTCACAAGGCTATTTTACCAAAAAATTCCAAGAGTTGGGGCTGAACGACCATAGCTATGAAAACTTTGATATCCCGGACATTTCTGAATTTAAATCGGTATTGGCCGAACCCAATCTTAAAGGGCTCAATGTAACCATTCCCTACAAACAGGACGTTATCCCCTTTTTGGATGAACTGGACAAAAAAGCAGCCTCAATAGGCGCGGTGAATACCATAAAGTTTACGGAAAATGGCCTAAAGGGTTTTAATACAGATGCGTATGGTTTCCAGCAATCACTACAAAAATTGCTGAAGCCCCATCATAAAAAAGCCTTGGTTTTGGGAACCGGAGGGGCATCAAAGGCCATCTGTTTTGTGTTGGATGAACTGGGCATTGATCATGCCTATGTATCCCGAAGCAAAAAGAAAAACCAGTTCACCTACGAAGAACTCACCAAAGATATTGTAGAAGCATACAAGGTGATTATCAACTGTACCCCGCTGGGCACCCACCCCAATGTAGAAAACAAACCGGACCTGCCTTACCAACATATTGGAAACAAGCACCTTCTGTTCGATTTGATCTACAACCCTGAAAAAACTACTTTTTTGGCTTTGGGGGAAGCAAATGGCGCCACCATTTCCAATGGATTGGAAATGTTGCTAGGGCAAGCCGAAAAGGCTTGGGAAATCTGGAACACACCCTAAAAAAAGACGGCCAATATAGCTTTCCGGTCAATCCATACAATAAAAATCTTGTGCAAAAGAAGATTCAATACTTTTGTTATTAGGTAATTTAGTTGTTAAATTGGCTATAATTATCATCAATCCAAAGGAAAGGAGACTACTAATGCAGGAAAATGAGCGTAAACTTCAGCAAGCTGAAGGTGGTACTGAACAAATATCGGACAATACAAAGACTCCATTGGAAGAAAGCCCCATTTCTGAACCAAAAGAGTCCGATACCGCTGTAGCTGAACAAGCTGAAGAAACCAAATCTGAAAATGGTTCACCCCCCGAATCCAATGAGGAAACCGAAAAAGCTTCACCTAAAGAAGACTCCGACGAAGCCATTGACGAAATAGATGAGTCCAATGCCGAGGATGCTGAAGATGCAGATAATGAAAAGCGGCATTACATTCCCATGTTGGATTACCATGCCATGTCCATGGAAAACCTTGTGGGTGAATTACAGCGTTTGGTCAAAAATGAAAAAGTACAGGCCATACACAAGCATGTAAGTTCCATTAAATACGAGTTTGACCAAAAATTTCAGGAGTTTTTAGAGCATAAAAAAGAAGAATTTGTTTCCAAAGGTGGCAATGAGATAGATTTTAGGTACAATTCGGTTGCCAAAAGACAGTTCAATGAGGTATATGGAGAATATCGTGAAAAACGTGACCAATACTACAAGCAACTGGAGCAAAACTTAAAGAGTAATCTCCAAAAACGACTTGAAATCATTGAGCAGCTCAAAGGGCTGATTGATGTGGAAGAGGATATCAACACCACCTATAAAAACTTTAAGGAACTCCAAGAAAATTGGAAGAATGCAGGACCTGTTCCACGAGCCAATTACAACGATGTATGGCGTACCTACCACCATCACATGGAAATCTTTTACGATTTTCTTCACTTAAACCGTGAGCTTCGTGACCTGGACTTTAAGCACAATCTTGAGGAAAAAGAAAAATTGGTAGAGAAGGCCGAAGCACTTGCCGATGAACCCGATCTGGGCAAAGCATTCCGGGAACTCCAAACCCTGCACAAAATTTGGAAAGAAGATATAGGCCCCGTGGCCAAAGAAAAACGCGAGGAAATTTGGGAGCGTTTTAGCAACGCCACCAAAGCCATGCACCAACGTAGACAGGAACATTTTCAGGAGTTGGAAAAGGTCTACGAGAAAAATCTGGAGAAAAAACAGGAAATCATTGAAGACATTGCCAAGATTGCAGGTAGTGTTGCAGATAACCACAGAGGAATCCAACAACAGATCCGAGAGGTGGAAGCACTGAGAGACGCCTTTTTTAAAGCGGGAAAAGTGCCCCAAAAAGTAAACGAAGAAACTTGGGGTGCCTTTAAGGAGGTGGTTCGGAAATTCAATAGGAACAAAAATGCCTTCTATAAGGATCAAAAAAAGGAACAGCATAAAAACCTAGAGAAGAAAAGGGAATTATTGGAGTTGGCAATTTCTTTGAAAGATAGTGATGATTGGGCTGCGGTAACCCCCCAAATGAAACGCATACAAAGCGATTGGAAAAAGATTGGCCATGTGCCCCGTAAATATTCCGACAAAATTTGGAATGAGTTCAAGAATGCCTGCAACCACTACTTTGACCGTTTACATGCCGAAAAGAACGAAGCACACAAGGAGGAATACGAAAACTTCGAGAAGAAAAATGATTGCCTGAATCGTTTAAAGGCCTTCCAGTTGAGGGGCGACAAGAAAAAAGATTTGGCCTCCATTAAAGCATTTTTGGATGAATGGAAGCAATACGGTCGCATTCCCTACAACAAAAAACATATCAATGGTAAGTTTAATAAGATCATTGATGCTCTTTTCAAAAAAGTAGGCGTAAGCAAACAGGAATCTGAATTGCTCAAGTACGGTAACAAAGTGCAAGAGCTGGCCAAGACAGAAGATAACCACGCCATTGGTAATGAAAGGGTCTTCATCAGAAGGAAAATCAATGATAGCAAATCGGAGATACGCCAGTTGGAAAACAATTTGCAGTTCTTCTCGGATGACTCTGAAGACAATCCATTGGTAAAAGAAGTCATCAACAACATCAATAAGCAGAAAGAGACGCTGCAAACCTGGAAAGAAAAGCTCAAAAAACTGAACATCCTTGAAAATAAACTGAATCGTGAAGCGGAGGAAGATGAGGATGGTTCTGAGGAAGAATAGAGCCCCTTTTTTTGATTTTTTTTCAAAATGATGTTTGTTGACGCTACTTGGCACTAAAACAAGCAACTTCAAAATGGTAGATACAGGAAAACAGTATAGAATTGCCTTCGTACTTGCCATATTTACTATTGTTTACAATGTATTGGAAGGGCTTATTTCCACCTACCTTGGATTTGAAGATGAAAGTTTGGCCCTGTTCGGTTTTGGTGCAGATAGCTTTATAGAGGTTATCTCTGGATTGGGAATTGCACACATGATTGTTCGCATTCAAAGGCGGCCCAACAGTAATAGGGACAATTTTGAACGTACCGCACTAAAAATCACCGGTTTTGCATTTTATGCTTTGGTCATGGCTCTTGTCGCAACCAGCATCTACAACATGTATACAGGCCACAAACCTTTGACTACATTCTGGGGCGTGGTGATTTCCATAATTTCCATTTTGGTAATGTGGGCTTTGGTCATGGGGAAAAGAAGTGTGGGGAAAAAACTGGACTCCGCTCCTATTTTGGCCGATGCCAATTGCACCTTGGTCTGTGTGTACATGTCCATAATATTGCTGATCAGCAGTGGAATCTATGAACTTTGGGGTATTGGATATATTGATAGCCTTGGAACCTTGGGTCTTGCCTATTTTGCCTTTAATGAAGGAAAGGAATGTTTTGAAAAAGCGAATAGTGACAAATATTGCGGCTGTGAGTAAGCAAAAGAAAACTTTCGCTACCAATACGTATAGACCAATGTCACAGAAATGAATCCCCTTGACCAAAAAATAGAAGCACATTACCACAAAGAAGGCCTGTTTGAAGAAGTTTTGGCCCGTCTGGAAAATCAAAATATCGATTTAAACAGCGTACAACGAAGTGATATTGCCGGTGTGGATGAATTTCATGTGCGGGGTGCTGCAGTTTCCAAAGAATTGGCAGCATCCATCGACCTGAATGACAAAAAGGTTCTTGACATGGGAAGTGGGCTTGGAGGCCCTTGTAGAATGCTTGCCGATGAGTTCAACTGCACGGCCACCGGAATTGACTTAAGCCCGGAGTTTGTACGGACGGCCAATGCACTTTCCAAATTGGTGGGATTGGAAGACAGAACGTTTTTCATTCAAGGAAGTGCCACCCGACTTCCTTTTGAAGCTAATTCATTTGATGTGGTCTGGACGCAGCATGTGCAAATGAATATTCCTGACAAGGAAAATTTTTACAGCGAAGCTCACAGAGTGCTTAAACCCGGAGGGTATTTTTTGTATTACGATATCTTCAGAAAGGAAGATGGGAATATTCAATATCCTATGCCCTGGGCGTCACAAGAAAACTTAAGTTTTCTCATTAAAAACAATGAAATGGCCCATATTGTTGAAGATTTGGGATTAAAATCCATTTCTAAAACTGATCAGACCCAAGCCGGGATAGCGTTTTTTACATCACTTTTAGCTAAAGTAAAACAGCAGGGGCCACCCAAATTGGGATTAAATGTCCTCATGGGGGATTCCACGGTTTCCAAACTCACCAACTTATTGGCCCATTTACAAAAAGGGCTATTGATGCTGGAAAGCGGAGTTTACCAGAAATCTACTTAGCCACATTCACGGAGCGGGTTTCCCTGATAACGGTCACTTTTACCTGTCCGGGATAGGTCATGTCCGTTTGTATTTTTTGTGAAATCTCAAAAGAAAGTTCAGCGGCTTTGTCGTCGCTCACTTTTTCGCTTTCCACAATCACACGAAGCTCCCTACCAGCTTGAATGGCATAGGCCTTTTGCACCCCATTGAAGCCAAATGCAATATCCTCCAAATCCTTCAATCGCTGAATGTAGGAGTCCAATACCTGTCTTCTTGCCCCAGGTCGGGCACCACTGATGGCATCACAAACTTGGACAATGGGCGAAATCAAAGTAGTCATTTCAATTTCGTCGTGGTGGGCGCCAATGGCATTGCAAACTTCTTTGTTCTCCCCATATTTTTGTGCCCATTGCATCCCTAAAATGGCATGGGGGGTCTCCACCTCCACTTCAGCCATGGGAACCTTTCCAATGTCATGGAGAAGTCCAGCCCGTTTGGCCAGTTTCGGGTTAAGTCCCAACTCAGCGGCCATTACGCCACAAAGCTTGGCAACCTCTCTTGAGTGCTGCAGCAGGTTTTGTCCGTAAGAAGAGCGATATTTCATTCGTCCTACGGCTTTGATCAGTTCAGGATGCAAGCCATGGATTCCCAAATCGATGACGGTACGCTTCCCTATTTCGGCAATTTCTTCATTGATTTGCTTTTCGGTCTTTTTAACCACTTCCTCTATTCGGGCTGGGTGGATTCGACCATCAGTGACCAATCGGTGCAACGACAATCGAGCAACCTCTCTTCGAACCGAATCAAAACACGAAAGAATAATGGCTTCGGGTGTATCGTCCACAATGATTTCAACCCCCGTGGCAGATTCAAGGGCTCGAATATTTCGACCTTCACGACCAATGATACGGCCTTTTACGTCATCAGATTCCAAATTGAAGACGGACACACAGTTTTCAACAGCTTCTTCTGTTCCAATACGCTGAATGGTATTGATTACAATTTTTCGAGCCTCCTGTTGAGCGGTAAGCTTGGCCTCTTCCAAAGTGCTCTGCATATAGGCCATGGCATCAGATTTTGCCGTTTCCTTTAAAGATTCCAGCAACTGGCTCTTGGCATCTTCAGCAGAAAGTCCAGAAATGACTTCCAACTGCTGGACTTGGCTCTTGTGCAGTTTTTCTACTTCGGATTGTTTCTTGTCAAGAATTTCGCTTTTATGGTCGATCTCCCTAATCTGCTGCTCTAGCTGTTCATTCAATTTTTTGTTCTTGGCCAGTTCACTACTTACTTGGGATTCTTTGTCCCTGGTCCGTTTTTCGGCCTCACCAATTTTTTTATCCTTGTTGTTGATGACCTTTTCATGTTCCGCTTTCAATTCCAAGAATTTTTCCTTGGCTTGGAATATCTTGTCTTTCTTAATGCTCTCCCCTTCTTTCTTTGCTTCATTTATGATGCTCGCTGCTTCCTTCTTGGCGTTTGCAATGGTCTTGGTCGCTTTTCCCTTCTCCATCATCTTGGCAATTGCAAATCCTATCGCCAATCCAACAACAGCTGCTACGACAACTACTATGATATTATCCATGTTGAATTATGTTTGGTTATAAAAAAAGCCCACATTGGTGGAAGTTTTGTACAAACTCCTAATTACAGGTTTAGGGCTAACAAGCTGCTCAAGGATCCCTATACAGGTAGGGCCTGCTTTTACAACCTAAACTCACCCTTTCTAATTGTTATAGTGTTGAGTTTGTCAAAAAATAATTACCAATGTGGGCAGTAACAATATTTTATTTAAAAGAACTTATTCACCGAGTTTGGAATGTACCAAGTCATCCAACGCCTTAAGGCGTTCAAACGCTGCTTCGGTACTTTCCGTACGGTCTATTCCACTTTGCTCTATTTTTGAGGCGAACTGAAGGGCACACATGGCCAAAACGTCCTGTTTATCCCTTACCGCATAGTTTTGCTCAAATTTTTTGGCCAAATTCTCAATGTTCTTGGCCGCTTTGCGCAATCCTTCCTCTTGCTTTGGGTCTATCGTTAACGGATACACCCTATCGGCTATGGAAAGCTTTATTTTCAGCTTCTCATCCATAATTTCAGTTCAAACTAATCCGCAAGTTTGGCTATGCATATATCCAATTCGCGAATCAATGTATTTATTTTGAGCTTAGCTTCTGTTTTGCTAGTATTACCACCCAACATTGAGCTTGCCATTTTTAAGGAATTGTACTTTTCTTCCCATTCCAAAACGGCGTTCTGTTGTATTCTGTTCTCCTCTCTGGCGAGGTTCAATTCTTCTTTCAACTTGGCATTGGCCTGATGCATCAGTTCCATTTTGTGCAACAGTTTGCTAACCTTGTTCTCCAAAGAATCAACAATCTCAACTAGTTCGCCCATAATTGCAAACATCAATGCGTATGACACAAAGTTAACTATCCTTGGATAACCTCGCAATAGTTTTTGTAGATATTCTTAAAGTGTTGGTTTAAGTTTCGTAAGGTATCTTAAATCTCTTTTTACAAAAGAAAACATTGGTTACTTTCGTAAGCAATAACAAAAAGCAATATGCGCCTCAATCTTTTTGGAGTCCTTTTTTTAGTGATCTTGTCACTTGCCGCGCAAGAAAAATACCCCCAAGGTGTTTTTCAGCCTCCAATGGATATTCCGCTGATCCTTGCCGGCACCTTTGGTGAGCTCCGATCCAACCATTTCCATTCGGGAATGGATATCAAGACCCAACAACGGGAAGGTTTGCCTGTTTTTGCCATTGGTGATGGCACCGTCACCCGGATAAAAATCTCACATTGGGGCTATGGCAAGGCACTTTATGTGGCACATCCCAATGGCTACACCTCTGTCTATGCCCACCTTAGAAAATTTGGTCCAGAAATAGAGGAATACATCAAAAAAATACAGTACAACAAACAGTCTTATGAAGTTGAGGCCTTTCCCGATTATGGCGAGCTAAAAGTCACAAAGGGCAGTGTCATTGCCTATTCCGGAAATACGGGTGGCTCCGCAGGCCCCCATCTCCATTTTGAAATCCGTAGCAGCGTAACCGAAAAACCTACCAACCCCCTGCTTTATGGCTATGACGTTAGAGATGCTACTGATCCTACCCTACTTGGGCTCTATGGATATCCTTTGTCCGATGATGCCTTGATAAACCAGAGTGCCAAAAAAATACAGCTCAATTTTACCCGTCAAGCGGATGGTTCCTTTATGGCCGATAAGGTAACCGCCATTGGCACCATTGGGTTTGGCATCAACAGTTTTGATCGGCTCGATATGGCCGCCAACCAAAATGGAGTGTACGCCGTAAAGCAAACCGTGAATGGCAGGGTACACTCCGAATATGATTTTGAAACCTTTTCCTTTGGCGAAACCCGCTATATCAACACTTTGATTGATTATGAGCATTTTGGTAAATTCAGACAGCGTATCCAGAAATGTTTCAAGGAGCCCTATAACCACCTCGGTATATACAAAACGCTCTATAATGATGGAAAAATTGACATTGAGGAAGGTTTGTCCTATACTGTTGAAATCCTTATCTCCGATATTCAGGGAAATGAAACCAAATTGGTCATTCCAGTTGAAGGCAAAAGGGAAATCCCAAAAATTGTAAAAGATGAAGAAGTCACCGAAAACTTCATCCTTGCCAACAAACCCAACAACTTTGACTTGGGGGTTGCCAAAGTGTATTTCCCCGCCAATACCTTTTACAAGGATTTCTACATCAACCTAAAAAAGGGTAAGGACACCGTTACCATCCACGATAACAGCGTTGCGGCACATCGAAACTTCACCATAAGCTTTGATCCGTCACAGTACCCACTATCAGAAAGAAAACAACTGTTCATAGCCCGATTGGATGAAGATTTAAGACCTTCCTATGCCACAACCTACAAACGGGACGGTTCTTTCACCACTCGAACACGGGACTTGGGGACCTATACACTGGTTCGGGACAGTGTGGCCCCTACCATCACTCCCAAAAATTTCAAAGAAAAACAGTGGCTGAGCAACTACAGCTATTTGAGCTTGACCATAACTGATGATTTAAGTGGCATTGATACCTACAGGGCTACCTTGAATGGGAAATGGATCCTTATGGAATTTGAGCCCAAGACCAATACCATCACCTATAGTTTTGACGACAAAATAGTAGATGAAACACAATGCGAACTCAAAGTCATCGTTACGGATAATGTAGGCAACAGCAGTACGTTCACCAGTACTTTTTTCAGAAAATAACCTATTGATCCCATCAAAGCCCATAACCTTATTCTTACCAATGCTTTGGGCCATTGTTCTCCAAGGACAGACCGCCACTGTGCTGGGGACAGTATTGAACGAAAACAACGAACCTATTCCCAACGTCAACGTTGGTTCTGGGAATTGGGGCACGGTTTCCGACGAAAACGGAAATTATGTTCTTGAACTGGTGGCTGAAACTCCCAACACCATTACGTTTTCCCATATAGGGCATGGAAATGTGGTTTTGCAAAACCTCATCCTTACCACCAATGAGACTTTTGAGTTTAATCCAGTGATGAAGTTGGATGCCATACAGATTGCAGGAGTTGATGTTTCTGCCACAGGAAACAAAAATGTTGAGGGCATTACCACAATTTCTCCTGAGGTAGCGCGAAAGATACCAGGGACCAATGCGGGAGTGGAAAATATCCTAAAGTTGTTGCCAGGGGTGTCGTTCAACAATGAATTGAGCACCCAGTACAATGTACGCGGTGGCAATTTTGATGAAAACTTGGTCTATGTGAACGGGATTGAGGTGTATCGCTCCTTTTTGATACGTTCTGCACAGCAGGAAGGGCTGAGCTTTGTGAACAGCGATTTAATTTCCAATTTGCAATTTTCTCCGGGAGGGTTCCAAGCCAAGTACGGGGACAAATTATCCTCTGTGCTGGACATTACCTATAAAACCCCAACTTCTTTCGAGATACGGGCGGATGGCAGTTTGCTTGGCGCCAGTGGAAGCTTGGAAACCATCTCCAAGAACAAAAAGTTCACCAGTATTTCTGGAATCCGTTATCGAAATAATGGACTTTTCTTGAACAGTCTGCAAACACAGGGAAATTTCAATCCAAGATTTTTGGATATCCAGAGTCATCTTACCTACCGATTTTCGAAAAAGTTCCATCTTAATTTTTTGAGGACGTTTTCTATTAACGACTATACCAACGAACCTCTTACCAGACAGACCAATTTTGGAACTTTGAACGATCCACGTGCACTATTGGTCTTTTATCAGGGTAGGGAACGCAATAAATACACCAACACGCTGGGTGCTTTAAAGGCCGATTTGTTCCCCAACGACCAAACAAAACTTGAATTCATCACCTCATCCTATCATACCCAAGAAGAAGAATTCTCTGATGTAATCGCATCTTATGAACTGGGCGATGTGGATACCAATCTTGGCAGTGAAACCTTGGGGGAAGTAGTCAACCCACGAGGTATTGGTTCCCAATTCAATAGGGCTAGAAACCAATTGGACGCTTTGATTTTTACTGTTTCGCATCGAGGCAAGATTTCCAAAAATGGGAAAATCCTGGAGTGGGGCATAAAGTTTGCCCATGAAGACATCAAGGATCACATCAGGGAATCCGAATTTATTGATTCTGCAGGATACATCATTCGTCCGCCCAATTCTGAATTAGTGAACAACCAACCGGAAGAACCCTTTACCGGTGACATTATTCCCTACCAAAGCGTCCAGGCCATTAATAATACCCAAACAAACCGACTCTCAGGTTTTGTGCAATATGCAAGCCATACCCAATGGAATGAGCATGATATTTATTTTAATTTGGGAGTTAGGACCCAACATTGGGTGTTAAAAGGAGATGGTTTCAGTAAAAATGCTCAAACTGTTTTCAGTCCAAGGGGTCAGTTCTCCATCAAACCCAACTGGAAAAAGGACATGCTGTTCCGCATGGCCATTGGAAGTTACCAACAGCCACCCTTTTATCGAGAGCTTAGGGATAGTGAGGGAAATATCAATCCCAATGTGAAGGCGCAGAAATCCATTCATTATGTTTTGGGAAGCGAGTACAGTTTTATCCTCTGGAATAGGCCTTTTACCCTGATCAGTGAAGCCTATTTTAAAGATATGACCCATGTTAACCCTTACACTGTGGAAGACGTTCGTATTCGGTATGCAGCCCAAAACAACGCTACCGCCTATTCGCTTGGCTTCGATTTTCGGCTTACCGGGGCCTTTGTCCCGGGTACGCAATCATGGGTGAGCCTGGGCTATCTGAAAACCGAAGAAAATTGGAATGATCGCGGTTATATCTCAAGACCAACAGATCAACGCCTTAAACTTGCCGTCTTATTTCAAGATTACGTACCTAATATTCCCAACGTTAAGCTATACTTGAACCTTGTTTACAACACCGGAGTTCCCGGTGGAAGTCCCAATTATGCCGATCCTTATAATTTTCAGAATAGATTAAGAGATTATAGAAGGGCCGATATGGGAATTTCCTATATTTTTGCTGACGAAAAAAACAAACACCCCCAAGGGCATTGGCTCCATAAGTTCAAGGAGTTTAGTGTTGGCTTTGAAATTTTCAACATGTTCAACAACCAAAACTCCATTACCAATACATGGGTCAGGGACGTGGACACTCAAAGACAATTTGCCGTGCCCAATTATTTGACGGGTCGTATTCTCAATATAAAATTTGGGGTGCGTTTTTAAATGATACCGATGAAAAAAATCGTTTCCATGATGTTGTTTTTGACCGTTGCCTTGGTTTCGGCCCAGAAAAACATTTATGAGAACAGAAAGTTTGATGAACTAACGGAGGACCATCAAGTACTGGCCATTATGCCCTTTATTGCTCATCTGGAACTAAAAGAGGTGGTAGACCGCAACGAACTGAAAGTGTTGGCGGAACGCGAAGGGTACGCGGTACAGAATGCACTGGAAACTTATTTTTCCAAACGGAAGGAACGCAAAAAGTTTAATGTGGACTTTCAGAATATCTTGAACACCAACGCCATTCTAGCGCAAAATGACATTGATTATGACAATATTGATATTCACACCACCCAAGAACTCTGCAAGATTCTGGATGTGGACGGAATCATCAGCGGGAACCTCAACCTGAACATTCTACTTTCCGAAGGAGTTCCTACCGACTTCAATCTTTTGGATTATTTCAGCGGTGATGCCAACTATGGACGAATCGGGGTGAAAATCAGTGATGGGGAAACGGGAAAATTGCTTTGGAAGTACGAAAACGAAATCTCCAAAAAGACAGGAAAGAACACCACAGAACTCATCGATAAAATGATGAAGACCGCTTCTCGTAAGTTTCCCTACGACAAAGAAAAGAAACGAAGGAACAAAAACTGATCAGCTCTCTGCAAATTCCTTGAGTACCTGAACCGTATAATCCAATTCATCCTTGGTATTGTACATGGAAAACGAAAAACGCAAGGAAGGTTTTTCCAATTCCTTGTCCGAAAGGATTTCTGTAAGCACATGCGAGCCCAGATTACTCCCGGATTGACAAGCACTTCCTTTGGAACAGGCTATCCCTTTCATATCCAAATGGAACAGCAGCATCAACCCTTTCTGTTTATCAAAGGGCAATCGCACATTCACCAATGTATAGGTGCTTTTTTCCAAATCTGCAGACAAACCATTAAAAATAGCGTCTGGGATTTCATGTTTTACCTTATCGATAAAATACTGTTTCAGTTCTTTTACGGTTTTGGTCTCTTCCTCCAAACGCTCGTATGCTTTCACGAAAGCTTCTTCCAACCCCACTATATTATGGAAGGCCTCCGTACCTGCTCTATAACCACGTTCTTGCGACCCTCCAAAAATTAGGGGCTTTAATCCAGAGTTTTTACGGATAAACGCAAAGCCAATGCCTTTTGGTCCATGGAATTTATGGGCGGCCGCGGTCATAAAATCAATGGGGACGCCTTGCACATCCCAAGGGTAATGCCCAATGGATTGTACGGTATCTGAATGAAAAAGCGCTCCGTGTTCCCGGCACAGTTTTCCAATGGACTCAATATCAGTGATGTTTCCAATCTCGTTGTTCACGTGCATTAAACTGACCAACTTTTTGGAGTCATCCTGGATCAATAAGGCTTCCAAATGATCTAATTTAGGATTGCCGTTTTCATCCAAATCAACATATTTTACGGAAATACCATATTCTTTTTCCAATTCTTCCGCGGTATGCAGCACGGCATGGTGTTCAATTTTGGAAGTTATCAGCGTTTTCACCCCAAGATCACGGACAGCACAACGTAAAATCATATTATCCGCCTCTGTTCCGCCAGAAGTGAAAATAATTTCCGACGGTTGCGCATTCAAGGTTTTGGCTATTGTTTTTCGTGCTTTTTCAACAGCAGTCTTTGCCGATCTTCCAAAGCTGTGGGTAGACGATGGATTTCCGTAGTATACGGCCAAGGCTTCTTGCATTTTTGCAATGACCTCATCCCTCACCTGGGTTGTCGCCGCATTATCCAAATACACTTTTTGCATGGACTTGAGTAGTTTTTTGAGCCCTCAAAAATACAGGAAATAAAGTTAATTTCTTTTAAAGTATTCCGAAGGATTGGGGTATTAAAATGGAATTGCTTTAAATTTGGTGCATGGGAAAATATTTCTTTTTGGTCCTCTACATGGGGATGTTCCTTTCTTGTAGTGATGGTGATCTACAGATTGAGACCATAGATTTTGATAGTGTTGCCATTCAGTATTGCACTGCACCGATACGAAACACCAAGAACATCATGTTCAAGATCAATGACGATGAGGCCTTGATCTTGGAACTCCAGAGCGGTGTGTTGAACAAAGGTGTTGTGGGAGAAACCGTAACCACTGAAAGTGCTATCCCCAATCAATCCCAGGTTACGTATCGTATCTTTTCTGATGGTGTCACCAAAAATTATTTTTGCGACGATATCCCCACCACTGAACCTACGGTTGTGGAAGAAATCGAGGCCCAGGACGGCACCGTGACCGTTGAAACAACCGCAAACGAAGACAATACGGAGTTTGTACACACCATACGTTTGAGCGGTATTTCTTTTGTTACCGGCACCGATGAACGAATTACCGACCTTACCATCAATGAGTTTGGAGAGGTTACCACTGCCGTTCCCCAGTAACTACCTCAGTTGTTTTGAAAAATATAGACCTCCGTGGCACCCAACCCATATTTTTGGTATTCGGCATCATAATACTTTAGGTTGTCGTACTTTTTGAAAAGGTAATAGAGTTCTTCTTTTAGGATACCTTCTCCCACCCCATGGATAAAAACCACTTTTTGAATTCGTTTTTCAATGGCAAAGTCCAATTGTCGTTTTGCGGTTTCCATCTGAATATTGAGAATATCAAAATTACTGAGTCCCTTGCTGGATTTCACCAATTGGTGAATATGTAGGTCCACCTCCATTTTGGGGGCGTTCCGTTCTTTGGGTTTAATGCTTGAAGTTTTCCTTTTCTTGGGCTGTTCCTTCTCTTTTTTAACTTGAACCACTTCGAAATTGGAGACTTTAATGCCTCTTTCAACTTTCACCAGTTCCTTGAGCTGATATTTTAAGGGAAAGCCCTCGGAAGTCATCAAAGTGACTACATCACCCTCAATGGATTCCACCCGTCCTGAAATGGCCTCATCCAATACCTCAACCTTATCCCCTACAGCAATCCTGCTCATAAATCCCAGCTAAAAAAATCTTGAAAAGTTAATCCCATAAGCAAAAATAATAGTATTTTTCTTGACAGTTACAGTGATGATGTACCTACAACCAACCATTTATTTAATCAGCCTAAAGGAGTATATGCTGCCCTGTCTCAACAAAAAATTGTTTGGGGTGGAGTGTCCCGGTTGTGGTATGCAACGCTCGGTACAATTGCTTTTTCAGGGTGATTTTGTGGAAGCATTCAAAATGTACCCTGCCATTTATCCCATTATTTTATTATTGGCCTTTTTAGTTTCCACCCTATTTATAAAATTCAAATTTGCAGACCAAATAAAGTTAATCTTAATGCTTACTACGGCTGGCGCCATATTGGTAAGCTACTTGATAAAAATGAATATCCTTTTTTAACCAAAAAAATAAAATTATGGAACGACAAAAACTCCCTAATGCAACGCTGATTCTAATATTTGGTATTGTTTCCATTGTAACCTGCTGTTGTTATGGTATCCTTGGGCTCATATTCGGTATAATCGCTTTGGTTTTGGCCAACCAAGCCCTAAAACTTTACGCAGCTAACCCAGAAATGTATGATGGTGTACAAAATGTGAAGACCGGTAGAATATTGGCCATTATCGGAATAGTCCTTAATCTCCTGTTTGTGGCGTACATTGTTTGGATCTATTCAACGTTTGGGTGGGATACCATGCAAGACCCGGACGCTCTTCGTGAAGCAATGGAAGATTTATTTGGGCAATAATTGATTCATTTCTGTGTTAATCACTTGCTTGACGGACCTACTTGGTTACGGCCGGAAAGGAAAACTTTGCTGAATCCAGGAGAAAATTGAATTCACTTTTAAAACAACACCAATAATCACAACAACCAATGGAAAACAACCAAAACATGCCGCCAAAGCCAAACAATTATATGGTTTTGGCCATTTTAAGCACTATTTTTTGCTGTATCGCAACCGGAATTGCAAGTATTATTTATGCATCCAAAGTAAATGAGCATTATGCAAGGGGTGAGTACGCAGAAGCAGAGAGTGCATCAAAAAACGCCAAGATGTGGGCTCTTATCGGCTTAGCTGCAGCTGCACTGATATGGATCGTCTATTTTGCCATCTTTGGCTTTGCACTCTTAGGTGGTCTTGCAAATGCCAACTATTAGAAAATCGGTATTACTCATAGGTTTGGGAGTATTGTCAGTTTTGGCAATACTCCTTTACTTTTCCTTCAATCCTGAGAAGGGATTGTTTTTTCCAAAATGCCCTTCCTATCAATATTTAGGAATTTATTGTTCGGGTTGTGGAAGCCAAAGGGCCATACACGATTTGCTCCACTTACGTATTGGGGATGCCTTAAGCCATAATATGCTTTTGCTACCTGCCCTATTTGTGCTTGCACAGCATGGTCTTGTAAAGGCTAGGGTGCTTAAAACCAAAAGTTTTTTGAATTACAGATATGCACCCATCATTGTATTGATCATGGTGCTGCTCTTCATGTTCCTTCGGAATCTTACCATATATCCGTTTGCGTATTTGGCTCCTTAATTGGCCACTTCACTGATGAATTTTAAGCGGTATAGCCTGAGTTCTTCGTCCTCGTAATCGCCTTCAAACTCTTCAACGGCATCTGAAATTGAATCGGTGTCTGCTTCCAAAAAATAGTCGTGGATTTCCTCTTGTTGGTCCTCATCCAAAATTTCATCGATCCAATAGCCTATATTGAGTTTTGTGCCACTGAACACAATCTGTTCCATTTCTTTGATGAGTTCGGGCAGTTCCAGTCCTTTTGCCGAAGCGATGTCATCCAAGGGCAATTTTCGATCCACGCTTTGGATCACGTACAATTTCAGTGCTGAATTGGCCCCGGTACTCTTAACCACAAGGTCATCCGGACGGATGATATCATTTTCATCCACATACTTTGCAATGAGGCTTATAAAGGGTTTTCCATATTTTTTGGCCTTGCCTTCCCCAACACCCTGAATGTTGAGCAATTCATCCATGGTAATGGGATATTTAAGGGACATATCCTCCAACGAAGGGTCTTGAAACACGACAAAAGGTGGCACCTCCATTTTTTGCGCTTCTCTTTTGCGCAGGTCTTTGAGCAATTTGAGCAAGTTTTCGTCTGCCACTGCCCCGCCAGACTTGCCTGCGGTTACCACAGCGTCGTTGCCTTCTTCATTGTACTGGTGATCCTTCGTCATCTGGAAAGATTCTGGTTTATTGAGGAAGTCCCCTCCAGCTTTGGTCAAGTGCAAAATGCCATATCGTTCAATCTCCTTTTTCAGTAACCCAGCCACCAACACCTGTCTGGTCAGGGCCATCCAGTACATTTTATCCTTATCGGCGCCAATACCAAAAAATTCCTTTTCATCGGTTTTATGGGACGATATCATGGCATTGGTCTTGCCTACCAATATACGCACAACTTCTTTGGTCTTGAATTTTTCATTGGTATCGCGCACCACACTGAGGAGTTTCACCACCTCGTCCTTGGCCTCTTCTTTGGGCTTGGGATTTCGGGCATTATCATCCATATCCGCACCTTCGCCATTGACTTCGTCAAATTCTTCCCCAAAATAATGGAGAATGAATTTTCTTCGGGATATGGAAGTTTCGGCATACGCCACAATTTCCTGCAACAGTGCATTTCCAATTTCTTGTTCGGCCACAGGTTTACCGGACATGAACTTTTCAAGCTTTTCCACATCTTTATAGGCATAGAAGGCCAAACAATGTCCCTCACCACCGTCTCTTCCAGCGCGACCTGTTTCTTGATAATAGCTTTCGATACTTTTGGGAATATCATGATGGATGACAAAGCGAACATCGGGTTTATCAATACCCATTCCAAATGCAATGGTTGCAACCACTACATCCACTTCCTCCATCAAGAACATGTCCTGATATTTTGATCGGGTCTTGGCATCGAACCCGGCATGGTACGGCACCGCACTGACCCCATTGACCTGAAGTACCTGGGCCAATTCCTCTACCCGCTTACGGCTTAAACAATAAATGATCCCTGATTTACCTTGGTTTTGCTTTACAAACCGGATAATATCTGCATCAACATTTTGTGTTTTGGGTCGAACCTCGTAAAACAAATTGGGCCTGTTGAAGGACGCCTTAAACACCTTGGCATCCGTCATTCCCAAGTTCTTGATGATATCTTCCTGCACTTTTGGGGTCGCCGTAGCCGTTAGGCCAATAATGGGAATGTCATCACCCAGCCTGTTGATAATTCCTTTAAGGTTTCGGTATTCCGGCCTAAAATCATGTCCCCATTCCGAGATACAGTGCGCTTCGTCCACAGCTACAAAGGAAAGCGTCACATTCCGTAAAAACTCCACATTCTCTTCTTTGGTGAGGGATTCAGGTGCCACATACAACAGTTTTGTGACACCATTGGAGACATCTTCCTTTACCTGTTTAATCTCAGTCTTGGTAAGGGAAGAATTCAACACATGGGCAATCCCTGTCTGTTCGGATATGCCCCGAATGGCATCCACCTGGTTTTTCATCAAAGCGATCAAAGGTGAGACCACGATGGCCGTACCTTCCTTCATAATGGCCGGGAGTTGGTAGCAAAGTGATTTTCCACCTCCCGTGGGCATTATCACAAATGTATCTTTATTTTCAAGAATGTTCTGTATTACTTTTTCCTGTAGCCCTTTAAACTTTGAGAAACCAAAATATTTTTTCAGGGAAGCGTGTAAGTCAGTATCCGTTAGGCTCATTTCCGCATTTTTCAATTTATTGCAAGCAACCTAAAAAAGGTGTTGAAGCTTTTATTTTTCACATCGAACAAAAGTAGGAAGTATTCTATCTTCCATAATGGTACATAAAAGATAGTTTGATTAGTTTTGTAATCTTAAATATAACACATTCTTTTAGGAATACAATTAGATAATCTTAATATTACCTTGAACGACGCTAAGTCTATTTTATCCATCGCCAAAAGAACCCTTGAGACAGAGAGCAAGGCTATCTTTAACTTGATTGACCAACTTGATGACCAATTTGCCCATGCGGTACAATATATATTGAAATCCAAGGGACGGGTTGTGGTCTCGGGCGTTGGCAAAAGTGCCATTGTGGCTTCCAAAATTGTGGCAACACTCAATTCCACGGGTACCCCAGCCTCTTTTATGCATGCTGCGGACGCCATTCATGGCGATTTGGGAACCATTCAGGAAAACGATGTGGTGGTTTGCCTCTCCAAAAGCGGTAACACTCCGGAGATCAAAGCTTTGCTTCCACTCATAAAAATTGCCAAGAACAAATTAATAGGCATAACCGGAAACATGGATTCCATTTTGGCCAAGCAGGCCGATTTTGTCTTGAGCACCTACGTGGAAAAAGAGGCCTGCCCCAACAATTTGGCCCCTACCACCAGTACTTCGGCACAAATGGCCATGGGCGATGCGCTTGCCATTTGCCTTTTGGAGTTGCGAGGGTTTAGCAGTTCGGATTTTGCCAAATACCATCCTGGTGGAGCATTGGGCAAAAAACTATATTTGCGGGTGGCAGACATTGTGGTAAACAATCAGAAACCACAGGTCGACATCAATTCAAGTGTAAAAGAGGTGATTGTGGAGATTTCTGAAAAAATGCTGGGGGTGACCGCTGTGATGAAGGAAGGAAAGGTTGTCGGTGTGGTTACTGATGGGGACATCCGTAGGATGCTGAGCAAGTATGATAATATTAGCGGATTGACGGCACAGGACATCATGACCTCCAATCCAAAAACAGTAGAGGTGGATACCTTGGCAGTAAAAGCGTTGAAAATGCTCCAAGAAAGTGGAATTTCCCAACTTCTGGCCTTTGAAAATGGCGATTACGCCGGTGTGGTCCATATCCATAACCTTATAAACGAGGGAATCCTATAATGGCAAAAAGAGACAAGAAAAATCCGGATGAAATGTCCTTTTTGGACCATTTGGAGGAACTGCGGTGGCATTTGATCAGATCTACCTTGGCGGTAGTTATTGTAGCCTGTGTGGCGTTTGTGATGAAAGACTTTGTCTTTGGAATCATTTTTGGTCCAAAGAGCATGGATTTCCCCACCTATCGGTTTTTCTGCAATATTGCGACCTCATTTGGCATTGATTCCGAGTTTTGTGGGGATGAACTTCCGTTTACCATTCAAAGTAGATTGATGGCCGGTCAATTCTCCGCACACATCTGGACCTCAATCTGGGCGGGTGTCATCATTGGGTTTCCCTATATTCTCTGGGAAATATGGCGATTTATCAGCCCAGGGCTATATGAAAAGGAACGGAAATATTCCAGAGGTTTCATTTTTACTGCCTCTTTACTGTTTTTCCTTGGGGTTCTTTTTGGCTACTATGTTGTCGCCCCACTGTCCATTAACTTTTTAGGGACGTATCGCGTGTACGATGAGGTACACAATGACATTGACCTAGCCTCATATATAGGAACTGTTCGTGCTGCGGTGATCGCCTGTGGAATTATGTTTGAACTGCCCATCATTATTTTCTTTTTAACGAAAGTGGGACTAGTGACCCCAGAAATTCTCAGGAAATATAGAAAAATTGCATTGGTAGTAGTATTGATTCTTTCCGCCATCATTACCCCACCAGACATCACTAGTCAAATTGTGGTGGCCATCCCTGTCTTGATTTTATATCAAATAAGTATCTACATTTCCAAAATTGTGGTGAAACGAGAGGCTAAAAAAGAAAAAGAAAGGAAAAATGCCAAATCATAAAGTAGACGAGTTCAATGCCTATCGTTCCAAGATGAACGAAAAGCTCTTGGCGGACAACAACAAGCTTATTAAACGAATCTTCAATCTGGACACCAATGCCTATATGGCTGGGTCGCTTGATGTGAAGACCAAAGAACTTTTGGGGTTGGTGGCCTCAGCAGTGCTCCGTTGCGATGACTGTGTAAAATACCACCTGGAAAGCTGCAAAAAAGCTGGAGCCAACAAAGAAGAGGTCATGGAGACCTTGGGCATTGCCACTTTGGTGGGCGGCACCATAGTGGTACCGCACCTGCGCAGAGCCTATGAATTTTGGGAAGCCTTGGAAGAAAACGAAGCTTAAAAAAATGCCAAAGACCCTTTCCTTGAAGGAGAATATGTTTAGTTTTGGCAAATTCCTATGAAGCTACGCGCAGAAAATATCATGAAGGCCTACCGCGGCCGAAAAGTTGTTAAGGGTATATCCCTTGAGGTAAACCAAGGTGAGATTGTAGGGCTTTTGGGTCCAAATGGAGCTGGAAAAACCACCTCGTTCTACATGATTGTGGGACTGATCAAGCCCAATGGGGGCAAAATCTTTCTGGATAGCATGGACATCACCGCTTTCCCCATGTACAAAAGAGCCCAGAACGGTATCGGGTATTTGGCGCAGGAGGCCTCTGTTTTTCGTAAGTTGAGCATTGAGAAAAATATTCTCAGCGTCTTGCAATTGACCAATTTGAGCAAAAAGGAGCAACACATGAAAATGGAATCGCTCATTGATGAATTTGGTCTTGGGCATATCCGCAAAAACCGAGGGGATTTATTATCCGGTGGGGAACGTCGCCGTACCGAAATTGCACGGGCACTTGCCACTGACCCTAAGTTTATTCTGTTGGATGAGCCTTTTGCTGGAGTTGACCCCGTTGCAGTGGAGGATATTCAACGAATTGTGGCCCAATTGAAGAACAAAAACATTGGTATTCTCATTACCGACCACAACGTACAGGAAACCTTGGCCATTACCGAACGCTCCTATTTGATGTTTGAAGGTGGTATCCTTAAAGCAGGTGTCCCTGAAGAATTGGCCGTGGACGAAATGGTCCGTAAAGTGTATTTGGGCCAAAACTTTGAACTTCGTAAAAAGAAACTGGATTTTTAATCTTGGTTTTTTTGGGGCATCAGCAAGGAGGCCAAAATATAAGATAGAATAATCAAGGGTATGGCCAAAAATTTCAAGGTCAAAAGCATCACCAAGCTTCCGATCAAGAACAAATATTTAACCCCATTGTCCTTAAAACTCCAATTATCAAATTTTAGGGCAAAAAGTTCAATCGGAGAATTCAACAAATAAGCACTTACCACAGTCAATCCTATCAAAAACCATTGGTTAAGAATAATGCCACTGAGCACTTCGTTGTTATGGTACAACAGAATTAAAGGAAGCGAAAGAATCAGCAAGGCATTCGCCGGAGTGGGCAATCCCTTAAAGGAAGAAACCTGATTCTCATCCACATTGAATTTGGCCAAACGATAGGCAGATGCCAAGGTAATTACAAATCCAAAAAACGGCATTACGGTCATTTCATCATCATGTCCAAAAAACCCGAGGTTCCACCCTCCGCGCTCGGCCATGTTAAGCAATTGAAACATGATAATGCCTGGCACCAATCCGCTGGTTATCACATCGGCCAAGGAGTCCAACTGCACCCCTACCTCACTTTTCACATCCAGGGCTCGAGCGGCCAATCCATCAAAAAAATCGAAAAAAATGCCAATAAAAACAAAAAGGGCCGCCAATTCCAAATGGTTGAGTACAGCAAAAACAGTGGCCACACAACCACTAAAAACATTAAGGAGGGTTAGCAAATTGGGAATATAGGACTTCATACAGTTCGGTTTCCGTAAAAATAAGGGAAAAAACAAACTGTTGGATTTTGATGTTCGGCCAAGTCGTATTTATTCTGATATTTGCCGTGACAATCTTGAAAATGAAACAACGGTTTTTCTTTTTTTCACTGCTGCTCTTGGTTGGGTTCAAGCTATTTTCGCAAGCGCCCCAACTCTCTGAGAAGTCCCAAATAAGCTTGCTCACTTGCGCAGCCGGGGATGAGCTATACTATGCCTTTGGCCATAGTGCGTTCCGTGTTCAGGATCCTGTTTTGGGCATTGATGTGGTCTATAACTATGGTACTTTTGATTTCAATCAGCCCAATTTCTATCTCAATTTTGTAAAGGGAAGGATGATTTATTCCCTATCCAGGCGAAGCTTCGAAGCCTTCCTGTATGAATATGAACTGGAAAAAAGATGGGTCAAAGAACAGATTTTAGACCTTACTTTGGAGGAAAGAAACCAACTGCTCGCTTTTTTTGAGGAAAATTACATGCCTCAAAACCGAGACTACCTGTATGACCCACTTTTAAACAATTGCTCAAGTATTACCGGAAAGATTTTAAAAGAGCAATTTGGCGATGCCATTGAATTTGATGGCTCCTATTTGGAAGAGCGTTATAGTTTTAGGCAGTTGGTACGGCAATTTTTGGACACCAATTCGTGGTCCATGTTTGGTATCGACCTTGCTTTTGGTTCTAGAGTGGATAGAACGGCAACCGTTCAGGAACACATGTTCCTGCCCTATTATGCCATGATCCAAGTACGCCATACTACCAAAGACGGGAAACCCCTTTTGAAACGAGAGCGAACCATCTTGGATTATACTGAACATGAAGGACAGAACTTTTTCCCGCTCACACCGCTATTTTGGTTTATTTTGTTGTTGGTGTTCACGGGTATTGTTACGTATCTTGATCACCAGCACAAGGCCAGAAGCCGTTGGTTGGACTTTTCCTTGTTCCTCATAACAGGTTTAATCGGAATATTTTTATTTTTCCTGTGGTTTGCCACCGACCATACCTCCACCCCAAATAACTTCAACATTCTATGGGCTTTTCCGCTTAATGCCATTGTAGCCTTTATTTTGGTATTTGAGGACAAACTACCCGAGTGGTCCTCTAAATATATGTACGCAATGCTGGGACTCATGGGACTTATGTTGGTGCTTTGGATATTCCACGTACAGATTTTTTCACCCGTTTTGATTCCCTTACTTTTGACCTTGGCTATCCGATATGGTTATCTTATTCGATATTCCAAACTTTAGGATCGGCTTATAATCCATACCCATGAACTTACTTACGGTAGAGAACATATCTAAATCTTATGGGGAATTGGTCCTATTTTCCGGTATTTCCTTCGGAATAAACAAGGACCAAAAGATTGCATTGATTGCCAAAAATGGGAGTGGAAAGACCTCCATTCTTAATATCATGTCTGGCAAGGATACTTCAGAAACTGGCCAGGTAACTGTTAGAAAGGATACCAAGGTTGCATTTTTGGAACAAGAACCCAACCTGAACCCCAACTTGACCATTGAAGAGACCATTTTTACCACAGACAATGAAATCTTAAAGGTCATTGCTGCCTATGAAAAGGCTATGGAAAATCCTGAGGACACTGCTCGTTACCAAAAAGCCTTTGAGGCCATGGAACGGCACAATGCGTGGGATTTTGAGACCCAATACAAGCAAATTCTGTTCAAATTGCAATTAACAAAGCTGGATGCTAAGGTAAATACCCTTTCAGGAGGACAAAAAAAGCGTCTGGCCTTGGCCAATGTTTTGCTCAACAAACCCGATTTGCTCATTATGGATGAGCCCACCAACCATTTGGATTTAGAAATGATCGAGTGGCTTGAGGCGTATTTCTCCAAGGAGAACATTACCCTTTTTATGGTGACACACGACCGTTATTTTCTGGACCGGGTCTGCAATGAAATCATAGAACTGGACAACAACGAACTTTATACATATAAAGGGAACTATTCGTATTATTTGCAGGAGAAAGATGCCCGAATGGAGCGCGAAGCTGTGGAGCAACACAAATCCAAACAGTTATACAAAAAGGAACTGGATTGGATGCGAAGGCAGCCCAAGGCACGTACCACCAAATCCAAATCCCGAATTGACGATTTCTCTGAAATCAAAAAAAGGGCGCACCAACGAAGAAAGGAACATGAAGTGGAACTGGAGCTGAACATGGAGCGTTTGGGGAGCAAAATTTTGGAGCTCCACAACGTTTCCAAATCCTACGATGACAAAGTCATTCTCAACAAGTTCGATTATAACTTCAACAAAGGGGAACGCGTTGGTATCATTGGAAAAAATGGCACGGGAAAATCCACTTTTTTGAATATCCTCACCCAGCAAGAATCCGTTGATGGCGGAAAGGTGGTGGTGGGCGACACCCTAAAGTTTGGCTACTACACCCAAAAGGGAATTGTGGTCAAGCAAGGCCAAAAGGTTATTGATGTCATCCGCGAGTTTGGAGATTACATTCCTTTAAAAAAAGGCCGACAGATTTCGGCCCAACAACTATTGGAACGGTTTCTCTTTGACCGGAAAAAGCAGTACGACTTTGTTGAAAAACTCAGTGGGGGGGAACGAAAACGACTCTACCTCTGCACCGTTCTCATTCAAAACCCCAATTTTTTAATTCTAGATGAGCCCACCAACGATTTGGATATTGTTACCCTAAATGTGTTGGAGAGCTTTTTGTTGGATTTTCCCGGATGCTTGATCGTGGTATCGCACGACCGCTATTTCATGGACAAAATTGTGGACCACCTGTTTGTCTTCAAAGGAGATGGCGTCATAGAAGATTTTCCTGGTAACTATACCGATTATAGGGTGTATGAGAACAGTAAGGTCATTGAAGAACGGGAAAATAAAACGAGCTCTTCAGAAAAAACAGAAAATAAATGGCGCGACACCAGCGGTGGCAAACTATCCTATTCAGAACAAAAAGAGTACAAACAATTGGAAAAGGATATTCAGAAATTGGAGGAACAAAAAGAGGTGCTCCAGAACAAATTTTCCAATCCAGAACTGAGTGGCGATGAGATTGACCAACTCTCCATAGAACTCAAAGAAGTTTCGGATGCTATTGAGGAGAAAACGGAGCGCTGGTTTGAACTTTCTGCCATTTTAGAGGAATAAATTGTTCCCCAGAGGAGCTATAGGGTGTTCTTATGTATTTCAAATTCGTTTCCTATCTCAAATTTCTGCTTAAATCCACTAACGAACATGGGGTGCACTCCCCCTTCGTCTTCAATTTTGTAACAAAATGTTTGTATTCCAAAGAAAAATTGAGCAGCAACAAGACCATTAATTTGTTAGTGAAGAGCATCCGTTACTTCAAGTTTAAAAATATCCAAATTGATTGTTCACCAGATATTGAAAAACTTGTAAAGTCTACTGTTCCAGCTATTTCTTTTGACAATTCAACCATTGATATTCTATATACAGAGGCACTGAATGTTTCCAGGTTCGTTGCACTGCTTTCCGAAGGAAAATTGCATAATGACAGTATGGTTTTGGTAGCAGGCATTCATCAGAATGAACAAAAGCAAAAAGATTGGGAAAGTTTGATTGCTCTTCCAAATATCACGGTGAGCATGGATATGTTCCACTGCGGTGCCATTTTCATCCGAAAGGAACAGGTTAAGGAACATTTCACTATTCGGATTTAAAAAAGTAACTTTAAGTATGGAAAGTGCAGCAACAGATAACACCATTTGGTATGTGCTCGTAGTTTTGGGGCTGATCTATTTAATCATTCTGTACCGAAACAAAAGAGCCACTAAACGCAGAAAATCCCGAAGGTTTATGGAAGGGAAACGAAAACGTGAACGCGAGAATGAACAATGAACAATTACCAATACATTTTAACCCCTAAAACCTAACTCCCAATACCTGAATGAAGATTTATACCAAGACTGGAGATAAAGGCACCACCGCACTGTTTACCGGCACTCGGGTACCCAAACACCATATCCGTATAGAGAGTTATGGCACCATTGACGAACTCAATTCGTTTTTGGGACTGCTACGTGATCAGGAAATGGATGCCCATTCCAAAGAAATCCTAATGCTGATTCAGGAAAAACTGTTCACAGTTGGTTCCATCTTGGCCACCGAGCCTAAAAAAGACAGTCGACTTAAAATTCCAAGGATCAGTGAAGAAGACATTCAACTTTTGGAAAAAGAAATGGACCGGATGAACGAAAATCTTCCAGAAATGACACATTTCATCCTCCCTGGTGGGCATACCACCGTGTCATACTGTCATATTGCCAGAACCATTTGCCGCCGAGCAGAGCGAATGATTTCATATTTGCATGAAAATGAACCTGTTCCAGCCCAGTTGCTGTGCTATATCAACCGTCTTTCCGATTATTTGTTCGTGCTGGCACGAAAGTTGTCAAACGACTTAAAAGCCCAAGAAGTAAAGTGGATTCCAAAGGAGAAGGACTAAAAAAATCGTTTTTTTAACGCAATAGTTTTGTCAACTCCAAAATAATCTTTAATTATTACTGTTTTTACTTGACTAATTGAGTTTAAAAATTATTTTTGCAAAAAATTTAAAATCAAACCGTTACTATGTACTGGACACTAGAACTAGCCTCATATTTAAGTGATGCGCCTTGGCCAGCCACCAAAGACGAACTGATAGACTACGCGATCCGTACCGGAGCGCCATTGGAAGTTGTAGAGAATCTACAATCCATGGAAGAAGAGGGCGGTGAGATATATGAGTCCATTGAGGAAATATGGCCCGACTATCCTACCGAAGAAGACTATCTTTGGAATGAGGATGAATATTAATTTCGGAAAACACAAAGCACGTTAAAAAGTCTCATTAGAGGCTTTTTTTTATGTAATTTTGACAGCCCAGCAAAAGAATTCCACCGTATTCTCATCAATGGAACAGCTTTTGCCATTCTAACGAAAAATTATTTCATGAGTTTTATTAATTCCGTACTTAAGGTTTTTGTAGGAGATAAATCGGAAAAGGACGTTAAGGCCCTGCAACCTTTGGTAAAAGAAATAAAATCCTTTGAGCAAGAGCTCGAGGGATTGACCCACGATGAACTGAGACAAAAAACCGCTTCCTTTAAAGCTCAGATTGCCGAGGATTGTAAAGAAATCAACGACAAGATAGCAGCTTTGGAAGCAGAAGTGGAAAACTCCAATGACATAGACCGGAACGAAGAAATCTATGCCGAAATTGATAAGCTCAACGAAGAGGCTTACGAAATTTCGGAAAAGACGCTCAACGATATACTCCCCGAAGCCTTTGCTGTAGTAAAGGAAACCGCCAAACGCTTTGCGGCCAATGACACCCTTACGGTTACCGCCACAGAATTTGACCGGTCAATCTCTGGGACCAAAGACTATGTCACCTTGGAAGGTGACAAAGCCGTTTGGAGCAATTCCTGGGATGCCGCAGGTAAAGAGGTTACTTGGGACATGGTTCACTACGATGTACAATTGATTGGTGGTATTGCCCTGCACCAAGGGAAAATTGCTGAGATGCAGACTGGTGAAGGTAAAACACTGGTGGCCACCCTCCCACTCTATCTTAACGCTTTAGCTGGGAAAGGTGCCCATTTGGTAACCGTGAACGATTATTTGGCCAAAAGGGACAGCGCTTGGATGGCACCTATTTTTGAATTCCATGGGCTTTCAGTGGATTGTATTGATAAGCACCAACCCAATTCTGATGGCAGAAGGGCTGCTTACAACGCTGATATTACCTACGGTACCAACAACGAGTTTGGTTTTGATTATCTGCGTGACAACATGGCGCATACACCTGGGGATTTGGTGCAACGCCCACACCATTATGCCATTGTGGATGAGGTGGATTCCGTATTGATCGATGATGCCCGTACCCCTTTGATCATATCCGGTCCCGTTCCGGAAGGTGACCGACACGAATTCAATGAGCTGAAACCAAAGGTTGCTGACATTGTTCAAAAACAGAGACAGCATTTAACCGGCGTTTTGGCCGAAGCCAAAAAACTCATCGCAGCAGGCGACACCAAAGAAGGAGGATTCCTGTTGCTTCGCGTACACCGCGGACTCCCCAAGAACAAAGCACTTATCAAGTTTTTAAGTGAAGAGGGTGTTAAACAGTTGTTGCAGAAGACCGAGAACTTCTACATGCAAGACAACAACCGGGAAATGCCCAAAGTGGACGCGGACCTGTTGTTTGTGATTGATGAGAAGAACAACCAAATAGAACTCACCGATAAAGGGGTTGACTATATTTCCGGAGATCAAGACAAGGACTTCTTTGTGATGCCAGATATTGGCAGTGAAATCGCCAAAATTGAAAACCAGGACCTTGACATTGAAAAAGAGGCCGAACTCAAGGAAGACCTCTTCAAGGATTTTGCTGTAAAGAGTGAGCGAATCCATACTATGACCCAATTGTTGAAAGCCTATACCCTCTTTGAAAAAGACGTGGAATATGTGGTGATGGACAACAAGGTGATGATCGTGGACGAGCAGACCGGTCGTATTATGGACGGTAGAAGATATTCCGATGGATTGCACCAAGCCATTGAGGCCAAGGAAAACGTGAAGATTGAGGCCATGACCCAGACCTTTGCCACCATCACCCTGCAGAACTACTTTAGAATGTACAACAAACTTGCGGGGATGACGGGTACAGCAGTCACCGAAGCTGGAGAGTTCTGGGAAATTTACAAGTTGGATGTTATGGAAATTCCAACCAACAGGCCCATTGCCCGCGATGACAGAAACGATTTAATCTACAAGACCAAACGTGAAAAATACAACGCCATCATTGACGAGGTAACCGAGCTTTCAAGAGCGGGAAGACCTGTGCTGATCGGTACCACTTCTGTGGAAATTTCCGAATTATTATCCAAATTATTGAGTGTTCGGAAAATACCGCACAATGTATTGAATGCGAAGTTGCACA
Organism: Muricauda sp. MAR_2010_75; assembly: GCF_000745185.1. Lineage (NCBI taxonomy): Bacteria > Pseudomonadati > Bacteroidota > Flavobacteriia > Flavobacteriales > Flavobacteriaceae > Allomuricauda > Allomuricauda sp. MAR_2010_75. The sequence continues at coordinate 213,251 of NZ_JQNJ01000001.1, forward strand.
AAAAAGAGGCCGACATTGTTGCCGAAGCTGGTAAATCCGGTATTGTTACCATCGCCACCAACATGGCCGGTAGGGGTACCGACATTAAGTTAAGTCCAGAAGTCAAGAAAGCTGGTGGTCTGGCCATTGTGGGTACGGAAAGACATGATTCCCGCCGTGTGGACCGACAGTTACGGGGTCGTTCTGGACGACAAGGGGACCCAGGTAGTTCCCAGTTCTATGTTTCCTTGGAAGACAACCTGATGCGTTTGTTCGGCTCGGACCGTGTGGCCAAAATGATGGATCGTATGGGCTTGGAAGATGGCGAGGTCATTCAGCATTCCATGATGACCAAATCCATAGAACGCGCCCAGAAAAAAGTAGAGGAAAACAACTTTGGTATCCGTAAACGTTTGTTGGAGTATGATGATGTGATGAACGCCCAACGTGAAGTGATCTATAAAAGAAGAAGACACGCACTGCAGGGGGAACGTCTTAAAGTGGACATTGCCAACATGATCTACGATACCTGTGAGGCCGTTGCGGAGACCAATAAAATGGCAGATGACTTCAAGAATTTTGAGTTTGAGCTCATTAAATTCTTCTCCATTACCTCGCCCATTAGCGAGGAGGAGTTCAAAAAAATGAGCTTCCAAGACATTGCCAATACCATTTATAAAGCTTCTTATGATTTCTACAGGCAGAAAATGGAACGCAGTGCCACGGTGGCTTTCCAAGTCATTAAAAAAGTGTACGAGGATCAAGCCAATAAGTTTGAACGAATTGTAGTGCCCTTTACCGACGGTATCAAGACCTTAAATGTGGTCACCAATTTGGAAAAAGCCTACAATACGGATGGCAAACAGCTGATCACCGACTTTGAGAAAAACATCACCTTGGCCATTATTGATGACTCATGGAAAACCCATTTGCGCAAAATGGATGAGTTGAAGCAATCCGTGCAATTGGCAGTTCACGAACAAAAAGATCCTTTATTGATCTATAAATTTGAGGCTTTTGAACTCTTCAGAGAGATGATGGATAAAGTGAACAAAGAGGTAATCTCATTCCTGTTCAAGGGAGAATTGCCTTCAGAGAACACCAATCAAATCCAAGAAGCCCGAAATGTACGTAGGCCCAAGGAGAATATTCAAACTTCAAAAGAGGAAATTCCCAACAGTGACGAACTGGCCGCCCAGAACAGGGCCGCAGGTCAGACGCAACGGCAAAGACCACAAGTGACCGAGACCATTGTTCGGGAAAAACCCAAAATTGGCAGAAATGACCGTGTCACCATTAAAAATGTCATGTCCGGAGAGAGTAAAACCTGTAAGTACAAGCAGGCCGAACCCCTTATTGACAAAGGTGAGTGGGTACTCGTTGAGGACTAATTCCAAATAAAATACAACAGTCATGCGGCAGCTAATTATAGCTGCCGCTTTTGATTATATCAAAAAACATATTTAGATTTACAACCAAAACACCCCGTAACAAGCTACTTTTACTACTCCTTTCAACCTTTACGTAGTAGAGAAGAACAACCAAGCGCAGTATATGAAGACTCCTGTCAAGGATAAACAACTTTTGCAAGACAAAGCCGATTTGATACTTAAGGTTAACTATAGTTCTTCGTTATTTGCGTTCATTTTGGGCCTAATTTGCCTCTATTTTTTAAATATTGAAGGCATTATACCCTATGCATGTTTCATTTATGCGTTTTTAAACCTTGTGAACACGCTCCTTTACAAGCAACACAAAAGGTTGATTCTTACGTACAATATCACTTCTATCCTATCCATGATCGGGGCCACCGTTGTTACCATATATAGTGGGGGAATACAAAGTCCTTTTATATTTGTTTTGGCCATTGTGGTCTTTGCCGGATATGTGACCACCAAGGTTTTTGGCCAACTCTACCTCATCGTCAACTTATCCGTGCTCGCCATCTTATTTTTATATGACACAGGAGATTTTCAGATTTCTGAAAACACCGTTCCCTTGGAATCCAGAAGCTGGTTTGCCTTTTTAAGTGCAGTTTTTGCGGTGTACCTATTGGGAGGCGTTTTTGGGAAAAATCTATTGAGGGCGCACCACAAGCTTTATAAATCCCGAAATGAGATACAGGAACGTATTGAGGAAAAAGAAATTTTGTTGAAGGAAGTCCACCATAGGGTCAAGAACAACCTTCAGACCGTTTCAAGTCTTCTGAGCCTGCAATCCAGGGCCATTGCCGATGAAAAAATCAGCAATATCATTAAAAGCAGTCAAAATAGGGTGGTTTCCATGGCCATGGTGCACGAAATGCTCTACAAACGTGACGACTACCTCTCCAAGGTCGAACTAAAACCTTATGTGAAAGAGCTTTGTGATTATTTGGTACGTTCCGTAAAAGGAAATACCAACAATGTTAAAGTGGACTTGGACATCGATGACAATAAGCTCAGTATCGATACCGTAATCCCCCTTGGACTTATCATAAATGAAACCATCACCAATGCGCTCAAATATGGAATTTCAGAGGGTCGTGAAGGCGAAATCCATGTTTCATTGCACAAAATTTCCAATAACCGCTATGAAATGTACTTGGGAGACAATGGCATTGGGTATTCGGAGGATATTAACCCAAGGACTTCCAATTCCTTAGGGCTAAAGCTGATATATAACTTGGCACGGCAACTTCGGGGCACCATAACAAGGGATTACGAAAAAAAAGGCACCTATTACCGCATTGAGTTTGAAGAAGTCATTGAAGACTTTAATTCTGTGGACTAATAGCCGGAAATCGCAACGATTTTAGAAACGATGTAAAAGGTTTAACTGAATTTTTTGGTTCGGAAAGAAAATACTATTGAGGCAACAACAAAAGCCACGCTCAAGAAAAGTGTAAATGGAATTAAAAGCCCTACTATCATAATTAAGCCAATTTTGCTTTGTTTCTTTTAGTGCTGAAAGAAAGTTCTTTTTTAACCCTAGAGTTTTTGAATTTGTACAATCTTGTCATCTTTCTGTCTTTCTTGATCTCATTCTGAATTGCAACGTTCAACTCTACATCTACAGACTTGGTTTCAACCTTTACCTCTTTAGAAATATCTTGGGCCATGGCCATTGTTCCGAAAAAAGTTACTGCGATGATGGTTAAAATTGTTTTCATGACTTGGGTTTTAATTACAATGTAAAGCTACCTTCACATGCCCCCTAGCTCCGATTTATGTCGCTCAACCCACCCTTTTTTTCGGTGTAAAAACTTTTCTTGGATAAAGTGTTTTTTATCGTCGACGAACGTTTTTGGATCCTAAAACAGCATGGCGACGACATATGCATTTCATCGATCATCCAAAAGACCGTTCATCTGTAAACCACTGATATAAAACAGATTATTTGTAAGAAAAAGAATACGTATTGTAAGAATAAGCGTAAGCATTTCGATGGATTATCCCATTAGTGCCTCTTTAGGAGCTCTGTGGTTTTTGCGTCTCAATAACTCACGATTAACAAATTTTAACACCTTTCCAAGTAATAGTTCCTAACTTATTCCCACTAAACAAAAAACACTAAAATGAAAACTGTGGGAATTCCCTTTTTACTGCTATTACTTTTGACTTCCGTTGGTTGTCAATCCAAAAACAAATCAGAAAAACAAGAGCTTGCCCAAGAAGAACAATTAGAGGCTCCAAAAAAAGAATCACTTACTGCTGCTGAACTGCAGGAATATGAAACCGCTTATTTTGCAAGTGGATGCTTTTGGTGCGTAGAGGCCATTTTTGAAAGTGTAAAAGGAGTAAAGGAAGTTTACTCAGGCTACTCGGGCGGTACTGAAAAAAATCCTACGTATGAACAAGTTTCTTATGGCAAGACCACCCATGCAGAAGCTGTTGAGGTATATTACGACCCAAAAGTTATTTCGTTCACACAATTGGTACAGGTGTTCTTCGGATCGCACGACCCCACCACCCTTAATAGACAAGGTCCGGACAGGGGGGCACAATACCGTTCCATAGCATTTTATAAGAATGAGGCACAACAAAAAATCATTACCGATTATATGGCCAAATTGGAGGCCGAGCATGTGTATGACAGACCTATTGTAACGGAGGTAAAGAAATTTGACAAATTTTATATGGCGGAGGACTACCATCAGGATTACGAAAGAAACCACCCGAACAATTCGTATATCAGGAATGTCTCTATTCCCAGATTGAATCGGTTCAAGGCCAATTTTCAATCGTATTTAAAAGAGGATGCACATTAAGAAGTAATTGTTGCTGTTTTTGACCTAGGATTTGGTCTTGGGAGGTGGTAGGTGGTTAGTAGGAAATTAAGAAATGCAGTGTGCTATTCTTTAAGGACCACTTCGCTGTACTTGGAGTTGATGGTAATGGATTTTCCGTCTTGATTGGCAATATGATACCCTTTATGCACATTGGTCTGGTAATTTTTTGAAGTACCCAGGGACATACTTTTCGGATAACTGAATTCAGAAGCGGTTTCATTTACATAAATTTTAAAAGGTACCGAAGGCAACACACAGTCCACCGCTCCATTTTCCACGGTAATGTCAATGTTTGAAAATCCATCGGAAACGGAATCAATGTTCAATACCCCCAAACTACTGGTAACAAAGGCATTGTTTACCAATCTTCCAATAATTACATTGGAAGAAACCGAATTCAATCTCAGTTCTTTAACCTCCTTAAGGTTTACCCTATCCGAATAATCCGTTTTTAACTGTCCATAGTTCCATTGTTGCACCTCAACAGGGGAATAGGAAGCCCTAATGTTGGTCTTGTCCCCATCAATGGTAGAGGCATGCAAGCTTGCGTATGACAAGCTTGCATTGATGTTCTTTGTATTGGCGGCCAATTTTACCTCGCCATGCCTCACGTCCATTTTAAGTTTAACGCTCTTGGGCATTTTGATCTTGATACGTTTTTTGACCTTATATTTTTTGTGCTTACCGTCATCCGATGAAAAATAAAACACATTGGGCTCACCGTTATTGATGCTGATGACACGTTGGTGCCTAACCTCATGTTGCTGCTTTCTGGCTTCCTCATGTTGTTTTCTCATCTCTTCCTGGGCCTCTTTATGAAGTTCCATTTGCTCCTCCTTCAATTCCTTGCGTTCTTCCAAAAGGTGCTTCCGATCTTCCTCTATTTGCTTTCTGTTCTCGGCCATTTCCTCTGCCATTTCCTTGGCCATTTCTCCCATCTCCTCGCTCCACTCTTTAAAACGCTCTTTGTACTCCTTATCAAAATTCTTGTCAAAGTTCTTTTTCCACTCTTTCATGTACTTGTCCCCGTCTTTTTTGTAAGCTTCATAATCAAAATCCATGTGAGGCATAGGCGGCATGGGCGGCATTGGAGGTAAATTGGGCATTACAATAACTTCCGGAATCTCTGGGATTTCTGGAATCTCGGGCATTACAAACTCAATATTTGGGATTTCCGGAATATCAAAGTCATATACAAAGGATGAATTGGCCCAAAAACCACTGCCCGTTGTACGAATTTCTATTTCCTTGCTGTTTCCCTTAATGGTAACCTGATCTTTTTCAAAGTAGGATTGTGCTTCCTCATCAGTGGCTCCCTCCAATTCCACCACAGCGGTAATCTCCACTTGGTTCTTGTCCCATGTTTCAAATTCAATATCCGCATAACTGGTATTGATGTTGATAATGGCATCTTGGTCCACATTGAACGTTTCTTTGTAGGTCTTGGATTTCTCTTGTGCATGACAGACCAAGCCCGTCAGCACAAAAAGAAGCCCACTACATAATATTTGATGTCTCCTGCTCATTTTTTGATGATTTTAATTGATTTAATTTTGATTTCAGTTTTTGTAACAATTGCAACCGCAACTGTAGATTCTTTACCAAGGCACCAATAGTTTGATCATTGGGTCCTATTTGGTTGAGTTCCTTGTTCAATTGATGGTACTCCTCGTCCAATTCGGCCAATCGATCCATATAGCTGTCCATGACCTCCTTATTGTTGGCATCAACTTCCAAGTCGGACAATTCAAGATTGATATTGGTGAGGTAATAATTTTCCACCTTTTTTAAATCTGGCGAAAGATCCCCCAACGAGATGGCCTGCTGCCCTTCCTTGTCATTTTCAGTTTCAACAATCTGGGTGCCTGAAACATTACCATCCTCCTCGTTGCTGGAAAAATAATAGAACGTTAAGCCCAAGGCCACTACAACAGAGGCTACCATCTGCCACCAAACGGCATATCCTTTCTTTTCCTTCGGAGGCTTCTCTATTGGCATTTTTTCATCCAATTTGGTCAGGAACCGGGCCTCATGTCCCTTTTTCATAGAGTAGGTTTTCTCTTCCCGTTCCTTTGCGAACAACTTTCTAAGATCCCGTGCCATACGCTTTGTCCTTTAATGATTCCTTTAGTTGTAATTTGCCCCGTAACAATCTGGTCCGAGAGGCAGCTTCTGTAATGTTCAATATTTGGCTTATCTCGCTATGGTCATAGCCTTCCACCAAAAACAATTGCACCACGTACCTATATTTATCCGGTAATTCCTCTATGGTCTTTTTTACCTCTTCCAGGGAAATCCCTTCTTCAACATGCCAGTCCGCCTCATCCGTGATATGAAGATACCCTTCATTCAACTCCACTGTTCGTTGGTTTTTCGATTTTAAAAAATCGATGCTCCCGTTTACCACAATCCGTTTCAGCCAAGCTCCGAACGTAACCTCCCCTTTAAATTGGTCAATCCGCTGGAACGCCTTTATAAAAGATTCCTGAACCACATCTTCTGCATCACTCGAATTTTTCAAGAAGCGCATGGCCACGCCAAACATACCATCACAATATTGACGATACAGTTTTAGCTGCGCCCCACGGTCGTTGCGCTTACATTTTTCTACCAGTTCAATTTGAAACACGGTCAGTTTGCTGTTTGGTTCTTAGTGGTTCTCTATAAAGACGATGAAAAAAATGGAACGTTTCAGAATTGTTCTCTTTTTGTTGACTTTTAACAAAAAATCCCGTTGATGCATCAACGGGATTTCATTTTTCATACGATTTATGGGGCTTTTATTCGTCCAACAATAGATTGAGATGCACCGTAATATTGTCTCGCGTAGCTTTGCTATATGGGCATATTTCATGGGCTGCATTGATTATTTTTTCACCCATCTCCTTATCAACAGTGGGTAAATAGGTGTCCAGAGTGGCCTCCAAAAAGAAACCTTCTTCCTCCTGATTAAATGCAATGGTGGCTGTTACATTAAAATCACCAAGGTCGTCAACGCCATGTTCTTTGGCCACAACCTCCAAGGCTCCGGCAAAACAAGTGGAATATGCAGCAGCAAAAAGCTCCTCCGGATTAGTGGATTTTGGATCGGGCTTTCCTTTGGAATTTGGCATACTGATGTCAAAATCAAGAACACCGTCCTCACTTTCTACATGTCCAGATCTACCTCCTGTATTTGTGGCCTTAGCTTCAAAAATTGTCTTCATCATCTAAATGTTTATTGGGTTCAAATGTACCCATTGACCGAAATCAACGGTACATATCATGAAAAATACCATTTTGATTCTGTAACACCATCAAATCTGCTATTAAATTTTTGTGAAATGGAAAAACATGGCACTACCGCACGAGCCATACGTGAGCCATAACCCATAAAAACTTTATACCTTAGTATAAAATCCGATGACTGTTACCTTTGGCAACCAAAAAAAACACACCACCCAGCACCATTTCCAAAATCAAGGCACTTCGTAAACAGGAAATTTCCGTTGAAGCCTTAACCGAGGGTATCTTTAAAAGTGACAAAGCTATGTTGGCCAAGGCCATTACGCTTTTGGAAAGTACCAAACCCGAACATTCTGAAAAAGCCAACTTGGTAATCGAAAAATGTTTGTCCATACCCAATTCCAGTATCCGATTGGGAATCACCGGGGTTCCCGGAGTGGGAAAAAGTTCGTTCATCGAGACATTGGGCACCACATTGACCCATATGGGGAAAAAAGTGGCCGTCTTGGCGGTAGATCCCACCAGTTCTTTGAGCAAGGGCAGTATTCTTGGTGATAAAACCCGCATGCAAGCCCTTTCCAAAGATCCAAATGCATTTATTAGACCTTCCCCTTCCGGGAATTCCTTGGGCGGAGTGGCCCAAAAGACCCGAGAGAGCATTATGCTTTGCGAGGCAGCGGGATATGATGTCATTTTAGTGGAAACCGTGGGCGTGGGCCAAAGTGAGATTGCCGTACACAGCATGGTGGACTTTTTTTTATTACTGAAACTTTCCGGTGCTGGCGATGAGCTACAAGGCATTAAACGGGGTATCATGGAAATGGCCGACGCTATTGCCATCAACAAGGCCGATGGTTCCAATCTGGAACGCGCCAAACTTGCGGAAACCGAATTTTCCCGTGCGCTTCACCTCTATCCACCAAAAAAGAATGGTTGGGTGCCCAAGGTTATGCGCTGTTCCGCGACCGAGAATACCGGCATCAAGGAGATTTGGGAATTGGTGGAGCAATTCGTCAAACAAAACAAGGAAAATGGCCATTTTGAAAAAAATAGAAAGATCCAGAACAAAAATTGGTTCCTTCAGACCGTGGATGAACACATCAAACAGTTTTTCCATCAACGAGGGTCCTTTAAAAAGGAACTGAACAAGATGTTGACCGCCATCGAAAACAACGAAATTTCCCCTTTTTATGCCGCTAAACTCCTCTTGGACAAAATCACCAAGGAACTTTAAATAAAAGCAATAAATTTGCACAGATCAAAAATTGAATGAGCACCGTCACCGACTCCCTCCTATCCATAGTGGTTCCTTTGTACAATGAAGAGGACAATGTGGTCCTGTTGACCCAAAAGATTCATGAAAGTCTTGAGGGATACAGCTATCAAATCGTATATGTGGATGACTTTTCCACGGATAAAACACGCCAAAGGGTCAAGGAGATGGACGATGACAAAGTCCATTTGATTGAACTGAAAAAAAATTATGGCCAAAGTTTGGCCCTGGCTGCCGGACTTGATTATGCCGAAGGGGAATATATCATCACCATGGATGGGGATTTGCAAAATGATCCTTCGGATATTCCGCAAATGTTGGAATACGCCGTGGGCGGTGAATACGATGTTGTTACAGGAATCCGTCAAAAAAGAAAGGATTCCTTGGTCAAAAAAATACCGTCCAAAATTGCCAATTTTTTGGTCCGCAGGGTGACCAAATTGGATATCAAGGACAACGGCTGTGCCCTGAAAGTATTTACCAAGGATATTGCCAAGGGTTTAAACCTGTACGGCGAAATGCACCGTTTTATTACACTTTTGGCCTTTTTGGAAGGGGGACAAATAAAGCAAGTGCCCGTAAAGCACCATGCCCGCCATGCCGGGGTCTCCAAATACGGCTTGGAACGGGTTTTTAAGGTGGTGGCCGATATGATGTTGTTGCTCTTTATTCGAAAGTATTTTCAACGTCCCATTCACCTGTTTGGTATTTTTGGAGTGCTGTTGATTATTTTGGGTGTCTTCATCAATATCTATTTGTTGATCGTGAAGCTTGGTTTTGGCGAGGATATTGGAAGTCGACCTCTACTTATTTTTGGGATGATGTTCATTTTAGGGGGCATTCAATTGTTCACTATCGGTATTGTGATGGAACTGCTCATCCGAACCTACTACGAATCCCAGCAAAAAAGGCCTTATCGCATCAAAAAAATTACTGTAGGTGACGGAAAAGCTGCGTAAAAAGCTCATCACAGCACTGAAGTTTATCATCAGTGCAGCCCTGATCTACTTTATATTCACCAAAATAGATCTTAAGGATGTCTTGCAGACTTTAAAGAAAAGCAATCCACTTTATCTACTGCTTGCCATTGTGTTCTTTGTACTTTCAAAAATGCTCGCCGCGCTTCGATTGAATCTGTATTTGCATCAAATTGGGGCCAAAATCACCCAAAAGAGCAACTTGAAGCTGTACTTACAGGGCATGTTTTACAATCTTTTTCTCCCAGGAGGAATCGGGGGTGACGCGTACAAAGGATATGTCATCCAAAAAAAATACGAAACCGGGACCAAAAAAGTGGTCTCCGTTTTGCTTTTGGACCGATTAAGTGGCATGCTATTGCTCTTTCTTTATGCCTGTTTTTTGGCCTTGGTATCCGATAATGTATTCTTCAATGGATTCATGGGGGTGACCATTGCCTTAATTCCATTGAGTATTGTGGTTTTCTGGTGGATGAACTGGAAATTCTTTTCCTATACTTTGCCCATTTTTTGGAAATCCATTGGATATTCAGCTTTGGTTCAATTGGCGCAGCTGATATGTGTGCTATTCATACTGCAATCACTTTCCATTAGCTTAGATGTAATTGAATACCTCTTTGTGTTTTTGGTTTCCTCAATTGTGTCAGTTATTCCCTTAACCATTGGTGGGATTGGTAGCAGGGAAGTCACCTTTTTATATGGGGCCCAATGGTTGGGGTTGGATGCCAGCACCTCCGTGGGAATCAGTTTTACCTTCTTCTTGATTACGGCCTTAATTTCGCTTTTGGGAATTATCTATCACTTTAAGAAACCCAAACTGGAAACGGTTTCCTAATCCAAATGCACCAAATGCATTTGTTCCAATTGCTTCTGACGGGTGTTGGGGTTTAAAAATTTGAGCTGCAATCGGGTTATCCTAAATTGATCTACGGTGATTTGTTCATGCCAGTGATACCCCTCATTCAATAATTTTTCCAACTCTTGGTCGGTGGCATATATCCAAATGTCCGTCTTTTCTTCCACATCCGAAATTGAAACAATTTCTACAGGTTTCTTGTTATAAAAATCCAGCCCCCAAGTAAGTCTTTTGGAAATTTTGAAGATTTTATCCACGGGAATTTGATGTTCCGCTACTTTTTCAGCCATGGTAGACCCCGCTTGGTATCGAAGTAATCTTGGATAAAAATGGGTGTTCAACAATCCATTCAACAATAAGGAACCACAAACTGAAATGGTAATAATTCTCAAATAGGATGATTCTCGTTTTAAGCAGAAATAGGTAATTATCCCCAATATGGGCAGTAACACAAAATAGCCATGGTAATACTTGAACTTGAACACATAAAAGCATACCAGGACGGTAAAAATAAAGACCAGACTCAATATGAAATATTGAAAAACCAAAATTACCTTGGTTACTCCCAGCTTTTCCTTTTCCCTTAAAGTATATAAGTAAGAGGCGGAAAGTAGGGCGTACAACGGAATTAGAATATTCATGTAATGGGGTAGCTTGAATTGGGCAAAGCTGATTAAGCCAAATAGAATGGTAATCCCTCCCAAAGTCAGAAACTCCATTTTCGGATTATACACAAATTTCTGTTGCCAAAAAGTCTTTAGTCTTGTCCAATAGGCAATCAATGCCAAAACGGTCCACGGCAAGAAGACCCATAAAAAGGTGTGGAAAAAGAAGAAGAAATCGCTGCTGTTCTTTCCTATGCCCTCACCACTCATTCGTTCAAAACTCTGCTCCCAGAAAATAAAAAAGATGCCACTTCTATGGTCTTTACCCCGAATTACTTTCTCCGGATGCAAATCAAATTGGTGGTAATAGGCATACAACATCGGCGAAATGGTAATAGCAAAGACCAAAAGGGCCACCAACACCTTCCAACTGAGCAATCGCATCCATTTTCGGGTATAGGCCAAATGGCAGAGCAAGGAAACACCAATGACCACCAAGGCAATCTGACCTTTGGTGGAAAAGGCCATTCCGGCACCAAAAGCTCCCAGGGCAATACTTTTCAGGGTACTTTTCTCAACGTAGGTTGCCAATTGCCAAATGGAAAAAATGGTAAATCCGGTTAAAACGGCATCGGTACGGACGTCGATATTGGCCAATACAATGGTCTGGGCAGTCATAAAAATCAAGGATGCCAAACGTCCAACTTCTTGGTTGTAGAGCAATTTTCCAAGTCCATAACAGCTATAGGCACCTAACAGGGTCGCCAAAATGCCGGGAATCCGGTAGGCCCAATCGTGGATACCAAAAATCTTGTATGACAGGGCGGCCAACCAATAATGCATGTGGGGTTTGTCCAGATATTCTTCGGTTCCCTTGATCAACGTGAGCCAATCGTTCTCTTGGACCATCCGCATGGCCATCACCGCAAACTGTGCAGAGTCGTTTTCAAAAAGGGTCACAAACATTCCAGCGATGTATACCAGAACAATCAAGGAGAGTAAAAACCAGTATCTGGCCGGTGAAATCATGTACCCAGTTTTTGGAATGCAAATATAGCCAACTTGGCAAACAACCATCCGAACAAAGTACCCACCAAGGCACCCGTCAGTACATCCAAAGGATAATGAACTCCGATATAAATCCGGCTATAGGCCACCACACAGGCCCAAAGAATCAAAGCCACTCCGATAAACTTCACTTTCCCTCTAAATAAAATCAAAAAAAAGATAGCGGGACCAAAAGAATTGGCGGCATGCGCCGAAAAATACCCGTACTGCCCACCGCAATAGCTCTTGACCAAACGCATCATGCCACTGATTTCCGGGTCGTGGCAGGGTCGGAGTCGACCTACCCCATATTTAAAAAAGTTGGAGAGCTGGTCAGTGCAGGTAATCAAGAGAGCAACAGCCACCAAAATGATTCCCGTTTTTTTCCACCCGAAGTTCTTGTAGGAGAGGTAGAGTAATAGCACGTATAAGGGAAACGAGCTTTTTGTGTTGGTCATGAACATCCAGAAGCCGTCCCAGGTTGGGGTTCCCAGTCCGTTGAGAAACAAAAAGAGGTCTTGATCGTATTGTAGGAGCTGTTCAAGCATTACGAATCATATCTTGAAACTTCCCTATCATAAAATGCGTTTGCGGCCTCAATCAAACTCTCCGCTTCCTCCATTAAATCCGCCTCATCTTCTTTGGAAAACTCCTCCATCCATTCCACATCATCATTTTCCAGATTGATGATGAATCGTGGATATTCGGTATGGACAATAAAAATAGCATCTGGATAATCGGTATTATCAGCCAATAGAAATTTGGGTAGTTCCATAAATTATGCGTTGGACTCCAATAGTTTGGAATCATGTTTAGTTCGAATCAGTTTTTTGGTCAAATAATTGAATCGAATATACAACATTACGGCTGATGCTGTCAATCCCAACAGCAATCCTATCCAAATTCCAGTGCTTGAAAAGCTGGTATACAAGCCAAGATAAAAACATACCGGAAACCCAATGAGCCAATAAGCCACAAAGGTGATAAACGTAGGGATTTTTACATCCTGTAATCCCCGGAGTGCTCCTAGGACCACTACCTGCAAACCATCGGAGATTTGAAAAAATGCAGCAACCAATAGTAATTTGGCTGCAATAATAATCACTTCGGTATTATCTGCCTGATTGGCAATGTCATCCACATCCAAATAAATTGTGGGGAACCAATGTCTTCCCAAAAGGAACAGTATGGCAAAGGCCACTTCCAAAATAAATGTCAGGAAGAAAATGGACTCCGCAATCCGTCGTAACTCTCTAAAATTTTGCAACCCTTTTTGATTACCAACACGTACCATGGCCGCAACACTGAGCCCCATACCTACCATAAAGGTCATACTGCTCAGGTTTAACGCTATTTGATTTGCAGCTTGTGCATTTTTTCCCAGTACCCCACTCAACCAAATGGCCGCCGTAAAAATGGCTACTTCAAAAAACATCTGCATTGCGGAAGGGAAACCTAAGCTAATGATCTTTTTCATCACTTTTTTCTCGATTTCCCTAAAATTGAAATGGGTTACGTAGGTTTTAAATTTCTCTTTGCGCTTCAACAAAAACCAGATATAGCCTACCATGATGAAACGTGAGGCCAACGTACCAATGGCTGCACCTACAATGCCCAACTTAGGAAATCCGAAGGAACCAAAAATGAGCAAATAATTGATGGAAATGTTCACTACATTGGCCAAAATAGTGGCATACATGGGATATTTGGTCTGGGACAATCCTTCTGAGAACTGCTTAAAAGCCTGAAACATGACCAAGGGCACCAATGAAAAAGCAACGAGTTCCAAATAGGGAATGGCCAATTCCACCACTTCAGGGGGTTGCTCCATGTGGTACAGCAACGGCTTGCATAACATTATTGCCCCAAACAGAGAAAGCCCCAAAAGGGTACAGAGTACCAGTCCATGTTTTAGGGCCTTTTTTGCGTCAGCGGGGTTTCTTGCTCCATCGGCCTCAGCCACTAAAGGGGTGATTGCTGTGGAAAATCCAATACCAAGCGACATGGCTATGAACACAAAACTGTTCCCCAGTGAGACTGCGGCCAGTTCCGCAGTACCCAATTGCCCCACCATAATGTTATCAGCAAAAGCTACAAAAGTGTGCCCCAACATCCCCAAAATTACGGGGTAGGCCAATCTAAGATTATATGAAAATTCTTTGGTGTATTGTTGAAGCATTATAATGCATCTTAGAAGCAAACAAATATAGAACCTTTGGACCTAATCCTATTCAGTACAGAGTCGCAGTTTTTTAACCAACCTTATCCTGTTAATTTTTTGATATCATGTTAAAATTATAAGTAACAGACTTTAAGCCAGTTAATTCCTTGGAGCATATGCTTAGAATGCGTAAATTTTGAGTGCCAATCTCAATTAGAGAATGAAAATTTCAGCTCCACACTTTTTTTTGATGTTTGCTGTTCTAATCATGGGGTCTTGCGCAGAGCAGGAAACCAAAAAAGGGATTCTAACGCTTCATGAAAACTATGGGCAAATTCAGGACATTATTTCAATCGCAGATTGCAACAGTCCATTTGGTACCTATACCACAGAGGTTCATTCGCTTTCGGATGGAAGCTGCTATTTCATTCAAAAATTCAATGAAGCTGAGACTGCTTTTAGGGTTAGAGTGGATTCTACTCACCAAGGTTATTTAATAAGTGAAAACAACAGTGTCATTGATACCTTATCACAAGAGGATGTGGAAATGATCCGTGGTCATGAAATCCATAAAATGAGTATTGATCCCAACCATTTTTATTCAAAACTTCAATTCAAAAGCAAGGTTATCCACCAAGAAAAAGACCATGAACTGTATACGGGCGAAGATAGGTTAGGAAATCCTGTTCGACTTTTATACAGTTCTGCTGAAAAATTGATTTCAAAGATTGAATCGCGAAATCCAAAAGACACCACGCAGACCATTGAACTGTTTTACGATACCTGGCTGCAGAGCAAATATGGAGCAATGGTCAAGGAAATTCATATTGTCCAAGCGAAAAAAGATACGTTCTTCTTTACTTTTAAATCTGTGGAAATCAGAGGAGAAAGTGGCAACACCAAAGTAATCTGAAAACCACATACATAGGCAATTATGCTGAAGGCAATTTCTTGGCCTCTTCCCAAAAAATGTCCATTTCGGCCAACGTCATTTCCTTGAGGGTTTTACCAGATTCCTTGGCTTTTCCTTCCAAATATTGAAACCGTTTTATGAACTTTTTGTTGGTGCGTTCCAGCGCATTTTCTGGATTTACATTTAAAAATCGGGCATAATTGACCATGGAAAAGAGCACATCGCCAAATTCCGATTCAATTTTATCGGCATTGTTGGATTCGACTTCGACCTGCAGCTCTCCCAATTCTTCCTTTAATTTTTCAAAAACCTGCTCTGGATGTTCCCAATCGAACCCCACACCTGCTACTTTTTCCTGGATTCGATTGGCCTTGACCAAGGCGGGCAAACTGTTGGGAACGCCTTCCAAAACACTTTTTTTGCCTTCCTTGAGCTTGATGTTTTCCCAGTTTTGCTTCACTTCGTTCTCGTCCTGTACCTTGACGTCACCATAAATATGAGGGTGTCTATTGATTAATTTCTCACAGATGCCATGGGCAACATCGGCAATATCAAAATCTTGGGTCTCCGAACCTATTTTTGCGTAGAAGACAATATGCAGGAGCAAATCCCCCAATTCCTTTTTCACTTCCTCCAAATCATTATCTAAAATAGCATCACCCAGTTCGTAGGTTTCTTCGATGGTCAAATGGCGGAGCGTCTGCATGGTCTGTTTTTTGTCCCAGGGGCATTGCTCCCGTAATTCGTCCATGATGTTTAGAAGTCGTTCCACTGCCTTCAGCTGCTCAGATCTTGCGTTCATCTATAAAATTTTATTTAAAAGTACAAAGACCGTAAATAGCATAAGTTGATTTTTTATCCATAGTTATAAAGACCATGGATTGGTAAAAGGAAGAAATGAGGGGTCACGGCATTTGGTCTTAGTGCTCTATTGAAAATTGTACATTTGAGAAAACACCAATAATATGAAAGCGCTATTATCCTTGGCAATTTTATGCTGTGGGCTTTTCTTGAATGCTCAAGAAATTGTGAAACTGCCTAACACCGAAGGCCCACCCATAACGTGGGAAACCCCGGGAAATGAATATTTCTCAAATATTTGGAACACGCAAGTGGTCACCAATGTATCCGAACCCAGCATGCAAGTTTTTCGGCCGAAAGAAGAACTCAACACCGGCACTTCCGTAATTGTTGCTCCCGGGGGTGGATTGTTTGCCCTGAGCATCAACAGTGAGGGCAATGATGTGGCCAAATGGCTGAACGAAAAGGGCATTACCGCCTTTGTTCTTAAATATCGATTGGTCCCAACGGGAAAAGATGGTGTTGCTGAAATTGAAAATGATGCTCCCAAGGAACCCGAAAAATTTATGGAACGCGTCAATACTGTGCTCCCCTATTCCATCAAAGACGGACTCAATGCGGTAAAACACGTTCGTGAAAATGCAGATACGTATGGTATAGACCCAAATAAGATAGGCTTTATGGGCTTCTCTGCAGGAGGAGCCGTGACGGTAGGCGTAGCCTACAACTACACCGAGGAAAGCAAACCCAATTTTTTGGTTCCGGTTTACTATTGGTCCAGCGTGGTCCCGTTGGAAAAACCTAAGGAAGATGCACCTCCCATGTTCTTGGTATGTGCCTCGGATGACCCCTTGGGTCTTGCACCGGGAACCATCGAATTATATTCTTCATGGCTGGAAGCCGGAAAAAGTGTGGCATTACAAATGTACAGTAAGGGCGGACACGGTTTTGGAATGCGCAAACAAGGATTACCTTCAGATACGTGGATAGAACGTTTTTATGATTGGAGTAAAACCCAGAAATTAGTCAATGAAAATTAATTTCTATCACACAAAAACCTTCGACATGAAAAAATTCTTGATTCTTCTACTGTTACTTCCAATTTTTGCATACCCACAAGCACCCAATCGTTTTGATAACGAGGTCATGGAAATCCAAAAAAAGAACGATTCGCTTTGGGACGCTTCAAAACCTACGCTCGTTTTTACGGGGAGTTCCAGTATTAGAATGTGGAAAGACCTTCAAGACAGGTTTCCAGAGCAGCAAGTGCTAAATACCGGATTTGGCGGCTCGCAATTCTCGGATTTGGAACTCTATTTGGACGAATTGATTCTCAACTACAACCCAACAAAAATCTTTATTTATGAGGGAGATAATGATGTAAGTGCCAAAAAAAGGCTCAAGGATATCGTGAACACCTCAGCACGGATTTTAAACACACTTCAGCAAAGAAAACAGGGAATGGAAATTATCTTAATCTCCCCAAAACCCAGTATTTCCAGATGGAAATTACGAAGAAAGTACAGGCGATTGAACCGAAAACTGAGCAGGCTGGCCGAAAAAACCGATGGGGTTGATTTTGTGGATGTGTGGTACCCCATGCTTGACAAACGAAAAGTAAAACAGGACATTTTCATTGAAGATGGCCTCCATATGAATACCAAGGGCTATGATATCTGGTACGAGGTATTGAAAAACCATGTTAATTAACTAATCAAACTACTGTGATAAAAAAGTCATTACTGCTCTTTTCCGCTATTATTTGTTTAGCGGCTTGCCAATCTGAAAAAAAAGAAATCCTTTATCCCAAAACTGACCTAGCAGCTGTTCCACTAATTCCAAAACCCGTTAAAACCATAGCAACCCACAGTGCTTTTGGCTTGGACTCCAATACGGTCATCTATACCACAACACAAGACCCAGCATTTGAAAAAGTGGGGCAATTTCTTTCGGAAAAGATAAAGGGGAAGATTGGGCTGAACATAGCAGTAAATGATGCCCATTCAGAAAAACTAGAGCGGTTGATTTACATTAATCAATCGGATAGTACGGATTTGGAAACTCCTGAATCCTATCAGTTGTACATTAAAAAGGACTCCATTTTAGTCAACGCCAAAACGGCCGCGGGTGCTTTTAGGGGAATCCAGACCTTACGACAATTGATTCCTGAGAAAAGTAATGATACCCTCACCGATCATCCCATTTGGTTGATTCCATCAGGAAAAATTGTGGATGCCCCCAAGTTTGAATATCGCGGTGCGATGTTGGATGTAGCGCGACATTTCTTCACCGTGGAAGAGGTGAAAAAATACATCGATATCCTGGCATACTACAAGTACAATACCATTCATTTGCACCTTTCCGATGACCAAGGCTGGCGTATTGAAATCAAATCGTGGCCCAAACTCACCGAGGTTGGTTCCAAAACCGAAGTAGGCGGCGGTGAAGGCGGATTCTACACCCAAGAAGAATACAAAGATCTAGTGCAATATGCTACGGATAGACACATGACCTTAATTCCTGAAATTGATATGCCAGGGCATAGCAATGCGGCTTCGTTGAGCTACCCGTTCCTTAACGGGAATGGAAAACCACTAAAGCCTTACACAGGCACCCGAGTTGGTTTTAGCACTTTTGATACCAGAAAAGATACGGTTTATAGCTTTTTGGATGATGTCATTGGTGAAATCGCTGCCATTACGCCTGGTCCATATTTTCATGCAGGTGGGGATGAAAGTCATGCGACCAAAAAGAGCGATTACATCCATTTTGTGGAAAAAGTGGAAAAACTGGTTCAAAAGCACGGAAAACAAATGATAGGATGGAACGAGATTGCCCAAGCCAATCTTGACCAATCTTCTGTTGCCCAACTTTGGAATGAATCGCATAGTGCCATAAAAGCCGCTGAGAATGGCTTAAAGGTTATTCTTTCTCCATCGGAACGAACCTATGTGGACATGAAATATGATTCCATTTCCGAATATGGTCTTACTTGGGCTGGGTATATTCCTGTTGATGTGGCCTACAACTGGAACCCAGAAACGTATGTGGAGGGCCTTCCGCGAAAAAGCATTCTGGGTATTGAGGCACCCTTATGGTCCGAAACCATCAGCAATAGTGCCGAATTGGAATATCTGGCTTTTCCAAGGGTCATTGGGATTGCCGAATTGGGTTGGTCCCCAGCAGAACATTGTAATTGGGAAGATTACAAGGAGCGCTTGGCCCAACAGGTTCCCTATTTGAATCAAATGGAAGTCAATTATTATCCAAGTCCGTTGGTGGACTGGAAGAAAGACTGATTATTCCTCTTCGCTAGAAGCTACGGAAGTTGGCTCTTCCTCAGCATCCTCCTCTGTAACAAAATCTGAAATGTTGTTATCGATGAGGATGTTGTACCACTGGATAATTTTTTTGATATCACTGGCATACACGCGGTCCTCGTCATAATTGGGAAGAATTTCGAAGAAGTATTCTTCCAACTCAATTTTCTCGGCCTTGTGGCTGATTCCGGTTTTTTTACCGTCTTCCTTTTCCTTGATTTTTTGGAAAACTTCACGAAGGGGCACTTCTTCCTCCAAGGTATAAATCGCTATTTCAGAAAGGACACTGACATTACTTCTCATCCCAACGGTAACTCGTTTTCCATCCAAAAGGGATTCCCCAACAAAACCACTTCGTGTCTGGGTCAATAATTTGTAAAGTCCGGGCTTACCGCCAATCGATAAAATTTTGTCCAATGCCATTCAAAATAGATTTATGCGCGCAAAAATATAGTATTCTCTGAAACGTCAATTTTTTTAACGTCCTTTTTTGATATTGGGGAACCGCATTTTGTAGTCTACAGCGATTTTTCCTTTTGAAATTTTCTCCAACCTACTTTTTAGGAGGCGTTTCTTCAAAGAAGAGAGCTTGTCGGTGAACAAAACCCCTTGAATATGGTCGTATTCATGTTGAATCACCCTTGCCAACAGTCCGTCATAGGTTTCGGTGTGGGGTTTAAAATTTTCATCCAAGTAGCTGATGGTAATTTCAGGCTTTCTTTTGACATCCTCACGGATATCGGGAATACTCAAACAACCTTCATTGAAATCCCATTCCTTCCCCACTTCCTCTTCAATTTTTGCGTTGATAAAGACTTTTTTGAAGCCATTTAAAGCTTCTTGGTCCTCCTTGCTCAATTCTTCATCATCCGCAAAAGGGGTAGTATCCACCACAAACAGACGAATGGGCAATCCAACTTGTGGGGCCGCCAATCCAACCCCGTGGGCATTATACATGGTTTCCCACATGTTAGTGATCAGTTCATCAAGTTTTGGATATTTTGAAGTGATATCCTTGGCCATTTTACGTAAAACGGGGTCTCCGTATGCAATAATGGGTAAAATCATAAATTAAATTCTGTTAAGATATGCCTGCAAAATCAGCGTGGCACTTATTTCATCCACCAAGCCTTTGTCTCGGCGTTTTTTCTTTTTCATTCCACTGTCCAACATGGACTGGAATGCCATTTTGGAGGTAAACCTTTCGTCTTGGCGCTCCACAGGAATTTTTGGAAACCTTCCTGTCAGTTTTTTCAAAAAGGGTTGGATCAGTGCTTCCGATTCAGAGGGTGAATTGTCCATTTGTTTGGGCAATCCTACCACAAATCGTTCCACGGATTCCTTTTCAATATAATCTGCAAGAAAGGGAATCAAATCCTTGGTTTCAACCGTGGTCAATCCGGAAGCAATCAACTGAAGCTCATCGGTAACCGCAATCCCTGTTCTCACCTTTCCATAATCCAACGCCAAGATTCTAGCCAAACCAAAATTTTTGGCAAAAATAACCTTAAAAATGTTATGCCCTTAAAATAAGCCCCATTATTCTGATGAGGGTACTATCTTTGTCAAAATTTTAAGAAAAATGACAGACTTAAGGGGACTTATTGAAGAAGCCTGGGACAACCGGGAATTGTTGAAGGAAGAGAAAACCCAAATTGCCATCAGGGAAGTAATTGATTTAATTGATATGGGGGAATTGCGCTGCGCACAACCCACTGCCGATGGTTGGCAAATCAATGAATGGGTCAAAAAAGCGGTGGTATTATATTTCCCCATCCAAAAAATGGAGGTGCTTGAAGCTGGCATTTTTGAATACCATGATAAAATTCCATTGAAAAAAGGATATAAAGAAAAAGGGGTTCGCGTAGTTCCTCATGCTGTAGCAAGACACGGCGCCTATATTTCCAAAGGAACCATTCTTATGCCCAGTTACGTAAATATCGGGGCCTATGTGGATGAAGGCTCCATGGTAGACACTTGGGCCACGGTGGGAAGCTGTGCACAAATTGGAAAAAACGTTCATTTAAGTGGTGGTGTGGGCATTGGCGGTGTTTTGGAGCCCTTGCAGGCTGCACCTGTCATTATTGAAGACAATGCCTTTATCGGTTCCCGTTGTATTGTTGTTGAAGGGGTTCGGGTTGAAAAAGAAGCGGTTCTTGGGGCCAATGTGGTGCTTACCGGTTCTACCAAAATAATTGATGTTACAGGTGATGAGCCTGTTGAGCTCAAAGGCAGGGTTCCCGCAAGATCGGTTGTGATTCCCGGAAGCTATACCAAAAAGTTCCCCGCAGGGGAGTACCAAGTGCCTTGTGCATTGATTATTGGAAAACGAAAGGAAAGCACGGACAAAAAGACCTCGTTGAACAATGCCTTACGGGAACATGATGTAGCGGTCTAAGCATTTAGTTTGAAGAAATTCTTGGTCATACAACAAAAGATGGTCGGCGATGTACTCGCCAGCACCATTCTTTGTGAACATCTCAAAATCCATTTTCCCGGTTCGGAGGTCCATTATGTGATCAATGAATCCACTTTGGCTGTTGTTGAGGGAAATCCATTTGTGGACAAAATCATTCTTTTTAAGAACGACTATCGGGAAAACAAGCTTGCTTTTTATAGATTTCTAAAATCGATAAAAAAGGAACACTATTTTGCCACCATAGATGTGTACTGCAAATTGGAAAGTAATCTCATCAGCTATTTTTCAAGGGCAGATTTAAAGATTTCCTATAAAAAATGGTATTCCAAGTTCATTTACACCCATTTGTTCTCCTATTCCCACAATGAGAAAACCAAACTGGGCCATGCCATTGAAAATCGCCTTTTGTTACTTTCTTCTCTAATTCAAGAATTGGAAAAACCGGATTTAGCACCAAAAATCCATTTGTCAGAGTCTGAAAACGAGGAAGCGAGACAAGTCCTCCAAGAATACGATGTTGATACTTCCAATCCTATTATTATGGTGGGATTATTGGGCAGTGAACACTGTAAAAGTTATCCTTTGCACTATTTGGCCGAAACCCTGGAAGTTATATCGAAAAAACATCAGGTCACGTTTTTGCTGAACTATATACCCAACCAGAAAGACAAGGTAGCTGAATTTCTTTCGCACTGCACTCCAAAAACCAGAGGTTATATTCGAGAGGATGTTTTCTGTACTTCTTTGCGCTCGTTTATTGGGCTCATGGGGCAATGTAATGTATATTATGGAAATGAAGGTGGTTGCAGCAATATATCCAAAGCACTTGGCATTCCCAATTTTTCCATTTTTTCTCCTTGGATTTCCAAGACCGCATGGCTTACCTTCAATGAGAATAGCAAGAACCAAGCAGTGCATCTGGCAGATTTTAAACCGGCAATTCTCAATCTACCCAAAAAAGAACGCAAAAAGAGCGCTGAACAATTATATAAAACTTTTAAACCTAAGTTTTTTAAGGAACAGTTAGATCGCTTCATCGAGCGTGAAGTTTTCCCTGACCAATAACACTTGGTAGGATTCTTCCAAGATTTTCCATCCACGATCCAGCATATAGGCAATGACAAGTTTGCCTTTGCCACCGTTGGGCAGATCGCAATCGTCAATCAAAACAATTGAGTTGTCGTGGAGTTGGTCTTCAATTCTTTGAAACTCTTCCAAGTGGTGTTGCTGGCTTTTTTTCTGAACCTCTGGATCATTGCTATAATCATAGCTGTCCAGATATAGTACATCTACAGTTTTATCAAAATTCTCCAAAAAAGCCAGTGAATCGGAATGATAGATTTTGACAAAATCCTGAAGGTTCTGTCTGTCTACTTCTGCCTGCGCGTTTTTTACGGAATCTTCACTAATGTCCACGGAATGTACAAATGCTGCATTTTCCTTTGCCCATTTCCCAAATACGATAGTGGCCGCCCCATTGCTCTTGGCCCCCCGAAGACCTTCGCGAGACGTCCCTGTTTCCACAATGGTTTTGGCCTTGGTCCTTTTCATCAACTCCATCATTTTTAAAAAGGTGTTTCTTCGTTTTCTAAAATCGTATCTAAAGGGCATAAACGGGTAAAGGGATTTATGTTTGACCCATTTTCCTATTAAAAAACTGGCTATTCCCAAGAGAAGTATGGTGATTGCTATCTTCATTGATGCTTTTTCAAAATTTTTCAAATATAAAGCAACCATCCTCCTTTTTCTTATCTATCTCTTAGAAATAACAATAACAGATCAATTTTAGGAGGTAAAAAGTAGGGTTTTCAGATTTTTAGTTGTTGTAAGAAAAATAAACAGCCGAACAATTTTTGCCCTGTTTTTTTGTTATAGTTTTGTAGAACCAAACCTCGTACCAAAATAATATTATGGCTGGATTGAGCACCCCAAAGCAAAAAATATCAGCACTCATCATCACCTACAACGAAATAGGATATATTGAAAGATGTATCGATTCCGTTTCATTTGCCGATGAGATTATTGTAGTTGATTCCTTTAGTACGGATGGCACCTATGAATATCTGGTAAACCATCCAAAAGTAAAGGCAATCCAAAATCCCTTTGATAATTTTACCGCCCAAAAATCCTTTACGCTGAAACAAGCTTCCAATGATTGGATACTTTTTTTGGATGCGGATGAAGTGGTCAGTAAAGAACTTCAAAAGGAAATTCTGGATACAGTGAACAATCCCAATGCCTGTGAGGCATACTGGTTTTACCGTAAGTTCATGTTTCAAAACAGTCCGTTGAATTATAGTGGATGGCAAACCGATAAAAACCATAGACTGTTCCGAAAAAGCAAAGCGTATTTCACCGATAAAAAGATTGTTCACGAAACCTTGGAGGTAGATGGTACATCTTGCATTTTAAAGGAAAAGCTTACCCACTACTGCTACAAAAATTACGAGGATTACAAAGGAAAAATGCTCCGCTACGGTCAGTTAAAGGCAAAAGAGGATTTCTACAAAGAAAAGCACTTCAATTACCTACTGATGTTGGTCAAGCCAGCTTGGAAATTCTTTAACCACTTTGTACTGCGGCTCGGTTTTTTAGATGGCAAAAAAGGAATTACCATTTGTTATCTTAACGCTTTAGGTGTTTTGGAACGATATAGGGAACTAAAGCGACTGGAGAAGAAAAATGAACTTGCTTATTATTTGGTGATGCCGTAGTGGGTCCAAACCACTTTGTTGGATCGTGTCTCTTTACGTATCGATTGATTTTTAGCAATTGATTCAGGAGTCTTATACCCTCTTTTATGATCTAAATGCACACAAACAGCACTGTAGCGCAATTGCTTGGACTTAATCCCAAAGTTAAACAATCGCTCGCCCAACTCACGATCCTGACCCCCATATTGCATCCGTTCATCAAACCCGTTAACATTTAAAATGTCCTTTTTCCACCCTGAAGAATTATGTCCGTTCCAACTGGCGTTGGTGGGCGTAAATGTATTCAGCAGTTTGGATATGACCCCACTGGCGGTAAGCTTATTGTTCTTAAACGTTTTTGGAATCCCCTTTTCTTTGAGCCAGTGGATATTGAAACAGTTTTGGTTTTCAATATCCTCTAAGGTTATCATTTTGGAAATGTTCATGGGAAGCATATAATATCCTCCAGAAATGAAATACCCATTTTCCTTGTTGATATAATGAACTTCTACAAAATCTTCACGGGGAATGCAATCGCCATCGGTCATGATAATATACTCTGCATTGCAGGCTTCAACGGCTTTATTAAGAATCCGTGATTTTTGAAAACCATCATCCTCCTGCCATATATGGATAATGGGATAGAACACTTGGCTGGATAGTTCTTCCAAGAGTGCCTTGGTTTTGGGGCCGGAGCCATCATCAGCTACAATGACCTCAAAATCCTTGAAAATCTGACAATTAAATCCCCAAAGCACCTTTTTTAGCCATTCCTCGGCATTATAGGTACTTACAATTACGGATATCTTGGGGGCCTCCCCTTCATTCTGGTTCATCTTGGCAAAAATAGAAATATTAAATGTTATCACATATCCTTACTTTAGCTTATCCAAAATCCTAGAATGAAAGTCAAAGAAATCCCAGTTTCCATATTCAATCAGGCTCGACTTACGTGGCAATCTCCAAAAAAGATGGAGATGGGTAAAGAAATTATTCCTGTTGTGGTCTCTTTGGCTTCAATCCCATCTAGATTGGGAATTGTTCATATCACTATAAGAAGCATTTTTGACCAAAGTGTGCTTCCCGAACATATAGTCCTATGGCTTCACGAGAATTTAAAAGAAAGCATTCCAAAAAAACTGTCAGAATTAACCGGAGAACACTTTTCCATCCGGTTTACCAGTCATTCCAGTTCCCACAGGAAACTTGTTGAGCCACTTCAAGTGTATCCCAACAAGGTCATTATTACCTGCGATGATGATATGATGTACCGGCAAAATTGGCTATTCAATTTATACAAAGCTCATTTAGAAAAGCCTAATTGTATAATCGGCAACCAAACCCGGTGTATCAGCTATGATGAAAAGAACGAATTACTTCCTTACAAAAATTGGAGTTCAGGGGTTGAATCATGCCCAAATCCCAAGACCGTCCTTCCCATAGGCGCAGGTGGTACCCTTTATCCACCAAATTCGTTGGACAACAGGGTCTTAAATCAAGAACTTTTTTCAAAATTAGCTCCAAAAGCAGATGATCTTTGGTTTAAGGCCATGAGTTTGTTACAAGGAACCATGTCGGTTAAATCAACCTACCCAACAAAAGAACCGATACCTATCTGGGGTTCACAAAAAGTTTCCCTGAAGAAATCCAATATTGAAGGGGACAAAAATAGAATCCAATGGCAAGCTCTTACCGATTATTTTAAACTTAAATTTTAGCCCTTGACCGAACAAATCAACAATTGCATCAAAGAACTTAAGGCCGGGAATCTTATTCTCTACCCCACTGACACCGTTTGGGGCATTGGCTGCGATGCCACCAATCCAGATGCCGTAAAAAAAGTGTATGCCCTAAAAAAAAGGGAGGATTCCAAAGCACTCATATGCCTTGTGGCTAACCAAGCCATGTTGGAACGTCACGTGAAGGAGGTGCCAGAAGTAGCCTACGACATTATGGATTTGGCTACCAAGCCCACCACCATTGTTTTTGATGAACCTGTGGGAGTGGCCAAAAACCTCATCGCTGACGACAATACATTGGCCATTCGGGTGGCTTCGGATAAATTCTGCCAGTACCTCATCAATAAGTTTGGAAAACCCATCGTATCCACTTCGGCAAACATCTCTGGACAGCCCACCCCAAAACACTTTAAGGATATCCAGCCTGAAATTTTAAAAGGAGTGGACTATGTGGTAAATTTGCCGGATGTAAACAAAGCTCCTTCCCCATCGTCCATCATTAAATTGGCCAATGACGGACAGGTGAAGGTAATTCGGGAATAATGACGGAGGAATTCCATAAAAAAGCCATTCAACATCCTGTTTTTCAACTTATCGGAGAAACGGCCGATGAATTGGGGGTGGATGCCTATGTCATAGGAGGATTTGTACGGGATTATTTTTTAAAAAGGGGCACACCAAAAGATATTGATGTGGTAGCCGTAGGCAGTGGCATTCAATTGGCCAAAAAAGTAGCTTCCAAACTGAAGGGAAAACCAGAGGTTTCAATTTTCAAGAATTTTGGAACGGCTATGATCAAACACAACGGTCTGGAATTGGAATTTGTGGGTGCCCGAAAAGAAAGTTACCACCATGACAGCCGAAAACCGGTTGTAGAAGATGGCACCTTGGAAGACGACCAAAATCGACGCGATTTTACCATCAATGCCATGGCCTTGGCCCTGAACCAATCCAATTTTGGTCAGCTTTTGGACCCTTTTGATGGACTGACCGACTTGGACAAAAAAATCATCCGAACCCCTTTGGAACCGGGCATCACCTATTCCGATGATCCTTTGCGGATGATGCGTGCCATCCGTTTTGCCACGCAATTGCATTTTAACATCGAACTGAAGTCGCTTCAGGCCATTACAGAAAATAAGGACCGTATCAAGATCATTTCCAAAGAACGCATTGTGGACGAACTTCACAAAATATTGATGAGTCCCAAGCCTTCGTTGGGTTTCAAATTAATGCATCAAACGGGATTATTGTCCCTAATTCTGCCAGAGTTAACGGCACTTCAAGGCATCGAGGAAATTGAAGGGCAACGCCATAAGGACAATTTTTGGCATACCCTGGAGGTGGTCGATAATATTTCGGAGGCCACGGATAACCTTTGGTTGCGTTGGGCGGCTTTGTTACATGATATTGGCAAGGCCCCTACCAAGAAATTCCACAAAAGAATTGGTTGGACCTTTCATGGACATGAATTTGTGGGCTCCAAAATGGTATACAAGCTGTTTAAACGCTTGCGGATGCCTTTGAACGACAAGATGAAGTTCGTTCAAAAAATGGTCCTGATGAGCTCCCGGCCCATCATCTTGGCCGAAGACCATGTGACCGATTCCGCGGTACGACGGTTGGTTTTTGATGCAGGAGATTATGTGGATGACCTCATGACCTTGTGCGAAGCCGACATTACCACCAAAAACCCGAAAAAACAGCGAAAGTACAAGAACAACTTTCAAATGGTGCGTCAAAAAATAGTGGAAGTTGAGGAACGGGACCACATCCGCAACTTTCAGCCCCCAGTTTCCGGTGAGGAAATCATGCAGACCTTCAACTTAAAACCTTCCAAGGAAATTGGAATCATTAAAGATGCCATTAAAGAAGCCATTTTGGAGGGTGAAATTCCAAATGAATACAAAGCTGCTTATCAGTTTATGTTGGAAAAAGGCAAACAAATGAACCTAAAAGTCCATTCATAATGAAAAAGAACAAATATGTAGTGTATTGGCTGTTGACCGGCTGTGCCCTCATTTTTATCATGGTGTTGGTCGGAGGAATTACCCGACTCACGCATTCTGGGCTTTCCATATCGGATTATAAGTTGATTCATGGAACCCTTCCTCCCATGAATGAGCAAGCCTGGGAAGAAGCCTTTGAGCTCTATAAACAATACCCAGAATACCAAAAACTCAACTCCCATTTTGATTTAGAGGATTTTAAGGAAATTTATTTTTGGGAATGGCTACATCGGTTCATTGGTCGTTTCATTGGAATCGTTTTCATTCTGCCCTTCCTCTACTTCCTGTTTACCAAGAAATTGGACAGACCCACCGTAAAAAAATGTCTCGTATTGCTTTTGCTGGGTGGATTTCAAGGCTTTTTGGGCTGGTATATGGTAAAAAGCGGCTTGGTGGACCGTCCCGATGTGTCGCATTTTAGATTGGCTGCACATTTGACCACCGCATTCATCACCTTCGCCTACAGTCTTTGGGTGGCATTGGACCTGATTTATCCATCCAAAAAGGAAAATATAAAACCCGTTCGAAACCTAATTCGGTTTACCTACGCTGTTTTATTGATCCAAATAATCTGGGGCGCTTTTGTGGCTGGACTGGATGCAGGCTTTATTCACAACCACTGGCCCTTGATGAGCGAGGGAAAATTGATTCATGAAACCGTGTACATTGAACAACAGCCGGTACTAAAAAACTTTTTTGAAGGAAAAAGCGGCGTTCAGTTTATACATCGCTATATCGCCTATATTGTGGTAGGTTTGATTGCCTTAATTTGGGTCCGTACCCGAAAAATTAAAAGAACCTCATTACAGGAAAAAGGACTGCAATCCTTGGTCGTTTTGGTCTTTGTGCAATTTGTGTTGGGCGTTTTGACCCTGATTTATGCCGTACCTCTATGGTTGGGTGTTGCCCACCAAATTGGGGCATTTTTCTTGTTGGCCGCCATGACGTTTACCCTGCATCGATTCTCCAAATAAGATTGAATTGTCGTAAATTTGTGCCCACTCTAAAAATTGTTGGATGATTTATAAAATCAGGATAATACTTGATGCTGAAGAAGATATCTTTAGGGATGTTGAGATTGAGGATAACAATACTTTGGAAGAATTTCACAATGCCATTACCCAAGCCTTTGGCTTTGAAGGTTCTGAAATGGCTTCCTTTTATACGTGTGATGAAGAATGGAACCAAGATGAAGAAATTGCGCTGTTTGATATGAGCGAAAATGGTTCTGATATTCGTTTGATGAACGAAACCGTTCTTGATGATGTCCTCACGGAGAAAACCCCAAAAATGATCTATGTGTATGATTTTTTCAGCATGTGGACCTTTTTTGTGGAATTGGCCGACATTGTGGACAAAGAAGATGGAAGAAGTTATCCAAATGTGTTGTTCAGTTTTGGCGAATTGCCTGATGCCCCGCCTGAGAAAAATTTCGAATCCAAACCTTCAACCGAGTTTGACGATGACTATCTGGACAGTTATGACGACATGGATTTTGACGAAAACTGGAATTAAAAACCTAACCTTTCACCCATAAACCCTTTACCTTTCACCCAAAACCCTTCACCTTTATGCTAAATCTATATCACGCCCAGATTGAAAGTATTTCGCTTCATCGTGTAGGCAACAAGAGCAAGAACGAGAGTGCATTTTTGTCCGCGGAGCCCTTCACACTAAATGATGAAATGGCGGGATTGCTCAAGGAGTATTTCTTTAAGCCTTTTCGGGAGAAGGAAGAAAACTATTACAAGTTTTACAATGATGTGGATTTGGAGTTCAATGAAATCTACAACGCCGTTACCGAGATTTTCGGGGACAGCTCCAAAACCCACGAGGTTTCCAAAAAAATAACTTCGCACCTTTTTGAACAATCCAACCACCCGCACATTAAAAGTGGGGAGGTGTACGTGGTGCATTTTTCCGATATGGTCATCGATAATCAAAAATTGGATGCCGTTGGGATTTTTAAAAGTGAGTTGAAGCACGATTTCCTTCAGTTCAAGGAAAAAGAACAAAACTTGGAGATTTTGATTCGGCAAGGGATCAACATCAACAAATTGGATAAGGGCTGTATCGTTTTCAATACGCAGAAAGAGGAAGGGTATAAAGTGTTGTCGGTGGATAGTAATAGATACGATGCCAAATACTGGTTGGAGAACTTTTTGGGTCTCATTCCATTGACCGATGAGAACTTCTACACCAAAAACTACCTGAAATTCTGTCAAAATTTCGCTAAGGATGTCGT
Source organism: Muricauda sp. MAR_2010_75 (assembly GCF_000745185.1). NCBI lineage: Bacteria > Pseudomonadati > Bacteroidota > Flavobacteriia > Flavobacteriales > Flavobacteriaceae > Allomuricauda > Allomuricauda sp. MAR_2010_75. The sequence continues at coordinate 243,783 of NZ_JQNJ01000001.1, forward strand.
TTTACCTGCTGAGGACAAACAACAAGAGGTGCTATTTATGAACCGCGCGGTGAACCATTTTGCGAAAAACGACAATTTTGAAGAAACCTCTTTTTTGAATGAGGTGATGGAAAACCCTGAATTGATTCCCGAGTTTAAGCACTACAAGGTTGAAAAAGGGCCCAAATACAGTATTGAGGACGTTTCCAATTTTGACATCGCCAATAAGGCGGTTTCCGATGCCCGAAAAAAAATCAAGAATGTCATTAACCTAGACACCAACATCCAGATAAAATTGGATTTCATCAACCCCGATTCTGCACAAAAATTTGTGGAAAAGGGCTGGGACGAGGAGCGCCAGATGTACTATTATTTGGTGTATTTCAACAAGGAACAGAAGAGTTAGAATTTCTTCTCAATAATCTGTTTCATACTCACATCCTCGTAATTTCGTTTCACAAAGTCAAGGGCAGTGGCCAACACTTGGCCCATGTTTTCGCATTTCTTGAACTCCATGTCATGGGTAAACTCCTGTAGCTCTGTTTTCAGGCGTTCCACATTTTCGGGGACCGAGATTTCATCGATTTTCACACTATTTATCAATCGCTTTATCCGGTTTCCTGAACTGATGATTCGTTTGGCCACTATGGAACGTTCCTCAATCTTATATTGATCTACCGAATATTCCTGAAGCTTGTTGGTGACCAACTCCACCATTTTTATGTTTTCCTTAAAGAACTGCGGCAAATACACCTTGAACTTGCCTTCATAACATTGCTGGTCAAAGTCTATGGCCCGGATGCGGTACACCACATGATCAAAATCGTGGACGGGAACAATAACGTAGTTATACGATCGCATATCGCCCAACAGACGTATCATGCATCGCTCATTGAACTTTACAAATTCCTTGGCCAACTGGGCTTTTTCGGATTCCGAACATTTGGGCAATATATCCTTGATGAACATATCCCCGGGAATACCGGCGATATGCTCCTCAATGAGGGTATCCTTGTACACCAAAAAGTTAAGATTGTAAGGTGAGAGCATGTGTTCCAGTTCCAATCCGTAGATACGGGAGGCATCGGTCTTTTTTACATAGAAATAGGTGTAGTTGTCATTCAGGATGTTCCGCACTTTAATGCGAAAGGGTTTGGAGTTACCAAAAGTGCAAAAATCAACCGCATCTACATTTAAATATTCCAAAATACGATTGCTCCCATCTGAATGTAAGATGGAATAGACCTGCTTGAGGCTCATGTCGATTTCCTTACGATCAGCATCCGAATAATAGACCCTAACCCATAGGGTATCCTCCCCATCGTTGTCATAAACCACAACAGACCCGGCAAAACGGAGCAAATCCTCATAGAAAATGGGAATCTCTATTTTTCGATTGTACCGGTCCAAATACGCATCCAATTTTTTTTGTACTGGATACGCCGGTTTTTTCTTGGACATCAATTTTTCCTCAGCCATTCTTTCCCTATTTTGTAACAAATTGCATAATACCTCGTCAAGTTAATATAAACAAATCAAAAAACGATTCCGTCTTGGAAACTATACTTACCGTTAACCATCTGACCAAAAAGTTTGGGTACCTCACTGCCGTTAAAGATTTGTCCTTTACCATAGAAAAGGGCAATGTGTATGGCATTTTGGGACCTAACGGCAGTGGAAAATCGACCACGTTGGGCATTATTTTGAACGTCGTTAATCGTACTTCCGGTGATTTTAGCTGGTTTGATGGCAACACCTCAACCCATGAGGCTTTGAAAAAAGTAGGAGCCATCATAGAACGTCCCAATTTTTACCCCTACATGACCGCCATTCAAAACTTGAAGTTGGTCTGTAAAATCAAGGAAGTTCCCAATACCCGTATTCAGGAAAAGTTGGAATTGGTAGGGTTGTGGGACCGCAGAAACAGTAAGTTCAAGACGTATTCCCTGGGTATGAAACAACGCTTGGCCATTGCCTCTGCCCTACTCAACGACCCAGAAATTCTGATTCTGGACGAGCCCACCAATGGATTGGACCCACAGGGTATCCATCAAATCAGGGAAATCATCAAGAAAATTGCAAATCAAGGTACTACCATTTTGTTGGCTTCGCACTTATTGGACGAAGTTGAGAAAGTATGTTCCCATGTGGTCATTCTTCGAAAGGGTGAAAAACTCTATTCCGGTCCTGTGGACAGTATGATGGCCAGTCATGGCTTTTTTGAACTTCGCGCCGCTGACATGGAACAACTTAAATCCCTTTTGGAAAAAAGCGCCCGTTTTGGAAAGATTGAGAACTTCAATGGAACGCTCACCGCTTATTTGAAGGAAGAAATGGATGCCGAAGCGTTGAACAAAATGCTATTTGAAAAAGGCATCGTCCTCTCTCATTTGGTCAAACGTAAGGAAAGTCTGGAAGAGCAATTTTTAACCCTGACCAAAAACAACTAATCAAACAACGCATGGTACGTCTACTACAAATAGAATTCATAAAACTTTGGAACAATAGGGCCAGCAAGATATTGATCATATCCTATTTTGCCCTGTTGACCTCAATTGCATTGATCGCCGCCATAAAGTTCGACATTGGTCCAGTTCAATTTCATTTGGCCGATCAAGGAATATTCAACTTTCCGTACATCTGGCATTTCAATACCTGGGTCGCCGCAATTTTTAAATTGTTCCTAGCTATTGTTATTGTCTCCATGATGTCCAATGAATACAGCAACAAGACGATTAAACAAAATTTGATCGATGGTCTCTCGAAAAAGGAATTCATTCTTTCCAAAGTACTGACAGTCATTTCATTTGCACTGATTTCAACGGTATTTGTCTTTGTGGTTTCCATGGTTTTGGGGCTAGTATACTCTGATTACAACGAGTTGTCCATTATCCTTTCTGATTTAGAGTTTTTACTGGCCTTTTTTGTAAAACTGGTCGGTTTTTTCTCCTTCTGTCTCTTTTTGGGCATTCTTGTAAAGCGATCAGCCTTTGCATTGGGCTTTTTAATCTTATGGACGATTCTAGAGCAGGTCATATTTGGATTATTGGGCTGGAAGGTCATGAGTTGGCCCGCTGCAAAAAAAGTGAAAGATTTCTTCCCATTGGAATCCATGATGAATTTGATTAAGGAACCTGGTTCCAGACTATCTGCAGTTCAAAATATCGGTGATCAGATTGGGGAGAACTTCCGGTTTGACTATCACACCTATTGGTATGAGTTTTTGATCGTTATCTTTTGGACCGCACTTTTTATCTACTTGTCCTATGCATTATTGAAAAAGCGCGATTTATAACCGAGACAACGGAAATAAAAAAAGTTTGATTTCCAACCGCTTAAATATACGATTCAACAAAATTTACCTTGAAAGATTGTATTTTTTGATACATTGTAGTCTAGAATTTTCTTTTGAGGCACACTATAATCATATTTGTTTTGGGCATATGTTGCGTGGCTTCCGCCCAAAAGCAAACTTCCAATTGGTATTTTGGGAGCAGGGCTGGATTGACCTTTAATGATGATGGCTCGGTGACCCCATTGGACGATGGCAACCTTAACACCATTGAGGGCTGCGCTTCCATTTCAGATGAAGAGGGTCAATTGCTTTTTTATACCGATGGTATTAATGTATATAACAGCACCCATTCACGAATGCCCAATGGCTTTGGCCTATATGGGGACACCTCTAGTTCACAGTCGGCATTGGTGGTGCCCATGCCAGAGAACGATGACATATTTTATATCTTCACCGTAGATACCAAAATCCGACCAGATGACCTTTACCATGGTTTTAACTATTCTGTTGTGGATATGGCCCTAAATGACGGTTTGGGGGATGTGGTCCAAAAGAATATTCGGTTATTGTCCTTTTGTAGTGAAAAAATTACCGCCGTATTGAAGGATTGCAACGACCGCTCTGCTTGGGTTGTGACCCTCTCAACAAAAAATGGTAACGAAGGAGATTATTTTGATACCTATCACGCCTTTGAGATAAACTCAAGCGGATTAATGACTAACTCGGTAAAATCCACTTTTAACAATTCTAATTTTACGGACAGGCGTGGTTACCTCAAATTTTCGCCTGATGGCACTAAAATGGCCAATGCCAATGTATTTAACGGGTTGTTCCTGTACGATTTTGACACCACCACTGGAAGCTTGTCCAATCAACAACGGTTGTATGTTCCCACAGTTCAAAGCCCCTACGCATACGGAATAGAGTTTTCCAGCAACAACCGGTTCCTCTATGCACACACCTATAATGATGATGGGGCACAATTCGAGGAAGATAATCATGCCGCTTTACTACAATACGATTTGGATGCCCCTAATATTACCAGTTCAGTGGTCGTTTTGGATGAAAGTGACATCTTTCGCGGAGCCCTTCAATTGGGTCTAAACGGAAAAATCTACAGGACTATTTCCGAAACATACCAAATAGGCTCGCCCTATTTGGGGGTTATTCATAATCCCAATCGCAAAGGTACCGCAGCCAACTATCAACACAATGCCATTCAACTCAGTGGACTGGCACGCCAAGGACTCCCTCCTTTTATACAGTCTTACTTCAACAAAATTGACCTGATTAGAAACCCAGATGGTTCAACATCCAGTGAAATGACACTCTGTGAAGCCGGTACTATTACGTTGCAGGCAGACGACATTGCCGATGCAACGTACTTTTGGCAGAAAGATGGTGTTCCTATTTCCAACAATACGGCAACGCTTGATATCACCAATGCCAGTGAGGAAGATGAAGGTGCTTACAGTGTAGAGGTCATTCCGCTGGATCCTGGTTTGTGCCCCACTATTGGAGAGGCCATGATTTATGTTAATCCCATTCCTGAAGCTGGCGACATTCAGCTAATTCAATGCGATTACCATGGGGATACCTCTGATGGACTGGCTCTGTTTAATCTAACAGAAGTTTCAACAAGTGACAGCCCAACTGCGTATTTACAATATTATTTTTATTTGAGCGGCACGGATCTTCAAAATGAAATCTCCATCCAAAACCCAACCCGTTTCCAAAATACAATGCCATTCAATCAAACTGTTCATTACAAAGTAACCGACGGACATTGTGAAAATACGGGGACTATACAACTTTTGGCATCACCAATGGATGCGGACAATGATCCCATTTCTTTTTTTGCTTGCGACGACTCTCCAAATGATGGTGAACTCAATGGCTTAGTAGATTTTGATTATCTAAGAGCAACACATTTTCCAAGTTTTGAAACCACCTTCTTCAACAGTCCAGAGGACGCCCTGGTGGAAGAGAACCAAATTGAAGAGGCAAGCTATATTTCTGATGGAGCCCCTATCTATGCAAGATTGGAGAACAGCAACGCCTGTCAAGGGATTCGTGAGATAACCATGATAATTCAAGAAAGTCCTATGGTTTCCTTGGAAAACGGTTATGTTGTGTGTACGGACAATCCGAATTTATCCATAACCGCCCCCAGTGTATTTGATGTTTACACTTGGTATTCCGTAGCGGTCAATGGAAATGAAACCTTCCATGCTTCGGGACCAATTGCCAATTTCCAAACACCAGGTGACTACATTTTGGAAGTGGGAAGAATACACGATGTCGCCAATAATTGGGTATGTTATGGCCGTACTGATTTTCAGGTAGAACCTTCCAACCTTGCAGTTGTAGAAGAGGCCATGGTCAGCGATGTTTCTGATAATAACACTGTACAAATCTCGGTCACGGGGGATGGAGTGTATGAGTACGCCTTGCAAGACCCGATGGGTCCATATCAAGATTCAAATACTTTTGAAAATGTGCCGCCAGGATTTTTAGACATCTATATCAGGGATAAAAAAGGATGTGGAACCACACACGGCAAGATAGCTGTGATAGGTTATCCCAAATTCTTTACGCCCAATGGGGACAACGTTAACGACTATTGGCAAATCCAAGGGCTCGAAGCAGAACTCGATTTGAACAGTACCGTGTCCATATTTGACAAGTACGGAAAGTTAGTTTCCAATATTAGGTTGGATAGTAGCGGATGGAATGGTATGTTCAATTCACAAAAAATGCCTGCTTCAGATTATTGGTTTAGGACCATTCTTCCGGACGGCAGGGAAATAAAAGGGCATTTCACCCTAAAACGATAATCTTTAAGCTTTGCTTTAATTTGGTGCTTGCCTTTACTATTTTTATCAAATGAAATTTCAGGTAGTATCAGAGTTCAAACCGACTGGCGACCAGCCGCAGGCCATCAAACAATTGGTGGAAGGTATAGAAGCGGGCGACCGGCATCAAACCCTTCTGGGAGTCACAGGTTCAGGAAAAACATTTACCGTGGCCAATGTGATGGAATCTGTACAACGACCCACTTTGGTATTGGCCCACAACAAAACCTTGGCTGCCCAGTTGTATTCCGAGTTCAAGCAGTTTTTTCCAAAAAATGCGGTGGAATACTTTGTGTCTTATTACGATTACTACCAACCTGAAGCCTATATTCCCTCCAGCGGATTATATATTGAAAAAGACCTTTCCATCAATGAGGATATTGAAAAATTGCGGTTGAGTGCCACCTCCTCTCTCCTTTCCGGCAGAAGGGATGTCTTGGTGGTTGCTTCAGTATCTTGCTTGTATGGTATAGGAAACCCGGTGGAGTTTCAAAAGAATGTGATTTCAATCCATAGAGATCAGGTTATCTCTCGAACAAAATTCCTGAAACAACTTGTTCAAAGTTTGTATTCCAGAACCACAGCAGATTTCAGAAATGGAAATTTTAGGGTAAAGGGAGATGTGGTGGATGTGTTTCCAGGTTATGCAGATCACGCCTTCCGTATCCACTTTTTTGGGGATGAGATTGAGGAAATAGAGGCCTTGGATCCCTTCAACAACAAAGTCATCGAAATCTATGATTCGCTGAACATTTACCCTGCCAATATGTTCGTGACCTCACCAGATGTACTTCAAAACGCCATTCATCAAATTCAGGATGATTTGGTCAAACAAATAGACTACTTTAAGGAGATAGGTCGACCCTTGGAAGCCAAAAGACTGGAAGAACGTACCAATTTTGATTTGGAGATGATTCGAGAATTGGGCTATTGCTCAGGGATTGAAAACTACTCCCGTTATCTGGATGGTCGTGAGCCAGGAACAAGACCCTTCTGTTTGCTGGATTATTTCCCAGATGATTACTTGATGATCATTGATGAAAGTCACGTAACCATCCCCCAAGTTCATGCTATGTACGGAGGTGACCGCTCGCGAAAAGAAAATTTGGTGGAATATGGTTTCCGACTGCCAGCCGCCATGGACAACCGACCGCTCAAGTTTGAAGAGTTTGAGACGCTCCAAAATCAAGTGATTTATGTAAGTGCCACTCCAGCTGATTACGAATTGGAATTGAGCCAAGGCGTTTATGTGGAGCAGGTGATTCGACCAACTGGTCTTTTGGACCCTATTATTGAAGTGCGGCCAAGTGCCAACCAAATTGATGATTTGGTGGAGGAAATCCAACAGCGAGTGGAACTGGATGAACGTACATTGGTGACCACCTTGACCAAACGTATGGCAGAGGAACTTGCAAAGTATTTGGCCCGAATCGATGTACGATGCCGTTACATTCACAGTGATGTGGATACCTTGGAGCGGGTGGAAATCATGCAAGATTTACGAAAAGGATTATTTGATGTCTTGATTGGTGTAAACCTATTGCGGGAAGGACTGGATTTGCCCGAAGTTTCGCTAGTTGCCATTTTGGATGCTGATAAAGAAGGGTTTTTACGAAGCAACCGTTCCTTGACCCAAACCGTGGGTCGTGCAGCTCGAAACTTGAACGGAAAGGCGATTATGTATGCCGATACCATCACGGAGAGTATGCAAAAGACCATTGATGAAACCAATTATCGACGGGAAAAGCAATTGGCCTACAACCAAGAAAATAATATTACACCAACTGCATTGAACAAAAGTCTGGATAGTGCCTTGGCCAAAAATTCGGTTTCTACTTACCACTTTCAAAAAGAAGAGCTTAGAGCTGCGGAACCCGATTTAGCATATATTACCGAAGACCAACGGGAAAAGTTGATTCGGGAAAAACGGAAGGCGATGGAAAAAGCAGCCAAGGAACTCAACTTTATGGAAGCTGCTAAATTACGTGATGAAATAAAATCACTCCAAGAATCATGACAGCCATAAAACGTACCTTCTTTCTGACCACCTTGTTCAATCTGTTGTTGGTCATGGGCATACATGCCCAAAAGCTAACTAAGGAACAGATTGAAACTGCTTCAAAAAAAGCATTGCCCAATGCCTTAGAAAATCTAATGGATTTTCTAAAAATTCCGAATGATGGAAATTATCCTGAACAAATTGAGGCCAATTTAGAACGCTGCATCACCATTTTTTCGGAAATCGGTTTTGAAACCCAGCGTTTGGAGACCAATGGAGCTCCCCTACTCCTTGCTGAAAAGAAGTATCCAAAGAATACAAAGACCCTACTGTTTTACATGCAGATTGATGGCCAACCTGTGGATTCCACGGAATGGCATCAACCTAGCCCTTACCTTCCCGTCGTGAAGCAACAAACCACGGATGGCGAATGGGAAATCATTTCGTATGCCCCCAACAAAATACCATTGAATATGGATTGGCGGATTTTTGCTCGATCAGCCTCAGACTCTAAAGGACCTGCCATGGCCTTTATTTCTGCATTGCGCATATTGGAAAATCTAGGCAAAACCCCAGAACACAACCTTAAAGTCATTATGGATTTTCAGGAGGAATTGGGTTCTCCGGACCTTCCCGAAGTAGTTGAAAAATTTCGAGACCTTCTTTCCGCCGATGGTATCCTAATTATGGACGGAACACGTCATCTCTCCAACTGGCCCACACTGACCTACGGGGCCCGCGGTATTGCAACAGCAACTCTGACTGTTTTTGGTGCAAAAACCCCCCTACACAGTGGGCAATATGGAAATTTCGCCCCCAATCCGGTTTTTGAGGCCTCCCGATTGCTGGGTTCCCTTAAAAATGAACATGGTCTTGTGCAGATTCCAGGATTTTATGAGGGTATCAACCTTACTGAAAGCGAAAAGGAAAAACTCAATCAAGTTCCAGAAGACCTAGACGATATAAAAATGGAACTTGGTATTTTTCAACCCGACAAAGTCGGAGAGACTTACCAAGAAGCTTTGCAATACCCCACTTTGAATGTTAGAGGCCTAAAAGCTGCGTGGGTGAAGAAAGAAGTTCGGACCATAATTCCATCAGAAGTTGTTGCGGAGATTGATATGCGACTGGTTCCTGAATCTGATGGAAAACGGTTAATGGAATCGTTAAAACAATACATCGTGGATTACGGATTTCACTTGGTGGATTCCATTCCCACGGATGAGGAGCGTGCAACATATCCTAAATTGGCATCGTTCACCTACAAACTGGGGTCCAAACCTTTCCGTACCGACTTTGATTCTTCCATGGGCAGCATGTTGAACCGTGCCATGACCCGTCTCTTTAATGATAAATTTGTGAACATGCGAACTACTGGTGGGTCCCAGCCCATTGCTCCTTTTATCAATACGCTTGGGGTCCCTGGAGTCGCCTTGCGCATTCCCAATCCCGATAACAGTATTCATTCGCCAAATGAAAATCTACGGATTGGTAATTATTTGGAAGGTATTATGTCCTGTTTGGCAGTATTGACAGAACCTATGGACTAAACAAAACGAAAGCGCGCTCCTGCATTACTGCGGGAGCGCGCAATCAAACTAACCAACTAATCAACCATCATGAAACACCTAAGTTGGTGTCTTCTTTATTTCGTGTTATCCGATTGAGATCAATCGTTTTGGTTTTGGCAATGCTTCTTGCTTTTTGGGCAAGGTCAATTTCAATATTCCATCTTCGTACTTCGCATCGATTTTAGAACCGTCTACGGTGTCCGGCAATGTAAAGGCCCTTTTGAAGGAAGAATACGAAAATTCCTTTCTGGTATAGTTTTCCTTTGTTTCTTCGTTTTCTGATTTCATCTCGCTGGAAATGGTCAAAACATCATTGTCCACTTCAACGGAAAAATCATCTTTCTTTACACCAGGAACAGCTAATTCCAATTCAAAATTCTTTTCATTATCCTTAATATTTACGGCGGGAACAGAAGTATTCCACTTTTCTGATCCACCAAACCAATCGGGTCCCATAAAATCGTTCATCAAGGACGGAAAAAACATGTTGTTTCTTTTTACTAAACTCATGGCTTTTATTTTTTATATGGTTAAACTTCTAAATCACCATGGTATGGGCAAATCATATACCAATACAAAAATCATGTCGATATGACATGTTTTTAACAAAATATTATGTCAAAATGACATTAATTGTAATGTGCCTTGAAGATGTTAATCAGCACATTTGGCGGAATGACGTTATCGGGATAGTTGTGCATGACCTGCAAGACCTGACTTATCGCGGCGGGTGGGAGCCCCATTCTAAGGCCAATATTATACAAGGTATCCACTTCTTTTTTATGTTGATGCTGGTCCACATTCATCAACAATAACAATCTATGAAACTGAACGATGCGTTCGGCTTGGGATTTTAAAATTACTTTGGGGGACTTTTCCTTTAAAAGGCCCTCAAAAGTTGCTCTATCTATACCTAAATTTGAGGCTACCTTGAGTAAAAAACCATATTCCGAATCCTTTAGGGAATGGTCTACCCTTGCAAAAGCAATCATTTCGGAAAGGATACTCAATTTTTCCTCGTAGGTGCCCATAGGTTTGGTTTTGGTGCAACTTTAGTATAGATAACTCCAAAACATCCCATTTTAGTACATTAAGGAACCCTGATTTTTTGTGTGGCCCATCCAAATAAGGTCTTTACGCATAAGTATTGGAATAAAAAAAGGCAACGTTACAGTAACGTTGCCTTTTTATGAGGCAAGGGAATTGATTATCAACTCAAAACCTCTTTTACTTTATCTGCAGCTTCTTGGAACTGTACTGCGGAGTGTACTGCCAATCCAGAGTTATCGATAATCTCTTTGGCCAATTCGGCATTGGTACCTTGAAGTCGGACAATAATTGGTACTTTAATGGCATCACCCATATTCTTATAGGCATCCACAACACCCTGCGCCACACGATCGCAACGCACAATACCTCCGAATATATTAATCAATATCGCTTTCACATTTGGATCTTTTAAAATAATGCGGAACGCTTCTTCAACCCTTTTGGCATCTGCGGTACCTCCTACATCCAAGAAGTTTGCAGGTTCGCCTCCAGCCATCTTGATCAAATCCATGGTGGCCATGGCCAATCCGGCTCCGTTTACCATGCAACCTACGTTTCCGTCCAAATCCACATAGTTCAATCCCACCTCACGGGCTTCAACCTCAATGGGGTTTTCCTCGCGAAGGTCCCGCATTTCGGCATAGGTCTTTCTGCGGTAAAGGGCATTATCGTCAATGGAAACCTTGGCATCCACAGCCATGATTTTATCGTCTGATGTCTTCAATACTGGATTAATTTCAAAAAGACTGGCATCACTTTGTTCATAAGCTTTGTACAAGGCTGAAACAAACTTCACCATCTCCTTAAATGCGGTGCCAGACAGTCCTAAATTAAAAGCGATTCGTCTCGCTTGGAACGGTAAGAGTCCAGTCGCAGGGTCAATTTCTTCGGTAAAAATCAAATGTGGGGTCTTTTCGGCAACTTCCTCAATGTCCATCCCTCCTTCAGTGGAGTACATCACCATATTTCTTCCAGTGCCCCTGTTCAACAACACGGACATATAAAATTCATTGGTTTCGCTATCTCCAGGATAGTAGACATCTTCGGCCACCAACACTTGATGTACTTTTTTTCCTTCAGCAGATGTTTGCGGCGTAATCAGGTTCATTCCTATGATGTTCCCTGCCAACTCTTCCACTTCTTTCAAGTTTTTGGCCAACTTAACACCTCCACCTTTACCACGGCCTCCGGCATGCACCTGAGCTTTTATAACATGCCAACCGGTTCCGGTTTCCTGCGTCAATTGTTTAGCGGCATCTACCGCTTCCTTTGCGTTTCGGGCCACGATTCCTCGTTGGATCCTAACCCCAAAGCTGGCCAAAATTTCTTTTCCTTGATATTCGTGAAGATTCATCTGTGAATTAACTTTTGTTTGCCGACAAAAATAGAAAACCCCATCGACAAATAGAAGGTGAAAAAGGAATAATTGCTCCCAACACACCCACCTTATGCAACGAGGGCTTATTTCGCAACAAATCTTCTGCTATATTTTAAAATCCTCAAAGTCCAGAGGGTCAAAATTTTTGAAGTGACCGTTCATTTCAATGACAGCCTTGGTACGGTTCACCTGGCTTAGCAACGATGTTGTGGAATCTAAATGTTCCTTGATGTACAATAACCGGTCTTTCTCCTTGGGAATCTGGAGCAACTCGTATTCCTGCTCAAAGGAAAGTCCCATTTTGTGGGCCAAGGCGTAGCTGTTGAACTGTTTTGGTGAAGTTTTGGTAAAGGGCACATCCATAAGGTCGTATAATACCTCAACTTTCTGTAACACTTCTTCCCGAAGGTCTTCGTCTGCATCGTTTTCAACATCCATAAACTCCACTTCTCCACCAGAATACAATTTACCGTTCATCTGTTGTTCAAAGGAAAGCACTTTAAAGACTTGTCTCCCCACGCATACGACATCCATTTCACCGTTCTTGTATGTATTGACCACTTCAACCAACTGCACTTCAGTTCCATAGGTCATGGTATTGTTGATAAAAACTGGAATCCCGAAGGTAATGGCCTCCCTTCTACAGTCATTGATCAACTGTTTATAGCGCTCCTCAAAAATATGAAGAGGGACCGTTTCTCCCGGATAAAAAACCGACTGCAAGGGAAATAGAGGTAATTTCATTGTTGAAGTTTCCCTAAATGTACAATCCCAAATGCAAAGGAGCAAGTACCATTATTTTGGATTGTTGGTTTTAAAACAATTTGTTACAAATAAATGATTTTGTTTTTTATTCTTGTAGAACCCACGTACTTCCAGTAGATTTGCGCGAAAGACTAAACGCAATGAACTCCAAAGACCTGATAAAATTAACGGAGCAGTTTGGTGCTCCGCTCTACGTATATGATGCCGACAAAATCGCTTCGCAATACCAAAGATTGACGAAAGCTTTTGAAGGTGTACCCCAACTACGCTTGAATTATGCCGCCAAAGCACTGTCAAACATAAGCATTCTTAGGCTGATGAACCATTTGGGCAGCGGTCTGGACACGGTTTCCATTCAAGAAGTAAAACTGGGGCTCATGGCCGGATTTAAACCGGAGTCCATCATTTACACGCCCAATGGAGTTTCTTTGGAAGAGATAGAGGAAGCTGCAGCTCTTGGCGTTCAGGTTAATATTGACAACCTCTCCATTTTGGAACAGTTTGGCAGCAAGCATCCTGATATTCCTGTTTGCATTCGCATTAATCCGCATGTAATGGCTGGAGGGAATTCCAAAATTTCTGTGGGGCATATTGACTCTAAATTTGGAATCAGCATCCATCAAATTCCACATTTGTTGCGTATTGTGGAATTGACCAACATGAACATCAATGGCATCCACATGCACACTGGAAGCGATATTCTGGACATTGATGTGTTCCTGTACGCTTCTGAAATATTGTTTGAAACCGCCAAAAACTTCAAGGATTTGGAATTCATTGATTTTGGAAGTGGCTTCAAGGTTCCCTATAAAGCTGGCGATATTCAGACCAACATTGAAGAACTGGGCAAAAAATTGACCACCCGTTTCAACCAATTCTGTGAGGAATATGGCAAAAGCCTGACCTTGGCATTTGAACCCGGTAAGTTTTTGGTGAGTGAAGCAGGGTACTTTTTGGCCAAGGTAAATGTGGTTAAACAAACCACCTCCACGGTGTTTGCCAGCATAGATTCCGGATTCAACCATTTGATTCGCCCTATGCTCTACGGTTCCAACCATGAGATCATCAATATCTCCAATCCTAAAGGAAGGGAGCGGTACTACTCGGTAGTAGGGTATATCTGTGAAACCGATACGTTTGGTAGTAACCGTAGGATCAATGAAATTTCGGAAGGTGATATTCTTTGTTTCCGAAATGCGGGTGCTTACTGCTTCACCATGGCCAGCAATTACAACTCCAGATTCCGACCAGCAGAGGTACTTTGGTACAATGGTAAGGCCCATTTGATTCGCGAGCGGGAAACTTTTGATGATATCTTGAGGAATCAAGTTGATGTAAAAGAACTGTTTGAGGTGCCCCAAAAAGAGGCGGTAAAATAGGATGGAAATCATTTCCCTATTACTTTCCATTGTTTTTATTTTTTTGGCCGGACTTCATTTCTATTGGGCCATTTTTGGGATTAAGGAACCAGAAGCGGTACTACCTACGAAAACGGACAGTGGTAAAGTGAAATCCCCAGGAAAACTAATGGCGGTTTTGGTAGGTATCATACTGCTGTTTTTTGCGTTTATCTTTATCAACAAAATTCTTTTTTATGTGGACAGGCCTTGGCTAAGCTATGTCCCTCTGGCCATCGGAATCATTTTTATTTTGCGGGCTTTTGGGGATTTTAAATACATTGGTTTTTTCAAAACTGCCAAGAACAGTAAATTTTCGGCTCTGGACACGCGTTATTATTCGCCGCTATGTCTACTTTTAGGAGCAGTCATCTTTATTTTGGAGTTTTTGGGATAGATACTTTTCTGGCACAATTTTCGTTATTTTTGTATGGATAGGACGACCAATGTCCTAAAAACAGGAACTATGCGCGCAATTTTTACCCAAATCAGTTTATTTTTTCTACTTCTCGTAGGATTTCAATCCCAGGCCCAAGATATTACTTGGATTTCTTGGGAAGAAGCCGTGGAACTTTCCCAAACCGATGCTCAACCCAAGAAAATGTTCATTGATGTATACACGGATTGGTGTGGCTGGTGCAAAAAAATGGATAAGGATACGTTTCAACATCCTGATGTTTCCAAATACATGCAGGACAATTTCTATATGGTGAAGTTGGATGCCGAAGGCAAAGACCCTATAGAATACCAAGGAAAGACCTTCAAGTTTGTACCTTCTGGAAGAAGGGGCTATCATGAACTGGCCGCTGCCCTTTTGCAGGGTAAAATGAGCTACCCTACTGTGGTCTTCTTGGATGAACAATTGAATATGCTCTCTCCTGTTCCCGGGTATCAAAAAGTGGAACCATTTCTACAAATTGCCCGTTATTTTGGAGACAATATCTACAAGGATAAGGACTGGCAGACGTATGCTGGAAAATAATTTCCCCTTTACTTACCTACTATAATTTGGGCTTTCTTTGGTGATGGTCACATCGTGCGGATGACTTTCATGGATACCGCTGGAGGTAATCTTCACAAAACGACCGTTTTCCTTTAAGGCCTCAATATCTTTGGCGCCACAATAACCCATTCCGGCACGGAGTCCACCAATAAACTGGTGCATACTTTCGTAAAGGTCACCTTTGTAAGGCACACGCCCCACAATCCCTTCAGGTACTAATTTTTTGATATCATCCTCCACATCTTGGAAATAACGGTCCTTGCTTCCCTGCTTCATGGCTTCCACTGAACCCATTCCACGATAGGATTTGAACTTTCGCCCTTCATAAATGATGGTCTCTCCGGGAGATTCCTTGGTACCGGCCAACAATGAACCCAGCATAACGGTATCGGCTCCGGCTGCTAGCGCTTTGGGGATATCCCCGGTATATCGTATTCCGCCATCGGCAATCACGGGAACTCCTGAACCTTTTATGGCTGCGGCCACTTCCAACACTGCGGAGAACTGTGGGAAACCCACTCCCGCAACCACACGGGTGGTACAAATGGAGCCTGGTCCAATTCCCACCTTGACGGCATCTGCACCGGCCTCCACTAAATACTTGGCAGCTTCGGCGGTAGCAATGTTACCGACAACCACTTCCAACTCAGGATAATTCTTTTTGACTTCCTTTAAAATACTGATCACACCTTTGGTGTGCCCATGCGCCGTGTCAATGATAACGGCATCCACACCAGCGGCTACCAAAGCTCCTGCCCTATCCACTGCATCCGCCGTTACGCCCACTGCGGCAGCAACCCGCAAACGTCCATATTGGTCTTTGTTGGCTATGGGCTTTTGGGTCAATTTGGTGATGTCCCTAAAGGTAATTAGTCCGATCAACTCATCTTTGTCATTAACCACGGGAAGCTTTTCAATCTTATTTTTTTGAAGGATCACTTCAGCTTGTTGTAATGAGGTGCCTTCAGCAACGGTGACCAAATTTTCTGAGGTCATCACCTCTGCAATAGGTCGGCTATCATTTTTCTCAAAGCGAAGGTCACGATTGGTGACAATGCCCAACAACTTCTTGTTTTTGTCAATAATGGGAATCCCACCAATACTATGCTCACGCATGTTGGCCTTGGCATCGCCCACCACAGATTCCAATGGAAGGGTCACAGGGTCCATGATCATACCGCTTTCCGCTCGCTTTACCTTACGTACTTTCATGGCCTGTTGCTCAATGGTCATGTTCTTGTGCAGTACACCAATACCCCCTTCACGCGCCATGGCTATGGCCATACGCGATTCGGTTACCGTGTCCATGGCCGCTGAAACGATGGGCACATTAATGGTAATGTTCCGTGTAAATTTGGACTGAATGTTGACTTCTCTTGGGAGTACTTCGGAATACGCTGGCACAAGTAGGACATCATCGTAAGTAAGTCCTTCGCCAACAATTTTATTTAGGTGGGCTTCCATTGCAATTACGGATTAATTGCGTGCAAATATACCACTATTTTAATTGATTTCTATTCCTTCCTTTGTTTCGATTGAAACACAATCAATTTATTTTTATTTAGACTTATTATAAATAATTAATATATTTGTTCCAAATTCTGATTTAATGTGCAGTTCCTTACATATTTTGAGTCAATCCAAGAACGGTTTATTGACCTTTTGTGACAAAACCAAACTCTTTCAACTGATCTTCAACAATCTTTGTTTTGAATTGTATGAGTGGGAGTTGGAAGCTTTTAAAGAATACGTGGGTGAAATTGATATCCCCTATTGGGAAAATCAACTGAAACATTGGACACAACAACGGAAAATTCCAATTTCAGTTGGGAAAAAGCACTTTATTATCTTGGTGAACAAGGAAGAAGTCCATGAAATACTGCAGTTATTATCCTTCAAAAAACCACATATTAAATTTTTGGAATATCAGGATATCGATTACCGATTTATAGAAAATTAAAGCTATTATTTTCTGATCGGTTTCAGACACTGCCATACTACCAAAGCGGCAGAGCCTGTAAATGTGAGCGTCATTAAAACCCCGGAAAAGATGACGATATACTTGAACCATGAAATGCCCTTCCACATCAGGTAAATTCCTCCAAAAGTCAAAATAACGGACAGAAAAGGTTCTATCGACAAGAAAAGCTTCCATTTTTTGGAGCAGTGGGTCATCCAGACCAATCCACCCAACAAAAAGAAAATTAGGGACATGGAAAGTATGTGGGTGTGCACAATGGTAAGCATTTCCCGGTCACCCTTTTTGAACTTCATCACTTCCGCTTCCTCATCCTCTTCATTCCCCAAATAATTCTCCTCTATTCCTGCCGGGGTGGTGGATTCGGTTTCTTTAATGAACAGCAGTCCAGTAAAAAATCCAACTGAAAGAATAATCACAAACGTTGCGATAAAAAGTCGGATTTCGCTAGGAAAACGGGGTAGCAGTCCATTATACTCCATTACAGTTTTCCGTTTTGCTGAAGTACCCCGATAGTCTGAAAAAGGTTATCCATAGCCTTGGTCATTGAGTTTACTGAAATGGTGGCTCCGGAAATGACGTCGATATTGGTGTCGCTGTCAACACGATCTCCTCCAGTTTTTCCTAAAAATTGCTTTAACCAGCGCTTGCTGCCAATCTCACCGCCATATTCTTCGCGGTAAATCAATACTTTAGTATGGATGACCTCTACATTCTCATTGAACAACACCAAATAATCAAATACGGCTGTCTTGCTGGGTGCCTGATCCGCAAACGCATAGCCCAAAACGGATTGACCAGCCTGAATGCGGAATAAATTTTCCCCAGAAACCTTAGCCGGGAGCTCGGCATTCAATTCTTTTGAAACTGTAATGGGCTCTAAGGTAAAATCCGATACTTCAAAGGTTTTTTCAACCTCTTTCAAGACCCTTTTGTTTACCTCTTTCGGAAGTGAAAACGCAAACAGCACAAACAAGCCAAGTACCAGAGATATTGATTTTCCCAGTTTCATACGCCAAATATATTAATTTAGACTCAATAGGAATAAAAACCGAGGGATTTATCCTATTGAGACCTAGCTATAAGGTTTTAGAACCAAACCCCTATACCAAAATTTAGGCGGTCTGCCACATCAGCATCGTCCGCTGCATTGCTTCTAAACTGATAATCACCCTTCACAACTACCCCAGGTGCAATATGGTAGGTTAAACCGGTAGTGACATCGGTTCTATCATAGGCTTCGTTTGCGGTTAAGATGCCATCAGTATCGGCATGAGTGTTAAAGGTTTCATATCTACAAAAGGCAAACAATTTTTGGCGGTTCCCTACGGGAAGTACGTTATAGGCCCCTTCCAGGTACCAGCCTTGCAAGGCACTTCCAAGATTGCTTCCGGTTAAATTGTTGTAGTCATCCGTATCTGAAAGTGAAGCGTGGATAAATTGTCCACGGGCAGTAAACTTTTGGTACGCATAACGCGCATCCAAACCAAACATGGCGATACCAATATCAGCACCATCAAACTGTTCCACATCGTCCTCAGCTTGGGTACGACCAAAGTAGGTTGAAAAGCCCAATCGAAGACCTGGAATGCCATAATAATCCAATTTTGTGGATAGGTTTGGGCTGTCAATCGTAGATTGAATCCCTTTCTGTCTACCACCCCGCAGTCCACTGGAACCGCTCAATTTTCCGGCAACACCACCTTCACCATCAGCTTCTGTGGATTTAAATCCGTTGAACAAATAGGCCTGATAGCCCAAAGAAATGGAGTTGAATCTTCCCGTTACCCCTACTCCAAGCTCCCGCCAGGTAGTGGGCACAATGGCATTGTCCATTGCTGGACGCTCGGTACCATTAAAGGTTGTCGGTTCGTGGAATTCATTGATGATACCCATGGGAACCAACATTAAACCACCTCGTATGTTTAAATTAGGAGCGGCATTATAGTTTACAAAAGCTTGTTCCACAAAGACTTCCTCCACGTGTTCAAATTCAACTTCCGTTACAAACTGGGTACGGTCATCAAATCTGTATCCAAAAAGTAAAACCAATCGCTGTACATCCAGTTCCCCATTTTGAGCTTCTGGCTGATTGTACAGCATTTCGCCATAGGCCCCAACGGTCACTGCCGAAGCATAATTACCCGAAAGTAAACGCTGTGCGGCGTTGATTTGTTTCTGAGGATCGAGTTGAATGGAATCTGTTTTTGTCTGTGCAAAGGCAAAAGTGGAGCACAAAAGTGCCAATAGAATAGTAAGTTGTTTCATGATTGTTTGAGTAATTGTGCGGCAAATATATTTTCACCTCCCAAACCATCCAAATTTATTTAGACTTAGTTTAAATAAATTTTAATATTTAACATTTATACCCCTGCTTTTTATAAAAAACTAGTGATACACTGAAAAAAGTTCAGTGGCCTTGTTGTAAGCTGCTTCAAAAACCATCCAGTTTACACCCGTATCGGTTTTTGTTGTTGTGAAGTATGACAACATTTTCTCGGTGGGCATGTTGCCCGTAAGTTCATCCTTGGCCATGGGGCATCCGCCAAATCCCTGTACAGCCCCATCAAACCGACGGCATCCTGCCTTGTAGGCGGCATCCACTTTTTCATGCCATTTACTGGGCGTGGTGTGCAAATGGGCCCCAAATTCAATCTCTGGATATTTTGGAATAAGATTGGAGAACAAATAATCAATAACCTCTGGCGTGGAGCTCCCAATGGTGTCTGAGAGCGATAAAATCGTGGTGCCCATGGCCGCCAACTTTTCGGTCCACTCCCCTACAATTTCAACATCCCAAGGGTCTCCATACGGATTGCCAAATCCCATGGAAATATAGGTAACCACTTCCTTGTTGTGGGTATTGGCCAATTCCAATATTCCTTCCAAAGTTTCCACGGATTGTGCAATGGTCTTATGGGTATTCCGCATCTGAAAGTTCTCGGAAATGGAAAAAGGAAACCCCAGATAGTCAATAGCTTTATGCTGGCAGGCATCTTGAGCGCCCCTAATGTTGGCCACAATCGCCAAAAGTTTGCTCTTGGTCTTGGAAAGGTCCAACCGGTCCAAAACTTCTGCAGTATCCTGCATTTGTGGAATAGCCTTGGGAGACACAAAACTGCCAAAATCGATGGTATCAAAACCACAGCCCAAAAGCGATTGGATGTACCTCGCCTTTTCGGCAGTGGGAATAAAGGTTTTTATGCCTTGCATGGCATCCCGTGGACATTCTATGAGTTTGATCTTTGACATAGGCCGACCGTAAAATTACCATTATTTATCTGATGGCAATAGCTAAAATTACCCTTGGACCAGTACTTTGATAGCAGTTATGGTTTACCTTCCAAAAGGGCTTTGTTGATTTTTTTAATGAGACCTGGACCTTCATAGATAAACCCGGTGTAGAGTTGGACCAAATCCGCGCCCGCCTCCAATTTCTCCAAAGCATCTTCCGGTGAATGTATGCCCCCCACTCCAATGATGGGAAATGCCTTGTTGCTCTTTTCGGCCAAAAACCGAATGACCTCTGTGCTTCTTTTTGCCAAAGGTTTACCGCTGAGACCTCCCCTTTCCTCCGTTTTAAAAAGCGGCGTCTTTAGATCAGTTCTGGATATGGTGGTGTTGGTTGCAATAACCCCGTCAATTTCAGTCTCCTTTACAATACCAATAATATCCATGAGTTGGGCATCGGTAAGATCGGGAGCAATTTTTAAAAGAATAGGTTTTTCCTTGAGTTTAAGTGTTTTGGACTGTTTACTATTCTGTCGTTTTAACTTTTTGAGCAGATTGGTCAATGGTTTCCTGTCCTGAAGCTCCCGAAGTCCCGGCGTGTTGGGCGAGCTCACATTTACCACAAAATAGTCCACATGCTCGTAAAGCGCCTCAAAACAAATAAGATAATCCTTTATGGCTTCCTCATTGGGTGTTACCTTGTTTTTTCCGATGTTTCCCCCAATAATCACCCGGTGCTCCTTTTTCAACTGCTCCACAGCTTCAAAAACACCTTTGTTGTTGAATCCCATTCGGTTGATGATGGCCTTATCTGCCCGCAATCGGAACAAGCGTTTTTTGGGATTCCCCGCTTGTGGTTTAGGGGTTAATGTTCCAATTTCAACAAAACCAAAACCAAAATTTGAAAATTCGTTGTACAGCTTGGCGTCCTTGTCAAATCCAGCGGCAAGTCCAACCGGATTTTTGAATTTCAACCCAAAAACCTCCCGTTCCAACTTGGGGTCCTTTACTTCAAATGCCTTTCGGAACAAGGGACCAAACCCCAGTTTTGAAAGCACCCCAATGGCCCAAAAAGAAAAATGATGTGCTGCTTCAGCGTCTAATAAAAAAAGGATTGGACGAATGAGAATTTTATACATTCAACAGATTTTGGACAAAAATAAAAACTCTTAAAACAGTTTTCGGGAAAAGATTCATTTTTCGTCAACAGACCTGTTTATATGGATAGGACGCAAGGTAAGCTTATTGCACAATTCCACATAGAACTCGTATTGTTTGGGATTTAGGATGGACAACAATCTTTTGTCCATCATCCGAACGTTTTGCTTCATGCTGTCCAAAATACCCTTATACTCCATAGAGACTCTCATAAGCTCCTCTGGAGAGCTTTCTTCATGCTTTTTTAGTAGATATTCAGCTTGGTTCTGTAAAATCTCATTTCTGATTTTGAGCTCGGCACTCCAATTTCTCAAGCTTTCCAACTGTTCTTCGTTAAGTTGAAAAACTTCAGCAATGGTTCCGTCATCCCTTCCCCCAACACCAAGAAGGCACTCCTGTTGAGCAAAAATCGAAAAATTCAATATCAAAAAAAGACAAAAAACAGCCGCTTTCAAGTCGTATGGGGTTTACAAAAACAACGAAAGATAATAGTAAAAGTGTTTTCTTCATTAAAATCGCTATTGAATAAGCATTATTTTTGACAAAATGCACATCTAACATGGAGCAACTACTACCCCGATTTCTAGACTATGTAACCACCGATACCCAGAGCGACCCGTATTCCAAAACCACGCCGAGTACGGAAAAGCAATGGGACCTTGCCAAAAAATTAGTAATGGAACTGCACCAAATCGGTATGCAGGAAGTTTCCATTGATGAAAATGCCTACATCATGGCCACCTTGCCCAGTAAGGTGGACAAAAAAGTGCCCACCATTGGTTTTATTTCGCATATAGATACGTCGCCAGATTTCAGCGGAAGAAATGTGAAACCCCAGATTGTAAAAAATTATGATGGTAAGGACATTGTGCTGAACAAGAACAAGAACATTGTGCTTTCCCCGGATTATTTTGAGGATTTGCGCCAATATGAAGGGCAAACCCTGATCACCACAGATGGCAATACACTACTGGGTGCCGATGATAAAGCAGGGGTTGCCGAGATTGTTACGGCCATGGAATATTTGGTGCAACACCCAGAGATCAAACATGGTAAAATTCGGATTGCCTTTACCCCAGATGAAGAAATTGGAAGAGGTGCACATAAGTTTGATGTAAAAAAGTTTGGGGCCGATTGGGCTTACACCATGGACGGAAGCCAAGTGGGCGAACTGGAATTCGAGAATTTCAATGCCGCCAAGGCCAAAATTATCATTACCGGCAAGAGTGTACACCCGGGTTATGCCAAAAACAAAATGGTGAATGCCATTGGCATTGCCAACGAATTTTTAAGCCTTATGCCACCAAGGGAAGTTCCGGAACACACTTCTGGAATGGAAGGCTTTTTCCATGTGCACAAACTCAAGGGTGAAATTGAAAAAGCGGAAATTGAGCTCATTATCCGGGATCATGATGCCATTCATTTTAAGGCCCGAAAAGAAATGCTGGAAGACATCACGGAAAAACTCATTAAAAAATACGGGGACCACATTACCCTTGACATTGAAGATCAGTACCGGAACATGCGTGAAAAAGTGGAACCTGTTTTCCATATAGTTGAAATTGCGGAGGAGGCCATGAAACGACTCGGGATTGAACCTATTATTAAACCCATCCGTGGAGGGACGGATGGCTCCCAATTGAGTTTTATGGGATTGCCCTGCCCCAATATTTTTGCGGGAGGCCACAATTTTCATGGGAAATATGAATATGTTCCTTTGGAAAGTATGGAGAAAGCGGTAAAGGTAATCGTTAAAATTTGCGAACTTACAGCCAGTCAAATCAAGTAGTTGTGGAAAAATCCGAAAAATTAGCGGCCTACTACCAAAAGCAACATCCCTTTAAAGAAGGCATTGCCCATCTGCGAGAAATTGCCCTAAAAACCGAAGCTGCAGAGGATTTTAAATGGAGTATTCCCGTGTACACCCTAAATGGCAAGAATGTTTTCGGGATTTGTAAGTTCAAACATCATTTTGGCGTGTGGTTTTTTAATGGCGTGTTTTTGAAAGACCCCAAAAAAGTGCTGGAAAATGCACAGGAGGGCAAAACTAAGGGCATGCGTCACTGGAAATTCCAATCGCTGGAAGAAATAGATGACAAAGCGGTGTTGGCCTACATGAACGAAGCCTTGGACAACCAAAAAAGAGGGCTGGAAGTAAAGGCTGAAAAAACTAAAAAAGTTGCCATTCCTGAATTATTGCGAGCTGAATTGGCAAAGAACACCGCGCTAAAAACCGCTTTTGCAACCTTTACCCCCTACAAACAAAAAGAATTCTGCGAATATATTGCCGAAGCCAAACAAGAGGCCACCAAACTACGACGATTGGAAAAAATCCTCCCCATGATCAAGAAAGGTGTGGGGTTGAATGATGCGTATCGATAGGGCAATCCCATCCATTAACTCTTTGGGAATATGCATCAATTTGTCCTAGATTTTGAAAAATTTCATTTAATTATGTAGTCAACTATGTAGTTATCTAATTATTATTTATATTTTTACCATAAACTATAAAGAATGGCAAGAGATTTCATCAAAGAACTTGGCTATAAAGCACTGGACAACAGATTTAAACGCATTAGTGAACGAATGCATCATGATACAAGAAAATTTTTCAAACAAATTGATATGGACCTTGAACCAAGTTGGCATTTGGTCTTTAAACTGTTGAGAACGAACCAAGCTCAAACAATGGTTGAAATAGCCGAACAGTTGGGCTATACACATCCATCCACAGTGGTTATGCTCAAAAAGATGACAGCAAAAGGATATCTGGTTTCTGAAAAGGACCCGAGTGATAAAAGGAAACAAAACATTAAGCTCACCCAAAAATCCTTGGAACTTATCCCAGAATTGGAACGAATATGGGCCAGCTGCGAACATGCCATTCACCAGCTGCTAAATGGAGATCTTTCAATACTTAACCATCTTGATGCCATTGAAACAGCATTAAAGGAAATTCCTTTGAATGAACGCTTTTATAATGAATACACCAAACCGTAAAAAACTACCACTATGTCCAACATTAAAAATGAAAAAAGCCTCAATAAAAAACCAAATGCTTTGGAGTTATCAAGACGCGGAATGATTAGGACCATAGGGTTGGGTCTTAGTTTTACCACACTCCCTTCTTTTATGTCCGCTGCCATTACAGAAGTGCCTCAAGATGCTCTAGATCATGGCGAGCGAATAATTCCGGTCAAGGAAAAGGAGCTATCGGAAATGCAAAAATTCATTGAAGATTGTGTGGAAGCCAATAAAGACTCCAACCCACAAGAAGCTGTCAAGGAGGTTTTAAAAAAAGGGGTTTCCAACCCTACGGCCATGCTCAAAGCCATCGGTGAACCAAAAGAAGCGGGTTTAAAGGTGTTCTTACGTTCCGAGGAACTTACCATTTTTGCCGCAACATGGACACCTCAAATGAATCTTATGCCCCATAATCATAAAATGTGGGCCAACATAGGCATCTATACAGGGCGGGAAGACAATATTTTATGGGAACGTCAAAACAATGAACTGGAAGCCGATGATGTACGATGTTTGTTTGCAGGCGATGTTGCCACCCTTCATACAAATGCCATTCACTCCGTTACCAACCCCCTTCAGAGATTTACTGGTGGACTTCATATTTATGGTGGGGATTTCTTTGCCACAGAACGAAGTCAATGGAACCCAGAAACTCTTGAAGAAGAATCCTCCAATGGCAATGTAATACGTGGTATCTTCAAGAAAGCCAATGAACAAATGCGAAAGATAAAAAGTGAATAGCTTTAGTTCTCTAACAATGTATAATTATGGAAAGAGTATTGATATCCAGTGGAAGTCCCTATGAGGATATTATAGGGTTTAGTCGTGCAGTACGGGTTGGTCCGTATATTTCCATAGGGGGTACAGCTCCATTGGATACTAATGGAAATACTGTTGGGGTAGGCGATATAGCTTTGCAAACAGAGCAATGTCTGAAAACCATTAAAATAGCTTTGGAAAAAGCGGGCTCCAGCTTAAACGACGTGGTAAGAACCCGTATGCTTCTGACCAATATTGAGGATTGGAAAATTGCTGCGGACGTCAAAGCGCGCTATTTTAGGACGATTAAACCAGTGGATACCGTTATGCAGGTGTCCCGCTTTATTAATCCGGATTGGTTAATAGAGATAGAAGTGGATGCTATTATGCAAAAATGACTTTGGCAATACCTATGCGAAGCTTAACGCACCTGCGGCAACTCCCATCCATTATGGTATTCATTCCCTAAATGCGCATTGGCTTCGGTATTTGTAAATTGATTTTGGCCGGCATCCCAGAATAGGCGCTCACCATATGCTTACAATGATAGTATCCCATCAATGCTATCTGGATTTTTCAGCCAAAAACGGTTAACTTCACCAATGTCTACCCGCAAGTAGATATTGTTGAATATAAATCACTTTTTACGGTGCAGAACCGAAGTGATTCATATCCTTTTTGATTGTACTTAATACAAGACCTATAATTTTAGTCTTTAAAGCTGAAAAATGAAATTTTATTTCAAGTTTTGGTTTAAGATAAATTATTCTTTACCCTTAGATTTTCTTTTCGCAACACTCCTGCTTTCCAAAATTAGTCCCGTATCATGATAATCATCATGGCACAATTGACTGTAATTCGATAATTTCAATTTTTAATCACTTAATTATCAATACAATATACTCTTTGACAATGAGATACAATACGGTTATTATTGGAGGTGGCTTAGCTGGATTGACCGCTGGAGCCACCCTATCAAAATTCGGTAAAAAAGTCCTTTTGGTGGAACAACACTACAAACCGGGGGGCTGTGCCACCTCATTTAAACGGGGTGACTTAATGATTGAAGTCGGACTGCATGAAATGAGTGGCTTGGTAGAAAATGGTTCAATGTTTCGAATATTTGACATGCTGGATGTTAACAAAGAGGTTCAGTTTTTGAAAGTACCTGAATTCTATGCAGTGCATTCAAACAAAGATACGTTTGTATTTCCGCATGGTTTTGATACAGCCACTAAAGCACTCATCAACAAATATCCAGATGAGGAAAAAGGTATCAAGCGGTTTATGAAATTGATAGCCGGCATACGAAAGGACGCCCTCAGTCTGCCCCGTTCGCCTTTAAAACGAAAGCTAATTTACCCCTTGATACCATTGCTTTACCCAAATTTGGTGGAGGCTTCGAAACATACAGTTGGAACTTGGCTGGACAAGTATATCACCAACGAAAAAGCCAAACTGGACCTCGTAGCGCATATTGTCTACTGGGGCGATGATCCATATACATTATCTATGTTCTATTTTGGCTTACCACTCTCGGGCTTTGTGGGAAATGGTGGGCACTTTGTAAAAGGTGGTTCTCAACAGCTTTCCAACCATTTTGCCACATTTATAGAGAAGAATGGTGGTCAAGTTTTATTAGGGAAAAAAGTAGAGAAAATCGTTACACAAAATGGCCGGGTAACGGGGGTTACTTTCCGCGATAGTTTTAATAAAAGTTTGGAACCTGTAACCATTACATGCGATAATGTCGTGGCAAATTGCGCCATCCCTTTGGTGCCATCAATGTTGGATGAACCCCATGCAACTGTCCTTCAACAAAAAATAAAGAGTAAAACCCATTCTTGCTCCCTACTGTGCATATATCTTGGCTTTAAAGCAGAATTGGGTAGCTTGGGTGTAAAACACTATTCAAATTATATTCCGGGCGAGGGCGTGAAGTCCTTAAAAGATGTGAAACCCAATCACGTGGGTGATTGGTCAAAACGCAGCTTTATTTTTGTGGATTATGGTCAGATTGATGCCCAACTGGCGCCACCAAACAAATCTGCAGGTGTCATCTGTGCAGTGGACTATCTGAAAGACTGGGAAAATTTAAATAAAGAAGATTACAAGGCAAAAAAGGAAGAGGTAGCCCAAGTATTATTGCAGCGTTTAGAAAAACAATTTCCGGGAATCCGTGATCTTATTGAATACCACGAAGTGGCAACACCCAAAACGGTTCAACAATACACCTCGAATCCAAGTGGGTCGGTTTATGGTTTCGCCCAAACCTTGGAACAATCTGGCACCAAGCGATTGAGAAACAACTTCTTGATTCCAAACTTGTATTTTGCATCAGCATGGGCGTTTCCAGGAGGCGGTTTTGAGGGAAGCATTACAGGAGGTTTTTTAGCTGCCTTACAAATGAGCAAGGATAAAATCTGGGCTGAAACTGATGGAGAGATGTATTTAGACAACAGAGTTGTAAAACTCATAGCGAAGAATACGATAAATGACCAGACGATTGAATTGAAATTTGCGAAGTCAGCAAATTTTGAACATCAGAAAGGAGACCATGTCATTTTTAAACTACGTAACCCAAAGGCTCTTGAGTTGGACTTGCCCTATCGTTGGTTGCCCATTCAATCCGCGGCAGATGAGTCAAATATAACTTTCCATATTCCCAAAGAAAATGACGGTTTTTCAAAGAACTGTAAACGACTCGAAATTGGAGAGGAAGCCTTGGTAATGGGACCTATGGGTTAAAAAGTTTCTACAAAAAGTAAAAGGAATAAATCATGAAAGGAGCAATTTTTTTCTCTGGCAAATATGGCAGTACAGAGCAGTACGCCAACTGGATAAGTGAAGCCACAGGGCTACCCGTATTCGATATCAAAGACTCCCAAGCCAACCCGTCCAAATACGATTTTCTGATATTGGGCAGCTCAATAATCTATTTTAAGTTGACCATGAGAAAATGGGCAAAAAAGAACCTAGCCACTCTTAAACACAGGTCAAAGGTATTGTTCTCTGTTTCTGGAGCTGGGCCTAGCGACAAACTCGAAGGTTGGGTCTCCAATTCATTCCCACCTGAATTATTATCGCAAATGGAGCACATAGCCCTTCACGGAAGATTGGATCACTCCAAAGTTAGCTGGGGAGTACGATTAATGCTCTGGATAGGGTCTCTTATTAATTCAAATCCCGAAGCCAGCAAAGATGAACGATTGGGCTTTGACTACATGAACAAGTCAAGTATTGAACCAATTGTAAAACTGGCTAAACAATTTCAAAAAAACGAAACAACAGAATAGCTATTATAGAAATTGAACTCCTAAATAAAAATTGAAATGCCCTTACTTGAACTCTACAATGATGGCTAATATTAGCAATCTGCGAAAATCCATCCAGAAAGAATAACTGCGACAATCTTAAAAAAAGTATTCCTAAAGCAGATTCTAAGATTCTTATAGGTTGTACATCCTATCCCACCTTCGGCAACTCCCAACCATTATGGTATGCCTTTGCTAATTGCGCATTGGCTTCCGTATTTGTAAATTGGTTTTGGTCGGTATTCCAGAACAAACGCTCGCCCGTTTTATAGGCAATATTGCCCATGTGGCTTACCACGGCGGCATCATACCCCACTTTAATCGGCGCATTGAGCATAGTTTTATCCCGTGATTTAACGGCATCCAAAAAGTTTGTAGTGTGCAAATCCAATCCATTGGCATCAACTTGTTGTAAGGGAACCGGCTCTATTTTAGGGCCATTGTCTTGGCTCCAATTTGGGCGGTCATTTTCCGGAATCACTTCCCATCCGCCGCGATCCAACACCAAGGTTCCATTGTTTCCGATAAAGGCAATTCCATGGTTTCGGCCATAGTTGCCGCCGTCAATTCCAGTGGCGTGTTCCCATAAAAGGGAAAAACCATCAAATTCATATACCGTTTGTAGGGTATCCGGGGTTTCCGCGGCATCATCGGGATAGGCGAACTTTCCACCCATGGCCATAACCGACTTTGGTGTGGAGGCTTTCATTCCATAAAGGGCATAATCAATAAGGTGTACACCCCAATCGATCATCAATCCGCCAGCGTAGTCCCAAAACCATCTAAAATCAAAATGGAACCGGTTTTTGTTGAAGGGCCTATCTGGCGCAGGACCCAACCACATTTTGTAATCCACACCAGCTGGTACTGGACTATCGGGAACTGGGGGAATGGATTTCATCCACCCTTGGTAGGCCCAAGCCTTGGCCAAACGTATCTGTCCCAACTTTCCGGAATGCACATAGTTAATGGCATCCACAAAATGGGGCTGACTACGCTGCCATTGTCCAATTTGCACCATGCGGTCACTAGCATCTACTTTGCTCAGCATGATATCGCATTCTGCAATGGAGTTGGCAATGGGTTTTTCGCAATAGACATCCTTTCCGGCATCAATGGTATCTGTCAGCAATAAACAATGCCAATGGTCTGGTGTGCCAATGATTGCAATATCTATATCCTTATCTTCCAAGAGTTTTCTATAATCTGAATACCATTTGGGTTTCTTGATACCCGCTTTTTCTAAATCGGCGGTGCGTTGCTGAAGCACATTTTCATCCACATCACAAAGCGCCACAACTTCCACTTCGCTATTCTTGAGCATGGAAGACAAATCTGAAAAACCCATTCCTTTACAACCAATAAGACCCACTTGGATTTTGTCATTGGGGCTGACATTCTTTCGAATAGCGCCCAATAATTCCATCGGAAAAACCACGGTGGCCCCCATCCCGGCCATAAACAAGGATCCTTTTTTTACAAACTGTCTTCTGGTATCCATATCTTTTTTAAATTTTGAGTAAGATACAAAAAAACGTCCCTCACAATTGAATCTGCGAGGGACGTTCGTACAAATTGATATATCTATCTACTTTACTTTTTCTCGGAAGGTGTGTTCAACTTTTTGCTCATTTCCATGGAAATGGCAGAGCGGTCAAATTTCAATCGACCAGCCATGGTTTCAATGACACAGGAGAAGTCCTTGTCGTTCAATTCCACAATCTTGCCGTGAAGTCCGCTTTTGGTGATAATCTTATCCCCTTTTTTTAACTCCGAAGTAAATTTTTTCTCATCCTTCTGACGTTTCATTTGAGGACGAATCATAAAAAAATACGCCACGGCAAAAATCAATATCAGCGGTAAAAACTGTCCTATGTTTTCCATTCAGGCTGTAAATCTATTTAACAGGACCAGCTGGAGCCGCACCCGCAGGGTTGACAAAAGCTTTGATCCTTAACATTTCTGTTCCTTTTTCGGTATTGGCCGTAACGGTGATGGTCTTGGTCACCTGGTTTTGTCCAGAACCGTTGAACTTCACCAACAACTCACCAGACTCCCCTGGAGCAATAGGTGTGTTTTTTGGATATTGAGGAACGGTACATCCACAGCTACTTTTTGCATCAGTAATAATCAGCGGAGCATCTCCGGTGTTGGTAAATTTAAAGGAAGTCTCTTGGGGGGTTCCTTGAGCAATAGTTCCAAAATCATGCTCTGCCTTTTCAAAGGTCATCACAGGAAGTTGCTTTTGTGCTTCATCTCTACTGGTAGCACTTTCAACATTGTCAGCAACTATTTTTTTTGAGGCTTTGTCCTTGCAGGAAACACTCACTAATCCCACTGCTAGGAATAAAGTTAAAATTGTTGTTATTCTTTTCATGATAAAAATTTGTTTTCCCAAAATTAAGCAAATATTGTTTATTGTAACCCTCTACCTATTTTTTGCAGTCTTCCGGTAGATTTATATTCCTTGGCCAACTTGTCCAAAACCCCGTTGATAAAGATACTGCTCTTGGGCGTGGAGTATTCCTTTGCTATCTCCAAATACTCATTCAGGGTCACTTTTTCGGGGATGGATGGAAAGTTGAGGAGCTCACAAATGGCCATTTTAAGGATGATGGAATCAATCTCGGCAATACGGTCATTGTCCCAATTGGGCGTCTTTCCCTCTATTTCCTCTTCCCATTTGGCATCGTTGAGCAAGGTTTTCGTCAGCAGGTCATTGGCATAATCCATGTCCTGTTGGTCCTTGAGCAGGGTCGGGAGAAAAAACTTCTCATTGGAGTTTTCATTGGCCTTTCGCAAACGTTTCATCAAATAGGTGTTTACAATGGGAATATCATCTACCCAAGTGAGTTTATCATCCTCAAAATACTCGTAAATTTTGTCGTTTGGAGCTACAATTTCCTTGAAAAGTTGCAATACTACATCACGATCATCTTCGTAATTGTCCTTACCATTGGTCATGTACGTTTTGTAAATATCGCTACCAATCACCTCTTTATAAATAATCTTCACATACTCCTCGTTCAAGTACCAATTGTTCAATTTTCGTTTGGACAAGGCAGCCTTTAGGGATTCATTGTTGGCTATTTGCAACAACAATCTGTTCTTTACAAACTTTTCAGGATCGGGATAGTTGTCTTCCTCAGTGGCGAGGTATTTTTTTGAAGTACGGTTCACATGCCTATTGGCCATTTGGTGCAGTTCGGCCAAAAGGCTTAAAACGAGCAAATAAAGCACATACATGTTCTCTATACTCACTTTTAGGAACTTTTCCTGTTTCTCCAGGGAATCGTCCTTGGATTGGATCAATGCATAAATACATTGCATCACTTTTACTCTGATATGCCTGCGGGTAAGCATTTTTTAAAGAACTTTTAAAGTCATTGATTGGCTTTCACTCCGCAAAAGTAATCTTATATTTCAATCTTACCTACCAAAGTTGTTTTCTTATCAGTTTTATAACATTTACTTTGTATTCTATGGCATATATTTGCTGGATTGTCATTAAAAAATGACGCTCAAAAAACCACCTTTCCCTTTTATGAAGGAACTAAAACACCTAAATAAATACTTTAAAAAATACTGGTTTAAGCTGTTGATGGGGGTCTTGATCACCATCGTTGCCCGTATTTTTTCCTTGATAATGCCTTCGTATGTGAACAAATCCATACAGGCCGTGGAGGATTTTATGTCAAACACCATTACCCTGCCCGAAGCCAAAGGAATGCTGTTCCAATATATTCTCATCATCATTGGTGCTGCGCTATTGTCGGGTCTTTTTACCTTTTTAATGCGACAGACCATCATTAATGTGTCCAGATACATTGAATATGACCTAAAAAACGAGGTCTTTGATCATTACCAATTGCTCAGCCTAAATTTTTACAAAAAAAACAGGATCGGGGACCTCATGAACCGGATCAGTGAGGATATCAACCAAGTACGGTTGTACGCTGGTCCCGCCATTATGTATGGTATTCAGACGCTCACGCTTTTTGCCTGTTTAATTCCGCTGATGTTCATAAAAGCCCCCACCCTAGCCGCGTATACCTTGTTGCCCTTGCCCATTTTATCGGTTTTGATCTACCAGATCAGTAAGGTCATCCATAAAAGAAGTACCAAGGTGCAGGAGTTTTTGTCCACCCTCTCCACCTTTACCCAAGAATCATTTTCGGGCGTGGCCGTGATCAAAGCTTATAGTCTTGAACCCAAGATCAATTCAGAATTACAGGGTTTGGCGCAAGATGGAAAGGATACCAGTATGGCACTGGCGAAGGTAAATGCCTGGTTTTTTCCATTGATGATTTTGCTAATTGGCATCAGTAACATTTTTGTGATTTATATTGGGGGAAGACAGTACATCAACGGTCAAATTGAATCCATCGGAATCATTGCGGAGTTTATCCTTTATGTAAATATGCTTACGTGGCCCGTTGCCATTGTTGGATGGCTCACATCCATCATTCAAAGGGCCGAGGCTTCCCAAAAGCGAATCAATGAGTTTTTAAAGGAAGAACCTTCCATTAAAAATGAAGTAGCGCAGGAGACCCCCATAAAAGGAGAGATTGAATTTAAAAATGTGACCTTTACCTATGAGGACACCAATATTACAGCGCTACGGGATGTATCCTTTACCATTAAGGCCGGGGAAACAGTGGCCTTTTTGGGGAAAACAGGGTCGGGAAAATCCACCATCCTGGATTTGGTGGCACGACTTTACGACGTAAGTTCCGGAGAAATATTGATTGATGGCGTTCCCCTTAAAAAATTGAACCTGAACAGTTTACGGAGTTCCATTGGTGCCGTACCCCAAGATGCTTTCTTATTTTCTGATACGATTGAGAACAATATTAGATTTGGTAATGAAAACGCCTCCTTTGACGAGATTGTTGACGTAGCTAAAAAGGCGGTGGTCCACAAGAACATTCAAGGTTTTGCCAAAAAGTACAATACCATATTGGGTGAACGTGGCATTACGCTGAGTGGCGGTCAAAAGCAACGGGTATCCATTGCGCGTGCCCTGCTCAAAGACCCAAAAATATATCTTTTTGATGATTGTTTGTCCGCTGTGGATACCGAAACCGAAGAAGAAATCCTAAACAATTTAAAACGCGAATCGCAAAACAGAACCACCTTGATCGTTAGCCATCGAGTCTCTTCTGCCAAAAACGCGGATAAGATCATTGTATTGGAAAATGGAACCATACTCCAAGAGGGCACCCATGAGCAGTTGAACAACATTGATGGGTACTATAAAGAACTCTATCTCAACCAGCTCTCAGGTAAAGAATGATAAAAAAGTTGCTTGATTAGCTTTTTTTTTCCATTTTTGGGAGAACATACAACCAAAGTTTAAAACACACTAGACCAAATGGGCGAGAAAGATATAATGGATCAGGAAGAGATTTATTCGAAAGTCTTACGAGCAGGAAGAAGAACTTACTTTTTTGACGTAAGAAGCACCAAGGCCGGTGATTACTACCTTACTATCACAGAAAGCAAGAAGTTTACCCACGACGATGGCTCCTTTCACTACAAAAAGCATAAAATCTACCTCTACAAGGAAGATTTTGCAGCTTTTAGGGAGATTATGGAGGAAATGATGGACTACATCATTGATGAAAAAGGGGTTGAAGTAATCTCTGAAAGACACCAGAAGGATTTCAAAAAAGAAGAAAATGAAAGCTTCAGTGAAAACGGAACCGCATCTGGCAGTTTTACCGATGTTGACTTTGATGACATTTAAGTAAGATTCCCTTAAAAAATAGTGAAAAACGACCTGCATTCAGCGGGTCGTTTTTTATTTTTACCCCTACGAACTAACTCAATTCAACCCATGAAAAAATACAACCTTCTATTCTTTGCCCTATTCATCGGCCTAGGTCTCTCGGCACAACAAGTGACCTTGGATTATTATTTGCCGGATGACATCTCCTACGATCCCAATATTCCAAAACCAGCAGATGTGATCGGACATGAGGTTGGGGAATGGCATGTTACCCATGATAAGCTTGTATCCTACATGTACCAACTGGCCGAGTCCAGTGACAGGATCACCATTG
This sequence comes from Muricauda sp. MAR_2010_75, assembly GCF_000745185.1. Taxonomy (NCBI): domain Bacteria; kingdom Pseudomonadati; phylum Bacteroidota; class Flavobacteriia; order Flavobacteriales; family Flavobacteriaceae; genus Allomuricauda; species Allomuricauda sp. MAR_2010_75. Next base: position 278,604 of record NZ_JQNJ01000001.1, read on the forward strand.
AAAATAGAGGAACTACTTTTGAGGGTAGACCCATACTCCTACTTACGGTAACCACGCCCGAAAGCCATCAAAATTTAGAGACCATACGGCAACAGCACATTGCACTTTCCGAAGGAAATTCAAATCTGAGCACTTCGGAAATGCCCGTTATTGTGTACCAAGGCTTTTCCATTCATGGGAATGAGCCCAGTGGTGCCAATGCCGGATTGGCCTATGCCTATTATCTGGCTGCTGCCCAAGGTCCGGAAATTGAAGCTATGTTGGACAATATGGTCATTCTTATGGATCCCAGTTTCAATCCAGATGGTTTGCAGCGTTTTGCCTACTGGGCCAATGTCAACAAAAGTCAAAACCTAAATCCTGACAACAACGAGCGCGAATACCATGAAGTTTGGCCGGGAGGGCGCACCAATCATTATTGGTTTGACCTTAATCGCGACTGGTTGCCTGCCCAATTGCCCGCAAGTAGGGCCCGCGTTGAATCCTTCCATAAGTGGTTGCCCAACATTGTAACGGATCATCATGAAATGGGTACCAATTCCACTTTTTTCTTTCAGCCCGGAGAACCTAAACGGGTACATCCGCTCACCCCCAAAAGCAATCAAGAGCTTACCAAGGAAATTGGCACCTATCACGTAAAGGCCTTGGACAAAATTGGGTCGCTGTACTTTTCAGAAGAAAATTATGATGACTACTATTATGGAAAGGGGTCCACTTTTCCAGATGTGAACGGCAGCATTGGGATTTTGTTTGAACAGGCCAGCTCACGAGGGCACATCCAAGAAAGTGAAAATGGATTACTGACCTTTCCTTTTACCATCCGAAATCAGTTGACCACAGCATTATCCACCATAGAGGCAGCCAAGAATATGCGAACAAAGCTGTTGGATCATCAAAAAAACTATTACGCCGATTTACGGAATGAAGGTTCTCGGAGCAAGACCAAAGCCCTAATTTTTGGTGATAGCAAGGATGCTTCCAAGACTTGGCATTTGGCCGAAATCCTGAAAAGGCATAAAATAAAGTTTCATGAATTGGCTTCCGACGCCACCATTGGTGGTAAAAGTTATAAAAAAGGATACAGCTATGTGGTACCCATGGACCAAAAAAATCCTAGGCTGATCAATGCCATGTTCGAGAAGCGGACCACTTTTGCCGACAGCCTTTTTTATGATATTTCTGCCTGGACCTTTCCGTTGGCCTTTAATGTGGATTACGCTGAACTCCCCTCCTTGTCCAATGCCGGATCCGAGGTGATAGATTTTCAACGTCCAACTGGTGGAGTGGATAAAAAAAGTAATTATGCCTATGTGTTTGAATGGCATGAATACTACACGCCGAAAGTATTGAATGCCATTTTGGAAAAAGGTCTTCGCGCCAAAACTGCACGAACCCCATTTACTTTGGAAAGTATTCGTTATGATTATGGCTCCATTATGGTTCCTGTACAAAATCAAAAATTGGACGCCTCTGAACTCTACAATTTTTTAAATGGCATTGCCCAAGAAAGTGGGGTGACCGTCCATGGGGTTTCCACTGGCCTCACCGAGGGTATTGATCTAGGAAGTGGTGATTTTGAACCGCTCAAAAAACAGAAGGTGGCCATTTTAGTGGGTGATGGCACCCGCTCCTACGATGCGGGGGAAATCTGGCACCTATTTGACACGCGCTATGACATAAAAATCACCAAAATCGACACTAAGTATTTCAATAGTGTGGATCTGGATTCGTATACCGATTTGATTTTGCCCGGAACAGGTTGGGGCGGTGGCACCATGCTCGACAAAAAAGGGGCTGAAAAAATCAAGGAATGGGTAAAGAATGGCGGTTCCGTTATTGGATATAGGACAACGGCCAATTGGTTTTTAAGCAATGAACTCATGGATTTGAAAATGCGAAAAGATACGTTGGTTGCCAAAAACATTGCCTTTGACCAAAAAGAAGATTTTGAAGGGGCCCAAGTAACCGGTGGTGCCATTTTTGAGGCCAATCTGGACCGCTCACACCCCATTAATTATGGTTATAAAAATGATAAGCTGGCCCTTTTCCGAAACACCAACATTTATTTGGAACCGGAAAAAAACAGCTATGACAATCCCATTCAGTATACCAACAATCCGTTACTGAGCGGGTATATTTCTGAAGAAAATGCAGAGCTCATCAAAAACAGTGTGCCCTTTAAGGTGCAACGGTTGGGAAAGGGAAGAGCTATTCTCTTTACCGATAACACCAATTTTAGGGCGTTTTGGTACGGTACCAATAAACTGTTGATGAACGCCATTTTCTTTGGACAGATGATGTAAGGGATTCTGACTTGCATCCACTAATTTTGTTAAGAATGTTTTAATCAAAAAATAAGAACTATGGCCAGAACCCCAAGCAACATGCTACCTCTGGGCACCAAGGCCCCAGATTTTGAACTAATGGACACCGTTACGGATGAAACCCTTTCCTTTCAAAAATTAAAGGGTGAAAAAGGAACGGTGGTCCTATTTATTTGCAACCACTGCCCTTTTGTGATCCATGTAAATCCAGAGATTTCCAAATTGGGCAAGGAATATCAGGCCAAGGGTATCAACTTTGTGGCCATTTCCAGCAACGATGTGGAAAATTACCCGCAGGATGCCCCGCACTTGATGAAGGAAAAAGCCCAAGAAATGGACTATACCTTCCCTTATTTGTACGATGAGACCCAAGAAGTGGCCAAGGCGTACGATGCCGCCTGCACCCCTGATTTTTACCTTTTTGATGGGGACTCAAAATTGGTGTACCGCGGTCAATTGGACGATTCTAGACCTGGAAATGGGCTACCTCTTACGGGTTTGGACCTTAGAAAGGCCATGGATGCCCTTTTGGAAGGAAAGGCCATCGATCCCGATCAAAAACCGAGTATTGGTTGCAACATCAAATGGAAGGAGAACTAATTTAATACTGGGGCTATGAAAATATGTCCAAAAGAAGCACTGGGGAAACTCTCGGAAGTGGATTCCCCATTTTTGACCCTTTTTGAACATGGCTCTTTGGCGGTTGAAATCTATCGACCCGAAAAAGTTGACCTTCAGCAACCCCATACAAGAGATGAGATTTATGTGGTGGTCTCGGGAAGTGGCGAATTTTTGAACGGTGGCAAGCGCACCACTTTTTCCCAAGGGGATTTTCTGTTTGTTCCTGCAGGAGTGGAGCATCGGTTTGAAAACTTTACCGAGGATTTTGCCACTTGGGTATTTTTCTACGGGCCGGAAGGAGGTGAAAACAATCCATGAGCCAAGAGATCATTCTGGAAGAAGTGCAACGCTCAACTTTGGACACTTATGTTTCCATAGGACAAAAATCGTATCGGGAGCACTACCTGCATCTTTGGGAAAATGAGGACCCTACGCCCTATATTTCCAATGGGCTCTCTGCATCCGTCGTGGAACGGGAGCTATCGGAACCCAATAGCCTAAATTATTTGGTAAAAATGGGAAATGCCATTGTGGGCATTGTTAAACTGGTGAAGGATTGTGGCGTGGACGAACTTTCTCCGGAGGAATCCCTAAAGGCTGAGAAAATTTATCTTTTAAAAGCCTACGCTGGGCAAGGTCTGGGCAAAAAGGTACTCGAATGGATTGAAAATTATGCCAGAAGCCTAAAAAAGAAAGTGCTTTGGTTGGATACCATGCAAAAAGGAAATCCCATTCAGTTTTACCAAAAAAATGGATTTGTGATCAAACGGGAGAGCGAACTTGTCCTGCCCGGTGCAAAATCATCAGAAAAGGCCATGTGGATTTTGACCAAACAGCTTTAGGTCACCAACCTTCGCGCCGTATAAGATTTTTGATATGGGCATAGTGATGGCTTCCGTGCCAAGCATAGCGCCCTATATTTTCCTCCAATGTGGTTTCAATATTTCCTTCGGGATGGGTGAACCTACGCTGTAATTGTGCCTTTGTTAATCCACGTAACAGATACACCAACTTGGTATGCACCACTTTTAGATGATCTAGGGATATTTGAATGGGTGCTGTTTTGGCGTCAAAAAGTTCGGACCATGCCTTTTCGTCATATGGCTTTATTAGAGGATTATCCTCCGTTAAACCCCATTTAAAACGGATATAGCTGTGGTGATGGCTATCTGAAATATGATGCACCAATTGCCGTACCGTCCACCCGCCAGGTCGGTATGGGGTTTCCAATTGTTTTGCTGAAAGTGGACTTACCATGGTCTCCAACCGATGGGGTAATTCTTCCAAAACAGAGATCCATTCCTCCAACTGTTTCTCTGTAATGGTCTCCGGTATTTGGTAATGGCCAATGGGGTATTTAAGTTGATCTAGAGTTTCCTTTTCCATTTTTTAAAGGTAATGAACTTCAGGCTGAATTGTGTTTGTCCTCCATCAAAATTCATGAAAGCGAAGGTAATTTTAATACACTTTTAACTGTGATAAAATCGCGGGATTAATTTATCTACTAACTTTGTAGGATATTCATTCTATAATCCAAAAAAACAATATATATGGCTACACTTAGATTAGGCGATACCGCTCCAGATTTTACAGCGGTCACCTCAGAAGGAACACTGAATTTTTATGACTATTTGGGTGATGGATGGGGCATTCTTTTCTCACACCCTGCCGACTTTACACCCGTTTGTACCACCGAATTGGGCACTGCAGCCAAATTCAAGGACGAGTTTGCCAAGCGCAATGTTAAAATGATGGCATTGAGTGTTGACGGTGCCGAATCGCACAAGGAATGGATCAAAGACATCAACGAGACGCAAGGGACCAACGTTAACTTCCCCATTATTGCGGATGAAGACAGAAAGGTTTCCGATTTGTATGATATGATCCACCCCAATGCGGATGATACCCTTACTGTTCGTTCGGTGTTTATCATTGGTCCAGACAAAAAGGTTAAGCTGATTTTGACCTATCCTGCTTCCACGGGGCGTAATTTTTATGAACTTTTGCGTGTTGTGGACTCCCTACAATTAACGGCCAACCACAAAGTGGCCACACCTGCCAATTGGAAAAATGGGGAAAAAGTTGTGGTAAGTCCAGCCATTCCTACGGAAGAGGCCAAGAAAATCTTTACCAAGGGTGTTGAAGAGGTAAAACCGTATTTGCGTTTGACCCCAGACCCAACGGCTTAATTATTTTTGAGAAAAAAGTGTAAAAACCCTAATTCCCAATAAATTAAATGTACCTTTGCCCTTTATTTAATTTTTTAATATTTATTATGAGTAAAGGAACAGTAAAATTCTTCAACGATTCTAAAGGCTACGGCTTTATCACAGAAGAAGGTTCACAAACAGATCACTTTGTACACGTTTCAGGTTTAATCGATGAAATTAGGGAAGGTGATGCCGTAGAATTTGAACTACAGCAAGGTAAAAAAGGATTGAACGCCGTAAACGTACAAGTTATAGATTAAGGTAACAGTATACTTTTTTATAGATCAGGCCCGGGCAATTGCCCGGGTTTTTTTATTTGTAATTTTTTTTTCGCCGCAACGCAACCACTACCCATTTTTAATATCTATCCCATAGACAACTGTTCCCCATAACCATTAAACAAACCACAGTATGAACACTTTCTTTGGAGTTCTTCTTTTGCTTTTGATCATTAATGTACTATTGCTCGTTTTAAGCGTTAACGGTTCCAAAAAGAGCTTTTTGGGCAGTTTTTTTGAGAAAAACTGAAACCCATCATTTTACCTTTGGGGCAATAGGTAGGGTTTTTCTTCGTTGAATTGTTATCAACACAAAGACCTATACCCATGAATACCTTTTTGAGTGTTTTATTCTTTTTACTTGCTGTAAATCTTTGTTTGCTTTTGGTAAGTGTGAATCGCACTAAATAAAAAGAGGCTGTCTAAAAAACATGAAGCTATGTCATTCTGAATTTACTTCAGGTTGACGAACAGCAACATTTTGGACCGCCTCTTTTCTTTTTAACTTTAAACGATGCTATTTCACATCCATCAGTTCCACATCAAAAATTAAGGTGGCATTTGGTGGAATAACCCCTCCGGCTCCAGCACTGCCATAGGCCAAGTGCGATGGAATCACCAATCGGGCCTTGTCCCCTACTTGTAGCATTCCAATCCCTTCATCCCATCCAGGAATCACTTGCCCCACACCAATGGTAAAGTCAATGGGCTGGTTTCTTTTATAGGAAGAGTCGAAAACCTGTCCGTTGGACAAGCTTCCCTCGTAATGCACCGAAACCGTTTTTCCTTTTTCGGCCTTGGCACCGCTTCCTTTTTGAATGATTTTGTAGCGAAGCCCACTAGTGGTCTTTTCAAAACCCGCAGCAAGTTCCTCCATTTCAGCCTCTGCCTGGGCCTGGGCCTCAGCGATTCGTCTTTCACGGGCACCCTCAAAGGTTCGGAAAGCTTCAATGGCATTCCAATTTTCTGCTTCATCGCCAACGCGTACAATTTCCAAACTTTCAATGGCATCACCCTGGGCAATGGCATCCACCACTTCCTGCCCGTGTTCCACGTGCCCAAAAACCGTATGCTTATTGTCCAACCAAGGCGTGGCCACATGGGTTATAAAAAATTGACTTCCATTGGTGCCAGGTCCTGCATTGGCCATGGAAAGTACTCCAGGACCCGCGTGGGTAAGGTCTGGATGAAATTCATCATCAAACTTATAGCCGGGGTCTCCGGTTCCGGTTCCTTGGGGGCATCCTCCCTGAATCATAAAATCGGCAATGACCCTATGAAATTTAAGCCCATCATAATAGGGCTTGCCCTGTGGTTTTACGGAGTTTTCCATATTGCCTTCGGCCAGGGCCACAAAGTTCCCGACCGTTCCCGGTGTTTTATCGTGGGTAAGTTTTACCAATATCTCACCTTTGGTGGTATTGAATTTAGCGTAGATTCCGTCTTGCATCTTTTTTGGATTAATTGGATGGATCAATTATTCAACATCCCATTTTTAAGGCTGCAAAGATAGGGGTTTATGGGCAAGGGTAAAAACTGAAGAGGGAAGCTCATCCCTATAAATCATCAAGAGGACTCCTTACCTTTCCGATCACATTGGAAGAGACCTTGGTGTAGAGCAGGGTGGTACTTATATTGTTATGCCCCAATAGCTTTTGAATAACCCGAATATCCGTTCCGTTCTCCAACAGATGCGTAGCAAAACTATGTCTTAAGGTATGAAGGGTTGCCTGTTTTTTAATGCCGGCCTTGCATTTTGCGGTAACAAATACCTTGTTTAAACTTGCACTGGAATAGGGTTTACCGTCTCGCCCTTCGAACAAATATTCCTTAGGATGGTATTTTCTAAAATAGTCCCTGAGCAATTGTACCAATTTTGGAGACAACATAACCACACGATCTTTCTTTCCTTTGGACGCCTTTATGGAGACGAGCATTCTTTCACTGTCCATATCCGCTATTTTTAGCCTTATGAGTTCGCCAGACCGCAGTCCCAGTCCATAAATGGTGGTGAGCATGGCTCGGTGTTTTAGGTTGGATATGCTTTGCAGTAATGCCCTAACTTCGGGTTTTGACAGTATATTGGGTAGGGCATGTGGTTTTTGGGTGGGGTAAATGGATTGAAAATCCATCTCTTTTCTAAAGACTTCCTTGTAGAACAATCGTAAGGCGGAAATAAATTGTTTTTGTGAGGTATACCCATAGTTGCGATTGTTTATATGGGAGATCATTGTGGTAATCATTTCTTTGTTGGATGCACTTTCCAATCTTTGGCCGCTTAAATGGCTGGATTTGAAAAATGCCCTTAGTAGGCCTATATACTTGGCTATGGTATTGGAACTATATCTTTTAAGTTCCATTATGGCCTTGAATTGGTTCAGCGGTTCCATAACAAAATAATTAAGTAGAAAATAACTGGATAAATTTGGGGTATGTTAATTTACAATAAAAAGTGGGCAATAACTTTGTTATTTTATTATTATAAATACTAAAAACCACTATTTTAGATAAACAACCGTTACCTGCAAATGCAAAAAACGACACTCATATTACTAATTCTGACTTTTAATCTGACTTTTTCACAAAGTGCGGAATCGGAATTTGAATTTCGCAAACTGACTGGAAATTTAGTAGAAGAAAACGGACAACCATTTCCTGGACAAATCGTAATGATTAAAGGAACTGAAATAGGAACAACAACAGATTTTGACGGGAATTTTTGTTTGACAATTCCACAAGACAAAACCGTTTTTATCGAATTACCATTCTGTTTTGACCAAATATTTCGTGAAATAAAACCGACTGACAACACAATTGAACTGAAAATCGGAAAGGGTAAGCGGAAATCAAAAAAAGCGACTCGAAGTTGGATAAAAGTGAAAACGGAATTGAATACTGAACTGAATAAAATATATAACAGTACGGAATATAAAACTGCGGAGAAAAACATCTGCAGGTAACATTGGCTATAATTCATTGTGGTCGGATTTCCCAAACGGGAAATCCTTACCTTTAAGCCAAGGCCGGATTTCGGGCGGAATGTTCACTGCGTGAAATTCCACAACGAAACCATAGCCGAGACCGTTGTGCAACATTCGATGAATAAAATCTTCATACCCATTATATTGGTTATTGTAAGCACAATAGGTTGCCAAGAACAATCAAAAAAGCAATATGAAGATTACAATGAGAAGGACTTCACAGAAGTACAAGGCATTGTAATTAGAGTTGAGCAGGAATTCGCTTATCAGTCGCGGAAAATCGACGTGACCTACATTTATAATCTTGATAAAGAGGTTCCCGATATTGGGTATGAAGAAGATAACCCATTTATAGCATTAGAAGGGCAACCAGCTATAATTTTGGTTCATAAAGACTTACCAAATATTACCTTTTATGGTGGCTCAGGTTACCTTGATGAGCAAGAAGAAATATTGAATAACTATCTTAAGAAATGCGAAGAAATAGGAGGCTATTACTATGGTGTAGATTATGATGCTGTTTTCAATTAAAACGTTGCACAACATCGGGTATGCCCCATTCCGGCCCCATCCCCAACTGAAAGAATTTTCCTAAATTAATCCCTAATTAACACCTGGAAACCCCTCTCTCCAGGCTTGTTTTGCTCGCCGGCCTAAGCGGTGCCTCCTTACTCATACCGCCGTCGGGTCGGCACCCCCAGAGGCGCAAAACAAGCAGTCGGAACGGAGGCATACCCAGGGCCGTTGTGCAACATTAGGAAAATAAAACAGAAAATATGATACCAGTTAACGACTTACTTTTATTTGGATTAGCAGCATTAATAATGGTGCTTTCACCAGGTCCCAATATGATTTATCTGATTTCAAGGTCTCTATCACAAGGAAAAAATGCTGGAATCATCTCGCTTCTTGGTGTAATGTGTGGGTTTTTATTTCACATACTTATGGTTTCATTTGGATTGACTGCGATATTTTTTGCAATTCCTTATGCCTTTGTTGTTGTTAAGTTTTTAGGAGTTGGATTGTAGCCTTACCCCTTTTAGGACATCGCTAAATTCATAAAATTATCATTAATGTTGTCTGTTTCGGGGAAGAATTCTTCCCCGAAACGTTTCTTGTATTCCCTGGGCGGCATATCCCCGATGGATGAATGGGGATGCCTTGTATTGTAATCCTCCATCCATTTTTGGGTCAGTGCCCTTACTTGGTGGAGGTCGTTGAACCAATAGGCATCGAGCACATCCTCCCTGTAAAACCTGTTCAGGCGTTCCATATATCCGTTCTGCATGGGCTTGCCGGGCTGGATGAACTGCAGCTCGACACGTTTGGCCTTGCACCATTGTGATAGGGCCTTGGATATGAACTCCGGACCGTTGTCGCAGCGTATGGTCTTTGGCAGGCCTATTTCCTCCTCCAGTTGTGATAAGGTCTCCACTACCCTTATCGCCGGATAGTTCAGCCCCACGTCCATGGCCAGTGCCTCCCGGTTGCAGTCGTCCATCACATTGAACACCCTTATCTTCCTTCCATCGGACAGCACATCGGCCATAAAGTCCATGCTCCAGACCTCGTTGAGCTCCATCGGGGCCCCCAGTGGGTTCTTTGTCCTTGCAGGAAGCCTCTTCTTGTGCTTCCTCCTGAGTTTTAGGTTCATGGACCTGTAGACCCTCAACACCCGTTTCCTGTTCCAGTTGCGGCCTTCGCGACGCAAACGCTTGTAATACACCTCGAATCCCCTTGTCGGCAGCTCTTCGGCCAGCCTGGAAAGGGCATCGACGACCTCGGTGTCGTCCCTCCTGCTATGGTAGTACCACATCGACCGGGCAAGGTCCAGTACCCCACAGGAACGCGATACACATACAGAATAGGCCTCCTGGAGATATTTGGCGCGCTGCTTCTTGTCGGAAGGCCCTAGAACTTTTTTGACAGTACGTCCTTGAGCATACGGATGTCAAGACTGGCATCGGCGTACATCTGCTTGAGTTTGCGGTTCTCCTCCTCGAGTTCCTTCAAGCGCTTCATATGCGCAACTTCCATGCCCCCGTACTTCTTCCTCCAATAATAAAAAGTGCTGGTGTCAATCCCCATCTCACGGGATATGTCACCCACCTTGCGGCCCTGTTCGTTCTCTTTCAGTGCCTTGATGATCTGGCTCTCGGTAAACTTGCTTTTTTTCATGTGACAGTTAAAATTTAAAGTTAGAAAATCTGAATTTTAAACTGTCCTATTTTTAGGGAAGGCTACAGGATATTTACTTTATCTAGCTTACAATTCAATTAAATCTGAAAACAAAATCTTTAATGCCAATAAAAATTTAAAATCTGACAAACCTTTCAAACTGTTCAATATTGGACTTATGACAAATGTTCTAAATCCTAAAATGGCAGTATTTTATTTGTCATTTTTTCCTCAATTCATAAAACCAGAAAATGGTTCGATTTTAAGTCAGAGTTTCCAATTAGGAATAGTTCAAATAATTATAAGTTTCACAGTAAATCTAATGATTGTTATTTCCGCAGCTAAAATGGCAACTTGGTTTTCGAAAAAGCCAGTTTGGTTAAGAATTCAAACGTGGTTTATGGCTTCAGTTTTGACTGGACTTGCTGTGAAAATGGCGTTAACAAAAGCAAAATAATGACGTTGCACAACAATGGCTATAAGCAATGTTTTATCCTACTTCTGAAAATCCTCTCGGATTTTCAATTTGTTATGTACTTGCAAAGTTAACCGCTAAACCACGCAACTACTCATAGCCGAAACCGTTGGCAACTAGCTAAAAAAACATAGAGAATGAAAAAAATAGGATTTGTAGGAGGAATTAGTTGGACTTCAACGTTGGATTATTATAAATACCTCAATCAAGGAATCAATGAAAAACTAGGCGGTTTAAACTCTGCCGAATGTATAATAAATTCATTGAATTTTTCCGATATTCAAAACAAAGGATGGACTAATTCTTTTGACCTAATTTTCGGTGCTTGCAAAAACCTGGTCTCTAGTAATGTAGATGCTATAGTTTTGTGCGCTAACACAGCACATTTATTCGCTGACAAAATTCAATCAAAAATTGACATTCCTATTATTCATATCGGAGAAGCTACTGCAATAGAAATTAAAAAAGAAAAGTTAAACAAGGTAGGACTGTTAGGTACAAAATTTACAATGGAAATGGATTTTTACCGAAATAAACTGAAAGAATATAACATTGAGACCATTATTCCATCAGAAAAAAAAGATGTAGAAGAAATACAAGATATCGTCAAAAATGAACTTGGGAAAGGATTTGTAACTAAAGAATCCAAGAAAAAATTTATCGGATATGCAAATGGATTAATTGAGAGAGGAGCCCAAGGAATTATTTTAGGCTGTACTGAAATACCTATGTTAATTGGACAAGAGGATTTTAAATTACCCGTATTCGATACTACTAAAATCCACGTTGAAAGTATCATCAATTTCGCATTGGACATTGAAAAGCCTGTTGCCAACAATGTATAAAAATAATAGCGGTTTAATCGCTAAAATGAAATTAAGTAAATATAAAAAAGGTAGGTGTTTAACAAATAAATAGTGCGTGTAAATCCGCAATTAATCGTACACGGACCGTTGGGAAAAATGCCTGCGGCCCCCTCGGCCGGTACTATGAACAATTGGGCAAACAGCAAAAAAATAGAGCATTTCTTGATAACATCACCATACTTTTACGACCAATGTGCCAAATATGGCGCAGATAGTTTTTAAGCGATTGACCGAGATTGAAAAGCATGAGCTGATAGATCTCATGAACCATCCTTTGGTAAGACGGCAAATGCCGTTATTGAGTGGAGATTTTGATGAAACAGCATGCGATAGATTCATTGCTGCCAAAGAAAAGTTTTGGGCTGAACATGGGTATGGCCCTTGGGCCTTTAGTATCGACGGGGAATTTGCAGGTTGGGGTGGCGTACAGCCCGAATATGATATCGTAGACTTGGCTTTGGTTTTACATCCAAAATTTTGGGGCATGGGCAAAGTCATCTACCATAAAATTATTCACTTTGCTTTTATTCAAATGGGATTTCCTTCCGTGACCATTTTGTTTCCACCTACCCGAACACGGGTCCAGGGCTTAACCAAACTTGGATTTCAAGAGGATGGAACAACGTATGTTGACAATGAAAAATTTGTTCGATATACATTGCGTAATGAGCAATATATTTAGTAGCCCTGCTTCTGCCCTTTCTCCTTAACTTTGCCAATCTTTATAGGATTGTTTTATATTGATAGCTGAGATCAACATGGGCAAAAGAAAGAAGCAAGCGAGAGTGTTGCGCATTTTTAGAAAGATTCATCGAACCACGGGAGCATTACTTTTTATATTTTTCTTTTTTATATCCGTAACCGGACTATTGCTGGGCTGGAAAAAGGACACCAATGGGGTTATTTTGCCAAAAACGCAAGAAGGAACCACATCCAACTTACAGGAATGGCTTTCTGTAGACAGCTTGCACAATATTGCCTGCCATACATTGCGCACGTCGGTATCCCCGGACCTATCGTTGGAACTGGACCGAATAGACATGCGAAAGGACAAGGGTTCGGTAAAGTTTGTGTTTGTGGAACAGTATTACGAGATACAACTTGACGGAGCTACAGGTAATGTCCTTTCCATTGGGCAAAGAAAATCGGATTTTCTGGAAAATGTGCACGATGGCTCCATCCTTGATCGATATTTAGGGACATCAGGAGCTATAAAATTGGTATATACTTCGGTAATGGGAGTTTCATTGTTGATGTTCACCATTACCGGATTTTGGCTTTGGTACGGTCCCAAAAAAATGCGAAAAACCAGTAAGACCAGTCCTAAGGTTAGATCTAAAAAAAGTGCCGTAAATGCCGTTTCCTGAATGACATCAATGCGCCATAAAAGTAAATAGTTGGCGGCTCTTGTTACCTTTACCCTTTGATTTTCTTGGATGGAACGGTTCCGTATTTGTCCATAAGGTAGACCAAACTGGCCATAGTAGCAGACCCCAATTCCAATTCCCGTTTGTTTACATGCTCAAAAGTGTCGTTCTCGGCATGGTGATGGTCAAAATAACGTTGTGAATCCGGTACAAGTCCGGCAAGAACAATGCTTTCGTTCTTCATGGGGCCAATGTCCGCACCACTGTGGCCTTTTTCAAAAAGATGAATCAAATAAGGCTCGAACAGGCCTTTCCAGCTTTGTACTTGCTCAAAGTTTTCATCGGAGCAGTCAAAAGAAAAGCCTCTGGGCGTAAACCCACCTGAATCACTTTCCAAGGCAAATACATGGTTTTCACCTTTGTTTTGTGCCACTTCTGCATATTTATTCCCACCTCTGAGGCCATTTTCCTCATTCATGAACAACACCACACGTAGTGTGCGTTTGGGTTTATAGCCTGTTTCTTTTAACAAACGTAGCACATCCATGCTCTGAACACATCCTGCACCATCATCATGGGAACCATCACCCAAGTCCCATGAATCCAAATGGCCACCTACCACCATCACCTCATTGGGATAGGTGCTTCCGGTAATCTCACCAATCACATTATAGGACTGCACATCTTCCAATTGTTTGCAATTTTGCCTAAAGTAGAATTTGATATCGGGATTTAGCTTCAAGGTAGTGCTCAACAACTCGGCCGCATTGGTACTGATGGCCGCTGCGGGAATCCTATTTTTTACAGGCGTATCGCCATATCCCATGGAACCTGTATGGGGGTAATCGTCCAAACGCAGGTTCATAGATCTAACGATCACACCTAAAGCACCGAACTTGGCAGCCTCTGCCGCGCCAGAATAGCGTTGGTCCACACAATTGGAATACGCCGCAAAGGTGTTTACCAATGTTGGTTCCATTGGACGATTGTAAAACACAATTTTACCTTCTATTTTTTTTCGTCCCAATTTTTCCAAATCCTCTATGCCCTGCACCTCAACAATATTGGCTTTCAGCCCTCCATCAGGAGTGCCCACAGAACCACCCAAAGCGCAGATGGGCACATTGGTGGTAAGCCCGGGCTTGGTCTCTATATAAGCAAACTCTGGAGTACCTCTTACCCACTTGGGCACCATGACCGGTTGCAACCATACCCGATCTAATCCCAACGAATCCAGTTGTTCCTTTGTGTATTCCACCGCATGTTGGGCCTGTACCGATCCAGAAAGTCGCCCACCGATCTGATTGGAAAGATAGTTGAGCCAGTCATAGGCCTTACCTTTGGTCAGTGCCATATCATAAATGGCCTTGATTTGTTTTTCATCAGCAGATTGTGCAAAAAATGGGGTGTTTACCAACAAAAGGGTAAAAAGCAACACGATTCTCATGGGGTCTCTTTTTCCAGTTCCTGTTTAAAGGTTTCTAAATTAGCCTTTATTTCCTCGTCTAGCTCGGGTTCCTCAATATCTTTGTACTTTTTTAACGCTTCGTGCAGAATGGAGGCCACAATGACCCTGGCCGCTTTTTTATTGTCGGCCGGAATGATATACCAAGGAGCGTGTTCCTTTGAGGTTTTGTTCAGGGCCTCTTCATAACACTTTTGGTAGGTGTCCCAAATCCTTCGCTCTTTCAAATCGCCTGGGGAAAATTTCCAATTTTTTCGTTTTAGTCGAATTCTCCGTAACAAACGCTGGCGTTGTTCTTCTTTGGATAAATGCAGAAAAAACTTGAATATGATGGTTCCGTTTTGGGCCACATGCTCCTCAAATTCATTGATTTGTTGGTACCGCTTTTCCCAAAAAGTTGCATCAATATCAGAAACGGACTCTATTCCGGGCAGGTTTTCATTCAAGATGTATTCTGGGTGTACCTTGGTGACCAGCACATTCTCGTAATGGGTGCGGTTAAAGACCGAAAACTTGCCTCTTTCTGGCAAGGCAATGTAGTGTCGCCATAGGTAATCGTGTTTTAACTCTAAGGAAGTGGGCACCTTAAAGCTGTGTACCACGACACCCCGTACATTGAAATCCTTGAACACCTCTCGGATAAGGCTATCCTTTCCTGCGGTATCCATACCTTGTAAACAAAGTAGAACACCATATTTTCCATGAGCGTACAGGGTGTCTTGAAAATCGCCCAATTTTTTGCGGATCTCCTTCAACTCTTTTTTAAGCTCTTTATTTGACGCGCCAAAATCTTCGTAGGTGTTTAGTTGAGTTATTTTTACCTCGCTTTTTACCTTATATGAATCTGTGTCAATTTTTTCCATAGGAATGAATATAATTCTTTTTGACCACTCCTTCAACCCCAATCAAAAAAGTGCCGTTCATCGATACTTTTACCACTTATGGACATAGAATGTATTTTTATCGATTTTATTCGCACTTGGCTGACTCCTTGTCCTAACTTAGTGGAAATCAATGACGCACTGTCCCAAATCATTAAGCGTTATGAAAACAAGAACTATTGTCCTACTTGTGGTCTTTGTATTAGGCATGATTTTACTATGGCTCATGTCTTCTTTTACCGTTCGCAATGCCTGCGAATATGCCAGTTCCAATTTAGAGTACATTAAAAGCAAGATACAGTCTGCCATTGTTACCAATGACTTGAAAATGTCCAAATACCATGCTTACAAGGCATTGAATGGCATTGAAAAAACTAGGACCAACTTTGAGGATTGTGGTTGCGAAGGAACCATTGAAAGCCTAGAAAGTGCCACTACTGAACTTAAACAGGCAACAAAGGCCGAAACTCTTGAAGATGCCAAAAGATCATTGCACTTGGCCTTGGAAAGCACTTTGATCGGGATGAAGGTGTTGCGGATATTTGAACAGGAAGTTGCCAGTACTTACGGCAATGATATTTTGGTCTTGAACACCAAAGATGCCTTGAATGATCAAGATGGAATATTCTTGACCCCTACACATACCATAAAAGAACAAGTGCACAGTTGTCTTTTGGGTTTTGAATCTTCATTGGACAAAGTTGTCAATGAAGTGAACTGTGATGAGGCTCATAGATTCATCAACAATATTTATGAAGAAGCTAGATTGGTATTGCTCAACACCGAACTTTCAGAACATAAAAAACAATACCACCAACGTGTGAAAACATTGGCTCAGGAAGCCCTTGACCGATTGGGAGAATGCAATGCCAAGTAATTTACTTGCTGGCAAAGAGTTTAACATCTTCCTCGGAAACTTCCTTACCACCAAGAATGATCAATCGTTCCACCACATTGCGAAGCTCACGCACATTTCCGGTCCAGTCATACCCTTTGAGCAATTCTATGGCTTTTTTGGAAAAGCTTTTCTTTGCTATACCCTGTTCCGAAGCAACTTTGGCTGAAAAGTGTTCAATGAGGAGTGGAATATCATCCCGTCTATCGTTCAATGCGGGTACCTTGATCAAGATTACGGCCAACCGATGATAGAGGTCTTCCCTGAACTTACCTTCTGCAATCTCTTTTTTTAAATCTTTATTGGTAGCGGCCAAAACCCGTACATCAACCTTAATGTCCTTGTCCGAACCGACCCGCGAAATCTTATTCTCTTGCAGTGCCCTAAGAACTTTGGCCTGTGCGGATAGGCTCATATCCCCTATTTCATCCAAAAATATGGTACCCTTGTTGGCGGTTTCAAATTTTCCGGCCCTGTCTTTTACCGCGGAGGTAAAAGCGCCCTTTACATGGCCAAAGAGTTCGCTCTCAATCAATTCTGAAGGGATTGCGGCACAGTTCACCTCAATAAAAGGGGCCGAGGAACGGTTACTTTTTTGGTGTAGCCAATGGGCCACCAATTCTTTCCCCGTACCATTGGAACCTGTAATTAAAACCCGCGCATCGGTGGGAGCCACTTTTTCAATCATCTCCTTAATAGTGCCTATCTCTTCACTGTCCCCAATCATCTCGTAGTTTTTGGAGACTTTCTTTTTTAGGATTTTGTTTTCCACAACAAGTTCTTTTCGGTCCAAAGCATTGCGAACTGTGGTCAACAAGCGATTCAAATCCGGGGGCTTTGAGATATAATCAAAGGCACCCAAGCGCATGGTGTTCACGGCAGTGTCCAGATCACCATGACCTGAAATCATGATAAAGGGTGTTTCCGGTTTTATTTTTTTGGCGGCTTCCAAAACTTCAACACCGTCCATTTTTGGCATTTTAATGTCGCAAAGCACCAAATCAAAATCATCTTTTTTGATGGCATCAATACCACTCAATCCATCTTCTGCTTCTTGAACTTCATAGGTATCACTCTCTTCTACCAAAATTTTCACCAAAACCCTTCTAATGGCGGATTCGTCCTCAATAACCAAAATCTTCGGCATAATTTCCTGTTTTAAAAAATTCCTATTTTGAAGCCAGTCCTAATATAAAAATTTGCCTCATCATTCAACAAAAATACATCACCTTGATTATCATCCCGCAACTTTCCTTCCTGCTCAATGGAGCGTCCGGCCATTAGAAAAAGGGCCATGTTCTTGGAAACGTTGTATTGATACCCTACTGTGGCCACCAAAGCGGTCAATGATATCTTGGATGCAATCTGATTGTCCGGCAAAACTATGTTGTCCTGGATATTTATAAAATATCCATCCAAGAACAGTGCCATTTCAAACGAGTGTTTTTTATTAATGTAATGTCTAAAGCTGGAACGGGGTATCCCAAAGGTGTAGGACCACTTGGGATGGAACTTCCGGTAATAGTTGATCAATGGCAACGGAACTGGCAATCCCGTGGTGCTGTTATAAGTCAATCCCAACACAATTCTATAAGGCCTGTCCGCATTGGGTTTTTCCTTCCAAAATGCGGCTGTGGCGTTCAGAAAAAAATCATCCGTAATGGTTCCGCTTGTAAAATTAGAGGCCATACGGGGGGTGAGAATGGTGACCAAGTTCCAATTTTCATTCCATTTGGTGATAAGGCCCAAGTTCATATCAATGACATGAAAACGAATCAGTTCACTTTTATCAAAAGGAAAATTACGAGAGTACCCAATATCGAATCTATTGTATTCCATACCGGTAATGAGATATTCTTTTTTCTCATTTAATTGTATGGGCAGATTAAAAAGCAATTTATAGCGCTGCGTTTTGATTCCCGAATCATTCTCTGGAATGTTCATGTAATCTATCCTGAAAATATCAGTGTTCTGTCCCCATCCAATATGGCTGTAGAGTATTGCAAGGGAAACCAACAATCCCCTGGTTGCAGTATGGTATAGTACGGTTTTTATTTTCTTAGGGTTTTTGCTGAAAAATATGTACGTCGCGTTGCGGGAACGGTATGGTAACGTTATTTTCTTTGAATTTTGTATTGATTTTATAACGCATTTCACTTTTTATCTTGGGGTCGCTAAAACTGTCATTGGTGAAAAAGTGAATGGAAAACACAAGGGCCGAATCCCCAAAGTCATCAAAAAGTACAAAAGGTTTAGGATTTTTAAGTACTTGTTTTTGCTCTGCCGCCACTTGTTGCAAAATCTGGGTTACCAAATCCACATCACTACCATAAGCCACGCCAACACTTACACTTTCACGGGTTGTCTTGTGGTTTTGGGTATAGTTATATACAATGTCGCTGATAAACTTGTGGTTGGGCAGAATCAATACCTTATCATCTCTGGTAATGGCCCGGGTTGTTCGCAGTTTTATTTCAAAGACCTTTCCTACTTTACCATCAACCTCAACAATATCGCCCACTTGCAAGGATTTGTCCACAATAATAAAGATGCCCCCAAGAATATCCTTGAAAAGTTCCTGTAAGGCCAGTCCCAAACCAACAAAAAGGGCGGCGGAGGCGGTTATGACCAAGGTAATGTCCACCCCGGCAGCACTGAGTGTTACCAGAACGGCCACCAAGTAGACCACATAGTTGATGAACTTAAAAATACTGACAAACTTCTGCTTGTCTTCCCGTTCCATCTTGCGAGTGAGCAAATGCCGAAGCCATTTCAGTATAAAATTGGTCGCAAAAAGGGCAAAGGTCAGGAGCAACAATAACCCAACCGTTAAATGGATGGCTTTTTCCCCTGTTCCAATGTGGAATCCCAAGTCCAAGAAATCCTTGATGGACCCCCAGATATCCTTTTCAATGATTTTCTTTATTTCTTTTGCACCGTCCTGCATGTCCTATTTATATCTTAACCATTTGACCAATTCTTTATACGTGGGCTTCTTGCCATACATTAAGATGCCAACCTTGTATATCCGCGATGCCAGCGATACAATTCCCCAAAAGGTCAATATAAGCAATCCTATGGACGACAATAACTGCCACAGCGGTACTCCACCTTCTCCCACCCCTCCAGGAAGGCGCATGAGCATTACAATAGGTGAAGTTAAGGGAAATAACGAAAACCCAACAGCAATAGGGCCATGTGGATTGCTGAAAACCGAGAAGAAACCTACATAAATGGCCAACATCAATGGTAATATTATGGGAAAAATAAACTGCTGCGTATCCGTTTCATTGTCCACTGCAGCGCCAATGGCCGCATAAATGGAACTATAGATCAAATACCCCAATACAAAATAAATGAAAAAAGAGACAATTAAAAGGGTCCACGGGATATCCAATATTTCCCGTGCGTACATCATCATATCACTGTCCATGGCCGCGTATTGAGACATGCCAGGCATTGCACCGGAAGGCATTGCAGAATTGCCCGAAAGCTCCCCCAAATCTATCCCCAAAAAAGTAACGGCCAATAATAGCAAAACAGAGGCCGAGATGAGCCAAATGGTAAATTGCGTGATTCCCGCCAATGAGGTGCCAATAATTTTTCCCAACATCAATTGAAAAGGCTTTACGGAAGAAATGATCACTTCAATAATCCGGCTGGTCTTTTCTTCGATCACACTGCGCATAACAAAACCGCCATAAATAATAATGAACATCATTATGGCGTAGCCAAATCCCCCTCCAATGAACGCTTTGATTTCATTTATGCCCTTTACATTTCTTTCCCCATCAAAAGTGGCCAATTGAAGGTCAAAAGGTTGCTCAATTTTGGAGAACTGATCTGATGAGACTCCAAGTTTTTCCAATCGGTCTTGCCGTAATTGCCTTTGAAAAACCGATTCCAATTGTTGAATCACATTGGTATTGGGATTATCCTTTGTATAGAAATAGGCTGACTTTGCCACTTGCTCCACATCTTTTTCATTGGGTAGGTACAACAGTCCATCATACCCAAGTACATTGGTAGAATCTTTGGCTTCTTGCAAGGTAAGCCCATCCAGATAGAGGTACGAAATTCCCTTTGCTGGCTTAAACTGATGCTGAAAAAAACTGCTTTCATTGAGCACGGAAATCACCCTAACCTCATCGGAGTTTATCTTGGTGAGATACGCAATAAGCACAATCATGCCCACAATCAACAATGGGCTCAAAATCGTCATTACAATAAAAGAGCGGTTCCGCACCTTGGCCAAATACTCCCGCCTTATGATCAAACCGAGCTTACCTACCATTGTCCTTATTGTTTACGGTTTGAATAAAAATATCGTTGGCGGAAGGGATGGTTTCCTCAAAACGGTTCACGTTGGCCATTTTTGACAATTCGGCCAAAACTTCTGCGGTTTCTTCTGATGGCAACTGAATTTTAAAATCCAATTGATTTTCCAAACCGTCAAACTTTGGAGCCATAATGTTGAACTTTTCCTCCAAAGTTTTCATCAAGCTCTCCTCATTTTGTTGCACCTGAAGTCCAACATTAAAAATGTTGTTCTTGTAGGCTTTTTTGATGTCGGATAGTTTCCCATCCAATATTTTTTCCGATTTATGGATCAGTGCTATGTACTCACAGAGTTCTTCCACCGATTCCATCCGATGGGTGGAAAATATAATGGAAGTGCCCTGTTCTTTTAGCTGAAAAATCTCGTCTTTGATGATATTGGCGTTAATGGGGTCAAAACCACTGAAGGGCTCATCAAAAATCAATAATTTGGGTCGATGCAGCACAGTGACAATAAACTGCACTTTTTGCGCCATACCCTTGGAAAGTTCTTGAACTTTTTTGTTCCACCAGTCGCCAATGTCCAAACGGTCAAACCAATATTTCAATCTGGTTTTTGCTTCCGTTTTAGACAATCCTTTTAACTGGGCCAAGTACAATGCCTGCTCTCCCACCTTCATACTTTTGTAAAGACCACGTTCTTCCGGAAGATACCCTATTAGGGATATATGTTTTGGTGCCAAAGATTCGCCATCAAACAAAATTTCACCGGAATCTTGGTAGATAATTTGGTTAATAATGCGAATAAAAGAGGTTTTTCCGGCACCATTGGGCCCCAAAAGACCATAAATACAATTTCTAGGTATGTTAAGTGAAATGTTGCTCAGTGCAGTATAGTTCCCGTATGTTTTGGAAACATTTTTGGCAACAAGGATATGATCCATGTAAACTATTTTTTCAAAGATATGTAATTGGTCAATAAGACCCTTATCCCTTAAAAACAAAAACCCACCCTTAAAAAAATCAAGGATGGGAAAAAAATTGCTATGAAAAAGAAAATTAGATATTGGTCACCCAACATCAGTCTCAAATATACGTTTTTTATTTAAACAGAATAAAATTTATTGTTATGAGAACATATCTTTTACTTTTTCAAAGAAGGATTTATCTGATTTTTCGGGCTTTGGGATGAAATTTTCATCGTTCTGCATACGCTCAAAAAACTCTTTTTGCTCCTTATTCAGTTCTTTTGGGGTCCACACATTCACGTGCACCAACAAATCTCCACTACCATACCCATTGATACTAGTGATTCCCTTGCCGCGCAATCGCAATATTTTTCCAGACTGTATTCCGGGTTCCAATTTAATGCGGACCTTTCCTCCCACGGCATCTATCTCTTTGGAACAGCCCAAAACCGCCTCGGAAATACTCACGTACAAATCGTAGTGCAGGTTGTCGCCTTCTCTTTTTAGGGTATCGTGCTCAACGGTCTCGATGGCCACCAACAAATCCCCTGGAATTCCGTTCCCAGGTGCCCCGTTACCTTTTCCGGCCACCTTTAACTGCATGCCATCTTCCACACCTGGTGGAATTTTAATGGAAACGGTTTCTTCCTCAACTTTCAACCCTTGGGCATCGGCCCCAGCAGGTCTATTTTCTAAGGTTTGACCGGAACCACCACAGGTGGTACAGGTAGTAGCCGTTTGCATTCGACCTAAAATGGTATTGGTAATCTTGGTAATTTGACCACTTCCGTTACAGGTGGGACAAGTTTTGTAGGTCACCCCTTCGGCCTGAACTTTTCTACGGACCTTCACCTTCTTTTCAACCCCATTGGCCACTTCATCCAAAGTCAGTTTTACGCGGATACGGAGATTGCTCCCTTTGACCCGACGTTGTCCGCCGCCGCCAAATCCGCCAAATCCACTGAAACCGCCGCCAAAAGCACTGCCAAAGATGTCTCCAAACTGGCTGAAAATATCCTCCATGTTCATGCCTCCGCCGCCAAAACCGCCGCTGCCATCAAAGGCTGCGTGACCAAACTGATCATATTTGGCGCGTTTGTCCGGGTTGCTCAATACTTCATAGGCTTCGGCCGACTTCTTGAACATTTCCTCTGCCTTGGCATCTCCTGGGTTTTTATCGGGGTGGAATTCAATGGCTTTTTTTCGGTACGCTTTTTTTATTTCGGCCGCGGATGCACCTTTTGAAACTCCCAATATTTCGTAATAATCCTCTTTCATATAATCTTAGTTTCCAACAACCACTTTTGGATGCCTAATAATACGCTCACCCAACTTAAATCCTTTCTCGACCACATCAATGATCTTACCTTTCATCTTCTTGTTGGGTGCAGGGATTTGGGTGATGGCCTCATGGACCTCAGCATCAAATGTATCACCTTCTTCAACTTCTATCTGTTCCAATCCTTTGGCCTTTAGGGTCTCTTTGAACTTATTGCTGATGAGCTCCACACCTTTGAACATTTCTTTGTCCTCAGATTTGGACAGTTCCTTTAGCGCTCGTTCAAAATCGTCAAGAATGGGCAATAACGACACCATTACTTCTTGCCCAGCGGTTTTGAATAGCTCCATACGTTCTTTGGAAGTCCTTCTTTTAAAGTTCTCAAACTCGGCAAAAAGTCGTAGAAACTTGTCTTTTTCCTTGGCCAAATCTTCTCGCAACTGATCTTCCACAGAAATTTCCTCGTTTTCCCCGGTTGCGTTTTCTGCATCTATATGTTCTTCGTTCAGCTCAGGATTTTCAACAGTTTGGGCATCTTGTGTTGCCTCATCCATTTCCTCAACCTTACTTTTCTTGCTCATATACGTTTATTTTATTCTTTTTTGAAGTGGCAAAAGTACTGCCAATTGTCCAAAAATGTCAAAATGTCACCACAAAACATAAAAAAATCCGCCTGAGCGGATTTCATTTTGATTGTACACAGTTGTCTGCAATTAAACGAATTCCTTTTTTGCCGATTCCATGGATGCGTTTTCCTTTTCACTTTTTTCAGCATACAACTCTTCAAGGGCCACACAAATATTGGGGTATTGAAAACTGAATCCCTCTTTTTCTATTTTTTTGTTGCTTACCCGTTGGCTGGAAAACAATAAATACGACATTTCTCCCAAGAGCATCTTCAGCACAAACTTTGGTACATTGGGCATCCATAAAGGTCTGTCCATGACTCGGGCCAATTCCTTGGTCATTTTGGCATTGGTGACAGGATTTGGGGCCACGGCATTGTATGTACCTTTTAAATTATTTTCTAGAATAAACACAAACATTTGGGCCAGATCTTCAATATGTATCCAAGATTGCCATTGATCGCCATTGCCCAAAGGTGCACCAACAAAATTCTTGATGGGTGCGGCCATTTGGGGTAAAGCGCCGCCTTCCCTGGACAGCACAATACCAATCCGAACCTTGGAAACATTTATGTCGAACTTTTTGAAAGCATCCACTTCTTTTTCCCACTTTTGGGCCACTTCGCCCACAAAGCTATCATCCACTTCTGTTTCATGTTCATCATAAAACTTGGAGAGGGAATGGGGATAGATTCCAATGGCCGACGCCGAAACAAATGAATCCATCAATGATATGTCTACTTGCTCCATACCTCTGTACAAAGTTCGAAGACTATTAATTCGGCTTGAAAGTATTTTCTTTTTTCGAACCGGGGTCCAACGTTTGGCAATACTGGCCCCTGCCAAATTAATAACTGCCCCCACATTTTTGAAACACTCCAAATCGATTTTCCCTTTATTGGGATTCCAATAAAAACCTTGGTATGTATCCGAATGGGATATTTTATCCTTTTGGGTAGTCAAGTAATTTACGGCAATGCCTTGGTCATGCAAGACTCGCACAATGGCTTGTCCAACTAAACCCGTCGCCCCTGTTATCAACACCTTCATACAATCATTTTGTAACAAATTTACAGGTTTAAGTGACTGTATCTGAGGCATTAATTTAGGTTTAACACAAATGTTTAAAGTTTATATGATTTTAAGAGTATTTCAGCCAAAGTTCTTAACACAACATTGGCAATATATCATTTTTTGATGGCCCTGAGCATTTCCCGTTTACCAGGTGGTCCGGGCAGGCGTTCCACAGTAAAGCCTACAGCCTGTAAAGCCCTTCGCACACTGCCTTTTGCCGCATAAGTCACCAAAACACCCTCACTCTTTAAGGCTCGGAACATTTTTTCAAAGACTTCCTCGGTCCAAAGTTCGGGTTGTACCCGGGCACCAAACGCATCAAAATAGACAAGGTTGAACAAATCTGTATCTCTTATTTCCCGAAAATCCTTCTTTTGTTTTAACAGCGAAAAGTCATTAGAAATGGATACGTGCTCTTCCCAAGGCGATTGGTGCATTCTTTCAAATATGTATTGTTGGTCATTTGCATTGAGTTGTGAACAATACTCCAATTCGTTTACTTCATCCAAGGAAACTGGGAACGCTTCTACCCCAACATAATCTACAGTGAGATACTGTTTTTGAGCTTCCAAAAACGTAATAAAGGCGTTCAATCCTGTCCCAAAACCTATTTCAAGGATGTGAATGTGGTCATTTTTAAACAACCTAAGCCCGTGCTCAATAAAAACATGATAAGCTTCCTGTATAGCCCCGTGTTTGGAGTGGTACTGTTCATCCCAATCCTCAATTTGGATGGTCTTTGAGCCATCGCCCGTTGTGATTATCCTTCGCTTCAAACTCAATCTTTGATGAGCACACCGTCCGCTTCAAAACGAAGTATGCGTGCCGGCTCCGTTATCTGGGCTATTTCTTCTTCCGAAGCGCCACTGTCCTTTGCATAGTGCTTTTGGTCCTCTACCGACATTTCTTCCAAAAAGGCCAGCCCGTTCATAAATACCGTTTTACTGGCAGCATCCTTCGGCACAAAAAAGCCATAGTCCTTAAACCTTACGAAAACTTCATCCCCGGAATCCAAAGCAACGTTCATCCAGCAACCTTTGGCTTGACAGACCTCCCTAATTTCATCTTTCACTTGGGTCATTATAGTATCTGTAACAGCCAATTGGTTAAAAACGGACCCATTTTGTTGGATTCCATCTGAAATAGTGAACGCTTCACCATAATAATTTCCCTCTGCGGTTTCTTGGGCCATTATCAGATTTAGCAAAAACAGTAAAAAAACGGTAGGATATATGTTAAAAGGTCTCATTTTTACCAGCTTTTTCAAAATTCTTCGGCAAGAATTGAAATTACAAACATGAAATAACAAAAACTAGCGATAAATAGCTAATTTTAACCTTCCAAAAGTTATTGATATGGAAGCAGTGATGAACAACGTAAAGATCGAGAAAGCAAAGACATCAAAAATTAAGGATGTTGATTTTGACAACCTTTCCTTTGGAAGCATTTATACCGACCACATGCTCGTCTGTGATTATAAAAATGGACAGTGGGAAGCTCCAAAGGTAGTTCCTTATCAACCCATTACACTGGATCCATCTTCAAAAATATTCCACTACGGTCAATCTATTTTTGAAGGAATGAAGGCATACAAGGACGAGAACGGCAGTGTGTGGCTATTTAGACCTTTGGAAAATTTTAAGCGCCTCAACAAATCGGCCAAACGAATGGCCATGCCAGAACTACCCGAATCTTATTTTATGGATGGACTCACTACGCTTTTGCAAGTGGATAGCCAATGGATTCCACAGAGTGCTGGCAGTTCCTTATATATTCGACCCTTCATGTTTGCATCGGGCAATGGTTTTCATGCTTCGCCCGCTGACGAGTATAAATTCATTATAGCCTTAGCCCCTTCTGGCTCCTATTTCTCTGGAAAGGTAAAGGTATTGATTGAAAAACAATATTCACGTGCTGCCAATGGAGGTGTAGGGTTTGCCAAGACCGGCGGAAATTACGCAGGACAGTTTTACCCAACCCGTTTGGCTGCCGAAAAAGGATACCAACAGGTGATTTGGACCGATGACAATAACCATGAGTTTATTGAAGAGGCCGGTGCCATGAACGTATTTGTTCGCATTAATGACACCTTATTGACGGCCCCCACCAATGATCGTATCCTAGATGGGATTACCCGAAAAAGTATATTGGACATTGCAGAGGATGAAGGTATCAAGACCGAGATTCGCAAGATTTCGGTGAAGGAAATTGTTGAAGCTGCCAAAAACGGTTCCTTAAAAGAAATGTTTGGCGCAGGCACTGCTGCAGTGGTATCGCCCATATCGGCCTTTGGGTATGAAGGGGTGGATTACGACCTCCCGGAAATGGAGGACAGCTATGCTTCATTGTTGAAAAAACGCATCACCGATATACAATATAATAGAGCGGAAGACAAATTTGGATGGCGACACGAAGTTGTCTAAAACAAAAAAGCACCTCTTAAGGTGCTTTTTTTATTTGTCCATTATGGTTTGAATGTCCGGTTTAAAATAATTGGGACCCTTTAGTACTTTTCCATCTTCACGATAAATAGGTTTTCCATTAGCACCCAGTTTGCTCATATTACTCCGTTGGATTTCTTCAAAGACCTCCTCAATTTTGTATTGCATACCGTGTTCCAAGATGGTCCCACAAAGAATATATAGCATATCGCCCAAGGCATCGGCCACCTCAATTAAGTCTCCCTCATTGGCAGCTTCCAAATATTCTTTGTTCTCCTCATCCATTA
The DNA here is from genome assembly GCF_000745185.1 of Muricauda sp. MAR_2010_75. Lineage (NCBI taxonomy): Bacteria > Pseudomonadati > Bacteroidota > Flavobacteriia > Flavobacteriales > Flavobacteriaceae > Allomuricauda > Allomuricauda sp. MAR_2010_75. The sequence continues at coordinate 306,098 of NZ_JQNJ01000001.1, forward strand.
AATTGAACCGCAATTGGTTCTTTTCCTTGCCCAAATTGGCCACGGGTTCATGCGAAACGCCTAGACCAAAGGAATTGTGAAATAGTTCCACCGCTTTTATTTTACTTTCCATTACAGGTATTTTGATTTAGCTTTGCGTAAAAATATAAAATATGTTCAGCACCGGGCAGTTAATTTTTGCAGCGCTTTTTTTGGTTGTATTTATTGCAATCATCTCTTTTTCATACAAAAAGGATAAAAAACTGCACAGAAAAAACTACAAAGGTGTTATCTGGATCTTGGTTTCCTTTGTGACTTTTATAATTTTCCTGTTCTTAATTAAGCACTTTCTTAAAAATTAACACCACCATTGCGTTCGCCACAAAAATGATGGGTTTCACAACTTTAATACTACTTTGATTCGTATAGTATAGGAAAACCCGTACTTTTGTTTAACATTAATTTAGCACAATAAATGACAACATTCATAAGCATTCTTTTCATTTTGCTTGCTATTAATGCAATTCTGTTGATTTTTAGCGTCAACGGTGCTGGCGAAAGGTTTAGAAAACCAATTCAAAAAATTTCGGAGACCTCAATTACCAAACTCTTCCCCCGCGAGAGCTCTGAAACCGAATACAAGGAAGCGGTATAGTTTGTACCTTTAGGGTATGAAACAGGCTTTTCTTGTTTTTTTGGGTGGGGGATTTGGAAGTGTTCTTCGCTTCTTGATTTCCAAACCCTTAAATCTTCTATCCTCGAATTTCTTTTTGGGAACTTTTTTGGTAAACATTATAGGATGCCTTTTAATAGGTTTGATTTTAGGCCTATCTTCTAGAGGCAATATCCTATCCTATAATAGTACACTTTTTTTGGCTACTGGTTTTTGTGGCGGTTTTACAACTTTTTCAGCTTTTGCGTTCGAAAAACATTTTCTTCTGAAGAACAGCGAACTTATTCACTTCTCTATTTACATGATCTCCAGTATTGTCGTTGGCGTTTTGGCCGTTGTCTTAGGATTATGGCTCTCTAAGCTTGGAGAATAGTTATAAATTTCATTTTTGTAGTTAATTTTTGTTAAAAACTAAACATAAATTATTGAAATCGATGATTTTGGTGTGAAATCATAATGCATATAATCTAAATGTTAAGAAAAAATCAAAATATTTTTAACAAACAATAGATTAAAATCCGATACCCCTAAAATATGTGGGGTATTTTTTTTATAACCATAAAAATTCCATCAATACCCTCCATTTTTTTATGGTCTAGTGTGAATTACCATATATTTGAGAGATCAATTAACTACTTAATTATGAAAAAAGTCGAGGCAATTATTAGAAAATCCAAATTTGATGAGGTGAAAAAAGCCCTCCATCAAATTGAGGTTAACTTCTTCAGTTACTGGGATGTAACGGGAGTTGGAAATGAGAAACAAGGACATGTGTATCGTGGTATTTCCTATAGTACCAGTGATATACAGCGGAGGTATTTGGTTATCGTGGTATCCGATGACTTTCTGGACAAGACCGTGAACGTATTATTGGACACAGCAGGCACAGGAAATGTGGGAGATGGGAAAATTTTCGTCTCAGATGTGATTCAGGCGTACAGAATCAGGACCAAGGAAAGCGGTAGTGCTGGAATCAATTAAAAGTATAACCAAAAACTCTAAAAACTTAGATTATGATTTTACAAGAACAAGAAGCAATAGATAAAGCCGTAGAAGCCATCACTGGCGATATGGGCGCATTGTGGATATTGATCGCGGGCATTTTGGTCTTCTTTATGCAAGCAGGATTCACGTTGGTGGAAGTAGGTTTTACCCGTAGCAAGAACTCGGGTAACATTATTATGAAAAACCTAATGGATTTGGCCGTTGGTTCGGTCATGTTCTGGGCCGTTGGTTATGGTATCATGTACGGTAGCGGACTTGTTGGCGGAGGATTTTTTAGAACCAGTCCCGCAGAGCAGGGCTATTTCTTTTTCAGTGCAACAGACTGGTACAACCTGTTCTTCCAGACCGTGTTCTGCGCAACCGCAGCTACCATTGTATCTGGAGCAATCGCCGGTAGAACCAAATTTTCTACCTATTTGATTTTCTCCGCTTTGATGACCACCCTTATCTACCCTATTTCTGGTAGCTGGTACTGGCCATTTGACGATGATGCTTGGTTGAACACCGCTGGTTTCATCGATTTTGCAGGTTCATCCGTAGTTCACGCCGTTGGTGGTGGTGCCGCTTTGGTTGCCGCTATTTTGGTAGGGCCACGAATTGGAAAATACGTGGATGGAAAACCACAAGCAATTCCAGGTCACAATATGACCTTTGGTGCCCTTGGGGTATTCATCCTTTGGTTGGGATGGTTCGGATTCAACGGAGGTTCCCAATTGGCTTGGGGAGGTGATGACACCATTGCCGCTTCCAGCGTAATCATTAACACAAATTTAGCTGCGGCCATTGGTGCCATTGGCGCAATGTTCTTTACATGGGCCAAATATGGTAGAGCCGATATTTCCATGACCTTGAACGGTGCTTTGGCCGGATTGGTAGGTATTACCGCCGGATGTGGTGCTGTAAACGCATGGGGGGCCTTGGCCATAGGATTGATTTGTGGTATTGTGGTGGTATTGTCCATCGAGTTCATCGACAAAAAATTGAAGATTGATGATCCCGTTGGTGCTATTTCAGTACACGGAACCTGTGGTTTCCTAGGAACTGCCCTAATCGGATTCTTCGCCTTGGATGGTGGATTGTTCTACGGAGGTGGTGCCAAACTACTATGGGTACAAACTTATGGTTCTTTGAGCTATATCCTTTGGGCTGCGTTGGCAACCTTCATTGTACTGTTCATCTTAAAGAAAACCATTGGACTTCGTGTTTCTGAGAAAGAAGAAGTTGAAGGGTTGGATATCCATGAACATGGTATTGAAGCCTATCCTGAGCACATTTCACAGGACAAATAAAATTCAAAAACACAACTCATATAAAAGGAAACGGAGCGTTCTGCCAAACGCTCCGTTGAATAACCTTTTCAAACACAACTCACAATTTTAAACAACTCTGTCCTCAAAACAAGGACAACTTAAAATGATTATGATATGAAAACGATTATAAATACAAATTTCGTAAAAAAATTAGCTTTCGCCGCATTGGCATTGATTTCAGTAAGTGCTTTTGCCCAGGAAGAGGAAGAATCACCAAAATTTAGTTTCAGTGGTTCCGTAGATGCCTATTATAGAAGCAACTTAACAGCTCCTAATGGTGAAGAAGCCATTGCTCCTGGTTCTTCTTTTGCAAACTTGGATGGTTTTGCCTTGGGTATGGCCAACGTTATTGCTGCTTACGAAGGTGAAAAAGTTGGTTTTGTAGCTGATTTGGTCTTCGGTCCAAGAGGTACAGACGCCATTTTTGCTTCTCCAATGTATTCTGCAACTGGCGACATCGTTAACCAATTGTATGTATACTGGAATGTAAGTGATGCCGTAACCTTGACCTTCGGTAACTTCAACACCTTCTTGGGATATGAAGTTATCTCTCCAGTGGCCAACTTTAACTATAGTACTTCTTATCTATTCTCTTACGGACCTTTTAGCCATACAGGTTTGAAAGCTGATTTTGACTTGGGAAGCGACTGGTCTGCCATGCTGGCTGTAATGAACCCAACCGATTTGACCGAGTTGAACGGTACTGGTGATTATGCTGTAGGTGCACAGTTGGGATACTCAGGACAATTCTTGAACTTCTTGTATAGCCAAGGTGGGTTTGAAGTAGATTATACTGGCGGATTTGATTTATCAGAAGATTTCTTCTTGGGAATCAATGCTGCACACTTTAGTGCTGAAGATGACGGCGGTTCCTTTACTGGAGTTGCTCTTTATCCTCAATTGGCCACGTCCGAAACCTTTACCATTGGTCTTCGAGGTGAGTACTTTATGACTGGAGATTTCTTTGGAGATGCTGCCAGTATTGGGTCCGATGCTGACGGAGATGCAAGCGTTCTCGCACTCACCTTGACCGGTAGTGCCACCATTGGTGATTTGATTCTAAAACCTGAAATAAGATTGGATAGCTCTTCTGAAGATGCGTTCATTGATAATGATAGAATGCCAACTGGAAGTTTGGCCTCTGTATTGTTTGCTGCTATCTACTCTTTCTAGGCCCAAGAAATTTAATTTTTAATGCTAATAGAAAGCCTTACTCCCTCGGGATTAAGGCTTTTTTAGTCTTTCAAAAAGTTTTTCACTCCTGCTCTCACATTAGTTCTCAAATAATTTTGCCTTGGCACTAGAGGGCAGGAGTACTTTTTATTATATACACAGTACGGATTATACGCCTTGTTAAAATCAATGACCAACGTATCGTCTTCAGGAATGTTCAAATCTATATAGCGCCCGCCGCCATAGGTTTCATTTCCGTTGGTATCGTCCAAAAAAGGCAAAAATAAATAGTCTTCGTATCCTTCCTGATCCAACAAACCCAAACTTTGATACACTTCCAATTGGTGTTCTTCTCCATTTAATGTAAAATGGGCTATACCATAGACCACCTCTTCTGTTTTCCTATCAGTGGTAGTAGGATTTAAAAAGGGTACGGCATCAGGAGTACGCACAAACTTGGCCTTGACCACATAGGATGTGTCCGGTTCAAAAAAATCCAATGTCTCAAATTCCTTTCGGTATCTATCGGGTAACGGCGAGGTCTCAGGATCCTTAAAACTCTCGTTCAGTTCCTGTTGAAAATCCAAAATATCGGCCACCAAGGGTGATTGGGGCTGTTCTACTGTTGTCTCATCATGGTATTTTTTACCTCTTCCGCAGGAAAGTATCAACAAAACAAAGACCAAAACTGGATATTTCATAGGTGTAATTTTACAGCAAAAGTAGCAGAAATCATTCTTAATGCTACCTTAGTGTTATTATGATGAAAAACTTACTCCTATCGTGTATAATCATCTTTCTATCTGCATGTTCAGAAAAGAAAGCATCCGAAGACAACCAAAAAACCATAGAACGAAGGTTGCCAGCAATACACCCCAACCGATACAACACGGCCTTTTTGATCATGGACGGAGTATACAATACCGAGTTCACCGCTCCTTTTGATATTTTTCAGCATACCCAATACCGCGAAGGCATCAAGGCTATGAACACGTTCTCGGTGGCCAATACTCTGGAGCCAATTACCTCATTTGAAGGTATCCGAATCCTCCCGGATTTTGATTACACCCAAGACTCTATCCCCAAAATTGATATTTTGGTCGTACCCAGCGCCGAACACCACTTGAATACGGATTTAAAGGACACGGTTATGCTGAATTTTGTAAAAAAAGTGGCCAAGGACGCCCTTTTTGTCACTTCACATTGTGATGGCGCCTTTGTTTTGGCCAAAGCCAGACTGTTGGATGAAGTGGCCTCCACCACTTTCCCTAGTGATGTCCCAACCTATAAAGAGATGTTTCCCCAACTAAGCGTTAAAGACAGTGTTCTTTTTGTCCATGACGGGAAGTTTATTACCTCCGCTGGAGGGGCTAAAAGTTTTGAAGCCGCTCTTTATCTCTGTGAATACTTATATGGAACGGAGATTGCCCAGTCCATCGCAGGCGGATTGGTCATTGATTGGAATCTGGAAGATGTTCCCAAGTTTATTGCTCAATAATGTCGTAACGCGCATCTTTCAAATACTTTTCCACCATTTTGTTGAATTCCGGAGTAATTCGCAGTAGTGCGGTATCTTCCAGACTATATAACTTGTCCTTATCCTTAAAGCCATTTTTAAAGGCTTCCTCTAGATAAAACAAAGCCGTTCCAAAATCTTCGTTCTTGGCGCTAAGCGAAATGGTCTTCAAGTAAAACTCAAAGTTTTCCGGTTCTAAAATAGTTTTGAGCATATACAAAAAGGCCAAAGCATCCTCGTCAATTACCTGTCCTGACCGTACGAGCTCAATATTATCTTCAGCAAGAGCATTTAAAAATCCGATCAAGCGATGCCCCATTTCCTGTTCATGGATATTGGATCCATTGATAAACTTATCCAGCTCGGTCATCTGGTAATTCCACCAGCCCAAATTCTTGAAATTGTGCGCAAACATATCTTCTTCCATATCATATTGATAATTCTCTTTGAGCAATATCTCTTTTGAAATGGCCGCATTTTCAGCGCGACGCATGGCCCTAAACTGCTTGTCCCGACGCAATTCTTTTTGAACTTCCCGCAGGGAATCCAGGTTTTTATGGGCACCGTACATAGACATCATTTCTCCCATGTACTGCTCCGCCCAAATTAATTGGCCCGAATTTTTCAAAAGATTCACCTTGGCCACATCTTCATCATATGCGTTTTCCACATACAAGGAGTCCTTCGGAATTAAATTTCTCCCCATGGCGGCCAGGGTAAACAGCTGCAGTCCTTTTTGTAGATACGTCACCTCTGGCCATGCGCTCTTTGCATCGTGCAACAATACCTGATTTGGAAACTTATAGCGGTCCAGAATTTTCTCATCGTCCAACATGGTAGTGTAGTTGTAATCATTTTTGCTGACCATACCAATAAAGTGAAAAGGACGTCTCACATTCAATAAATCAGTATTGGTCAATGAAGCACCCATGGAAATGGCACCGTTCACCCCTCTGATAAAAATGGGAACCAGACCAGCAAAACGTCCCCCAGCGGAAGCACCTGCGGTATATATCCGTCCATTTTGAATGGGCAATAAATTCACGATTTCCTCCAACACATTGTTGGTCACAATCATATTATTGGTCAATGATACCGTGTCTTTCACCTTTGGTGCCGCCAAAATATAACCCTCCTTTTCCGCAGGGCCTACAAATATGGAAATTGCCTGTCTCTCCTTGCCTTCCATGTCAAAAACAAGGAGTAAAGGCCACTTTTTTTCGGTAGTGAAATCTCTGGGCAAATACAACGAATATGAACTTGGTATGGAATCTTGGACAGGGATGGAGTCCATGATCTCCCCTTTTTTAAGAACCATCTGTTGTGCCGAAGCAGAAGTTAAACAAACTAGGGAGAGCAAAAATAGTAGCTGTTTTTTTTTCATAATTCTATCATAGCAAAAATCTGGCCAAAACAAAACTGTGTTCCGGTCATATAAAGTTAATGGAATTTATTTTCCTTGCGTTCCACTTTTGATGGGGGCGTGGGCTACCACATTGGACAGCACAATATGGGTCCTGCATTCACCGTAGACGATAAGTTCATCGATAAACTTTTCCAAATGGGATTGATCGCGGAGCACTACCTCCATGATAATATTTTCATTCCCTGTGATTCGGTAACAATTCACCACTTCCTGAAGGGATTTCACCTTGTCCAAAAAAGGTTTGAGTTTCCCCATAAAGGCCCGTAGCATAATAATCGCCTTAAACTGGTGACCAGCCTTCACATAGGAAATTTTGGCACCATAACCCTCTATGATTCCCAAGTCCTCCATCTTCTTTACACGCTCTGCTACGGCAGGTGGTGTAAGACCCACTTCACGACCAATATGGGAAAAGGATTCCCTTGCATTTTTCTGTAAGTGATCTAAAATTTGCCAATTAAGTGCATCTATCTTCATATCTAAAGAAATTAGCCTTTAAAAATTTCAATTTAAAGGTATAATCTATTTTCTAATTTTAAAGCTAAAGTCAAAATTTTCATTTCGTATGTAATTTTATAATTCAAAATTGCTTTGAAAACATGGAGAGAAATTCTCTTAATTCTTTGGTTGTTTACCGAAAATCGCTGGCGCTTCGCGATATGAGCGAAGCTGTAGCCACTTATTTTTCACATAACAGGGAAAAACTGTCGTGGCGAAAAATTGATAGCTTTCGAGATGACATCACTGCATCATTGCTGAATGATGCTTCCCTCATTACCAAAGAGGTGGAGCAAGCGGCCCTGAGCAATTCCTATTCTGTACGGATGAGGAGCTTGACCTTCATCAACATCATGACACGAAATATCCTAGCCTACTGCAATGGTCTGGAACGTGACGGTGTCAAGGAAAAGGAATACCTCAACCTGCTCCGAAGGGAAATCAAAATATTCAGAACTTCCTTTAAAAAATGGAGAAAGTCCTTTCATAACAGAAACGACTAACACCCTTTTACATATTTCTTCTGTACTGCCCCCCAACCTGGAACAAGGCTTTGGTAATTTGTCCCAATGAACAATACTTGGTCACTTCCATCAATTTGTCGAAGATATTTTCATTGTTGATTGCAGTTTGCTGCAATTCCTTCAACTGCTTTTCGGCCCTAGCTTTTTCCCGTTGATGTAAATTTTGTAAGGTTTTGATTTGATTCTTCTTTTCTTCTTCAGTGGCCCTTATAACTTCTGCTGGCAAAATGGTGGGCGACCCTTTGGAACTTAAAAAGGTGTTTACCCCAATAATGGGATAGTCCCCGGAATGCTTCAAGGTTTCATAGTGCAAACTTTCTTCCTGAATTTTGGAACGTTGGTACATGGTTTCCATAGCACCCAACACACCGCCCCGTTCCGTAATTCGATCAAACTCCAACAGCACCGCTTCCTCCACTAAATCCGTAAGTTCTTCAATGATAAATGAACCCTGAATAGGATTTTCATTTTTGGCCAGTCCCAACTCCTTGTTAATAATCAATTGGATGGCCATGGCCCTCCGTACCGATTCTTCCGTAGGCGTGGTAATGGCCTCATCATAAGCATTGGTGTGCAAGGAATTGCAATTATCATAAATGGCATAAAGTGCTTGAAGTGTTGTCCTTATATCATTAAAATCGATTTCTTGGGCATGAAGGCTCCTCCCCGATGTCTGAATATGGTATTTGAGCATTTGGGCCCTGGGGTCCGCTTCGTATTTTTCCTTAAGTGCCTTCGCCCAAATTCTTCGGGCCACTCTACCGATAACCGCATATTCTGGGTCTACTCCGTTGGAAAAAAAGAAAGACAGGTTGGGACCAAATTTGTTGATGTCCATTCCCCGGCTTAAATAATACTCAACATAGGTAAATCCATTGGAAAGGGTAAAGGCCAATTGCGTGATGGGGTTTGCTCCTGCCTCAGCGATATGGTAGCCCGATATGGAAACCGAGTAGAAATTCCGAACCTGATGTTCAATGAAATATTCCTGCACATCCCCCATCAATTTCAAGGCAAACTCCGTGGAAAAAATACAAGTGTTCTGGGCTTGGTCCTCTTTTAAAATATCGGCTTGCACTGTACCTCGAACTTGTTTTAAGGTTTCTCCCTTGATTTTGGCATACACCTCTTGGGGCAACACTTGGTCTCCTGTAACACCTAGAAGCAACAAACCCAGTCCGTTGTTCCCTTCGGGAAGTTTACCAAAATAGGTAGGACGAGGTACATCTTTCTTTTTATACAGGATTTCAATCTTCTTTTCTACCTCACCTTCCAGATCATTTTCTTTGATGTACTTCTCACAATTTTGGTCAATGGCGGCATTCATAAAAAAGCCCAGCAACATGGGCGCCGGGCCATTGATGGTCATACTCACCGAGGTCATGGGATTGCTCAAATCAAATCCAGAATAGAGCTTTTTGGCATCATCCAAACAGCAAATGGATACTCCGGCATTTCCAATTTTTCCGTAAATATCAGGTCTGTGGTCTGGGTCGTTTCCGTAAAGGGTCACCGAATCAAATGCAGTGGACAATCGCTTGGCGGGCATATCTAAACTCACGTAGTGGAACCGCCGGTTGGTACGTTCCGGGCCGCCTTCACCCGCGAACATTCGGGTGGGATCCTCCCCTTCCCGTTTGAACGGATACAATCCGGCCGTGTAGGGAAATTCACCTGGTACATTTTCCTGTAATATCCACTGGAGAATATCACCCCACGCCTTGTACTTGGGCAAGGCCACTTTGGGTATCTGGCTATGGGACAAGGATTCCGTATGGGTTTTTATATTGACTTCACGGTTGCGTACCTTGAAGGAATACACATCGGATTTATACCGATTGACTTTTTCCTGCCATTTTAAAAGGGTATCCCAATTTTGGGGCAGCAAATTCATTTTGATTTTATCGAATTCCTTGATCAGCAAACCGGCCAAAGTCTTTTCTTCATCATTTTTGATTTTTGAAAAAACCGCATCCTCGTTCAAACCGGTTTTATCCAAAATAAGTTTCTCTGACTTTTCCGATTCCATGTCCAAAATGGAGGTTAGGGTAATGAAAATGCCATATAGCTGCTGTGCAATTTTGGATTGCTCCTCTGATTTGATATCATAAGAGCGATTGTTTTCTGCTATTTCAGATAAATAACGGGTCCGTGAAGGTGGAATAACATAGATTTTCTCCGCCATTTCCTCACTCACCTCAAAATGGGAAACCAAACTGGAGCCCGCTTTTTCCACCAACGTATCCATCACCTTTTTATAGAGGCTGTTCATTCCTGGGTCGTTGAACTGGGAGGCAATGGTGCCGTAAATAGGCAGATCATCTTCATTGGCATGCCACAATCCATGGTTGCGGGCATATTGTTTTTTAACATCGCGAAGGGCATCCAACGCTCCTCTTTTATCGAACTTATTGATGGCCACCAAATCCGCAAAATCCAGCATATCAATTTTCTCCAATTGCGTAGCCGCGCCAAACTCAGGGGTCATTACATAAAGCGACACATCACTGTGTTCCAAGATTTCAGTATCGGATTGCCCTATTCCTGAGGTTTCCAGGATTATCAGGTCGTATTGTGCCGCCTTGAGCACTTGGACCGCTTCGGAAACATGCTTGGACAAGGCCAAATTGGATTGACGCGTTGCCAAGGATCGCATGTACACCCGATCATTGTTGATGGAATTCATTCGGATTCGGTCTCCCAATAAAGCCCCTCCCGTCTTTCGTTTGGAGGGGTCCACGGAAATGATGCCCACATGTTTCTCGGGAAAATCAATTAAAAAACGGCGCACCAGTTCATCCACCAAACTTGATTTTCCAGCGCCCCCGGTACCTGTAATACCAAGAACCGGAACTGAACCTTGACCATTTTGAATCCCACTTTGATATTTTTCAAATGCTGAATGTCGGTTTTCAGCAAGGGAAATCAATCGAGCAATGGTATTTGAATCTTTATTTGCCAGTAAATCTTCCAACTTTTTCCCTTTCGGAACTTGTAAATCGGGAACCGCAGTATCGCATCGTTCCACCAAATCATTGATCATTCCCTGAAGTCCCATTTGCCTTCCGTCATCGGGGGAATAAATCCGTTCGATCCCGTAGTCCATCAACTCCTTGATTTCCTCTGGGAGAATTACACCGCCGCCGCCGCCAAAAATTTTGATGTGCCCCGCCCCTCTTTCCTGCAGCAAATCGAACATATATCTGAAGTACTCGTTATGCCCGCCTTGGTAGGAGGTCATGGCAATGGCGTTGGCATCCTCCTGAATGGCACAGTCCACCACCTCGGCAACACTCCTATCATGGCCCAAATGAATCACCTCAACCCCAGTGGCTTGAATGATACGTCTCATAATATTGATAGCCGCATCATGTCCGTCAAAAAGGGAAGCAGCTGTCACTATCCTGATTTTATGTTTGGGCTTGTAAGGTTTTAGTTGTTCCATTTGCAATAAAAGGTCTGTTTTCGCCCTGCAATTTACAGAAAATGCAAGTCAAATTAGATTTTGTTCAGGATATTACAAAAAATTGAAAAAGCTTGGAGTTCCTTTTTTGAATACCCTAATTTTACTCGGCCAAAATTGTATTATGAAGCTTACCATACTCATCCATTGCCCTGACCAATCTGGCATTATACGGTCCGTAACCACTTTTGTTCATCAGCAAGAGGGGAATGTTGTCTATCTAGATCAACACGTGGACAAACAAGTGGGGGTTTTCTTCATGCGTTTGGAAAGTGAGTTTGAAAAAGAAGTCTCACTGGAGGAGTTTAAAAATGGGTTTGAGCAAGAATTGGCCCAACAGTTTCAAATGGAATGGGATATTTATTTGGGTGCCTACCGTCCCAAAATGGCCATTTTTGTATCCAAATACAACCATTGTTTGTATGATCTTTTAAGCAGGTATAATTCTGAAGAGCTTTCCGTGGATATTCCCTTTATTCTGAGCAATCATAGGGATTTGGAGTATGTGGCGGAGCAGTTTCAGATTCCGTTCTATCATGTTCCGGTGACCAAGGACACTCGTGAAAAAGCAGAAGAGAAACAACTGGAATTGCTCAAAAAACACGAGGTAGATTTCATTGTATTGGCCCGATATATGCAGATAGTATCTCCAAAGTTGATTGATGTGTATCCGCAAAAAATCATCAATATCCACCATTCCTTTCTCCCTGCTTTTGTGGGTGCAAAACCTTATCATGCAGCTTTTGAACGCGGGGTAAAAATTATTGGGGCCACCAGTCATTATGTGACCTCGGAATTGGATGCCGGGCCGATAATTGAACAGGACGTTACGGCAGTTTCCCACTCGCACTCCATTAAGGATTTTATTGCCAAAGGAAGGGATTTGGAACGGATTGTGCTCTCCCGTGCAGTACAGCTTCATGTGGCCCGAAAAACCATGGTCTACAATAACAAGACGGTTATTTTCGCTTAATTCTATCGAATAAAAACCGATTTTTTACCGTTTCTAAGTAAATTTCACCCTAACTATAAAAAATTTACCATGAAACAAATACTGCTATGCGTATTGGTTTTTCAGCTTGTTGGGTGTACGGAACTGCAACAAGTTGTGAACCAATTGCCCCAAGGACCTACTGGAATCGGAAATGCTGAAATTGCCCAAGGGCTCAGGGAAGCCTTAAATATGGGTATTGAAAAACAAGTGAACAAACTGGCTCTGGAGAACGGGTTCTTCCGCAATGAACTGGTTAAAATTCTACTGCCCGAAGAATTACAAAAAGTGGACAAAACACTGCGTGATGTTGGACTTGGCAATCTGGCGGATGAAGGTCTAAGAATCATTAACAGGGCCGCCGAGGACGCTGTTGGCGAAGCAACTCCCATCTTTGTTGATGCCGTCAAGGGAATTACCTTTACTGATGCACGTCAGATTCTTTTGGGAAGCAACAACGCCGCAACGCAATATTTGGAAAATTCCACAAAGTCCAAACTCTACAACAAGTTCAATCCAATAATTAAGAATTCATTTCAAAAAGTTGGTGCTGACCAAATCTGGAGCAACATCATTACCCGATACAACAACCTGCCCCTTACCAATGATGTAAACCCGGATTTAACAGACTATACCACCAATGAGGCACTTGAGGGTGTATACACCATGATCGCGGTGGAAGAGCAAGAAATAAGGACTAAAATTTCTTCTAGAACGACAGATTTGTTAAAAAGGGTGTTTGCTCTTCAAGATTAATCATAATTTTTTTAGAATAATGCAATAAGTTCAAAATGTTGTCGTTATAAATTCAATTCAGCGAGACAATTATAACAAATTCCTAAAGTTAACTTAACCTTGACCTGAAGGTTAAACAGGAATTTTGTAAACAGAAGTTATCTGAGTTAGCATTTTTTTGAGTTAGTTAGTTTAAACCGGTGTTCGCACCGGTTTTTTTGTGGTAAAGTGCTCTTTTGGCTTGTATAGTCCGTCAAAGGCTATGGTTGCTTCTTTGTCTTGTAACACCTCCCAATGTTGCCGAACGGTCCCAATGTTATTTTTGAAGTGATTCGGTTGCTGTATATTTTACCATCATCCTTTTTATATTCTTAGGAAGTCAAGGTCTTTTGAATGAACGTTAATTTTTTATGCCAAAAAGGTAATATAATGGTGAAGCTAGCAGTGATTCTGTTAATTTTTAGATAAATAACCTGATTTCTAGACGTATATCAAGTTTCTCCGTAATCCATCGCTGCGTTTTCAACGTATCTTTGTTAGAACAAAATTTGAGCTATGAATAATCAGTATTGTAGGGTTGGAACTGTTACTCCAATCACCAGCGGCAGTCAAGCAATTTCCATTTTGGAGTTCAGGTATAAAAATTTTATTGAAAAAGCGGCCAATGTGTCCAACAGCGATACGCACTTGGTTGAGTTTTTCAAGAGAAAAGCACAAAGCATCAAAAAAGTATTGGAGAGTTTAGGCTGAATTACTTGCGGATTTTCACTAATTCAACCTCCATTTCAACCTGTATTTTCTTGGCTTGCTCCGCTGCAGCCTCTGCAAAGTCATCACCTGTTGAAGCGTATAAAATTCCACGGGATGAATTGACCAATAACCCCACGTCCTTGGTCATTCCATACGTACACACTTCTTGCAAACTTCCTCCTTGCGCCCCTACTCCGGGAACCAGTAGAAAACTGTTTGGTACAATCTCCCTGATCTCTTTTAAATAAGTTGCCTTTGTAGCTCCTACCACATACATCAACCGTTCAGCATTGGCATACGTTTTGGAAACCATCAGAACTTCTTTATAAAGTTCCTGCCCCTCTATTTTTTTGGTTTGAAAATCAAAAGCTCCTTGGTTGGATGTCAATGCCAATAAAATGGTATGCTTATCCCCAAATGCTAAAAAGGGCTCCACAGAATCCCTTCCCATGTAAGGAGCAATGGTGATTGAATCAAAATTCAGGGCTTCAAAAAATGCTTTGGCATATCGGGTAGAGGTATTGCCAATATCGCCACGTTTGGCATCAGCTATGGTGAAAATTTCCGGATAATTTCCATTCAAATAGTCCATGGTGCGCCCCAACGATGTCCATCCTTGCAGGCCATAGGCTTCATAAAACGCAATATTGGGTTTGTAGGCCACACAATAGGGATGGGTGGCATCAATAATGGCCTTGTTGAAAGCAAATATGGGGTCTTCTTCGGTTAAAAGATGCTTGGGAACTTTTTCCAAATCAGTATCCAGACCCACACAGAGAAAGGATTTTTTTATACTGATTTGTTCAATGAGCTTAATTATATCCATTACTAGATTTCTATACCAGTTGTGGGTTAAGGGTTATTGATGGAAGATTTATCTTTTTTAGCAATATCCACCATTAAAAAAACCCCTGCCGTAATCAATATAGCAGCTCCTACTACTTTTACGACCGAAACTTTATGTTGTTCCGCCCTTTTTATATTCGTTCTAGGGAATTCAACAATATTCTCATTAACCCTAATAGCTATTTGTTCCCCTTCTATTCCTTCACACTCCCCTTGTACATGTTGTCCACTTTCTAGATGAATTCTGTACGTCCGGTTTTCTTTAATCTCTGATACATCAACACTTTTATATACTTGACAACTCTGAAGAAACATTAAGATGCTTAACAGTAAAGCAGTTCTTTTCATGATTGAGGTTTTTATTTTTTCAATTATGGTTAAAATATCTCTGACGCTTCCTTCAACTTCTCGGTGTTGTCCACCAACATCAGCTCATCTATAATTTTTTGGATATCGCCGTTCATTATATTTTGTAAATCATAAAGTGTAAGCCCAATTCTGTGATCGGTGACCCTACCTTGGGGGTAATTGTACGTTCTGATCTTTGCCGAACGGTCTCCACTGCTCACCTGCGAATTTCGTTTGGCCGCATCCTCTGCCTGCTTTTTGGCCAATTCCATGTCGTACAAACGAGAACGTAGCACTTTGAAAGCTTTGTCCTTGTTCTTGTGCTGTGATTTTTCATCCTGGCATTGGGCCACAATCCCAGTAGGAACGTGCGTCAACCGAACCGCGGAATAGGTGGTGTTAACCGATTGTCCACCAGGCCCCGAAGAACAGAAATAGTCTATACGGACATCCTTTGGGTCTATCTGTACATCAAAATCCTCAGCTTCAGGAATTACCATAACGGTTGCCGCACTGGTATGCACCCTTCCTTGGGTTTCGGTCTGTGGCACACGTTGTACGCGGTGTACACCTGCTTCAAACTTTAACGTACCGTACACATCTTCCCCGGTGACTTCAAAGTGGATTTCTTTATACCCGCCGCTAGTTCCTTCGTTCAAATCAATGATATTGGTCTTCCAACCTTTGGACTCGCAATATTTGGTGTACATTCGGAACAAATCCCCAGCAAAAATACTGGCTTCATCGCCTCCCGTTCCAGCCCTGATTTCCATCACCACATCTTTTTCATCCTCGGGATCTTTTGGTATCAGTAGAAATTTGATTTCCTCTTCCAATTTAGGCATGGCTCCTTTGGCTTCTTCCAACTGCATTTTTGCCATTTCCACCATTTCAGCATCACTGCCATCCGAAATGATCTCCTCTGCCTCGTTGATATTATTGGTAAGTTCTATGTATTGGTCCCGTTTATCGACCAGTACTTTAAGGTCTTTGTATTCTTTGTTCAGCCTGACATACCGTTGTTGGTCTGAAATAATATCAGGCTGAATGATAAGGTCTGCGACCTCATCAAAACGTTGTTTAACAATGTTGAGTTTATCGAGCATATGTCCATCCACTAAGACTGCGAATTTACGATTAATTTGTACATTTAGTAAATGCCTTTGTTATTGTTCCGACTCAAAACGTACTGGCTTGTCTTTCTGTTCTATAAGACTATTTTTGTTATATCCAACATTATCACTATTCTCTTGTTCATTTTGGGGATTTCCCTTTTTCCAGTAGTGTGCGTTAAGACATTGTTATTGGGGGGCTATTTTCTCAAGTTTCTGGATGACAAATCAAAACAGAGGTTGATTTTCTATAACAATTTTGGACTTTCCAAAATGCAACTTTTTGGGCTCTCTTTTTTGATTGACCTCATCATATCAATTTTCATTTATTTTATCTTTTTTTAATGATTCTTGAAGTAGACAACATAGAACTGAACTTCGGTACAAAACGGATTCTGTCAGGCATATACATTTGTGCAAAAAAAGGGGCGGTGACAGGAATATTGGGAAGGAATGGTTCTGGCAAAACATCGCTCCTTAAAATCATATTTGGGTGTTTGACTCCAAAGTATAAATCTGTTCGGATAGATAGCAAGGTCATTCGGAAGAACCTTTTTCTGATCAACAAAGTAGCTTACCTACCTCAACATCCGCTCTTACCCAAAACAATGAAAGTGCAAACTGCCTTCACCCTTTTTGAAGTAGATTGGGACCAGTTCTCGAAAACATTCGAGAGCTTTAAAATTTACCAGAACCCAACTATTTCCGAGCTATCTAGTGGGGAAGTAAAAGTTTTGGAGACCTACCTAATTTTACATCAGAACAAAAAAATCATCTTCCTTGATGAGCCTTTTTCCTTTATCTCTCCACTTTATGTTGAAAAGATAAAATCCATTATAGCAGAACAAAAAAAGGATAGAATCATCTTAATCACCGACCATTTTTATAAAGATATTCTTGAAGTTAGCGACAATACTTATTTTCTCACCAACGGACACTCCAAATTGATAAAGGGTATTAAGGATTTGGAAAACGAAGGCTACACCATGCCTAATTCCCGATAAAGGTGGTCCCCAAGGTAATAATAAATGCATTGAGCCCATCACTACGGTCATATTGACTAAAACGCAGGTCGATGGTCTTTAACCCAAAGTTGAAAATCCGGGTGCTGGCAAAAATATCCTTGTATTGAATGCCCAAACCATACTGATGGGCATCATATCCGGATAAATCGTAATCTGATGTGTAAAACTCATAAGATGACAAGGCTGTCTCCTTAGGATAAAAATAATCTGCAGCGGTTTGGGTATAATAGCGATACGAAGGATACAACGTAAACCTGTCCGTTAATTTAAAAGGCGCTTCAAGACTTGCCGTATGTGAGGTTATCCCCCAATCATCCCAATAATAGCGGTAATAGGACCGCAACACCAACAAATCGTTCACATAATAGTTCAAACGGCCCCCAACAGGAACCTTTAACCGACTGTCCGGTAGCTGCTCCACATTATCGGCCAATTGAAAATCCTCAATGAAAAAGTCGCTGTTGTCCGAAAAGTACACTCGTTGAAATGGGGTGCTCAATAGTCCGGTTTGCGTAACGAGGTCCACAAACAAAGCTCCTTGCAATTTTTGGCTCAAAATCTGTGAAAAACCAAATGATAGTGTGTAAGAGTTCCGATTTTCCTTTCCAAATTCCGTAAAATTGGGATTGTAGGTTCCACTACCCGTAATCCTATCATCAAAAAAACCATCCCTAAGCTCTATAGGATATATGGCATTCCATTTATCCAGAAAAACACGGCTGCTCAGTGTAAGCTCTGTGTTGTTTTCATTGAACAATCGGGTATAGCTTCCTCCAAAACCAAAAGAAAAATAATCGTATTCTGAAGAAAAATAGATATTGGCACTCCAAATGGAATTACGGTCCTCCGAACTGTGCTGGTAACTGGGGTTGATATAGGCCAACAGGTCTTTTCTAGATTCGCCCGATGAAGCATCAAAAGGGTTGCCTTCCCTACGCCCATCCCACGGATTTACGTTACTGGACGATGCGGAAGTGTACGCAGACAATCCCACATCCACCGTAAGAATGTCATCCTCGTTCATGGGCATGCGCAAAACCAATGTGGAGGTGGCGTCGGTCAATTCTTCAGTGCCCTCTCCACCAGTAACGGCGGCATGCTGCCCGTCCTGATCATAATAACTGAACAACATATCAATTTCACTGGTCTCCAATACCCTTCTTTTATAGGAAGTATCGGTCTGCTGTGCCCATCCGGCAAACATGCAAAAGATGCATAGAGTTAGTACCCAAACTTTCTTGAGGTTGTTGGTCATTGAAACTGATATCTTAATTACATCCACAACCACCTCCTGTTTTTCCCCCATTGGCCCCTGATGAAGCTTCGCGATAGATATGTAAATTGGTCTCAAAACGTTCTGAAGGTCTTGCACCCAGTTGCATCTCAACATCGTTCACGTACACCTTCTCATATTCCCGAACCGCAACACACGAACTGGAAAAAATTAAAAGGAGAAAGAAAAAAAGAAGTTTTCCCATGCATTAAATTTACGGATTCGTGTCGAAAATGATTCCCGAACTCTTGTGTATTTTATTGTCTGAATCCACCACAACTACCTCCACCCCGTCAATCTGATTGATCATGTGGATACCAGTATCCTTTCCCATGATAAAAACCGCCGTGGCCAGGGCATCACACAGTTCGGCATGCTTGGCAAAAACCGACACACTGTTGATGCCCGTAGTAGGGTATCCAGTGCGCGGGTCAATGATATGGGAATATTTTTTACCGTTCAGGGTGATATATTTCTCGTAATTGCCTGATGTAGCCACTGAAGATTCCACTACAGGCAGCCAACTGAACACTTTGTCCTTGCTAAGGGGATTGGCAATGCCCACCAACCATTTTTCGCCGGTTACCTTGGTGCCCCAAGTGGTCAAATCGCCCGAAGCATTGATAATTCCTCCCTTGACCTGTTTGGAGGTTAAAAGCTCCTTGGCCTTGTCCGCAGCATACCCCTTGCCAATGGCCCCGAATCCTATTCGCATACCGGGTTCGCTTAAAAACACGGTTTGCTCATCTGGATTCAATATTATTTTTTTGTAGCCGATTTTTGCTATGGATTTTTGAATTTCCTTCTCGGATGGCGTACGATCCATGCTACCATCGAACTTCCAAATGTTGTCCATGGATGCATAGGTAATGTCAAAGGCCCCATCTGTGATTTCAGAGATTTTTATCGCACGTTCTATCAAGCTGAACAATTCTGGGCTCACTTTTACAGGCTGTATACCTGCATTCTTATTTATTTTGGAAGTTTCGGAAGCTTCGTCCCATGAAGAAATCATTTTTTCTATCCGCTCTATTTCTGAAACGGCTTCATCAATATCCAGATAGCCAATTTCCTCGTTGGGGGCCACCACGGTAATCTCAAACCGGGTGCCCATAAGCTTCAGGGTCTTTTTCACCGTAATGTCCCGTTGCACCAACTGTCCTTGAGACAGCATGCAAAAAAGGCTGCAAAAAAGGACAGGGAGCGTTTTCATTTTACAAAATCATTAAGGGTAGCAATGTATTTTTTAGGGGTAGCCCTAACATTAAAACCAGTCTTCCCCAAAACGGATTGTTTCTTGTCCAAAACCACTACCAAAGGAAAATAACCCTTGGGATTGTATTTTTCAGCCAATGTTCTATTGACTGCTGTTTTATCTTCAGGAAGTTGATTTTTTTTCTTTCGGGGAAAATCGGCATTATAGAGCACATAATGCGAAGAAGCATAGCTTTTGAATTCCTCGGATTCCAAAATATTTCGCTTTAATCGGATGCAGGGAGCACACCAATCAGACCCTGAAAAAACCAATACAATGGGTTTGTCTTCCTTATTGGCCACATCTACGGCATCGTTAAAACTGGTCTGCCATTTTTGGGCATGTAGGGTTCCAACAAGGGCTAAAAGTGCTATGGTCAAGAACTTCTTCATATGATTTGGGTTCACCCGATTACTCAAAAACCCGAAGAGTGGTGCCATTGAGTTCGGTACTAAAAATTTTTAAAGGGGTACTGGTAGTGTTCAAATTGAGCGATGTACCATCTTGTGCAAATCTGGATTGATGGGTGGAACAATGGAATACACCCCCATCCTCAGAAATGAATCGTATTTCCTCGGTTCCTTGGTGACTGCAAATTTTGCTTGCTGCAATAAGTTCACCTTGAAGGTTTCGGGCCACAACAATATCAAAATACGAGAGACTTTGAGAAGATTTCACCGAAATATAGCCCCCATTGTTTGCCAATGGCGCTGCTTCCGCTGAGTCCAGGTCAATGGTAAAGTCAACCCCATTCGAGACCGGAAAAGTTTCCAGTTCACCATCTTTGGAGCATCCTTGAGCACACGGAAACATAAGGGCAAATGCTGCACCTGCACCCAAGCTTCTTAAAAATTCTTTTCTTTCCATAGCAAGAGGTTTATAGAAAGAACGTTGAAATACGCTGATTCGTATGCTAATACACAAACTTGCCATACGTACTTTGTATGGTCAATTTTTTGCTTTCTGAAGCTTCCACACGACCAATAATCTGGGCATCAACATCAAAACTTTTGGAAATTTTGATGATGCTGTCCGCAACTTGCTCATTCACATAAAGTTCCATACGATGTCCACAGTTAAAAACCTGGTACATTTCCTTCCAATCGGTACCGGATTGTTCCTGAATCAATTTAAAGAGTGGTGGAACTTCAAACATGTTGTCTTTTATGATGTGCAGGTTCTCCACAAAATGAAGAATCTTGGTCTGTGCCCCGCCACTGCAATGGACTATGCCGTGGACTTGGTCTGCTCTGTATTTTTTCAATACTTTTTTGACAATAGGTGCATAGGTTCGGGTGGGTGAAAGCACCAATTTTCCAGCATCCAAAGGAGCGTTGGGTACTTTGTCGGTCAGTTTTGTTTTTCCGGAATACACCAATTCTTCAGGAACCGAGGCATCATAGCTTTCAGGATATTTTTGAGCCAAATATTTCCCAAATACATCATGTCGGGCCGAGGTTAGTCCATTACTGCCCATGCCCCCGTTATATTCGCTTTCGTAGGTCGCTTTTCCAAAGGAAGCCAGCCCCACGATAACATCACCTGCCTTAATATTGGCATTGTCGATTACCTTGGAACGTTCCATTCGGGCGGTGACCGTGGAATCCACAATAATGGTCCGTACCAAATCGCCCACATCGGCGGTTTCTCCACCTGTGGAGTGGATGGTGATGCCATGTTCATTTAAATCGGAAATCAATTCTTCCGTACCGTTGATGATTGCCGAAATGACCTCTCCAGGAATCAGGTTTTTGTTTCGTCCAATGGTAGAGGACAACATAATATTGTCCGTGGCACCCACACAAATAAGATCATCAACATTCATGATAAGGGCGTCTTGGGCAATGCCTTTCCATACGGAAATGTCCCCGGTTTCCTTCCAGTACATATAGGCCAGGGAAGACTTGGTTCCCGCACCATCGGCATGCATGACCAAACAGTGATTTGCGCTACCTGTTAAATAATCGGGTACAATTTTGCAGAACGCCTTTGGAAAAAGGCCCTTGTCTATATTCTTGATGGCATTGTGCACATCTTCCTTGGAGGCGGAAACCCCGCGCTGTGCATATCTTTTACTGGTGTCCGACGACATAATCTTGGTTTGGGCAAAAATAGCGGAAAACCATCAATTCATGGCTAGGTTGTTAAGCACTTTTGAAAAGTGGTCTTTAGATACCCTTTTCTACTTTGTAAACAAGATTTCCCTGTATTTTGTAAAAGGCCAAAGATCATCCGCAATGAGCTTTTCCAATTTATCGGATTGTTCCCGGATGGTATCAAAATACGGTTTTACATTGTTGCAATAGGCCTGCGCCTTTTTGTTGATGGTGGAAAGTCCGTTGGCCCTTTTTCGGGCATCCGTCATTTCATCCGTCAATTTCTTGATTTCTAGAATATGCTCCCCCACTTGTTCCAACAAATTCAATTGGCTTTCGGCCACCTTTTTGTGGGCTGCACCATAGACCTCTTTTAACCCTCCAACATTTTCCAACAAAAGGTTTTGGTATCGGATAGCTGCTGGAATAATATGATTGTATACCATTTCTCCCAATACCCTTCCCTCAATCTGGATATGGAAAATATAGGCGCCCAACTCCACATCTTGCCGTGCCTTGAGCTCCACCTCACTCATAACATCCATTTCCTTGAACAGCCCCACACTTTCTTTTGAGGTGATTATCTGCAAGGCTTCAGGCGTGTTTTTATTGAAGCTTAGCTTTCGCCTTCTTGCCTCTTCTTGCCATTCCATCCCATAGCCATCACCTTCAAAACGGATTCTTTTGGAGGTTTTAATGTATTCCCGCAAAACATTGAAGACAGCTTCATCCTTTTTCAGGTTTTTCTTGTCAATCAGCGCATCTACTTCTTTTTTAAAATCAGTGAGTTGTTTGGCTACAATGGTATTGAGCAGTGTCATGGGTTTGGCGCAATTCATCTTGGCCCCAACCCCCCTCATTTCAAACTTATTTCCTGTAAAGGCGAAGGGAGAAGTTCGGTTTCTATCCGTATTATCCAACAAAATTTCAGGAATCTTACCAACCACATTGAGTTTGAGCTCTGTTTTTTCCTCTGGGGACAGTTTTCCTTTGGAAACGCCTTCCAGTTCATCCAGCACATCGCTCAATTGTTTTCCAATAAATATGGAAAGAATGGGCGGCGGGGCTTCATTGGCCCCCAACCTGTGATCGTTACTGGCAGATGCAATGGAAGAACGCAACAGTTCCTCGTAGGTATCCACTGCTTTTATGGTATTGACAAAGAAAGTCAAAAATTGAAGGTTTTTCATGGGGGTGGTACCCGGACTCAACAGATTCACACCTGTATCCGTGGCCAAAGACCAGTTGTTGTGCTTTCCGGAACCATTGATCCCCGCGAAGGGTTTCTCATGGAAGAGCACCTTAAAATTATGCTTGCTCGCAATTTCTTCCATCACGTCCATCAACAAGAGGTTGTGGTCCACGGAAAGGTTGGCCTCTTCAAAGACAGGGGCCAGCTCAAACTGGTTAGGTGCCACTTCATTGTGCCTGGTTTTAACCGGAATGCCCAATTGGGTACACTGTTTTTCCAAATCGCTCATAAAACTCAAGACCCGTGGTGGTATCACCCCAAAATAATGGTCGTCCAATTGCTGGCCTTTCGCTGAAAAATTCCCGACCAATGTCCTACCAGTCATGGTCAAGTCCAATCGGGATTGGGCCAGTGCCTTGTCCACCAAAAAATATTCTTGCTCCCATCCCAAGGTGGCGTACACTTTCCGTACGTTTTTATCGAAATATTGGGCTACACTGGTAGCCGCTTGATCTACGGCATGCAATGCTCTCAAAAGTGGAGCCTTGTTGTCCAAAGCCTCTCCGGTGTAAGCCACAAAAATGGTTGGGATACAAAGTGTGGTCTTGTAGACGAATGCTGGTGATGTTGGGTCCCAAGCGGTATACCCACGGGCCTCAAAAGTGTTTCGAATCCCGCCACTGGGAAAGCTTGATGCATCGGGTTCTTGTTGCACCAACTGGGCACCGCCAAACTTTTCCATGGCCTTTCCTTCGGGCAAAACATCAAAAAAGGCGTCGTGTTTTTCCGCTGTGGCGCCCGTTAAGGGCTGAAACCAGTGGGTATAGTGCGTTGCACCCATGGACAGGGCCCACGCTTTCATACCCTCTGCCACTTGGTCGGCTATTTTTCTATCGATTTTACTACCTTGGAATATGGCCGATTTTACATTATCAAAAGCTTCCTTTGTTAGAAATTGGAGCATTTTCTCTTCATTGAACACCTGCTTTCCGAAAAGTTCTGAACGCTTTCCCGATTCCTCTATGTTTTTGTGCTCCCTTCTTTGGCTTTCGGCCAAGGCCTGAAATCTTGTTTTTGGCATCTTGATTTGTATTAATTCCGCAAAGCTACAATTAACAATTTAATAATAAATCCTCTAAAAAATACTTTTTTTTCAGTCAACCCTACCTAAAATATGGGGTAATATAAATAATAGGATGTAGTTTGTGATTTTAACCCTTCAAAATGCATATTATTCAATGAAAAAACTATTTTTGTCAATCGTGAATTTGAGAACAAATAACTACCAGAATTATGAGCAAATCTAAATTAGAGTATCTATGGTTGGATGGTTATGAGCCAACGGCCAACATTAGAAGCAAGACAAGGATCGAGGAAGATTTCAGCGGAAAGTTGGAAGATTGTCCACTGTGGTCTTTTGACGGTTCATCAACAAAACAGGCTGAGGGTGGTTCTTCTGACTGTTTGCTAAAACCTGTTGCCATTTATCCAGACCCTGCACGAAAAAATGGATTTTTGGTAATGACCGAGGTTATGAACCCAGATGGGACTCCACACGAAAGCAACTCAAGAGCGACAATCGATGATGAAAATGATGATTTCTGGTTTGGTTTTGAACAAGAATACTTCATCATGGATACTGCCACATTGTTACCGCTTGGTTTCCCTGTTGGTGGTTATCCAGGACCACAAGGTCTATACTATTGTTCCGTAGGCGGAAGAAATACTTGGGGAAGAGACCTTGTTGAAGAGCATGCCGATCTTTGTTTGGAAGCTGGTCTTCAATTTGAAGGAATCAACCAAGAAGTTGCTGCTGGACAGTGGGAATTCCAATTATTCGCCAAAGGTGCCAAAAAAGCAGGCGATGAAATTTGGGTTGCCCGCTACTTACTTCAAAGATTGACCGAAAGCTACGGATACTACATTGAGTACCACCCAAAACCCATTAAAGGGGATTGGAACGGTTCCGGTATGCACGCCAACTTCTCCAACACTACTTTGAGAACTGCTGGTTCCAAAGAAATTTATGAGAAAATTTGTGAGGCGTTCAGACCTGTTACTGCCGAGCATATTGCTGTTTATGGTGAGTTTAACGACGAGCGTTTGACCGGTAAGCACGAAACTGCTTCCATTAAGGATTTCAGCTATGGTGTTTCTGATAGGGGCGCTTCCATTAGAATTCCTATTATGACCGTTGAAAAAGGTTGGAAAGGTTGGTTGGAAGATAGAAGACCTGCTTCTAATGCCGATCCCTACAAAGTAGCGGCAAGAATCATCAAGACCGTTAAATCCGCTAAGGTATAAGGTATATAAATTAGTTGTTGATTATAGATGTAAACCGTCCCAATTTTGGGGCGGTTTTTATTTTATGGTCATATAGACAAAGCTTCCATAAAATAGGAGCAGCACCAAACCGTCTCTCCATCCCAGGCGCAATCCTTTTGGAAAAAACACCAAGGGCAGTATCAAGAAAGAGATGCCCAACATCCAAAAAATATCACTGGAGAGCAATCCTTGATCCATAACAGTGATAGGGGTTATTATGGATGTAATTCCAAGTACGGCCAAAAGGTTAAAAATGTTGGATCCAATCAAATTTCCCAAAGAAATGGCTTTTTCCTTTTTCAGTACCGCAATGACAGAAGCGGCCAACTCCGGAATACTGGTCCCTACCGATACCACGGTTATGCCTATAATCCTATCGCTGACCCCAAGGGTTGAGGCCATTCCAACAGCTCCATTGATCAAGAGCTCGGATCCGCCCCAAAGCGCCGTGCCTCCAATGCACAAATACAATACAATTTTATACAAAGGAAGAATTACATCATCTTCCGGCATTTCATCTACAACTGCTGTCTTTTGAAATCGAAGTAGATATATAAGAAATACAAACAACAAAGCCACAAGAATAACCCCTTCGTATTTTTGCAGAACCCCATCAAAGTAAATAAACCCACAAAAGAGCAAGGAAGCTACCATCATCACGGGCCAATCTGTTGTGTAAAAACTTTTGCGGACATCAATACTGCCCATAATCACAGTAATGGCCAGCACCAATCCAAGATTGGCGATATTGGACCCCACCACATTTCCTAAGGCAAGATCGGGAAACCCATCCAAAGCAGCCTTGACGCTTACAATAAGTTCTGGTGCTGAGGTGGCAAAAGAGACTATGGTCATTCCAATGACAATTTTGGGAATGGCCAATCTAAGGGATAAGGCCACAGCAGATTTCAACAACCAATTTCCCCCAGCAATAAGCAAAACCAATCCAAGAAGAATAAAAAGTACGTTTTCCAAAAAAAACAATTTGTGGCAAATATAGAGGAAGATTTACGCCTGTAAAGGAGAAGGTCGAAAAAGAGTGAACTGTTTTTTTAGTAGTTTAACTATAAAAATAGTTGTATAACTTAATAATTAGTTTTATTTTGGTCGATATAAAATTCATGTCATGCAAAAATTGACCAACAAGGAAGAAGAAGTAATGAAAATACTTTGGCGTCTGGAAAAAGCCTTTGTAAAAGAAATTATGGCTGAACTTTCCGGTGAAAAACCCCATTACAATACCTTATCCACCATTGTCCGAAATCTTGAGGAAAAAAATTATGTGGACCATGAGGCTTTTGGGAACACTCATCGATACTACCCATTAGTAACGAAGGAGGCGTATCGAAAAAAATTCATCAACTCCACCATAATGGATTATTACGATAACTCTTATAAAAGCTTGGTCTCCTTTTTCGCGAAGGAAGAGAAAATCTCGGCAGAGGAACTGAGAGAGATCCTTGAACTCATCGAAAAAAATAAATAAATGGAAGGGTTTTTACTTTACATCTTGAAATCAGCAGGAATTTCCACACTTTTCTTGCTCTGCTATGTCCTTTTTCTGAAAAAAGAAACCTTTTTCAACGCAAATCGGGTATTCCTTATCGCTGGTTTGGTTTTGTCATTCTTAATTCCTTTCATCAGTATCGAGGAAAATGTTTGGATCGAACCGATTGCTCTGTCCCTGAACAGCGCAAATGGGATGGCTGAGACCATCCCAAATGAATCCTCGACTTCTGTTTGGCTTACCATGCTATCCGTAGTTTATGTTTTGGGAACTACCTTTCTATTGATACGTCTGGCAGTAAACTTTTTATCCTTGAAGCGAATCGTTACAAAGGGGGACTGCCAAAGAGAAGACGGCATCAACTTTGTTGAAACCCAGAATAACACTACCCCTTTCTCCTTTTTCAATTACCTGATCTATAACCCAGAAACGTTGACTCAATCAGATTTTGCAACGATTGTCACCCACGAGCAAGTGCACATCCGCGGCTTTCATTCCCTGGACATTCTATTGATGCATACCGTAATCCTAATACAATGGTTCAATCCTTTTATCTGGCTGTACAAGGATAATCTGGAGCATAATTTGGAGTTCATTGCAGACCAAGGAGCATTAAAATCAGGTAGCGATAGAGTTGGGTACCAAAATTTAATGTTGAAGACCACAGTGGGCGCAACGCATCCCTATTTTTCAAATTCATTTTATAATTCAATAATCAAAAAACGAATAGTCATGTTAAACAAAAAGAAATCCCAGAAAAGCAACGTTTGGAAATTTGGAATTGTCCTACCCTTCTTGGTGGTTTTTGTTCTAAGTTTTCAAACCACCACTGTTGCGCAAGTAAAGGCTACCGATTATGGTTCTGTTGATAAACCTGTAAGTATTAGAAACAGTTCCCAAGAAAAACCTTTGGTTGTCATAGATGGAATCATTAAAAAAGATGTAGATATAGACAATCTTGCAATAACTCCTGGAGATATTAAAAGCATCAATGTCCTGAAAGATGAAACAGCCACAGAAAAGTATGGCTCAAAGGGAAAGAACGGTGTTGTTGAAATCACCACTAAAAAGTATAGAGGTCTTAAAACTAAATTTGACACTCCCGAAGATGAACCTGCCACAACCCAAGTAGACAACAAAAATAATGAGGTTGCAGTACGGATTTCTTCGGATAACCCTCCACTTATTGTTATTGACGGTGTTGAACACCCAAACACCGATATGAGCAATCTTGGAATGGCTCCCGAGGAGATTGAACGCATTGACGTTTTGAAAGATGACCCAGCTGAAAAAAAATACGGTACAAAAGGCAAAAACGGCGTTATTGAAATTACCACCAAAAAGAAGAATTAATTTTTAAAAAAAGACAAAAAAAGCATCAGGCCAACCTCCTTGGGTTGGCTTTTTTTATGTCCTTCTCCAAAACGAGATTACCCAAAAAGGCCCTTTTTTAAGCGAAACGCCCCTTGGTTTTCAAAAACAGCCTCAAAAAGCCCCTACAAATGTTACAAATAGCAATACAAACGTTAATTTCATGTTACATTTTAAAACATGAACCAAGGCGTCAATAAAATATTCAAGTAGTATCTCGTTTAAAAAACTACAATCTTGTATGCAATTGCATAGATTTTAGGGTAAATACTTGGAAACATGAAGTTTATCATTTTATCTTCAAAAAATAGAACCGGTTTACAGCTTTAATTCGTAACCATTTAAATCAAACAAAACCATGATTTCCATTGTAAAGTTTCTCGTGTTTTTGCTGATACAGCTCATAGAAACTATCCTTTTGTAGTATATGAAGATTTTGTCCTTTTTTACCATTTATCACATTACTTAGACTGTTGTATTTTTCATTTTATTAAAACTTTAGCACTCGAATTATGCCTTGTAGTTTTGATTTAGTTACTTTACATCTGTAACAGATCAAACCTAAAAAGTGAAAAAAATAACAATTTTACTGGTGGCCCTAATATTCATGGTGGCCTGTAAACAAGAATCCAAAAAAGAAGAAATGCCTTCCCCAAATGCGGAATTTGGAGCATTGTTGGAGAATTATTATGAAGATGGTTTAAAGTTGAACCCCATTACGGCCACACTTGCCGGTGACCATAGATATGATGATTCGTTTCCAAATGTGCTTTCGGATACATACAAAGCCGAAGAAAAGGCGTATTACGAAAGCTATAAGAACAAGCTTTCTGAATTTCCTGATGAAACACTCACCGAAAGCGAACAGATGAGCAAGGCCATTTTAGAATGGGAATGCGACATTAATTTGGCAGAGTTCAACTATAATGCCGACCTCACTCCAATTGATCAAATGTGGTCCCAAAACCTTTTCATGGGGCAATTGGCCAGTGGCGCCAGTGCACAACCTTTTGAAACCGTTGAGGACTACCAAAATTGGATGAAGCGTGTGGAAGAATATTTGGAATGGCTCTCCAGTGCTGAGGATAAGATGAGGGAAGGTATTGAAAAAGGATATGTACTTCCAAAATCGTTGATCATTAAAGTCTTACCCCAATTGGAGTCGCAAGTGGAGGAAGATGTGGAGCAGCATTTGTTTTACCAACCCATACAAAATATGCCTGCTGATTTTACGGACGAAGAGAAAGCTATGCTTACTGAAGCGTATTCGGATATGATTTCCAACAAAATTGTTCCGGCCTACACCAAATTACATGCTTTTATGAGCACTGAATACTTGGATGCGGGAAGAGAATCCAGCGGTATTCAGGGCGAGCCCAATGGCGATGCTTATTACGCCCATCAAATAAAGAAATATACCACCACCAACATGACGGCTGCCGAAATCCATGAATTGGGATTGAG
Source organism: Muricauda sp. MAR_2010_75 (assembly GCF_000745185.1). Lineage (NCBI taxonomy): Bacteria > Pseudomonadati > Bacteroidota > Flavobacteriia > Flavobacteriales > Flavobacteriaceae > Allomuricauda > Allomuricauda sp. MAR_2010_75. Next base: position 335,955 of record NZ_JQNJ01000001.1, read on the forward strand.
CGAAGTGGCACGTATTCGTTCAGAAATGGAAAAAATAAAGGAACAGGTCGGTTTTGAAGGCGATCTAAAAGCGTTCTTTGATTATGTCCGTGGCAATGAAGAACTCATGCCATTTACCGAACCTGAGGAAGTGATTACACATTTTAATGAGATTCATGATCGGATGAAACCGCAATTGGAAAAGTTGTTCGACAATAAGCCCAAAACACCATTTGTAGTTCGAAGGACCGAAGCCTTCCGTGAAAAATCCGCCAGTGCGGAATATAATCCGGGCTCATTGGACGGTACCCGTCCCGGCGTTTTTTATGTACCGATTCCTGATGCGACCCAATACAATATTTATTCAGACGAATCCCTTTTCTTGCATGAAGCTATTCCAGGCCACCATTATCAAATTTCATTAACGCAAGAGAATGAAGAATTACCACAATTCAGAAAGACCCTTTGGTACAGTGGTTATGGTGAGGGTTGGGCCCTCTATGCAGAGTCTTTGGGTAAAGAATTGGGATTGTACACAGACCCTTATCAATATTTTGGTATGCTGGGAGCCGAAATGCACCGAGCGGTCAGGCTAGTTGTGGATACCGGGTTACATTCCAAGGGATGGACGCGTGAGGAGGCCATACAATATTCTTTAGATAATGAAGCCGAACCCGAAGCAAGTATCATTTCTGAAATTGAGCGGTATATGGCTAATCCAGGGCAGGCACTTTCCTATAAAATTGGCCAACTGAAGATTCGCGAATTGCGCAAAAAAGCAGAAGATGCACTTGGGGACAAGTTTAACATTGGTCAGTTCCACAACCAGGTATTGGAAACAGGATGCGTACCCTTGGCATTGTTGGAAGACAAAATTGACGGCTGGATAGAAGCCAACAAATAAATTTAAAAAGGGTCATCGGTGATGGCCCTTTTTTGTACCTATCAAGAAGACAATGATTCGTTGTAAGTTGGTTATATTTGTATAGACCAACCCATTGAACCATGTTCTATAAAATACTTGCCAAAATCAACAAAGCCCTCCTCCCCTCCTACACCAAACGGGGGTTGGATTTGGCCAAGGCTTCCAAATTACAATTGGCGATAATTGGATGGCGCTACTATGTCACCACAAGGGCTTTGGACAGTTAATATTGCAATAGAGCCTCAATTTGATAGCCGTTCAGTTTTCCCGCTCCATTCAAAAAGGTGAGTTCTATCAAGAAATTGCACTGCACCACTTCTCCACCTAATTTTTCCACTAATTTGCAGACAGCACTGGCCGTTCCTCCGGTTGCCAACACATCATCATGAATCAACACCTTCTCCCCTTTCTTTATGGCATCGGTATGAATTTCCAAAATTTCAGAACCATATTCCAGTTCATAGGCCTCGGAAACCGTTTTATGCGGCAATTTTCCCTTTTTACGCACAGGAACAAAACCCGCGTTGAGTCGTTCCGCTAGCATTGGGGCAAAAATAAAACCCCTACTATCCACACCCACCACCTTATCAATTTTCATATTTGTGGTAAAACCTAATAGGGCATCGCAAGCTTTTTTGAGGGCTTCGGGATTATTTAAAAGCGGAGTTATGTCCTTAAAGATTACCCCTTGCTTTGGAAAGTCTTCTATATCACGGACGTAGGCAGCAAAATCCATATATATTTTTAGATGAGGTGGTTTTGTAGTAAAGGTAAAAAGAAATATATTTGCACCCCTGTTAAAGGCCGCGTGGCGCAACTGAATAGCGCATCTGATTACGGCTCAGAAGGTTGCAGGTTTGAATCCTGCCGCGGTCACTAAAGGGGATTTTCTACAGATCGAGTGGAAGTCCCCTTTTCCTTTACCCTTCAAATCCCCTGTAAACAAAGAGATTGCGCCAAAAATCTCATTGACCCGAAAAGTTCGAACTTGCTTGTTTTTGAAGTCATACCCAATCCCGTCTGGGAACACCATATATTGTATGGACCTTTTTGTTTCCAGATCCCCTAACTTCCACAATGATGGCAGGTTACAGGCATAACCAAGTGCCAATTTTACGGACTTTTTGAGGTTCGAACTATTTATTCCCCCATTTTCCAATTTCATCTCCAGTTCCCTTTGCTCGGCTTTCAGTTCCGGCATGAAAAGGTCGTACTGGGACTTTGTGATCTCGTTCAGCATGACATATCTTCTCTCCAATGTGTCCATCCTTTCTTTAAGTTGGCCGAGTTCTTTGGTCAACCGCTTTTGATCCTCAAGTGCCTCTTGGTTTTTATCGATCAAGGTATCGTGTATGATATCGGTCAAAGGCTCGATATACTTTTTGTCGGCCAGTGTAAACCTCCCCAATACATTCAGGAACTCTTTATGGAGCTTATTGGCACTTCTGTTCTCCTTGCTGCCCTTACGCCTGTTCTTGTAATAGTACAGGCCCTTTTTCTTGACTATATATCCAGTGTAGGGTGTTCCACAGACCGAAGATCTGACAAACATCTTCAACGGCAGGTTTTCGTCATCGAACGAATATTTCTTCGGTGGTTCACCTGCATGGAGCAGATTGTGGATCTTAAGAAACATTTCTTTCGATATCAGGGCCTCGTGTTTCCCTTGGATCACTTCACCTGGAATAAGACTGTTCACGATAAGGCCACAATAGAACGGGTTCCTGAAAAGGTCCGTCAATCTTTTTGCACGTATGTCCAAGCCCTTGTCTTTAAGTCGTTTTGCAATCTCGACGTGGGACATGTTGGAATTTGCCTTCCATAAAAAAGCTTGTTTGAGCAATTTTCCTTCCTCCGAGATCACAAAATTCGGGATCTTCCCTTTCCCGGGATTCGTATTGGTATACCCAAATGGATAGGCACCCGTCCAATGGCCCCTTCGCAGCTTCTCCCGCATTCCCGTAATGGATTTGTCCCTACGGATCTGGTTATCGAAGTGGGAGAACATATGGTACAGGTTTTCCTGGAAAGTACCCGCACTTGTGGTCACATCGATTTCCTGGGTGGCCGATATAACGGCAACTCCCTGCTTTTTTAACTGTTCGCTGATATACGCGCCGTTCGCACCCGTGCGCGAAAACCTATCGTAGGAATAGACGATGATATAGCCGATGTTCTTTCTCCTTTTGACATAGCTGAGCATCCTTTGGAACTCCCTGCGCTCATCGCTCTTGGCAGATTCATAGGTTCCCCCAAAATATTCCAATACCTCCAATTCTTTTCGAATTGCATATTCCTGGCAATATTTGAGTTGGGTGCTGAGACTGGCATTGTTGTCAAATTGCTCCTTACTGGAAACACGGGTGTAGATAACGGCCGTATTGTTCTTTCCTATGATCCTTCCCTTTTCCTTTTTCGCAAATTGACTGAATACCTCTAAGTTCATATGTTCCCTTTTTGGACATGGCGGCAAACTATGTCGGCGAGTTCCTGGAGTTGTTCCACGATCTTTTTCGCTTCTTTCTCCGGGCAGTCCTCAAAACCTTTATATGTTCTGAGCCATGTACTGTTGAATGTTCTGTTTTTCCGCTTTAGCTCGATTATCGGGTTTGACATTTCCTATAAATAGCAATAGCTCCTGAATCTTGAAGGTCACTACCGTATTTGTAAAGCAGGCTTTAATTTACCTTTTTTAATCGATCCGGTCCCTTGTGGGACCATTGTTTTATTCCATACTTATGGGTTGTCGGTCAACAACTTTTGGTTTTTGCGACAGGGTCGATCTTTTTTCTAAAGATCCTGTTCACACAGACGATCTTACCATTACTTTGTTTGATTTCCAGATTTTGAAAATCATGTTGTTTCAACATATCGATGATACGTTCCCCTGTGTCCAATCGTTCCAGACCTTCAATGGCATCGACCTCCCCGTTCTTGATGATCACTTTGATGGACAGGAACCTTTTGCTGCGTACCATCTCCAATACCTGGATCTCGGAAGGGGACAATCCTGAATGTTCCTGCTTATTGTTATCTTTCATAAGTTCATGTTCTACAGGCCCAGCCCTTTCCTTTTCTTCTTTCTTTTGGACTTTTTCCTCGCACCATGGTCATTGAGTTCCAGTTTAAAGGGAGTCCAATCCGTTTCATTTGCCAAAGGCCCGGTCATTCCATTTCCCTCAATTTCTCCCACATGACCTTTTGATTGTTGAGTAGGATCTTCAGTGCCTTTTGCAACTCCCTCACTTCTTGGCTCAGGTTTGATTGTCGTTCCAAGGTTTCCTTTGCCAGCTCTATCAGTTCCCCGTTCTTTTCCATTAGTCGATAGTATAACTGTACGGTCTCTGTCTTGCTCATGATCGATTTGTTTTACGATACTGTTCCATGAATATTTTTTGCCGAGCGTACTGCCTTTGTACACTATGCCTTGATAGTTGAACGATATGCCCGAGACCCTGCCCGTGGTCTTGCTTATGTTGAATCTTGGCGAGATATTTTGCTCTTGTAGCAACTTGATAAATTCTGTTGTGTCCGTTGCCCTTGAAATTGTCGAACCGATCCTCTCCTGAAGTATCAGTTTGATGGGTAAGCTGCCCGTTCTTAGGGTTTTCTCGATTTCTCTTTGGTCAAGTGATTTTGTTGCACTGGCTTTTGTTGAAATTTGGGTCAGTCCATATTTCCTCTCCAGATCATTGATCACTTCCCGGCTCCTTCTTTTAATGTTGCTGTCACTTACCAATCTGCTCGAATACCTGACCCTGTTGGCCACTATATGGATATGTTCGTGCTTTGTGTCCGTATGACGGTACATAATGAACTGGTTGTTATCGAAACCCATTTTCATCAGATAGTCGCATCCCAATGAAGCAAATTCTTTATCGTCCAATTGGTCAGAGTAGGGCAGGTTCAAGGAAACATGGAATACCACATTCCCAAGTCCCGGACGCAAATGCCTGATCAAATTGAATTCCTGTGCCATGTTTACCGCTGTGGATTGTTCGATATTGGAATCGATCACATGTCCTACACCTTCGCTCACCTTCTTTTCATTGTAGGCAAGAACACCGTAAAAATCCTTTCCTATGGCTATCTTACCTATCATTGTTGGTGATATTTGATTTGAGCTGTTGCAACAACATTTTTACCTCCTCCAATTGTTTATGAATGCTGAAAGGGTCACGGATACCTGAGTTCGAGACCCTGGCAAGTTGGTTCAGGTTGTTTCCCACCCTGCTCAGCTCGACAAAAAGTTTCCGGTCCATTGGATTTACCTTTTTGGTTGGCAGGGATTTTCCAGTACATTTTCTCCGGATATATTCGGCCGTGGACAATCCGACTGTCTCCGCATTATTTGCAATGATCACGTATTCTCTTTGTGAAACCCTAAAGGCGATGACAATCGTCCTTTGTTTTGATATGTCCTTTTTAGGTCTTGCCATTTTCTATGGTTTTGGTATTGTTCAAAAGGTCACTTGTAAACGAAGTGCGCAGTTTTTGTTTACAAAAACACAACTTGCTCCGTGACCTCCGATCAACTATACCACAAACCTATTGTCTATTGATTGTTTACAAGGGATTTGCCGTACAGAGTTATATGTACGGTAAATTTATCCAGTGTTGGAAATAAGGAATTGGACGAAATCACAGGGGTGAGTTTCTATGGAAAGGGAGAAAAATGGTCAATGTATGAATATACCCTTAATTTTAATCTCTTTACCAGTTGTCCAATTGTCATTTTCCAAACTGATTTTTAAAGCCCGTTTGGGCCAATAGTGGAAAGGGAAAAAACAGAAAGGGTATGACATTGAGGAAAGGGAACTTAAAAATGGTGATTGTTCAATAATGAGGCTTGGCACCTTATCCGCAAACAGCCTTAACATAGCAAATCATCAAGACAAATTTATTAGCGTTTTGAAAAATCCTTACCTCTATACGATGATTACCAGTGTTCTTTTGTCCAGTTTCCTTCCTGTATATTTTACTTTAATCCTCCTTTATTTTCCTTGGAGCACATGATCATTTAAATGATCATACATTTGTACGATCGTACAAAAAATGTGTCTCGTCCTGAAAAAAGTTGTCACTTAAAGCGGTTGATACTATAACGAGTTTACACATTTTTCAATAATCTTAGGTCAGGTTTACACCCAAGGTTCCCTTTGTTATCATGCAGGGGTTTGTTCCCTGATCATATTTATGTCTTTCCTTCCAATAATTTTTCCATGCCCTTGGTATCGGTCCGTGGGACATGTGGGCCGAATCGGGGGTCTGCATATTGAGACTTAGATGGGGCCTACGGCCATTGTAAGAGGAGACGATGTCCCCGAACATATCTATTGCCTCCACTTTGAGCCTTGGTCTATTGTTCTTGAGCCATTCGGTCTTCAGTATGCCGTTCACCCTTTCGGCTATTGCATTTTCCAAGGGATCCACCTTTTCTGTCATACTGATCCCGATGCCGGCACCCTTAAGGATGCTTATGTACCTGTCGCAGCAGTACTGGATGCCCCTGTCCGAATGGTGCACCGGTTTGGGACCGGTCCCATGCGGCAACTGTGATATGGCCATGTTCAGGGCGCCGATCGCACCGGAGGCCGTTAGTTTTGGGGATATGTCCCATCCTATTATCTTCCTGGAATATGCGTCCGTGACGAGCGAAAGGTACATGAATCCCTCCATCGTGTCGATATAGGTTATGTCACTGACCCAGAGCTGGTGTGGGGCATCGACCGTCATCTCCCTTGCCAGGTTGGGGTACCGCCGAAACGAATGGTGTGAATTGGTGGTCCTTGCCCTGCCTCTGGAGCGTCGCAGCAGCATCGAGTTTTCCCGCAGGAGGGCGAAGAGCGCATCCATGCCCATTGAAACCTGTTGTGGGCAGGATGGCCCGAAGATGATGCTGTGGAGCTTGCGCACGCCCACGCCGGGAAGTATGGCGCGTTCATTCTGAACCATCTCGAGCACCAACTGCTTTTCGGCAAGTGTCCTGTACTCGTATCTCAAAAACTTATAATAGGCCTGTCTCGTTTTGCCAAACAGTCCGCACAGCGTCCCAACACTTGTTTTGGGCATGGTCTCTTTCATTTCTTGGACTGTTTGGCACCAGACTTTTTCTGATGTTGATCTTAAGGTCCCTTTCCGCAATGTCTATCATTTTGTTGGCGGCCAGATTTTTGAGCTTCTCGCTTGCCAGATCGGACTCAAGTTCCCTGATCCTGGCCAGCATCCCCTCCGGGGAGTCCGGTAGGACAGTTGAGGCCGGTTCCTTGGTGGTACCGTCGTTCGGCAGGGCCTGGTCCGGACAGAACCTTTTCACCCATTGTTGCACGGATGAAGGTGTTTTGAGACCATACAGTTTTGCCGTTGCCGCCATGCTGAGATCCGATCCCAGATAGTGGGAGGCAACCTTTCGTTTAAAATCGTCCGAATAGGAGTTTACACTTTTCATGATTAAATTTAAATTATTGCTTCTATCATGACAACCTATTCTAGGACAAGACAAGGGTTAAATGGCCCAAGAACATGATACCTACATGTAATTCAATATTAAGTGATTTGGATTATACGATTAGGAACATAGGAAATCCAAAGAGATTTCCAATCCTTTCTTCTTTCTCCCTTTCCACAAAAGAGCGCCCGACAGGGCGCCACCTTCCATGACCAAAACACAATGGTTTCTTGTAGGGAAACAACCAATTTAACGGAATGGAGAAATCTTTTTGGTAGCGGTGAGAGAATAAATGCAAGAGGGCGATAAAGCGTCCTCTTGTTTTTATGAGTGATCCAGAGGATGTTGATATCAAATTGGGAACAAACTCACTGTTTTGTCATATTCCTATACTGTGACATTCCCACTGAATTCTATAAGGGACTGTTATTGCATTCTGCTTTGACATATTCTTTATCTGGCTTTCCTGTCAAAAAGAAGAAATAACAGAAACCCAATCGACATTACTTAAATTTTCCAATAAGTGTAATGCACATGCATATAAGTTATCACCCAAAAATCAATCTGTCCTAGTTACTGTTTGTAGTATTGTTTGTATACGGTTCGTTGGTTTCAAAAAGTGCCCTTATCTCCCTTTTTTCGGATGATTTTATATGAGTTACTGCTTTTTGGCAAAAGTCATTGAACAATGTAGGATTGTCCAGGTTACCGTTGACCCATTCTGCCAAATATCCATTGAATCCTTCAAAACCCATGGTTTGGATCAGCTTATAAAATGCCACGGCCCCTTTATTGATTTCAAGATATTCCGCTCCATCGGCATAGAGCAATGGTGGTTCTTGGTTGGGCTCGTTATTTTTGTCCTTGCCATACTTTTCCAACTTTTCTTGATAAGCTGATTACCGCTTCCCCACCTATTTCATTTTTCACATACAAGAGTCCCAACGCCTCTGGCAACCCTATTGTAAGCATATCCGCCCCTTGCACATTGGCAATGGTCAAGTTTTTTTGCAGCCACAGTTTGGCCAATCCACTACCGATGGTTTGATAGAGATAGGCTTTTTCCTGTAAACCTTCGGTATCGGCCACCCAACCTTCTTTTTCAGAAAGTGCAATGGTATTGGCAAAGGTATACCGATCGTCTTGCCAACGGTGTATTTCTACCAATTGAAGTTGATTGTCGACCGAATTGGCCCCAAAGTTGGTTTGCATAAAAGCAACCCCTTTTTTTAATGCTTCTTGATAGAGGTCCACATTGAACGAATGGGTGGGTTTATGCAGAATGGAATAGTCTATATTCCCGGCCTTGCCCTTGCCAACGCTATAGTCTGATGATCCTACCTGCCAATTGAACACTTGGGGTTTCTTAATGGTATAGATGGAAGTGGTTCTACCATCTTCAGTTTCCATTTTTTGTAAGGCTCCGGCCGTAAACGGAATTTGGCCTTCTTCGGTACTAATAATAATTTTACCTGTAACCCAATCGGCATCCGTAGCAAACACATTTTGGGTAAGGGCAAAGGCATTATCAACAGTGGCCATTCTGGAATCCAGACGTTCCAATCCCTGTTCTTGGCGTTTCCGGTTTTCCAATAACTCCTTGTCGCTATCATATCCTTTCACAGGTAAAAAATCCTGAAGACTACCAAAACTTCCCTTTTTGGTCAAATCTGCCTGAAAATCGCTCTGCACAAAACCGACATATTGTTTGCTCCCTACCAAGGAAAGCTGCAACACGCTATCTTTTTGTAAGGTAGACGGGATTGGATAGGCGGTCAGGTTTTGCTCGACATCCCCTTTTCCCATGGTCAATTCTTGTCCGTTCAGCTTCACATTGGATAATTGGACAAAATCCTTGGTATTGAAAAACAAGGTATCTGCCCCCTTTTCGTTGTTCAATGTGATATCAGCAGTAAATTCTGCCCTTCTTTTTGAAGGAAATAGATCCAATTTTACATCGATTGTTTCATATTTGGGCTGTGGTTTGGTTTCCAGATACTTGTATTTTATCTCGTACTAGGCATCCAATCGTTCCTCTTCGGCATCTGGGATAAAGTTGCCATTATCATACACATTTTTGGTGATGAACGACATCAAAAACAAGAATGCCCCAAAAAACAACACCATCACACCTTTGGAAACCATGCTAAGTTGCATATTCTTCAACGAAAGTCTGTTTTTCCATTTTTTATCCGAGCCCCGCTTCCATAGCCAAACACCGGTCATGACCAAGGTAATGGCCAAAGCCAACCACAATAGGAAGAACCAATTGGCCGATTCTTGAAATATACCATAACCGCTCATTTCCGAATAATCTTCAACTCCAGGAGTAAAACCATATCCTAGCCTTAAATCTTCAATGATGCCCATATCAAAGGAAACAATCAAGAAGATGAAAATGGCCACACAAAGAAGGTGTGTGAAAATTCGATGGCTGGTCAAAGCTCCCACAAAAAACACCAAAGACGCCCAAAGTACAAAGTTCAAAAAGGCCCAACGATAGAGCAAAAGGTCCTCTGCAAATTGTCCTAAATCTATATAAGAAGCTCCACCCAACAACACTTGGGTAAACACGGATACTACAATAAAGCTCACACTTAATATAAAAGACAGTCCAATAATCGCTGCCAATCTGGAAAGTTGGGTAACCCAGACAGGAACGGGCAACGAATCTGTTATTTGCCAAATATTGACCGTCTTGTCCTTAAAAAACAACTCGCCGGCCCAAATCATGATCAACATGGTTATAAAAACGCCCCATTGCAACCTAAAATAGGTCATATTGCTACTGATGGGATATTCATTACCAATATAATAAGCCGCATTCCAAGTAACATTTTGCAAAAACACCATCAATAAGATAATACCGAGGATTATTTTGAAGGAAGTAGGGCGAACAATGTTCAGGAACTCCAATTTTGAGAGTGACCATAGTTTAGTGAGAAAATTAGGTACTTTGTATTGTTTCACGACCTCTGGCAATTTTATGGATGCCGTAGAAAATGACACTTTCTTGCCTTCTTTGATTTTTTTGGATTTATCGGTACCGGCCTGTATGACGTACTTGAAAGAGAAGCGTAGATATGCCGCTATGGCAAACACCATGGCAAGTCCCATCCAAAGCAATCGGTTCTTTAAAACATAGCCGGTCAGTTTGAACAGTTCGGTATTTTTTTGTGTGGGACTCAACAGTTCGGTATAGTGCTGTGCCGCTACATAGCCTCCCGAATCCGCCAAGATGTAAGCCATTAGATTATCCCCACCCCCGGTTTCGTAGGAAGTTTGGGCGATTAAAAATAGAATGACCACCAAGAATACGGCCAAATAACTTGTGGTCATTCTACGGGTAAACACAATGGCAAAAAATACAACGGATACATAAAAAAAGAGGTTGGGTACGGTAAACATGATCCAACCGTGAAACAAAGGGCCCCATTGAACCGGACCAAAACGACCAGCCTCGCCAATGCCGGAAAACGGCACCAACAAATGCCCAACAATCATACCCGTACTTAGAATGACAAGGTATAGGAAAGCGGCCAAAAAGCGGCCTATAAAAAATTGTTTTTCATTGATGGGCAGTGCATAGGTCCACTCCGCGGATTTATACCTGATCTCTTTGTAAAGCACACCTCCGGTAGCTATGGCAATGATGATGATCATAAGCATACCCATGGCCGCATAGTTTCTATACAAAATGCTCGAAGCGTTCATAAGCACCCCTTCGTTGGAAAAGAAATCAAACGATCCCTTGGTATACCATATCATCTGAAAGGCAAGCATGAGAAAGAAAACAAGGGTAACCCAACTAAATACACGCTGTCTTAGCTCGTTTTTTACTATGGAAAATATTGTTTTCATTTTAGTGTTCGCTTAAAATTTTAAAATAGGCATCTTCTAAAGAAGGTTTTTTAGCATCAAAATCACCATTGGGTAAATCATTATATTGGGTAAGAATTTTTTAAAAATGGAACAATCACCAAAATCGATTTAATTGTATTTTTTGAGGCACGATTTCCATGATAAAACCAAAGAAAAAACGGGTCTGCAAATTAAACTCTGTCTGAAAGTAATTAAGTATTAATTTTTAGAGGTCAGTAGTTAGTTACTTATCCAAGATTTCACTTGGTGTATCATTGTACATTATAATGATGAACATCGATTCAAATCTAACAAAAAGGTCGCCAAGGACCGCCATGGGGATAGCATTTTAGATGTCGATAAAGCTCAACAACCGGAACACGGCCAGCATATCACAGCGTGTGGTCTGGGTTAAAGCCATCTACCAATTTTTTATGCTCGTAATCGGCCACCATAAGCTCCTCATAATCAGTTTTTGTTCCCTTGGTAAACTTATGTACCAATTTTTCCATTAAATTGTATATTACCGGTACTATTATCAAGGTCAAGAAAAGCGAACTTATCAATCCCCCGATGATAACCCAGGCAAGACCATTTTTCCATCCCGATCCCGGGCCTGAGGCCAACGCAATGGGAAGCATCCCGAAAACCATGGCAATGGTAGTCATTAGAATTGGGCGGAGACGTGCGTGGTTGGCCTGTATCAAGGCGTTCCTGACCGTTTCCCCTGACCGGACCCTTTCGTTGGCAAAGTCAACCAGGATAATGGCGTTTTTACACACTAGCCCGATCAACATAATTATACCAAGAATGGTAAAGATGTTCAGGGAATTGTTCGTTAACGCCAATGCCAGCAAAGCTCCGATGAACGATAAGGGAATGGAAAAAAGAACTACGAACGGGTGCACAAAACTGTCGTACAGGGAAACCATTACCAAATAGACCAATATAATAGCTGCCAACATAGCAATTCCCAGTGTTCCGAACCCTTCCGATTGCCTTTCTTTATCCCCACCCCATACGTAATCGACCCCCGTGGGCCGTTCGACATCCTGGAAGGCAGCTTCCCATTCATCCGCGACCGTACCAGCTGGTCTGCCAACGGACTGCCCTTTTACGGTAACCGACGCGGTCTTATCCCGGCGTTCCAATTGGCTCGGGCCCAACGTTTCGGTGATGTCGGCGAACTGTGAGAGTTTTACCTCTTGCCCTTGGTCATTAGTAAGGATCAAATCCCCTACATCGACAATGCTTTTTCTATCAAAACTATTGTAGCGAATGTTAATATCATATTCATATTCCCCTGCCCTGAATTTGCCATCGGTATTCCCGTTAAATGCTGTTTGCATTGTCAACCCCACCGTTTGTAACGATAATCCCAGGGAGGCCATTTTATCCCGATCTACTTGAACATTGATTTCAGGATTTCCCGTTTCTACGGACAATTCAATTTCCGTGGCCCCAGGAATCTTATGCAGTTCCGCCTCCGCCTTTCTGGCAAAGACCATGGCACTATCCAAACTAGGTCCGGTCACTACCAAGGCCAACGGGGCTTCCTCCGCCACTCCCAAAAGACTTATAGGGACGGTTTTCACCTTGGCTCCGACCAAAATTTTCTCTAAACGACGTTTTGTTTTGGCGGCAAATACATAAGAATCGTCCTGCCTTTCATTTTCATCAACCATTTGGACGTTTATTTCCGCCTTGTAAGCTGTAGCCTGTGAAGCTCCTAAGCCTTCGCTGGTCTGGCCTACAGTGGTGATAAGGCTCTTGACTTCTTCCTGTGTATTCAAAAAGGCCTCTGCTTTTTGGGCCATAAAATTACTTTCTTCCAATGAGGCATCTTTTGGTAGTTCTATCTGCACCAAAAACTCGCCCCTATCCGATGTGGCAAAGAATTCGCCTCCAATAAATCCTGCCGCTACCAAGGCGATCGAAGCAAAGAAGATAACCAAAACGATGGACAGCGTGGTTTTATAATGATCCAGGCACCAGGTCAATAAGCCGGAGATCCAATTCGTGAAACGTTTTAATTGTGTTTCGAATTTGATGATAAGCCTACCGAACAGGTTTTTACCTGTGATATGCTCCAATTTTCCGAAACGGGACGATAACCAAGGAATAATGGTAAACGATGCCAATAGGGACAACAAGGTCGAAATAATTATGGTCACACAAAATTGGGTAATGATTTTGGACACCAGACCGCTGCTCATGGCAATGGGAAAAAAGACGACCACGATTACCAGCGTTATGGATGTTACCGTGCCCCCGATTTCAGCGGTACCGTCATAGGCCGCACGGACACGGTTTTTGCCCATTTCCATATGCCGGTAAATGTTTTCGAGTACAACGATGGCATCGTCCACCAAGATGCCTACGACCAAAGACAATCCTAATAAACTCATTAAGTTCAAGGTATAATCCAACAACAAAAAGCCTATAAATGTCGCAACCAACGATGCGGGTATGGACACCATTACAATTAGCGAGTTTCTTACACTGTGCAAGAAGAACAGCATTACGATCGCCACCAATAACACGGCGATCAATAGGTCATGGATTACGGAATCGGCCGCCTCTAGGGTAAAAACACTACTGTCATTGGCGACATTGAGACTGAGGTCTATGGTTTTATAATCGGTCTCGAGCTGTGCTATCCGTTTTAATATATCTTCACTTACAGCTACGGCATTGGCATCGGACTGCTTGATCACCTGCAGTAGGATGGCACTTTTTTGCTTTACCCGTGCAATTTTTTCAGGTATTTTTTGACTGTCCTGAACATCCGCAATATCACTGAGCCTCACTTGGATGCCATCTTTATCAGCGACTACCAGATTGCGCAGCTCTTCAACATTTTTATATTTTCCGGCCAACCGGATCAATATTTTTTGCTGCCTGGTCTGAATATTTCCTGTGGGGAAATCCAAATTCGAGGCCAGGATGGTCTGTTGGACCTGGGGTATGGAAAGGTTATATCCATGAAGTCGGTCGGCGTCTAAATTTACCTGGATTTCCCTTTCTTGCCCCCCGATCAAATTTATCTGTGCCACACCATTGACCCGGGAAAGCAAAGGGGCAATTTTTTTATCAATCAGGTCATAAAACTTAATTTCATCCATAGTGCCATTAGCACCAATTGTCATAATCGGAAGGTCGCTCAATGAAAATTTGCTTAAGGAGGGTGTTTTGGCATCATCGGGCAGATCACTGATAATGGCATTGATTTTCCGTTGTGCATCGTTTAGGGAAATATCAACATTGGCATCATCCGTCAAGGTAATCGCAACCGTGGAAAGGCTTTCATAAGAACGGGATTCTATTTTTTTGATGTTCTCCAGAGAGGCAACCGCATCCTCTATTTTTTTTGTCACGGTATTTTCGATCTCGCTGGGCGAGGCACCGGGGTAGATAGTGGCGACGGTTATGACATTTCGGTCGAATTTGGGTATCAATTCATACCCCAGTTGGTTATAACTGAACAGGCCCCCAAGGGTAAGTATGGTGAATAGCACAATGACCAATGAAGGCCTTTTTATGGAAATTTCCGCTAATTTCATAGTATGGAATAAAATGTTTCAGGTTATTGTCCGGTTCTAGTCGATGATGTCTATCTTGGAACCGTTCTGTAGATTGATCTGCCCGGTAACTATTACGAGTTCATTGCTGTCCAGACCATCTAATATTTCGACCTTATCACCGAATATTCTTCCAGCCGTTACACCGGTCAGTTTTGCAACTCCATCCTCAGCGACAAAAACCTGGTTACTGCTTACACTTCCCAGGAACGCATTTCTAGGGGCCACCAGTATCTTTTCGCTTTCCCGGTCTGACGAGGTGAAGGATGCCGTCCCGTACATGCCCGCCTTCAAGGCGTTGTCCGGATTGTTCGATATCTCGATTTCCACAGGAAAATTCAAACTGCTATCCGATTTCGGTGCTATAAACGTGATTTTCCCTGCAAATGTCCTGTCTGGTAAGACACTGGCTTTTACATTTACCGGGGCACCCGTTTTTAAACTGGCCACTTGGGACTCGTTGACCGTAACCCTAAGTTTAAGTTTGGAGACATCGACAATTTCGAACATTGGTGTTGCTGTTGCCAGAACAGAACCTGGTTCGATAAAACGCTTATTTACAACTCCTTTTATCGTAGCTTTTATGCTGACATCACTCGCATTTACCCTCGCTTGTTCCAGTCTCGATTGTGCAGTAACCAAGGTCAACTTGGCCTGATCCATTTGTTGTTCGGTCACTCCACCGGTTTTTAAGGCATTTTCAAAACGGTTGAAATTTTTGGACGCATTCTGATAGGCCGCTTCGGCCGCGTGCAGTTCTGCCGATACCTGCTCACTTCTCACAACTGCCAAAGTCTTGCCCACTCTGACATGATCACCTTCTTCTACCAATACCCTAACGACTCTACCTGGCTTTTCCGCAGAAAAATCCAGTTCTTTAAAGGGCTCGAAGTTTCCATTGGCGGTAAAATTGAGGGGAATAGTTTCCATCTTTACCGTATCAACCTTTACAGTGACACTAGCATTTTTCTGTGCAACTATATCCGTTTTTGCTTGATTTTCTTGTTTGTTGTTCATTAAGATGAAGGCAATCAGGGCCAATACCACTAAAATTGTAAGTATGTATATTATGTTCTTTTTCATCGTGCTTATTAGTTTGTTAGTGACTTTAATTCCCCTTTAGACTTCAACAACAGGATTTCTGCCAGTTTGTATTGTAAAATTGCGGAGTTAAAGTTGTTCCTAGCCTCGGTCAAGGCGTTTTCCGCATCCAATAGATCCGTTAGCGGAGCCAAACCTTGGACGTAATTGTTTCTGGTATTGTCCAAAACTGCCTGTGCCAACCTGACATTTTCGTTTTGATTGTTGACGGTCGCAATACTATTGTTTATTTGGGTTCGGGCATTTTCGTAATCAAGATCTAAGGCCAATTCGGTATCCTTGATATCCTCTTGTAAGATCCGCAGATCTATATCGGCCTGCATTACTTTGGAACGTGTACCAAAACCTGCGAAAATGGGAATTTTCAAATTCAATCCTATCGATGAAAAATCGGACCAATATACCTTGTCCTCAGGCTTTTTGAACCAGGGAAGGTCCGGGCCTTGGCCAAGATAGTTGTACCCAACTGTTAGGGAAAGCGTTGGATAATATTCCGCCTTGACCGCCATTTTCTGGTAAGTCAACAATTGTTCCTGCTTTTTGAGAAGCAGATACTCCGATCGATTCTCGGTATCCGGGGATGAAACTACCTCGCTTGGTCTGAATTCGAACTCGATTTCCGGAATTTCGATTTGGGCGGTTATGGGCATTCCCATAAAAAATTTCAGGGTATTTTCTTGAAGTTGTAGCGCATTGTTTATCTGGAGCCGTTGGGTCTCTAGATTTGAAATTTTAACAATAATCCTGTCCAAATCGATTTTCTTCGCTAGCCCATTTTGAAACTGGCCCTCAATGATATTTTTCGCCTTGATCGTATTTGCCAACGTACTATCAAGTACCTGAAGGTTTAAACGCTGTAGATATACTTGATAGTAACTATTGGCTACCTTTTCTATTACCTGCTCTTGAGTTAATCGATTATTGATCTGATAAAACTCACGGGTAGTTTTTGCTGCTTTTAAACCTGTGTAAACCGATTGGTCAAATAAGTTCTGGTTCAACGAAACACCAAAGACCGAATTCCATTTTTGCCCCAAAGTTGCCTGTATAACGGTGCCCGGTTGCCCAAAGGAACTTCCATCGATCACATTGGTCTGTAGGATGGGATTATAGACCAAACTACCATTTCCTGTGATCTGTGGCAATGCTCGCGAACGAACTTCCTGGATTTGGTACTCACTATTTTCAATGGCCAGCTTCGATTTTTGTGCATCGGCCTTGTATTCAAGAGCATAGGAAACGGCATCCTTTAGGCTAAGCTGCTTTATTTCCTGGGCATTGGCTACGCAAACAAGGCATAAAAGGGAAATGCTTAAAATTTTTTTGATCATAAACGGATACGTATTTAATGGGGGAGAAATTTTAGGATGTCCTATAGGGTTTTTTAAGATCCTCTTGTTTTATGTATAATTCTTTATTACCTAAAGTTTAGGAGCCGTTTCTATGGATGCTATATATACATCTTGCCAAAGCCACTAAATCTTTTTGTCCACTTTGGAAAAGTTCCACGTCCACCACGTTGATGGATTTACCACTTTTAACAATCTTTGCCTTGGCCAAAATATCCCCTTCAACGGTAGGATGGAGATAATCGATCCGCATATCCAAGGTATTTATCCTGTCCTGTAAGGAATCGAGGGTCGTCGCTCCGGCAGCTCCTCCAGCCGTATCGGCCATAGCGGCCAAAATTCCTCCATGCCATCGTTTTTGCAGATAGTCGCCTATGAATTCTTTCTTAAAAGGGACTTTGATGCACACGTACCCAAGTCTGATTTCCATAATTTCTAACCCGAATATTTTATTGGCCGGCATCATGTTTTCAATAGCATGCTTTAAAAACAAATAGTCGTCTTGCCCTATTTCCTGCATTGGTCAGATTTTAAAAATTAAAAGATTTTTTTTTTGCTAAAATAAATATTATTTTAGACTTTCTAACTAAAAAAGTCAAATGTTCAATATTGAAAGTACCGATAATTTTTCGTTAATACTTGATTCCGCCAAAAAAAGATTTTGCCGTTATGGCCTTAAAAAAACAACAATGACGGAGATTGCCGGGGATATAGGTCTATCAAAAGCATCCCTATACTACTACTTCTCCACTAAAGAAGAACTTTTCAAGGAAGTAGTAAAGCAAGAACATAAAACATTTTTAAACGAGATTGAAGGTCTTCTTTCTTCGGTTGTCCCTGCAGAAGAGTTATTCCATATTTACCTAGAAAGGCGACTGATCTACTTTCGCGATTTTGCACACCTCAGTTCTTTGAGCCTGGAATCTATAAACAGTTTAAAACCCGTTTACGCCCGCCTATTCGAAAACCTTCGCAAAGAAGAAATACGACTTGTGAGTAAAATATTGGAAAAAGGTATTGCCGCCCAAGATTTTGAAAATCTTGATATTGCTTATTATTCGCAATTGTTCATTGCCATTTTCCAAGGGTTGCGGCACAATGTACTTATTAAAAAAGACACAATAAATATCACGGAAATTGAGTATTCTCTATTGCAGAGACAATATGAAAGCGCATTAAAAATGTTCGTGAAAGGAATCAAAAAATAAATCGTAGGCCGGCCTTTAGAAAAAAGGAAACTAATTATTTGTTGCCTGTGCCATTATAATTTTTTTGTAATGAAAAACAAGATGCTGCCCAAGATTAGATATTTGCCTTTTTATGCCATCTCGACCCTGCCGATGCCTGTTCTGTACCTGTTATCGGACATATTGTTTGTAGTGGTCTATTACCTCATGAAGTATAGAAGGAACTTAGTCTCGGACAATATCAAAAAATCCTTTCCTCAAAAACCACAAATTACACTGAGAAAAATTGAAAAGAACTTCTATCGGCATTTCTGTGATATACTTGTCGAATCGATTAAGACATTGACCATCAGTAAAAGGTCGGCAATGAAACGTTTGCGTATAGAGAATCCGGATTTGGTAGAACATTATTTAAGCGAGAATAAAAATATTTTGCTTTACACTGCCCATCAGGGAAATTGGGAATGGTTGATATTCCTACCACTTTTTTTCCTTACCGATCAGACACTTTATACAAACCAATTAAAAACCACTATTTCAATAGCCTATTTAAAATTATCAGAGAACGATTTGGTGTCCATTGCATTGAATCCACCAAGGGATATAGGACCATTATCGACCTTGAACGAAAGAATGTCATTATGTTGAACTGCATCATCGGCGATCAAAGCCCTGTCAGAATCAGTACCAAACATTGCTGCCATTTTTTGAACAGGGAAACAGCTTTTTTCTAGGGGCCGAAAAGCTTGCCAAAAAAACCAGTGAAGTTGTTTTGTTCCCTTCTTACAAAAAAATAAAAAGAGGGTACTATGGACTACATTTTTAGTTTGATAACGGAAAGTCCCGTTTCCGTGAGAATCAATGGGATTATAGAAGACTATGCAGAGGCATTGGAAAACGTGATCTTTAAATCGCCGGAACTTTGGCTATGGAGCCAAAGAAGATGGAAGTTAAGTGCCTCAATTTGGGATTTTAAAGTACCCGGCATTATTTGGTCTATCCAAAATGCTATTGAAATTTAAGACCAGTTATATTTGACTAGAAAGAACCGAAACAAAAGGTTTAACGACCTAATATTATTTATCATTTTGGTGATCTTTATCATATTTCGCTATCGTTATAAATACGTAACTTTATGTTGCCTTAATAATTTAACCCAATGATCTGTAAATCCGAACTTGTTGCATGCTCCGCCTTAAACTTCGCTCAATTTGGGAGTAAACGGTTCACACTCGATGAGTTGGCAAATCAGCTTGGCATATCAAAGAAGACCATCTACAATTATTTTAGGAAAAAAGAAGAATTGGTTCAAGAGAGTACGGTCTATCTACTGCAAAGATATTCAAGGGAGATCCAAGAATCGGAGATTGCTTTCTGTAAAGATCCTCTGGAAAAGATAATACTGATATACAAAAAGGGTTTCGAACATTTAAAATTTTTCAGTCCCACGTTCCTTTTCGGACTAAAGAAATATTACCCTAAGGCCTATGATCTCTATTATAGCTTTCGAAATGATTTGGTAAATAAAACTATTTACGAACTCTTTGTCGATGCACAAAAATTGGGCTTTATTCAAAATGAGGTGAACTTGAGATTGGTTTGTGAACTGTACTTTTTGAATTTGAACACTATCGCTTTTGGTAAAACCAGTCTGTTTGATAAATATACCCAGCACGAGATTCTACAACATCTCATAATCAACACCATAAAAGGTATTGTAACCGAAGATTACACCAACAGGTTTATCCAAAAATAGACTGACAACCGTCATGTATTATAATTGCCCCCATCCTTAGGACAGGGACAGGGACAATTACAAACAAAAACTTGACGAGCTAGCCCATAAACTCGCCTAGCGATCAGATAAAGTGCATTGGTCATTTTTGCGCCTCTTCCTTTCCTTACGCACCGCTCTTCAACTAGACTAGGATGGCATTGATAATTTCAGAAATCGGGGCTGTCGGTGGAAAACCACTTTGGGAAAGAAAAATCTGCGGAACTATCTCCATTTCAATAGTATCTTTATCGTGTACTTTGTGCATGGACTATGGAATTTAAGTATGGTAACACTGATCTCAGAAGTCTGTAAGGTTCCCTGAAAAACGAAGCGTTGGAAATTAGAGTTCAACGTTTAAATTTGAGGCAATGAAAAAAAGCAGATTCACCGAGACACAGATCATCAAGGTCCTAACGGCACAAGAAAAGGGAAAGACCGTTGCCGAGATATGCCGCGAGCACGGTATCAGCCAACCGACCTTTTACAACTGGAAGGCAAAATAAGGGGGGCATGGGAGTAGACCAACTCAAGAAGATGAAGGAGATGGAGTCGGAACTTGCCGAGTTCAAGCGCATGTAAGCCGATCTTGCCTTTGAGAACAACGCCCTGAAGAACCTTATCGAAAAAAGCTAAGCCCGCCGAGAAGCGAGAAGCTGTCGGATACCTGGCCAAAGAGGTAGGGTTGAGTATCAGGCGGCCTGTGGGGCGGTGAGCCTTAGTCTGTCGGTCTATTATTACCGTTTCAAGAGGAAGCCCGAAGACGAAGTGATTATGGATTCTTTGGAAAAGCTGGCCGAAGGTCACCCGACCTACGGGTTCAGAAAGATGTTCCATATGCTCAGGGCAATGGGCCACGGCTGGAACCACAAAAAAGTCTACAGGGTCTATGTGTTGATGGGGCTGAACATTCGAAGAAAGCGAAAGAGAAGGTTGCCCGAAAGGGTAAAGAGCCCACATATACACCCCGTGGACTGTAACATCACATGGAGTGCCGATTTCATGCAGGATACCTTGACCAACGGAAAATCGTTCAGGGTCTTCAACGTAATCGACGACCTAAACAGGGAACCCCTGGTGTCCACCGTCGACACTTCGCTCAGTGCGAGGAGGATAACAAGAGAACTGGACAGGCTCATCGAATGGAGGGGTTCACCGGAGACCATCCGCGTGGACAATGGCCCTGAGTTCACTTCGGCCATTTTCAATACATGGGCCACAAAGAACGGTGTCGAGATCCGGTATTTCCAACCGGGAAAACCGACCCAGAACACTTTGGTCGAGAGGTTCAACGGCATCTACCGTAAAGAGGTTTTGGATGCTTATCTGTTCACGGAGCTTGATCTGGTCAGGGACCAGACCCAGAGATGGTTCCGGGAATACAACAATGTCCGACCACATGAATCATTGGGCAACAGGCCACCGAAAAAATTTTGGAAAGCCGAGGGAAATCCAGCTTTCCCTAATTGCTAATGGACAGCCATTTCACAAAAGAAAGTATATTTATGGACGCTTTGCTTTAGGGGAACCTTACACTATCTCTCGTCCAAAAAAAGTTTAAATCACTTCATATGCAAAATAACCTACTGAAGCAAGGTCGTGTTTATGACTTATATTGAAAAATGGTTATTCCAAAACTTATCAAATTTTCTCAATAAACCTCAAATGTAATATTTCATGTTTTAAAGTAACGCCAAAGACAACAGGCACTGCCAGTAATTACCTTCTTTAGAAAAGCAGAAACGAAACACAAAACACCATAAATTCGTTACATAATTAGGCATTAGAAGCAAATGCAAAACCATGTTTTGATAATATGTAGATTGTTGTTTAAAGGCTTTGGTCTATTTGTATTAAAAAATAATACTTAACGGTTTCGCCCGGTTTCAATGTGACGAGGTGTGACTTTTTTTCAATATCTTTTGGAGAATCCTCAAAATCATGATGTGAGGCCATAGGCTCAATGCACACAAACGGATATCCTGGAGGGCTCCAAATATTGACATTCGGAAAATTACCCAGAATCAAACTTATGTATGGTTTTTGGCCAGATTTGGCCAGACCAATTTTAGTGATAACTGAATCTTTGATGAAAATCCCAGTATTAGGTATCCTGTCATCATCAAATCCAAGAGTTGTCTCATTTTGTAAAAAGGGGGCTACCGAATCTTTCAGAAGACTATTTTTAATTAGTTCTCTTTGGGCAGAAAGGGATTTATAAAAAAACAACTCATGCTTTTTTCTATCATTTGGTTGACCAAGTGACAGATTAAACCCAGGATGCCCCCCAAGTGCAAAATACATGCTATGGGTATCGTCATTTCTGATGACGTATTCGTTCAAGATGGTATTATCGGTCAATTTATATCGAACTGAAATTTTGAACAAAAAGGGATAGTTTTCATGCAATATTTCTTTGTTGGGAACAAAACTTAATGTAACCTCATCATTTGATTTATGTTTTACTGTCATAAAGCGCTCTTTTAAAATTCCCATTTTCGGCATATCGTATTTGACGTTCCGAAAATAAAATTCGTTGTCCCTGAATCTGACATTTACTGGAAACATTATGGGAGCCCTGTCCGCCCAATATTCACCATTGCCCTGCCATAGGTACTCAAACTCACTGATTTTGCCTTTTATGCTTTGAAGTTCAGCCCCTTTTTTGCTTATTGATACCCTAATGGAATCATTTTCGAGCCAAAGTAACTCAGAACCTTGGCCATGGACTGTAAAGAAAAATGTCAAAAAAATAAATAAAAAAGCCAATACTTTCAGGTGTGGCATTTTACAATCCCACTTAAAAGTCTTTTTCGAATCTGTTGGTTTCACGGTGTGAATGTATTAGTTCATAATAAGAAAATCAGCATAAGGACAGGAACTGGAAGCAAAAGTAAAAAAGCGCAGACAAGCTGCGCTCCCTTAAAAAAACTAACTCAAAATCAACCTATCATATTACTTTTCACCATGTAGGTAAGCGGACATAGTCGGAAATACCTCACCGATGAGTTGCTCACTGACCTTGTCACTATGTTTGCCGGTGTACCAGCAGGTGCTATGTGGTATTTTTTCCTCTTTCAACAATGTAGAGAAATAAACTGAACCTTCGAGCAATCCGGGAGTTTCGTCCTGATAGCCACAACTCAATGCAATTTTTTTGTACTGGGTTAAATTGTTCTTGTAATTTTTCACTTTTTCTTCCAAATTCCCAAAACCAGCTACCCATTTCTCTAGGACTTCTTCTTTCTTGGAAAAGGTGCCATCGGCATTCATCGTAAACGGGAATGCAATCTTTAAGGGTTGTGAAAGATCGGGAGAGAATGCAGATCCAAAGGCAAGAATACCAAATATGCTCGTTATCTTTCGGTCATACGATTTTAATTCTTGTTGCAAGGTTTCAGAAAAATCCTCATCCCTCACATTTACCATTTTTTCGGATAAATTCTGAACCTGCACCAAGGTCGAATCGTTCTTAAACATACCATTCAATAAATTATCATTTGCCAAAACGGCAGGACTCATGGCATAGGCCACAGAAAATACCTCGGGATGCCTTAAGCTGATATTGATTGTTCCACCTCCGCCCATTGAATGTCCACTTATTCCACGAGATTCCCGTTTCGCCAAAGTTTTGTAATGGCTGTCAACATAAGTAATGACATCTCTTACAATAAAATCTTCCCAATTTCCCGAAACAGGTGAATTGGCATACATCGACCCTTCAAACAGATTATGGCCGTTGAGTTCTATTAAGATGAACTCGTGTTCTTTACTATTCTTCATATAACTGTCAAAAGCCTCCGTTTTGGGATATTCGCCAGCCTCAACGGTATAACCGTTCAAAAAATAGACAACTGGAAACAATTGATCTGAGTCTAAGTAAGACGGTGGTAAATAAACCCCAATCTTTTGCACATCTTTCGTGCCTATTAAATTATCCTTAAGTGATGGAGCCGGAATCTCCACCAGCGAATAGTTGCTTTTTTGGTCCTGTGCTACTATGCCCCCGCCTAATAGAAGCAATAAAATAACCACACATTGAATTTGACCTCGTTTTTTCATATATATATTGTATATTGATAAATTAAAACTAGTTTGAAATTTAATTGATAATTCAAAGGTCAACCCCTGTCTTTCAACTGATCTTCCCCTTTGACCAAATTTAAATTATGGATTTTGACCAAGGCTTTGATTTGCTCAATGACATCAGGGTTACTTTCGGCAACATTATATTTTTCAGATGGGTCCACTTCAAGATTGTATAGGAGTGGGGGGTCATGTTCTTCACGCATCGGTGGGCCATAGGCACCTTCCGTTATGAAATGGGCTTTGAAGGCTCCCAGCCTAACCGCATAAAGCTCATCTCCCCTGTAATAAAACACTTCTTTTCTCTCACTTGGTTTTTTTTCAAAGAGTGTTGGCCCAAGGTCATTTCCATCCATCTGTCGATCTTCGGGCAATGGCACGTTTGCCAATTTGCTGAAAGTGGTAAACAAATCCATGGTGGTGCCAATTTGGGTGACCAAACCAGGTTGGATTCGGCCTGGTCCCCAAAAAATACATGGCTCACGCATACCCCCTTCCCATGTAGATCCTTTTCCTTCCCTCAATAACCCTGCACTTCCACCTTCTTGGTTCATGATGAGCCATGGTCCGTTGTCTGAGGTGAAGACTACAATTGTATTCTTATCTAGGCCACTATTTTTTAATTCGGCCAATATTTGTCCCACCCCATGGTCAATTTCTTCAACAACATCGCCATAGAGCCCCCTATCGCTGGTGCCCAGAAAGTCCTTTGATGCGAAAAGGGGCACATGTGGAAGATTATGGGCCAAATAAAGGAAAAAAGGTTTTTCCTTGTTCTTCCTTATGAACTGTACCGCCTCTTCATTATAACGTTTTGTCAATGTGTTCTGATCAGCTGGGCGCTCCACTATCTCCGTATTGCGCATCAGTGGAACATTGAAAGTATTTATATCTTTCCTCTCTTCCGATTTCCAAAAATCAATATACCCTTGAGTTGACCTGAATGGAATAATGTTGTCCATGTCATTGCTGTAAGGAATACCAAAATAATAGTCGAACCCTTGGCTCGTTGGCAAATACTCCTCTTTATGTCCCAAATGCCATTTGCCAATGCAAGCCGTCACATAATCGACTTTTTTTAATTGTTCGGCCAAGGTTATCTCACTTTGCGGCAATCCTTTATGGGAATCGGGAAAAAGAACACGGTTCACCTTACTGGTCATTCCATTTCTGATGGGCAATCTCCCGGTCATCAATGCTGCCCTGCTGGGTGTGCATACGCTCGACCCAACATAGAAGTTCGTCCATTTTTGGCCTTCGACCGCCATTTGGTCCAGGTTTTTGGTGTGTATTGTAGGGTGCCCATATGAGCTTAAATCACCATACCCAAGGTCATCGGCAAAAATGACAACAAAGTTCGGAGGTACGTCTTCTCTCTGTGTAACTTGGTCGACATTGGCTTGTTGTCCCGTGCAGGTGCCAACCCATGACAAGAAGGCAAGTGTCAAAAACAGCTTTATGTTCATGAATCTAATCGTATTTACTTTCATCTAAATTTAATTTTTAATATTCAAGCAAGGCCTGGTAAATCCACAGAAGTCTACCAAGATAGACTTCAGTAAAGCGAAAAGGTTGGAAGAAACCTTGAGGTAGGCCGACCATTAAATTAATCTGGAATACTTTTCTTTTCATTATATATTATATTCTCGACTCCCAAAAAGAACACTGATGTTTTTAATATCCAGGATTTTGTTCCAAATTTGAATTGGCATCCAGTTCTCTTTGGGGAATCGGATAGAGCACATGAAAATCCTGGGCATTTTTCCCCCTTGCTTGGGCCCTAGAAATCATGACCCCGTGTCTTATTTGGTCTTCCCTCGCATTTCCTTCAAAGTAAAATTCCCACTCCCTTTCACTCAATATGGCATCTCTTAAGGAATCTTTGCCAAAACTTCCCAGATTCAAGGGGGTGGCACCGGCCCGGTTCCTGACCTCGTTGATCAGGTCGATGGCCTCTTGGGTGGGACCATTGAGTTCATTGAGTGCTTCTGCCCTTGTCAACAATATGTCCGCATACCTGATGACAATAATATCATTGCCAGCTGACGCTCCCACGGCATTTGGGTCAAAAGGTAATTTATAGGGGTGTGATTGATCGTTGCCCAACCCCATTACCAGTTCACCGGTTGCCGTACTCTGCCATTCGGTTATTATACGGCTGGTTCTAGTATCTGTCGCCTCAAAGGAGTTTACAAAATCATCAAATAAGTAAGTGCGTGCAGCAAATACAGAATTGTTCGGGAAAGGTCTTGGATAATCCGGTGGGAAAATCAGCGCATTCATAAACTGGCCCGCCCCAGCAGCATCTTTGGGAAGTGCCCAAATGACCTCGGCATTGCCCTCGTTCGATATTTCAAACACGTCTGAGTAATTGGGTAAAAGACTGTACAGTCCCAAATCGATAACGCCCGAGGACATGTCGGCCGCTTTTTGCCATTGCTTGGTGTTCAGGTAAAACTTTGCCAAGACCGACATGGCCACGCCTTTGGATGCTTTTCCAAAGGCCGGAGGTTGGTTGGGTAAAGTGGCTATTGCCCCCAACAGTTCCTGCTCTATAAAGGCCTGAGTCTCTTCGTCAGTTGATCGGGGCAGCAAAGGATCATCAGTAGAAGACCGATAAATCGGCACCCTACCAAAAAGCTTGTAAAGCTCCGAATAGGCCCATCCCCTTATAAAATGGGCCTCGGCTTCCGTTCTCTGCTTAAAATCATTCGAAAAAGAATCATTGTCCAGGTTGTCCAGGACCAGATTCGCATCACGAATGGAACTAAAGTACACTATCCATACAGGAATCAATTGGCCATGGTTGCTGTCCCAATTGTAATCGATCAATGATTGCCATACACTTTCAATCGACCCACCAGCGCCCCATACCTCACCGGCTGGCATGGTTCCCAAATAATAAGGGGACCAGGATTCATCATCCCCAGCCCTATGCGAATAGGCATAAGCTGCATTCAATAAGGAGCTGAGACCTTGCTCAGAGGTAAAAAGTGTTGAGGGCGAGAGCTCAGAGAACACCTCTTCCTCCAAACGTTCTTCACAGCCCAGCAGGCCAGACAGCATTATAGTGAGAGCTATTCTATAATAATAAGTTTTCATAATTATGATTTTTTTAATTGTTTGACCTAAAAATTGGCAGTAAGACCCAACATATAGGTTGTTGCCAGGGGATAACTACTATAATCGATCCTAACGTTACTTCTACCGAATGAATTAGCCTCAGGATCAAATCCCACATAATCAGTAATTGTAAACAGGTTCTGGCCGGTCACATAGACTTGAAGTGAGTTCAAAAAATCAATATTTTGAACTGGAACGTTGTACGATAGCCTGACATTTTTCAAACGCAGGTAAGATGCATCTTGAATGGTCAGGGTATTCACTTTTCCTGCACCATAGGCATTGGGGTTTACCCCTGATGGCCATTTAGCACCTGTATTTTGGGGCGTCCATCGATCCAATATTTGGTGCGCAAGTCGGTTTCTTCTGAAGTTTGCAGGATAGAGAGACTCTATCAGGTTGATATTCAATAGGTCGACACCTGCCTGACCTTGAAAAAAGAAGTCCAACGTCAAATTCTTGTAGGAAATTGAATTTTGTATACCATAGGTAAAATCAGGATATGGGGTGCCTATAATGGTCTGGTCGGTAGGCGTAATGGCCCCATCTCCATTTCTATCTTCAAAAATTGGAAAGCCTGGCTGGGCTGTGGGCTGTGGTGAATTGGCTATATCGTCACCTTCCTGAAAAATGCCGGTGACAACATATCCATAATAGGAGGCCAGGGGATCACCTTCTTGAATGATCGCCGTGTTGCCCACTGCTTGTACACTTCCCGTCACAATACTTTCAATTCGTCCCAAATCCACCACTTCATTCTTAATGGCGGAAAAATTCAATGAAGTATCCCATTTAAAATCATCGGTCACTATGTTGGTCGAGTTAAAAAGAAACTCAACCCCACTGTTCTTAACTTCGCCTACATTTGTCAATATTGATGAATAACCGGAAGCAAATGGCAATGGAAGGTCAAACAACAAATCCTTCGATTCTTTTGAAAAATAATCTAAACTACCACTGAATCTGCCCCCTGAAATACCGAAATCAAGACCGATGTTGAGTTGTTCGGTGGTTTCCCACTTAAGGTCTGGATTTGGAATACGCTGGGGGGAGACACTGCCTGAAATGGTGCCACCAAACACTACGTTGGGTCCTGTTCCAAAGGTCAGTTGCGATGCATAGTTGCCAATTTCCTGGTTACCTGTCTGACCCCAACTCGCCCGTAGCTTGAACTGGCTGAAACTATCGGGAATAAATTCTTCTTGGTCAAGTTTATAGCCCAAGGCAAAGGATGGAAAATAACCCCATTTGTTGTTCTCTCCAAACCTTGATGACCCATCCGCCCTTATTGAGGCGGTAAATAAAAATTTGTCAAAAAGGTTATAGTTCACCCTGCCTAGATATGACAACAAGGTATTTTCTTCCTTGCCACTAGAGAGTACATCCGTATTGGTGTCGCCCAGTGCCAAATTGTTAGTTTTGATATCATCTGTCGGAAAACCGCTGATATTACCGGAAAAGAACCGCGAACTGAACTTTTGAAAGGTGATACCACCCAATACCGTAAGTGCATGGTCTTCGTTAAAAGCTTTGTCATAGGTCATCGTGTACTCGAACAGATAGTTGGAGCGTTCCAATACGTTGATGTTCGCGATACCGCCAGCGGCACCGCCACGAATGGTCTGGGTGGTATTGTAAATGTCACGTCTCGATGTTTGTCTGTCGGTCCCGAAATTGAACTTGCCTGAAAGATCTTCAGTGAAATCGTAGTTCAAAAAAGCACTTCCGAATGTTCTATTGGTCTCGCTCTCGCTAATGATGGCATTTATCAAGGTAACTGGATTGTTGACAGTCAGATTCGCCGACTGGCTAAAAGTACCATCGTCATTAAATATGGTCTCCGTAGGATCATATAACAATGAAGAATAAATAGGCCCTGCTTGCTCATTGGTATTGACGCCATCGACATTGTTGTTGTCCTTGACCAAACTTGTGTTGAAGTTTAGGCCTATCTGGGTCTTGTTCCCAATTTTTGTCTCAAGGTTTATTCTTCCGGTATATCTTTTTATCCCCGTATTTTTTACAACACCTTCTTGATCAAAATAGTTGAATGAGGCATAATAGTTTGTGTTTTCGCTGCCCCCGCTCACAGCCAGGTTGTGATTGGTCAAAGGAGCCGAGCGAAAGACTTCATCTTGCCAATCGGTCCCCCTGCCGATTCTTGAAATATCCTCATTGTTGAAAACCACTGCGTTTCCTTGTGCAATTGACAAGTCGTTTATGGCATCTATGTATTGTGAGGTGGAAAGCACATCGATTTTTTCAGCGACCGATTGGATACCTGCATATACATCATACGTGACATTTACCTTGCCTTTGCTTCCCTTCTTGGTAGTGATCAAAATTACCCCATTTGCCCCTCTTGAACCGTAAATTGCCGTTGCTGAGGCATCCTTTAAAATCTCTATCGATTCCACATCAGCTGGATTCAGGGAATTCAAGGGATTCCTAGGGCTCAGGTTTTGACCTACTTCGGCCACCCCGCCAGAACCAAGGTTGGGGCTGTTGTCAATCGGGAACCCATCTATTACATACAAAGGCTCGTTACTGGCATTCAAAGAGTTGGAGCCCCTGATCCTAATTGCCAACCCACCTCCAGGGGCTGAACTGGCTTGGTTTATCTGTACCCCAGCAGCCCTACCTAGCATCATTTGGTCCACGGATACGTTCGCCCCCGGGTTCATGTCGTCTTGACCCAATGACGCCACGGACCCAGTTAAGTCACTTTTCTTCTGCGTTCCATAGCCGACAACCACGATTTCATCAAGGACGGCAGTACTTTCCTGCAAAACAATGTTCAAAACCGATTGTCCGTTGACAGGGATTTCTTTCGTAGTGAACCCGATATAGGATACGGTCAATATGACATCACCGTCAGTTACCTTGATCGAAAAATTTCCATCAAAATCGGTTTGGGTGCCGTTCGTGGTTCCCTTTTCGATGATATTTGCTCCTGCCAAAGGAACTCCTGAATCATCCAAAACCGTTCCGCTGACCGTAAAATCTTGAAAAAAAACGGCGTCGGTGTTTGGTATATGATAGGTTTGATCTTTAAAGACTGTTACTTGTCTGCCAATAATATTGTAACCTAGACCGTACGATTCTAATAAAGAGTCAAGAACGTTAGGTAAGGTTATATTGTTTTTCTTGAGAGTAATTGAATTATCATTGGGCAAAATACCATCTTTGTAAAAAAAGATGTACTCGCTTTCATCCTGTAACTGGTTGAATAGTGTCTCTAAACTTACATTTTTAAGGTCAAGATTAAACTTGGTCTGTGAGTAAGAGTGGTTTGCATAGAGAGCGGTTAACCCCAATAATATGTAACAAAGAAAGGACCTCATTATTTTTATTGAAATGGATTGACCATTTAATTTGCCTAGAACATGGGCAATACTTAAGTAATTATTCATAATTTTAGAGTTCAGTTTAGTTATTACTTCGGTAATACATTTTACCGGCAGATGCGCCAACATCTGTCGGTTTTCATTTCATTCTGTATATTTTATTTCATAGGCACTGTATCTTTTAAATTTAACTTGGTGGAGGCCAGTATGATTTTGTCGGTTTGATATTCCGCAAAAAAGTTAGATGCTTCTCCTATAGTTTGTATGACTTGCCCCAGATTTTCCTTTAAGTCAAGTTTTCCAGAAAATGTTTCTGTTTTTAAATGATTTTCCTTTATGAAAATTTCCACACCATAATATCTCGACAATTTTGTGGTGATATATTCCAAATCACGGTTTTTCAGATTTAGGAAGCCTTCTCTCCACCCAAAATATTCATCAATGTTCACATCGTGCATTTCTATTTCTTTGGTTTTGGTATTATAGCCAGCCATTGTGCCCGGGGCCATCTTAAAAGACTTTTCGTCATCATGGTCATAGGTCACCAAAACACTGCCGCTCTTAAGAACTGTACTAGCCATTTCATCATCGGGATAAGTGCTGACATTGAAAACGGTTCCCAATACATTGATCTCCTGATTGGTCGAGATCACCCGAAAGGGTTTTGATGGGTTATGTGCAACTTCGAATATGGCCTCACCTTCGAGAAAGACCTCCCGCTCCTTATCCCTGAAAAACGCAGGGTAGATAAGCCTAGACCCTGAATTTATCCATATTTTCGTTCCATCAGAAAGGGTCACGTCGGTACGTTTTCCAAAGGGCACCAGTATCGTGTTGAATACAGGTTTTTTTTCATCTTCTATAGTTTGTCTATATTTTTCACCTGTTCCCACGTGCAGATCTTTTCCCGTTGACGAGTACCTTAATGTGTTGTTCTTTTCATTTAGTTGAATTTTTTCTCTCTCTCCGAGCACCACGATTACTTGGCTGCTACTGCCAAAGTCAACAATTGATTTATTTTCATCAATATAATCCTGCAATGACTGTTCGCTAGATTTGTCAAAAACGGTAAAAACAGCAAACAACAGCGCTATCGATGCCGCCGCACCGTACAACAACGTTGCCCTTCGTTGCCTTTTTGCATTTTTTCTTAGAAGTTTGGCCGATCTTATAATACGGCTCTTAAGCTTTGTCCGCTCTAAGTCGGAAAGTGGTTCGTTCTCGCTAAAGTTCATACTTTATTTGTAATTATGGGGTAAATGGAACTTACCGTCCATATATAAGAGGGCAGTTTTTGATATTTATAGACAAAAAAAAACGCTTTTTTAAAAGAACAATGTTAAGGCCGTGTCGCGGATCGTTTTTAACGTTCTGTAAACCAGCGTTCTGGCAGAAGCAACAGAAAGTCCCAAATCTCCGGCGATCTGTTGATATGTCTTTTCTTGGGCGAAACGAAGTCGAAGTATCTTTCGTTGATGATCCGTTAAATTAACCATTATTTTTTTTAGCCTCTTTGACAGTTCATTTTCTTTTTCATCTTCGATCATTTCTTCCTCATGTGAAATAACCGTCAGGCCTGCAGTAGAGTAACTATTGTTAAAGGTTTCCAATTCGCTCTCCAAACTCTTGATCTTATGGTCGCTTTGCTTAATGAGTTTTCTTTTAAGGGACATTATCAAATAGGCCTCTATGTTTTTGACATCCGATAATTTCTTGTGGTATCTATAAAGGTCTAGAAAAAGATTGTGGATTTCATCTTGAACTTTAGCTCTATCTCCACTGATTTTGTACCCATAGGCAAAAAGTTTGTCAACGTAAAGGTCATATAGAGACCCCAAAGATGCCAAACAGCCTTTCTTCAGATCTTTCCAGAGCAGTTTCTCTATAGAGTCTAGTACTTGGTCTATTTTTTTTTCTCTTCCCATTGATACCGTAATCCAAATGGTATGGCAAATTTGCCGATTGACAAAATCATAATTAGTAAATGGAATATTATCATGTCCCATTATTGAAATTATCGCAACTAATGTATAAAAAAAATAAAGAATTGATAACAATGATAAATTTTTTTACAAATTAACTTTTTAATGATATGAGAAGTTGGGTGCCCAGCTCAAAAGGGCTAAGAGTGTCAAGAAAACAAAAAATGATGTCTATAAAAAAAGGGTTTTCATCTCTTACTAAAAATGGGCGACCAACAAGTTAAAACTCTGCAGACATGAAAAGTCATCTTAAAAAAATAGGTCAAGGAACGACTAGGTTGTTGCTTATGGTTGCCATCTTATTGGTTTTTCTTATGTGTAAGGTGATGTTTTCTCAGCAAAGCCCGAATATAGTTTGGATAGTATGCGAGGATATTTCCCCTTTTTTGGAAGTATATGGCGATTCAATTGCGAAAACCCCTAACATAAATGCTCTGGCTCAAGATGCGGTTGTTTTTACAAAAGCATATACCACGTCCGGGGTATGCGCACCTAGTAGATCATCCATTATTACCGGCATGCATGCAATTTCTATAGGCACACAACACATGCGCACCCTTTCTAACTCAACAATTTTTATGCCGGAAGGCCTGCCAAGCTATTCAGCCGTTTTGCCGGACAATGTAAAGGCTTTTCCTGAATATCTAAGGGCACGGGGCTATTATACGACAAACAACTATAAAGAAGATTATCAGTTTGAAGTGCCGGTTACAGTTTGGGATGACAGTAGCCCAGCGGCTTCTTATGAATATAGGCCTAAAAACGTTCCGTTCTTCAGTGTGTTCAACTTGGCTGTCACACACGAATCAAAGTTGATGGCGTCGCCAGACAGCATTTTTTTCGACCCCAATGACATGAAGTTGCCTCCATATTACGTCGATACCGAAACTGTGCGCAAAGATATGGCAGTTCTCTATACCCGTATCGAACAAATGGATCAGGCTGTGGGCGAGATTGTTGACAAGTTAAAAAAAGATCAAGTCTATGATGACTCTTATGTGATATTTTTTAGCGATCATGGTGGATGCATGCCTTGGACCAAGCGGGAAATTCTTGAAAGGGGGACGCATATACCTTTAATCATTAAATTTCCCAAAAACCGTTTTTCCGGCACCAAAGACGATAGGTTGATCAGTGCAGTGGACTTGGCACCAACAATGCTTTCCATAGCGGGTATCAAGCCTCCCGACCATCTTCAGGGAACCGCTTTTCTGGGGGCATACAAATCTTCGGAAGGAAGAAAGTATGTCTTTGCGGCGAGAGACCGTATGGCAAATAAATATGATAGGGTACGGTCTGTGAGCGACGGTGACTTCAGGTATGTGTACAACTTTATGCCAGAACTCCCCAAATACCAAGACCTGCAATACAGAAAGGGCATACCCACGATGAAAGAAATATTGGAACTCTATAAAGAGGGAAATTTAGATAACCCCTATCTGTTGGACTGGTTTGCCGGAAATAAACCTTCCGAAGAACTCTATCACACGAAAATGGATCCCAATGAGTTGTTAAATATTGCGGAAGAGCCCCAATATGCGGCAAAAAAGAAAGAACTTAAAGAAACTCTTTTTGATTGGATAACAAAAGTGGGCGACCTATCCTCGGTCGGCGAAAAAGAGATGGTATTCAACAATTGGTGGAAAAACACAAAGGAACCTCCTAAAACATCTCCCCCGAAAATAATAGGTAACAAAAATGGGGTTACTATAGAATGTGCTACTAAAGGAGCTTCGATCGGTTATCGCATAGTTGACCAAGGTGACCTCCTTGACGCGAAATCAAGGCGTAGGGCCAAAAGTTGGGATTTTGGTTTTACAATCGACCAAGAAAAGACCATTGAACTTGTTGATGTGCACAAGCCATGGAAGATCTACCTAGGAGAAACCATTAATTTGGAAAAGGGACAGACACTTATCATCAATGCCCATAGAATCGGGTATTTGCCCAATGAAGTGACCTATACATATTAGAATTTTAACAAAAATTATATAAATCAATTTAACTATGAAGAAAATCAATCGCTTATTTTTTGGAACGGCATTTTTGTCATTGCTATTGTTCGCCTCCTGCTCGGACACATCTTTTGAGGAAGAAAACCTGAATGCTTCCAAAAACCTAACCGAGTCGGATAAAGTATCGCTGTTCGGCAACATGTCCGAAGACATTCAATTTGATGGTTACTACGTAGGGGCGGACACCTTACTTTTTGATTATCGGACCACCAGTATTCTGGATGTGCCCCCAGTATACCCAGAAACAATCACAAACGACGAACCCATATGGTTTATCAACGGTGCCGGCAACGATGTGACAAGACAGTTCAAAAGCATGCTTGAAATTGCAGAATTTACAGGTCGCCCCGTTGTTGGCATACACAATGGCACCAAAGGAGGAAAACTGGATGCTCTTGAAATCATCTTGCCCACCAACGAGGTCGTGGAGGCCGCTATTGAAAAGAGTGTGCTCGAAATCATTGATACAGAGACCAGGGTACTTTTGTTGGGACACAGTCAGGGGGCCTTTCACTTGGCCAGATCACTACGTTCGCTGGAAAACCAGCTTTCGAACAGCCAATTGGGCCAACTCATGGTAGAAACATCGGGTGGTGCAGGTATGTGGTTCCCCCGAGGCCCCCAATATGTCCATTATGCCAACGAAGGTGACCCAGCCCCAAAGTTGCACGGAGTGCTCACCCCGGGCGCATTACCTGGAAATAGAAGCGTTATCTTGATTTTTGATGACGAATGGTATGATATCCCACCTGAGATTGACACCCCTTTTACACGAGTACATGCCCAAATCGTTTATTTGCGGAATCGACTGACTTTTGCCGAGGCTCGGACCTATGCCCCTTTGTTCGGCAGCAAAAAGATCAACTTGGATAATCTATAAATAACAAAAAATGAAAAAATCAAGAAGTTCTATTACTTCAATTGCCATAACTCTACTAAGCACGATGTTTTGTTTTGGCCAGGGAAAAGTTTTGGAAGGACAGTCGGTAAAAAGCGCCATTTTGGGCAAAGAGGTTGATTATACCGTTTATTTGCCAACCGGTTATGATGACTCTACAAGAAGCTACCCTGTAATCTATCTTTTGCACGGTTATGGGGGTGATGAAAATGTTTGGGTACAATATGGGCTTATAGACCATTTCATGGATTCTGCCATTGAGAAGGCACAAATCCCTCCTTCAATTGTAATAATGCCTGATGGAGGGCAGTATTTTTACATCAATGATTTCCAAGGCAATTCAAGGTTTGAAGATATGTTCTTTCAAGAATTTATACCAATGGTCGAAAAAACCTATAGGATTAAAAAGACAAAGGAACACCGGGCCGTTGTAGGCAATTCAATGGGTGGCTATGGCGCCTTTTTGTATGGGGTGAAACACCATGATATGTTCGGTACCTGTGTGCCACTCAGTGCGGCAATTATTTCAATGGATGATCCAATGACCAAAAACCCCATGTGGAAAGGACTGGCTAAAAACCTTTATGGGATGGATGTAGATTCTGAAAACCCGGATACTAGCCATTGGGATGCCAACAACCCCATGAAATTGATTAATACAATAGCAAAGGATAACCTGAAATTAAGACTTTACTTTAACATCGGCGATGATGATTTTCTATATACAGGTAATGCCGCGGCCCATGTCTCATTACGAAACATGAAAATAGACCATGAGTTCCGCATCATTGATGGTGGGCATGATTGGACATTTTGGCGGTCCTCTATCCCCGATTTTCTAAAATATATAGGGCTGGGCTTTATGAGACAGTGAACTTAAAACAGGGAGAGAGCCAAGCCCCATGCGGGCAGGCACTATGCGTAATCTTCATTTCCCGTTATATTGGAAAAACAACGCGCCTTGCCCTAGGGGTTTGGTCTCTATTCCCTTTCGCTTTGGACTTACTACATTTGACTGGACATTGAGAAAAGAGCATGTTGACTGTTTGAATTAACTTTGAAAACATGTCAAAACAAAAAAGAGAGTACACAATGGAGTTCAAGCAAAAGGCTGTCGAACTGAGCCATGCAAGGGGCAATGCAGCAGAGGTATGTAGGGAACTTGGGCTGAACCCCTCGGTATTGGGACGCTGGCGCAGGGAGGCCAAAAAAAATGGGGAGAACAGTTTTTTCCCGGAAAGGGGAACCCCAAGCTTACTGATGAACAAAGGGAGATAAACCTAGCTCAAGAAAAAACTGAGGAGCGTGGAGATCGAGCGCGATATCCTAAAAAAGGCAATAGCCATCTTCTCCTAGGGCGACAGGAAAAATATAGGTTCATAAAACACCACAGGTTCAAATTTCCTGTCGGGAAGATGTGCAAAATGTTCAAGATAAGCAAAAGTGGGTATTACAATTGGTTGAACCGGGCCTTCCAGAAGATGGTTGGAGAACGAGGCCCTGACGGTGGCCATACATGGTATTTTCAAGGACAGCTTTGGGAGTTACGGGGCACCAAGGATCCAGGATGAGCTCTTGAAAAGGGGATATGGGGCCTCAAGACCGAGGGAGGCCAGGATAGTGAGGGCCAACAGGCTTTTCGCCAAAAGAAAGAGAAAGTTCAGGGTCACCACGGACAGCAGACACGATTATCCGATAGCGCCCAATATATTGGATCGTGACTTTACGGTACACAGGAAAAACCAGGTATGGGTATCCGACATGACCCGCATAAGGACCGGTGAGGGATGGATGTACCTGACGGTGATCATGGACCCGTTCCAACGAAAGGTCGTTGGAAGGTCGATGGGCAAGACCTTGGGGACTGCCGACACCATAATTCCCGCTTGGAAGATGGCGATAAGGTCGAACAATACCACGGACAGGCTTATTTTCCATTCCGATAGGAACTCACAATATGCCAGTTACGAGTTTGCCGATATCCTTAAAGAGCATAATGGTCCAGTGGTACAATCAATGAGCCGAAAAGGGAACTGCTGGGACAAGGCAGTGGCGGAATCCTTCTTCAAGAGCTTGAAGGTCGAATGGGTGTACCATCAAAACTATAGCTTCAGGTCCGAAGCGGAACTATCGATATTCGAGTGGATAGAGACCTGGTACAATAGAAGCAGGACACGCTCGACATTGGACTATAAAACAATAGAGGAATTTGAAAACGAAATGTATAACCAAAAATCAGAGGCATCAGAGGCATGACTCTTAACTGGTTGTCCATTTTTTTGTTGCAAGCCCAGTTTACACGGCTTATCCACTTGGGCATAGCTGACGAAATTGGCGTTATATGCTTAAGAAAGTTGGAGATATAAGCTAGTTGGGCACAATCTGGAAAACACATAGTTTCTGTAACCTATTAGCAATTTGAATTGTCTAATACTTAAAAGACAACGCAATGTTTAGAATACTTACAAACCTACTTTTAACCATACTGCTTCTTTCTTGTAGCAAAAATTCAGTTACACCTACTGAAATGCCGAAACCTAAATTACTAATTGGACTTTCTCTGCAACAATATAAAAATACAGCTCCCGGTTTAGACGGATATCTTGAAGGACTGGACTATGCGGTTCGAAATGGCATTAATATATTTGGAATGAGCCCTGAATGGAATACATTGGAAACTAATCCTAATTCTTATTCATTACAAGATAATCTGGCAAATCCTCTTAATTTACTCGATCCAGATAAGACCAAATTGAATAGTTATATTCTTGTCTTGAAAATGATAGATACAAATATCAAATCAGTTCCAGATGATTTAGAAAACTTGGATTTCGATGATCCCGATATGATAAATAGATTTTCACTGCTTTTAGATAAAATTTTTTCAGAAGTTCCATCCATCGAAAGAGTTTCCTATATTTTAATAGGAAATGAAATTGATGGATATTTAAGTACCAATCCAAATCAATTACAAGGATTCAAAGTATTTTATGTATCTGCTATTCAGAAAATACACGCATTAAATCCAAAAGTAAAAGTAGGCACAATTATTACTTTTAACTCAGCTAAAACTAATCCAACCTTGTTTGACACATTTAAATATGTAGGCGATTTTATTTGCTATACCTATTACCCAACAGACGAGCAAAATAGCATTCCTTGGCAAATGCGTCCAACCAACCAAGTTAAAGATGATATTGACTGGATGGTTCAGAATGCAGCGGGTAAACCAATTGCATTTACAGAAATAGGATATACATCTTCAAGTGAAAATTCATCATCTGAAGTACAACAAACAGAATTTGTGCAAGTAATGTTTAGCTCTTTGAAACCATATATAGACAGTAAAAAAGTAGCGTTCGTTTACTATCACGGTATGTATGATTATCCTCAAGGATTCTGCAACCAATATGCCCAGCAACAAGGTGTCGATTCAACTTATTTATGTGGTTTTATGGATAACTTAGGTCTTCACAGTTGGGAAACTGGGCAACCTAAACCAGCTTGGAATACTTTCGTGAGTGAAATAAATGAATAACACTGGGCCCAACAATGATCACCGTTGCGCAAGTCTCGAAAATTTGGAAAACTTAATTGTGGACTTACTACATTTGACTGGACATTGAGAAAAGAGCATGTTGACTGTTTGAATTAACTTTGAAAACATGTCAAAACAAAAAAGAGAGTACACAATGGAGTTCAAGCAAAAGGCTGTCGAACTGAGCCATGCAAGGGGCAATGCAGCAGAGGTATGTAGGGAACTTGGGCTGAACCCCTCGGTATTGGGACGCTGGCGCAGGGAGACCAGGATAGTGAGGGCCAACAGGCTTTTCGCCAAAAGAAAGAGAAAGTTCAGGGTCACCACGGACAGCAGACACGATTATCCGATAGCGCCCAATATATTGGACCGTGACTTTACGGTACACAGGAAAAACCAGGTATGGGTATCCGACATGACCCGCATAAGGACCGGTGAGGGATGGATGTACCTGACGGTGATCATGGACCCGTTCCAACGAAAGGTCGTTGGAAGGTCGATGGGCAAGACCTTGGGGACTGCCGACACCATAATTCCCGCTTGGAAGATGGCGATAAGGTCGAACAATACCACGGACAGGCTTATTTTCCATTCCGATAGGAACTCACAATATGCCAGTTACGAGTTTGCCGATATCCTTAAAGAGCATAATGGTCCAGTGGTACAATCAATGAGCCGAAAAGGGAACTGCTGGGACAAGGCAGTGGCGGAATCCTTCTTCAAGAGCTTGAAGGTCGAATGGGTGTACCATCAAAACTATAGCTTCAGGTCCGAAGCGGAACTATCGATATTCGAGTGGATAGAGACCTGGTACAATAGAAGCAGGACACACTCGACATTGGACTATAAAACAATAGAGGAATTTGAAAACGAAATGTATAACCAAAAATCAGAGGCATCAGAGGCATGACTCTTAACTGGTTGTCCATTTTTTTGTTGCAAGTCCAAGTTCAAATCTGCTTAAGACATACAGGGAGTAATAGAGATTAACAAAATAAAGTAGCATCCTCTTTGAAAACTCTTTCATATATTTCTTTTGGTAACTTCTTCAGAATCAATAAAAAGACGGGCTTCTATCTTAGGAAGGTTGTAGCTTTTCTGATTCTTTATTTGATTACGGTGCATGAAGAAATATTTACTTCATCTTAAATGAAAGATTCTGCTATATTTGTCAGAAATCAAAACAATACATTTATTATGATTACATGTAATAAACAAACTATGCTATGATGGCATTAAGACTATTTATTATTTTGACATTGTTACCAGTTTTGTATGGCTATTCTCAAGATTTAAAGGTTAAGTACGCTGAGAATTTATCCAAAGATGAACAATACTGTGTTATATTGATGGGTGGCCAATCAAATATGGTTGGGAGAGGAAAACAAATTGATTTGGATGAAATGATGTTTTCCAATATTTCTTTTTTCGATTTTGGTCTAAGTCCCGGCTTGATAAACCCAAAAGATAATTTTGGACCAGAAATTGGAATTTCTATGCAATTGAGCAAAAACAATCCGAACAAAAAATTTATTTTGATCAAATATGCAATTGGCGGAGCTTCATTATTGGACTGGGCACCCAACTACAGTAAAGATAAGGCTGAAATAACGGGGAATCCTCAATTCGGTAGCATGTACAATAGGTTGATAAAACTCACAGATAGTCTCACTGAGGGGCTCAATGCAAAAGTCAAAGCTCTAATTTGGATGCAGGGAGAACGTGATGCTCGAATTCCTGAGGCTGGTAAAGATTATTATGGCAACTTTGAAAAATTAATCAATTCGGTTAGAATAGATTATGAAAACCAAGAGATGCCTATAATTTTTGGGAAGATTAATCCACCCAAAGCTTGGTTCCCAGCATTAGACAATGTCGTTGATGCACAAATTCGCATTAGTGAAGAAATACCAAATACTTACTTCATTGATACGGATAGTCTCGAAAAACTGAACGATGACATTCATTATTCTTCAAACGGACAAATTAATTTAGGCATTAAATTTGGAGAAAAAATATCAGAGTTATTGAAAAATTAGAATATGCAAACAAGTCATAAATTTTGTTGTCACTCAATTGATATTCATTGTACTTTTCTGTTATTCTGTTCAAACTTTGAAAGTGTTTCTTTCTTTGAACCTAATCAACTTAGGGTATTTTTAGTTCAACGGCAATTTTAAACGTTTTCCCAATATGAGAACAAGAATCCCAGAATATTTTTCTCCAAGGTTTTTTCGAAGTATACCAAATGCTTTGGTAATCTGTGCTTCCACAGTTTTTACCGATATATTGAGATGGTTCGATATTTCTAAATTTGTCAGACCTTCTCTTCGGCTCAAATTAAAAACCTCTTGACATTTCGGGGGTAATTTCTCAATTTCTCTGATTACTAATACGATTAATTTTTCCAGCCTACTATAGTCCTCCGTTCTGGCAGCCTTTTCAAGGTTTTCGTAATATTTCTGTTCCAACAACAAGTTGGACTGCCGTTTTTTGTATTGGTTTATAAATTCATTGTGGATAGATCGGAATAGATAATTCTGCAGAGAGGTCGTAACATTCAATTTCCGTCTTTTCTCCCATGTACGCAAGAATACATTTTGTAATATATCCTCGGCCATTGCATGGTCGTTGGCCAACGTAAGTGAATATCCGAATAGCCTTCTACTATATCTATCTACTAAACAGATGTAGGCATCCTCGGTTCCTGCCTTCAAGCCTTCGATTAGCAGTCTCTCATCTGAATACTTCATAAAAAATCAAAGAATTTATTTCCTTTAATAAAGGATGTGAAATATTACAAATATGAAAAAAATATTGATATTAAGTTAGGGTTTTATCAAATGGATTTGTCTTCATTACATAAATGTGAATTGTTGTGGTAAGTTCCAAGATTGAAAATCATATTGTTAAATACCTCCTCAACGAGTCAACATCAGGAGAATTGGATCAACTGTCTCAATGGATTATGGAGCCTAAAAATCAAAAAAAATTTCAAAAATATATACAATCCCATTATAAAATTACTATTTCCTTGAACAAACCTGATGTCGAAAAAATAAAGAAGAACCTTTTAAGTGAGATTAAAAAGGATAAAACAAGATTAATGAAACAAACGGCCAGGAAACTTATGGCATATGCATCCGTGGGCATACTGTTATTAGGTCTTGGATATAATATTCTAAAAGATCATCTAGATAGGAGTGGACATCAGGAACCCCTAAATATAGGACAATCAGTGATCATTGAAACTAGTAACGGGGATGTTCAACCATTATCGGAGGAAGGAAGTAAAATAATCCGTAGTAAAGATGGTAAGGTACTTGGTAAGCAAAATGGTGCACAGCTGGTCTATTTACATACGCATAATTTAAAATCATTATCCTACAATACTATCCGTGTTCCCTACGGCAAGCGGTTTAATGTGGTTCTTTCAGACGGTACCCGTGTTTATTTGAATTCAGGCACTTCTTTAAAATATCCTGTCGAATTTTTAAAGGGGCAAGATAGACAGGTGTTCCTATCTGGGGAGGCCTACTTTGATGTCGCCGAAGATTCCGCCCGCCCCTTTAAAGTTCATGCCGATGAAATTGAGCTGGTTGTATTGGGTACTATGTTCAATATATCTTATTATCCAGAGAATCCCGAAATCCAAACAGTTCTTGTAGAAGGGTCAGTTGAAATCAAGAACCGTAAAATGATAGACTATCAGTCAATTAAGCTCAAACCAGGGAAAATGGGTAAATGGAACAAGAAAACCCAAAAAATGTCTATCGAAAGTGTAGATACCTATATTCATACGGCATGGATGCAGGATAAATTGATCTTCAGGTTTGCCACTTTCAAGAGTATTAGACATGCTTTGGAGAGAAAGTATAACGTAACCATTAAAAATCTGAACGGTGATTTAGACCAACAGCGTTTTGATGCCTCTTTTGATATAGAATCTATTGATGAAGTGTTGCAATCATTCAGTAGGAGCTATGATATGGATTACAAAATTGTAAACAACGAAATAATTATTGAATAATCCAAAAAAAAGACGTTATGCAAAACAATAAATAGCCTCTTCAAATAAAAAACCGAAAAATGTGCCAGCATTTTCCGGTTCGGTAAAAAGATTTATAAAAATTAAATAACTAACTCGAAATTATGAAAAAATTCATAGAACCAAACAATTTGCGTAAGCATATTTCGCTATCAAAGTTGAAAATGAAACTAACCATACTTTTCTTAATTCTTACCCTATTCCAAATCAATGCGAATTCTTATTCACAGAACAAAAAGATTTCCTTGAATATGCAAAATGTCACTATTGCCGATGTGATTCAGGAAATAGAGGCTATATCTGATTTTAAGTTCTTATTGAACCGACGAGATGTGGACCTTGATCGCAAGGTTTCAATTGAGGCAATAAAAGAACCCTTGCCATCGGTTTTAACAAAATTGTTTGAAGGTGAAGGGTTGGGTTTTAAAGTGTTTAAGAAACAAATAATCCTACATGGGGTAGCAAATAAGTTGGAATCAACACCCAAAATGCCATTACCTATGAAGACAAGTATTCTTCTGTTCCAGGAATTGGTTTCTGGATCGGTCAAAGATGGTAATGGACAACCATTGCCGGGTGCTAGCATTGTAGAAAAGGGTACCGCGAATGGAACGCAATCTGACTTTGATGGTAATTTTTCGTTGGAGGTCACCAATGAAAATGCCACCTTGGTGATTTCTTATATAGGGTTTGCAAAAAAAGAAATCGAGGTAAATGGAAGAACCAGTTTCGATATCATATTAGAGGAGAGTGCCGCAGGCCT
Source organism: Muricauda sp. MAR_2010_75 (assembly GCF_000745185.1). Taxonomy (NCBI): domain Bacteria; kingdom Pseudomonadati; phylum Bacteroidota; class Flavobacteriia; order Flavobacteriales; family Flavobacteriaceae; genus Allomuricauda; species Allomuricauda sp. MAR_2010_75. Next base: position 379,960 of record NZ_JQNJ01000001.1, read on the forward strand.
TGATGAAGTGGTTGTTGTCGGCTATGGTACCCAACGTAAGAGTGATTTTACCGGTGCCTTGAGTTCTTTGAAGAGTGATGACCTTAATCCCGGTACCAATGTGTCCGTTGATCAGTTGCTGGTGGGCAGAGCAGCAGGAGTACAGATAAGCCAGACAAGTGCGGAACCTGGAGGAGGAATTTCCATTAGGGTGCGAGGTGCAAGTTCTATATCAGCTGGCAATGAGCCATTGTACGTCATCGATGGTTTTCCAATCGACAATTCACAAGGGCTTTCTGGATCTGACCCCAATACGGGTATGGGCACCAACGTAAACCCTAGGAACCCCTTAAATACCTTGAACCCCCAAGATGTAGAATCTATTGAAATTCTAAAAGACGCATCAGCAACAGCAATCTATGGGTCTAGGGGCGCCAATGGAGTTGTCTTGATTACAACCAAAAAGGGGTCAGCACAAAGACTGACCGTAAATTATGATGAATCGGTAGGGTTTCAGCAAGTTCACAATAGAATAAATCTTCTCTCTGCATCAGAATATATTGATGTTATCAACGGTATTGCTGTAGACAATGGCAATGAGCCTGTGTTCACCCAAGTAGACATCCAACAAATAGGTGCCGGTACTGATTGGCAGGACCAAATTTTCAGAACAGCCATTATACAAAATAGAAATTTATCAATTTCAGGAGGAAGTGAAAATTCCAAGTTTTTTGTCTCTTTAAACCAATACAATCAAGATGGGGTGGTCAAAAATACCGGTATTAAAAAATATATCGGCCGAGTAAATTACGAGAGCACACTTGGCAACAAGGTCAGAATGGGCCTCAATCTTAATACAAGCCATATCAAGGACAAAAATAGTGTTGATGGCGTTGGATTCAATTACAGTTCGGGGCCCATTTTTTCAGCACTTTCATATGACCCCACTGAACAGGTATTTGATGAGAATGGCAATTTCAGCGAATCTTCCCAATTGACCGTGAACAACCCTTTGAGCTTAGTTGAGGGTGTGTTGAGCGAAAACCTCACAAACCGCACACTCGGGAATATATACTTTCAGTATGAAATCAGTAATTTATTGAATGCCAAACTAAGTTTTGGGTCAGATAGGTCGAACTCCCGAAGAGATGTTTATAACTCTACTTTGACCGTGAACGGAAGGGCACAGGGCGGGGTTGCCAATGTCTCGACATTAGAACGCAACAGCAACCTCGTTGAATTTACCATGAATTATAATAAGAAGTTTGGTTCTGAAAGTAATTTGAGCGTTTTGGCCGGTGCTACCTATCAAGATTTCAGTGTGAGGGAATTTTCGGGAACCATTGGAGGTTTTCCTGATGATATAATAGAAACCAACAATCTATCATTGGGGGACACTGGAAATGACAACCTAAGAAGCCTGAAAGAAGAAAATGTGCTAACCTCGTACCTAGCAAGATTTAACTATAATCTTATGGATCGCTATCTCTTTACGGCAACGGTTCGAACTGACGGTTCTTCTCGTTTTGGAGAGAATAACAAATTCGGTTATTTTCCTTCGGCAGCTTTTGGTTGGAAACTTTCAAATGAAGTCTTTGTACCTGATTTTTTTGAGGAACTGAAACTTAGGGCGAGTTGGGGTCAGACGGGCAATCAAGAAATAGGCAACTACAGTTCCTTACTTACTTTCAGCAGTAGTACAAACGCCGTTTTTGATAATCAACCTATTACCACCACAAGACCTTCAAGGATTTCAAATCCCGATTTGAAGTGGGAGACTACAGAACAGCTCAATATTGGTTTGGATATGTCTATACTAAAAGGAAGGCTACGTACCTCGGTAGACTTTTTTGTCAAAAACACAAGAGATTTACTCTTTGACTTGCCTTTACCTTCGGCATCCGGCTTTAATTCTATCTTATCGAATGTCGGAAAAATACAGAACAAAGGTTTCGAGGCATTGATCAACAGCATAAATGTATCTTCACCCGACTTTATGTGGACTACCGCAGTAAATTTTTCTATGATCAAAAATGAAGTATCCGATTTGGGCAGAATAGATGAGATTCCCACGGGAAACATAGCTGATATTGGAAACAATGCCATAATCAGGAGAGGTGAGCCGTTGGCATCCTATTTCGGCTATGAGGTAACGGGCATTTTTCAAGAAGGCGATGACATTGCCAATTCGCCGCAACCTACAGCACAACCTGGATTTCCAATCTTTAGAGATGCTGATCAAGATGGCACAATCGACCCCGATGACCAAATCATTTTAGGGGATCCATTTCCTGATTTTACATATGGGATAAACAACAGTTTCAGTTATAAGGGCTTGACCCTGGATATTTTCATACAAGGTCAAGAGGGGGTTGAGCTCTTAAATGTCAATGCCATTCAAAGCCTCTATCCTGGTACGTTTAGGTTGAACAGATATGCACATCAATACTTGGATAGATGGACTCCCCAAAACACAAACACTATATGGCCTTCGGGTACCAATCCTTCATCATACGGTGGAGGAAGGGTCAATTCACTGGTTGTCGAAGACGCGTCCTATATAAGGTTAAAAAGCATAAACATCAGCTATCAAGTACCTGTTGACAACATAAAGTTCTTGTCTTCTTTAAAGCTCTATTTGACAGGACAAAACTTGTTGACCATAACAGATTATTCAGGTTTCGATCCAGAGGCCAATTCCTTTGGAAGAAATAACACCAAGGTTGACTATAGCAGCTACCCCTTGGCAAGCAGCTGGATTTTGGGTGTAAACATTGGATTATAAAATTAAATTTACTAATATGAAATCACTATATAAATACTATGGAATTGCGGTGCTGGCCCTATCGGCATCGTGCACTGATATCTTGGAGGAAGAAACATTCTCCGAACTGGAACCCGAAACATTTTTGGCCACTGAGAAAGGAATTAGGTCGTTGCTTGGTTCCGCATACAGTTCAATACAAGTGCAACCTGGCATACCCCAGCAAGGTATTTATGCATTATCGGGACTTTCTTCGGGAGAAGTGTCAAGCTTAAACGGGAGCATTGAAATATTTTATAGGCAGCTTTCCGATTTCACATGGGACAGCAATAATAGACATATTTTAGGGCAGTGGGACCTATATTATGCAGCTATCAGAGATGCAAACGTGGTGTTGAGCAATATTGACAATGGCCCATTTAGTGAAGATTTCAAAACTCTGATTACCGCCGAGGCTCGCTTTATTAGAGGGTATAGCTATTCTAAGCTATATAACCTTTTTGGCCCAGTGCCCTTGTATAAGGATTTATTTAACGAAGACCTTTTACTACCCAGAAGTACAGAGGCCGAAATAGAATCGTTCATCGAACAAGAATTGATTTTTGCGTCAACAAACCTTCCAATTAGAGCAATTGAAGAAGGTAGGGCGACCAAAGGAGCTGCGCTTGGCACCTTATGCAAACATTATTTGAATACCAAAGAATGGCAGAAAAGTGCGGAAAAGGCAAACGAAATCATCTCTTTGGGGGTTTATGAACTTTTGCCCGATTACGAAGAAGTTTTCAGTTTGGACAATGAAATCAATGATGAAATGGTATGGGCACTGCCTCACGTAGCTCCTGATGCTGGCAACCAAATAAATGCGCTCACTTACCCAAGTGATTTTCCTAGACCGGGAGACCTTAGGCTGTATCCGGTCATCATATTTTTTGAAGATGAATTTGTATTATCGTTCGAGGATAATGATGCTAGGAAAAACTTGATTGTTACTGAATACACCAATACGGCCGGGGATGAGATTCAGCTTTTTGGCAACGACCGTTCTTTTCCTGCTAAATATCCCATGGATCCCAATGGATCGGGAGATGGGCAAGGAAACGACATCCCTGATATTCGTTACTCAGATATTTTGTTATCGAGAGCTGAGGCTTTGAACGAACTCAACGGACCTGTTCAAGAATCAATCGATTTGATAAATCAGGTTCGCAGCAGAGCCGGAGCAAGTGAAATCTCACTTGCTGATTTTTCAAAACAAAGTTTGAAGAGTTTCATATTGGATGAAAGAAAAAGAGAATTTTTCTGGGAAGGCAAAGGAAGGGAAGACCAGCTTAGACAAGATGTATTCATATCTAAAGCTGTTGAAAGAGGTAAGCTTGCCCAAACGTTTCATGTATTGTTCCCAATTCCTCAGATCAATTTAGATGCAAATCCAAAATTGGTGCAAAACGAGGGTTATTGATTTTTGTAGAACATTTTTATTTCGAGCACAGTGGAAAAGGAAAATTCGTTGCATTTAGAGAAGAATTAACAATCTTTAAGGACGGAATGATTGAAATGGTTTCCAAAAAATAGATGCTGAGCTACAAGCTTAAATTGTGTGATTCGCACACATAGCTTCAATAAATCCCCCCACGGATTTAGAACAAAGGAAGGGTTTGAAATGGGTCTGGATAAGCCCGCGTAAACTGACCCACCTTCGCCGGATGAAACCGACCAGGGCAAATGGACTGCCCAGATTTGATCTATCCGTGGGTTAAACTTAGTTTTTATTTTTCAATTTTCTTCTCATTGATTCTCCTTTTATATCTATTCTGTAGGCTGTATGCACCAAACGATCGAGGATGGCATCGGCTAGTGTTCTCTCCCCGATGATGTCGTGCCATTTTGATACGGGCAATTGTGGACTATAATTCTGTGTTTTTATCTCAGAATAACCGTACATGGTACCATTCACATTTTTTAGTAAAATAGGCTCTACCCATCATAAAATAAAGGGTTTGATAGAACTTGTAATCAGAAAACCTTTATAGGAAAAATACTTTCAAAACAATCCTTTCTACTTATTTTATCATATAACTTCTTAATGAGAAGTGATTTAAACTTTTTTTGGATCGAAAGATAGGGCTACGGACATTTGTGTCGCCAAACATAAATACCATAGCCCATGTACAAAAGATACCATAGAAATGGAGATAGTTCCGCACATACCTTTACCGAAAAGGGGTTTTGCCCCAACGGCTCCCTTGTACGAGATTGTCAATGCGATACTCTACAAGTTGAAGACGGGCGTGCAATGGGAGTACCTGCCCACGAGCTCGCTGTTCTCCCAAAAGGTCCTGAGTTGGCAATCGGTCTACCACCATTATCGCAAATGGTGCCGTTCAGGGACATTTCTGGATTGTTGGATCGGTATTTTAAAACGGTACAGGGACATGTTCGACCTCTCCAGTGTCGATCTTGACGGCAGCCACACTGCCATCAGGGGAGGCTAGGCCGTGGAATACCAAGGCCGCAAAAAGGGCAGGACCACCAATGCCCTCTTCCTTACCGATAGGCAGGGACTGCCCTTGGCCATCTCGGAACCGGTATCCGGTAACCACAATGACCTTTTTGACATCGAGGTACTGCGTAGGCTCCATAACCAAAATGGGCGTCATGCCCTCCTTCTTCGGGACCACCCCCAGGCCAGTGTTTCACCATCGCATTCACGCTTTGGTAGCCCCAACCGCCATCACCGGAAGATTGAAATCCATCCACATAGGCCCTGGCCATATCGGTGGCCAATTTAGGGTCCTCACCCATGGTACCATCAAAACGGGACCAACGGGGTTCCGTGGCCAAATCAATTTGGGAGGAGAGTGCCGTGGCAATGCACAAGGCACGATATTCCTTGGAAGCAATCTCCCCAAATTGCTTCATCAATCCAGGATCAAAACTGGCCGCAATGCCCAAGCTACTGGGCCACATGGAAATCTGTCCGCCCGATCCTGCATTGAATTCCGCATAGGAATCGCTGCCATGCCTTGGATACGAACTCGTGTTCACCGGAATGCCCATGCCGATACCTTCCACAAAGGCTTGCGCATTGTTGTTCCATTGCGCAGCAACTCCGGGAGATTCCACGCTGGTAATCAATACATGCCGTAAGTTGTCATACTTTAAAAAAACTTGTTGGGCATCGGAAAGGTCACTTGCCTTTGCCCCACTTTCCGCAAAAGGCTTTACATTGTAGGTCGCCGGACCAAAAAAACGGTTCCCACCTCCTGGAATGGATTGGTGGGCACTGTACAACATCAATCCGGCAATTCGCTCAATGCTCATCTTGGAAGCCAAGTCCTGGGCTCGTTCCTCAACGGGCAATCGCCAATCCTCATAGGAATCCAGTCCCATTTTGATTTAGATCCTTGAAGGCCAATTGATCTACTTCAAGGATGAGAACCCCGGATTTAGAGCAATACCCTAAACTTTTCCCAACTTGTTGGTGTACAAGATTGAATTCTCCTTTATTCTCTTCGGTAAATTTTGGACCACTGCAGCCCGTCAAGAGTATAACTGAAACAGCAATGCTAAAATAGAATGGGCGCTTTTAGGATTTCATATTGGTGTATTTTGTGTTCAAAGACTGTTTTTTGGCTTTCCGTTTTTAGGATTTTTGGGAGGAATCATATAGATGCTATTTGTTTCTGGGCATTTTTACCGGCATTACTGTCCTAAACCCTAAATGCTCCATTCCCGAATCAGGACTGGTGGCCATACGGGCACTTATCCGGTAGCTGGCACAATAGGAGGCACTGCATAGGAAAGACCCGCCCTTGATCACTTTTTCCTTGGCATATGGGTTCGAGGGATTATAGGCCTCAAAAGCCCCTTTAGGGTTTTGGGTAACCTCGTTTTTGTCCGCAAGTTCCTTATAATAATTCGTGTTGTACCAGTCGCTAGTCCATTCCCAGACATTTCCGGCCATATCGTAAAGGCCAAAGTCGTTCTTGGGATAGCTCATCACGGGGGCCCTACGCTCAAATCCATCCTCTTTGGTATTGTTCAACGGAAATTCCCCTTCCCACGAATTGGCATGGGAACTCAACTGCGAGACATCGCTTCCCCAAAAGAACAGCTCGTCCTTTTTGCCTGCCCGTGCGGCATATTCCCACTCGGCCTCGGTGGGTAATCTCCTTCCCGCCCACTTACAATAGGCCAGGGCATCCTCAAGGGCAATGTGCACCACAGGCTCATTTTCCTTGTCCTTAATAGTGCTTTCCGGCCCGTTGGGATGTTTCCAATTGGCACCTATCTTCCATTCCCACCATTGCGAATAATCATATAGGTTAGTCACACTGGATTTGGTTTTTTTGAACACAAGGGACCCTGGCTGCAAAATGGAGTCATGGGGTTTGGGAGTGCCCTCTGGCAATTGTTTCTTCATTTCCTCCCAATCAATTTCCCGTTCTGCGACAGTTACGTAACCGGTCTCATCCACAAATTTGACGAACTGTTCATTGGTGACCTCATGGATGTCCATAAAAAAACCGTCAACGTGCACCTGGTGCGCCGGCTTTTCATGCATCATGGCCATTTTGTCCTTAGCGACGGCACCCTCCATAAATTCTCCACCTGGTATCCAAACCATACCTTCTGGTGCTTCGGTCGGTGAATCTGTTAATTTTGGAGGCCCCTCTATTTCTGTTATGCCAATGGATTCATTTGCTCCATCTGTTTTGGTCCTGCACCCTATCAGGAAGACAAACAGGATAATAAAAAGTGCCGATTTATGCTTTAATACCATTGTTCTTGGTTCTATGAAGATGTTTTGACCTGGACTATATGGTTAATTTCGTGTTTATAAATATTCTTGGTACAACCTTTTTCTTTTTTCGGGGGAAAGTTTCCAATATTCAACCAATGGGTTGGCTTTGACCTTTTCATAATATTCCTCAATGAATTGCCGGTTTTGGGCATCGTTGTCCCCGTATTTCACCCTTAATTGTTCAAGTTCCTTGTGAAGCTCTTTTTGGATGCTTGCATAGGATAGATCTCCATATACATTGTTCAGTTCATTAGGATCCTTTTGGAAGTCGTATAATTCCCATTTATCCAAATCATAGTAGAAATGGATCAACATGTATCTATCGGTGGTAATTCCGTAATGCCTTCTTACATCGTGCTCGGAAGGATGTTCGTAGTAGTGGTAGTAATGGGCTTTTCTCCAATCCTTAGGTGTGTTTCCCTCTAAAATGGGCAGCATGCTTTTCCCTTGCATGTCCGCTGAAATTTCGGTTTGTGCGATATCCAAAAAGGTTTCGGCAAAATCCAGATTGGAAACCAGGTCCTTATTGGTCGTTCCTGGGCTGACCTTACCGGGCAACTTTACCAGTAATGGAGTTTGCAAAGATTCCTTATACATCCATCTTTTATCAAACCAGCCGTGTTCCCCCAAATAGAATCCTTGGTCGGAGGTATAAATAACAATAGTGTTCTCATCGAGCCCAGCTTCCTTTAAATAATCCAATACTTGGCCAACCCCTTTGTCCACGCCGGCAATACAGGCCAAATAATCCCGCATGTAACGTTGATACTTAAAACGGGTCAGATTGTCTCCCTTAAGATTAGCTTTCTTGACCTTTTCGTTGATAGGCCCATAGATAGAATCCCATTTTTTCTGTTGTTCCTCTGTAAAACCAGCTTGGGGTTGGTCCGTTATTTTAATATCCTGTGCCATTTTCATGGCTTCGGAAATGGACATATAGTTCATGGCGGCTACCTCCCTGTTTCCTGAGTAATCATCGAACAAAGTCTTTGGTTCTGGAATCTCTACATTTTCATACATGCCCAACTCATTTGGTCCCGGCTGCCATGGTCTGTGTGAGGATTTGTGTCCCAAAAACAGCATAAAGGGCTGGTCATCGGATTTGATGGCGTCAATCCATTTGATGGCTTTCTCCGTAATGATTTCCGTAGTGTATCCTTCCAATTGATATTGTCCCTCATTATTGATGAAAAGGGGATTGTAATAGGATCCCTGACCTGGTAGAATGTCGATATAATCGAATCCTTTGGTCGGTTTATCGCCCAGATGTAGTTTACCGAGCACCCCGGTTTTGTATCCCGCCTGTTGGAGCAATTCACCAAAGGTTTGTTGGTCAAAGTCGAATTTGGTACCGAACCTATTGTCGATAAATCCATTTTTATGACTGTACTTGCCCGTGAGTATGGTAGCCCTTGATGGCCCACAAATAGAATTGGCAACCAGACAATTCTCAAAGAGCATGCCTTCCTTGGCAATCCGATCAATATTGGGAGTTGGTGCTACTTGGGCCAATCTACCGCCATAGGCACTGATGGCCTGATAGGCATGGTCATCACTGATAATGAAGACAATATTGGGCCTTTTTTGGTTTTCATCTTTTTGTTGGGCCTGTATTTTGGTAATGCTGAACGACCACAACATTACGAATACCAGTATGATTTGAAAAGGATTCTTCATGTTATTTTATTTAAACTTATAGATGATTTCTGTTGGCTTATATCCTATACGATGCGCATTGACTTGAATGGTCTGCCCTTTTTTGAGTGATATGTTACCACCGGTGTAAACATTCCACGGCTTGGGCACGGTCACTGTTTTTTTGTTGTTATGTGGCATTAGGTAGAAAAAGTCCCAAGTTTTTATGTCCCGTACCAAGGTGGAATCCGCTACATTGTCCTTGAATATTCGATAACCTATGGAGGCACCATCGGTGGCACATGAAAGTGTTACACCTTCCTTGCTTTTTTTTATGACTGGTTTTTCGGTCATAGGGGCATCATCCTTACCTTTCCACCACATGTTCCTGACCATTTCTTTTTCTGGAATTTTACCGGTGTCCCCAACAACTTCCAGCCAGTTAAAAAGTACTTCTTTCAACTCGTTTTTCTTGTCTTGGTATGCGGGGTCGTCTGCTAGATTGTGTACTTCGTCCGGATCTTTGGTGGTATAATAGAATTCTTCTTGCGGTTTTGGCGTATTGAACCAGTCCGAAAGGTATGGATTGGTAATCTTGCCTGCATCCCTCATATCAATGATTTCCTGCATGCTGACCATTTGTCTTCTGTAGGCCAAATCCTGGTATTTGGGCAATTCGGGATGAAAATTATAAACGTACCTAAAGGTCCCATCGGTCACAGAGCGAACTCTATCATATTTATCCGCCATTCTATCCCTGCCGGCAAATACATATTGGTTCTTTTCACTTCCCGATTTTGGGCCCAAAAATGGCTTGCCCTGCAAGTAGTCTGGAATATCAGCCCTGGCAATGGATAACATACTGGGGGCGAAATCAACGGAACTGATCAAGTCATTGTTCACGGTACCGGCCATTTCAGATCCTGGATGTTTCACAACAAATGGGATATGGGTGCCTCTCTCCAAGATTTCACGTTTCATCCAGGGCAAATTGCCTCCATGATCACTATAAAAGATCACATAACTATCATCATAGACCCCATCTTTTTTTAGTTGTTGGATCAATTCTCCCACATCACTGTCCATTTGCTCAATCCGAGTATACAAGGCAGCCTTGTCGTGCCTCATTTGTTCCGTATTCTGGTAATAAAGGGGCAGCACCATTTTAGATGGATCGTAGTAGAGGGAATCTGGAGGAGAAATGATTTGGGACTCATGCGAAATGGCAAAGTTAAAGACACTGAAGAAAGGTTGCCCAGCCTTCCTGTTTTGGTAGGAGGCACCAATACTGCTTTCGTCCCAAACGGTCACGGGCTCCTCAAATTGATAATCTTCTTTTGCGTTGTTCGATGTGTAATACCCAACTTTTCTCAGATACTCGGGAAAAGCCTTGACTTTTGGTGGTAACACGGCCGAATAGCTGGGGACCCCTTCGGGCATCAATTTTGAGTTGTTATGAGTAGTTCTCATATGGGAAGTCCCGATGGAGATCTGGTTCATTCCCGTAATGATAGAGGACCTACTTGGGGCACAGACCCCAGCAGTCGTATATACCCGCGTATACCTAACGCCATCCCTTGCCAGTGCGTCAATATTGGGAGTCCGCACAGTGGCATCCCCATAAACCCCGATATAGGGGGAAATATCTTCACAAACGATCCAAACAATATTAGATTTGGTCTGGGAAAATGTGTGCGCGGTGAAAATAAATATAAGAAGAATCGTAAATCGTTTGGTAATCGTTCTTAAAAATAATGTTACAGTATGCGAAAAAGAATCAAAAATCATGTTGTACAAGATTGGCTTCACTAATTAGAGCGATCCATTTTCCTTTTATAGACAAGATTTTGATTTTTTTTTCTAGTGTGCTACTTCAGCTAAAATGGCAATAAACTCTCATTCTTTTAAGTGAAACATTAAAATCTCATAGGGTGTCTTTCCCTTAAATGCACCTTGTGTTCTATAAAGTTATAAAAGTCTTCCCATTGTTTTATTTTCTTGTTCAAATCAACATCATCAGAATAATCTAGTAGTTGATAAAACTCTTTCTTGTCCGTGAGGTGTGATCGTTCCACCTTTCCGTGAGCTGTGGTCTTCCTGGCTCTATGTAACGGTGCTCCATGCCAAGGTCCTTCACGTGCCAATTGAACCTAGATTGGAACTCATGTCAATTGTCTGTCTGGACTGCATGGATTCGGAAAGGGAACTTATTGGCAACATAATCCATAAAGTCAATGGAACTTGACTGGTTGTGACTTTCATATACTTTCAATGCCCTGATACGCGTGTAATCATCAATGGCCGTGTACTGATATCGTTTTATCTTTTTTCCTTCGTTGGTGTGGAAAATCAAGAATTTAACATCCACTTGGACATGGTGTCCCGGAGTTTCCTTGGCGTAACGTTTAGGTCCCATCGCTTTTCTGGTAACTGCTCGTTTGAGCGGTTTGATACCGTTTCTTTTAAGGGTCCTATAAACACTTGATTCAGAAATATTGATGTCATGGTATCTTTCCAAGTACCATTTGATACGCCATGCGCCAAGTTTGTATTTCCTTCTAAGGTCCAATATCAGATCAACCGTTTTTTGATTGATTCTATTGGGGTAGGTATCCGCTTCCCTTTTTTTCCTTAAAAGACCCTCTGTCCCATACTAATCATACTTTCTTTTCCAGCTAAAGAAAGTGCTCCTGCTCACATTGAACATCTCACAGGTTTCCTTGACCTTTCCATAATCTATTGCAAAGTCCAATACCCTCAGTTTGAACTTCCATCTCAAAAGTGTCTCTTTAAATATTATCAAAATAGTACACTTTTAGTTGACGTAGTCACATACATGAACAAGTAACAGGGAGCCTTCAGGAGGTCCTACATTCTACATAAATAATATACAACCTAAAGTCTCACTTAAAGGGGAGGGATTTTCCCTGGATAAATATAATAAAATCGAGCACTTATGTATATTAGTTAATACTTAATCTGACAATCTCAATATATTAGTTTAACCCTTGAATTAGTGGAAACGCCAGACATAGTATATCATCTTCGTCGGGTCAAAGTGAGTGTAGCTGGCCAGTGAAAGTGAGCCACTTTTGATTTGTGCTGTTTGTAAAGTCCCAAAGGTCTTTTTTTGCCAAAGAGGACCATGGCGAACAAGCAGGTAGACGTGCAAAAATAAATAGATATTCAAATTCTACACCTGGGGTGTGAGCAAGCGGCGGATAAGCCAGAAGTTAGGCATCTTCCGAACACGGTGGACAAGCACATCGATTTCTCTAAGCTTTACCGCTTGACGACATATGAGGTGGAGAATATTTATACTCCTTGATGGGCTAAAATCAAGCTCTTCTGATATGAAATGACTTATTTAAAATGATTTCAATATCTTTCTTTAAAAAGTTCGAATTCTGTCCTGCCGAGGTCACGAATAAATCGAAAAGCAAGCAAAATCATAAAGCTTGCTTTTTTGATTTTGCGCCTTTTTGATTTTCAGCGCGTAGCGCTAAGGACGCGAAACCATCCTGCCGCGGTCACTGGGCAGCAATGCCAAACAAATGGAAAACCTTGCAAAATCCACTAATTGCAAGGTTTTCTTAGGTTTTGGCCAAACCCAATCTTCTACTAAGAAAATACTATTCAAAAAAAGGTATTCCGGGTGTGGCATATTTCCGCATGGCTTCCTGATTGATCTCTACGCCAAGTCCAGGTTTATCTGGTAATGGTATGTAACCGTCCTTAGTTAAAAAATCATCCCCTTCAAAAGTGACTATTTCCTTATACATATCATTTTCATGGAAGTAAATCTGCCATTCAAGGATAAGGAAATTTGGCACGGCCGCGCAAACATGTGCCGAAGATACGGCTCCAAGATATGAGGCGACCATATGCGGTGCAAAAGGGGTATTATAGGTATTGGCCATATTAGCTATGCGCAATCCTTCTCCCAAACCTCCGCATTTTTGAAGATCAGGCATAATAACGTCTACGGCACCAATTTCAAAGGGATGCCTAAACCCATAGGTCAAGTACCAATTTTCGCCACCGCAAATGGGAGTGGTAGTGGATTCACGAATACGTGCATACGACTCCGGAACCTCAGCAGGCACTGGTTCTTCCAACCACATGAGATTGTAAGGCTCTAAAGCTTTGGCTATTTTCATGCCCGAAGCTTCATCAAATCTACCATGACAGTCCACACAAATATCAATGTCCGGGCCTACAGCCTCACGAACCGCAGCAATTTGGGCTTCCATACGCCGTAGTTCCGGAATACTTACACTCCAGTTGTACGGATCCAATTTATTGGGATCCTGACGATCATCAATATCAAATTTTACCGCAGTAAAACCGTATTTGTCCACATCTTCCTTGGCTCTTCTACCCATCTCTGTTGGTTCAAGCCGACTTCCCGCCGTATCGCAGTAAACTCGGATTTTATCACGGAATTTGCCACCCATTAATTGGTAAACGGGCAATCCCAAAGCCTTGCCCACTAAATCCCACAATGCTGTTTCCAAAGCTGTCATCACACAGACATACATACCGGCCTGGGCTCCTTTAAAGAGACCTCCCCTGCGCATTTCTTCTTGGAGTCGATTAATGTTCAAGGGGTTTTGACCAATCAAGTGATTTTTAGCCAAGTGGTGCACAACGTGGTATGTTCCGTAAACCCCGTCAACACCCTGGCCATGGCCAACGATATCCTGATTGGTGTAGATTTTCACGAAAAGACTGTGCTCATTGCGAATAAACCCGCATTTCACCGCCGTGATCTTAAGATCGGACGGTGCTGATGATTTTGGTGTTCTTTCCATAGAGGATGCCAACCCATTATAGGAAGTGGCCAACATTGCACCGCTAATACCCAAAGTGGTCCTGGACAAAAAAGAACGGCGCGACGTCTTTTTGCCAACGGACGAAGAAAATAATTTCATTGAATTTGATTTTGATTTTGATTTTGATTTTGATTTGTAAACTACTAAATATACTAAAAATGAAAATAGGTTTTTAAGGGAATGCCAGCACGTAGGTACGGACAAATGGAGAAAGGAAGTAAGTAATAAAACTTGCTTTTATAGTTTTTGATTTTCAATACGCGGAGACAGGAAGGGGCAGCAATGCCAAATTAATCGAGTTTTCGCTCCAGCACATAATCATCCATTACATAGCCCCCGCCAATATCCTGCACTATGGAATCCACGTTGAGGAAGCCCATTTTTTCATAGGCGGCAATGGAGTCTGAATTATACTTGTTTACAGTCAACCTAATTTTGGCAAGATTAAGCTCTTTGGCTTGCGATTGCATAAAGGAAAGGCCCACTTTAGCCACTCCATTTCCTCTTGCCGATTTTAAGACATACAACTTACTCAAAAAGAGAGCATCCTCATTGATACTATAAGAAAAATATCCAACAAACTCATCTTTAAATTGGAGTAGGTAATACGCAATTCCCTTTTCCAATTGCTCTTGAATTGCGTTTTCAGATTGAAACTTATCTAGCATATAGTTTACCTGCTCCAATCCGATGATGGGGGTGTAATGTTCGGTCCAAATGATTTTTGCCAAATCGGCCACTACACCAATATTTGCTTTTAATTTTACTGGTACGATGTTGATCATTCCTTAAAATAATTAGGTTGCCCTTATTGTAAACCAAATTAAAGGAAAAACCTGCAAAATCCATTGGACAAGAGGATTCTAAGCATTTTTAAACCCTTATTTATCTATTTAAGAAAGCTCTACGCATTTACAATGCTGGGGTAATTGCCCAAAATCCACCATTTATGGTCTTCCCTGACCAAGACTATCAAAGATTCAAATTGCAATTCTTTGCTTTTTAACCTCACCCTAGCGTAGGCCAAATCGTCCAAAACCTCTACATGGATTGTCTCCATTGTTCTGGGAATTCCCCCAAAGGTACCGTCTTTGACCAGCCCAATGTATTCCTCCTTATCCAAATGAAAAATCCCTTTTTGGGTAAAAAAGCCAGATTGCACATTTCGGTAGTTCTTGTGAAGGGTACTGGCCAAAAGTTCAACATCATTAGTATCACCTCCCTTTATAAAGGCATTTAAGGTTTCCATTACTTCTGTGGATTGCATATTGGGTTGTTTTATTGCGGTTACCTGTATTTCAATTTTCATTCTTGGGTCCGAAAGTCCTGCGGCGATCATTGTGGCAGCTGGCTTGGACGTACCAAAGTGGTTTCTCAATAGGGGCCAGCATGCTTCAAAATCACTTGCATTTGGTAGGATATACGTAATCCTAACCACATCTTCTAAACTAGCATTGGCATTTTGCAGGGCATTTTGGATATTTCTGATGCATTGATCAGCCTGAACCACTATATCATCGGATATGGTCATGGTTTCATAATCAAATCCCGTGGTTCCCGAAACAAAAATCCAATTGCCACATACCAAGGCCCTTGAGTATCCAATTTGTTCTTCAAAAGTTGACCCGGAGGTAATATGTTGTTTTCTCATTGGTATCATTTTTTTAATTTTCATAGTGATTCGTGAGTTACTTTTTGGTCAGCTCCAATTGGTTTTGATCCACTGGAAAACTATCGTACTTGTTATACAGTTTTTGATGCTTTTCTGGATCTATCGGGTCTTCACCCAATATCTGATGTAAACCTTTAAAAAATCCCTCTCTTTTCATTGAAGGGGTAAAAACAAGCATCAACTTAACTATGGTATCAGAATCATTTTTAAATCCATGTGGCGTAAACCTGGGAATGAAAACCACAGCACCTTTGGAAAGCTGTTTTGTTTCAGTGCCATGCATCACCGTTAACGTACCCTCGGTTACTATAAAAGTTTCATCCATAAACCGATGGTAATGCAAATGTGCCCCAATGGCCATGGGTTGTAGGATAATTTCGTAAATACCCATTTGGTCGTTGGTGAGGTCGCTGGTAACCTTAAATGTGAACGATCCACTGCCCAGTTCCATTTTCTCTCCTTCACTTGGATAAATGATGTGGGAATTGTCTACCAACGTATCTTCAAGATAATTTTCTTCCTTGATGTCCATTATCAATTTTGATTAAAGCATTGTGTTATTTGTTCCTTTGTGGATCTAAATCGGTTTGCGGAACCTTCATGGGTGGTGCCATAAATGGAGAAAGTGTCCACCTCCACAATCCCAATAAAGTTTAAAATACCTTGGAGGTATCTTTCCACACCATCCGGTGATTCCCCGTTTATGGGCATTCCTCCCCTAGAAACGATTACCGCCGCTTTTTTCCCAGAAAGCAACCCTTTTCTAGTATAATTTTCTGGATCATAGCCAAAAGTCCTGTTGATGCGCACTACATGATCTATATAGGCTTTTAAGGTGCTGGGAGTGGCATAATTATATACCGGTGAGCTTATCAATACGGTGTCTGCCGATTCCAATTCATCAATCAGCATATTGGATATGTGCAGGCCATTGTCACTGACCTCGGTAGTGTTGAATGCGGAAAAGACCGATTGTGTAAGATGCGGCATCTCAAATTTTTCCAAATCTCGATAAACTACCTTTGATGCTGGATGGAGTTCCCTCCACAGGGTTTCGTAATGATCGGCTGCATTTCTACTGAAGGAATCCTCTACGTTAAAACTTGAATCAATTCTTAAAAGTGTTTTCATACCTCTTCGTTTTATCCAATAGACAAATGAAGAAGCGTTTACGTGACAACGATTGGGAATTTTCAGTTGATATGCTGGTCCAGATAGGCCAACAATTTTGCCATATGCTGGTTGGCCACAACCCCTTTGGGTTGGTGAAGGTTCCTTAATTTTTCGGGATCCACAATGGAATAGATTGCTGACAACTTGTTATGCTCATTAAAATTGAACACCATGCAACTCATTATTCTATTATTGGTCTTAAACCATAGGGCGGGTTGATGGTTGATGTAGGTAAAGGAGCGTTCTTTGCCATCCAAGAACATGCCATAAACATACTGCAACAATTCTGCGGTCCTTTGTTTTCCCTGAGTGATTTTAGTGACCACTTTAACCGAGTTGCCCCCATCTGCCATTAAACAGATATCTTCGGCAAAAAGGGACTCCAATGTATCGGTATCGGCAGCCATTAAAGCATCAACATAGGGATTTAGGCAATCTTTTGTGGGCACTTCTTTTTTAAAAGACTGGTTTTTCAACTTTTTTTTGGCCCTTACATATAATTGTCTGCTATTGTCTTTGGATACGTTAAGCACATCAGCAATATCCCCATGCCCATAGTCGAACCCTTCCCTTAGAATGAAGACTGCCCTTTCTTTGGGGTTGAGCTCCTCAAAAAGTACCATTAAGGAATAATTGGCCACTTGTTCCTTTATCAATGGGGCATCCGCCGACTCGGTTGTTATGGGTTCTGGCAACCAAATCCCATATTTGGAAAATTTCTTGCTCCTTTTCTTAAAGTTTATGGAAAGATTGATTACCATTTTTATGAGGTAATTAACCTCGTTTTCTACTTTGGATTTGTCCAATGTGATATATTTTTCCATAGCATCTTGTACAACATCATGGGCATCCTCAAAAGACCCCACAATATTATAGGAGTAGGTAAGTAATTTGGAATAAATGGACTTTGTCATGGTATGGAATTGAAAGTAATGGGATAAGCCATTGTACTATCCCAATGCTAATGACAATTGAAACCCAACTTATGTGACAAACTTCTACAAAATTATTTGAAGTCAAGAATTAAGGCCGTTTCAAATGTTTCAAAATCAATGTACAAAAAGCTTTTTTCTTTAAAAAAGTAGTATACTACACTGAGGAAGTATTTTAATCATGTTAGCATCAAGGTTGTATAATTACAATTAATTTCTGATGGGTCAACTGGGCAACACAATGCCATAACAAAGAAATCTTGCAACCCCACATTGTTCACAAGGTTCCATATTGCTGAAGCATTACATGTTTGATTTACCAAAACCCTTTATCTTTAAAAAGGCCATACGCTTTGTACATTTGGTATTTTTCAACTTGTACTGAGTCCTTTATTAGTGTAAATCTAGCATCTTCCGATACAGATTTACACCTTCAATAGTAAGTATTTAGTAATTTTAGTTCATTGAAATGCAGTTTTTTTACAGGATGAACGTTTGGGAAATCATATCATTATTTTTTGCTGGCCAAGGCTTACTAATGGCCATTTTTCTTGTTGGCCGCAAAAGCAATGTTAAAGAAGCCAATAGAATCTGGGCTTTTTTTTTGGTCCTGTTCTCATTGAATATTGCTTACAATGTTCTTTTTTGGGCCTTTGAGGACTCCAAGTTTACCAACTCGTTAAACCTTATGTACCTCATTCCATTTTCATTATACGGTCCCTTGTTCTATCTGTATATGCTTTTTTTGGTAAAAAATGACACAATGCAATTTTTCAGCAAGAAAACATTGGTGCATTTTATTCCAACCATTTTAATATTTGCCAACTTTGCATACTATTTCAGTTTACCTGTTGAGACAAAAATTCTTTTTGAAAGTCAGGAAGATGTCTTTGGTGGCACCATTATAGTACATCCGGGCATTGTTTACGTTTTCATCTGTATCATGTTACTTTTTTATACTTTTTTGGCCTATAAAAATTTAAAGAGCCTTTTTAAATGGGATGCCGAAATGAAGTTGTGGTCAACTCTGATTGCAAGTGTATTTGCCTTGTTCGGAATATCATGGATAGTTTATTTTATTCTTGCCAGAACAGGTGTGTTACAAATTGAGCATGACTATTTTATCGGCTTTTTTATGATTTTCATGATAGGGCTGACCTCCTATTTTGGTTTCAACTATTCCGATGTGTTCAATGGTAAGCCATTACGTAGGGTATTCCCTATTATAAAATACAAGAACTCCGGGCTTTCCAGAAAAGTGCTCAATGAACTAAAGCTAAAATTGATCAACCTAATGGAACGCGATGGATTGTACCTGGACTGCGAACTTAAACTGGCCGATATTGCGGATGAACTAAATGTTTCAAGACATCACGCATCCCAAATCATTAATGAATGTTTCGGTGTCAGCTTTTATGAATACCTAAATAATTTACGTATTCAGGAGGCTGAAAAATTACTGATGGACAATGAGGCCATAGACTTGAACATTACGGATATTGCTTATAAATCCGGATTCAATAATCGCATGTCCTTTTACAACACTTTTAGAAAACATTTTGGTGTAACACCTTCAGAATTTCGGAGCAAAAATCTAGCTTCCTAGTTTATCCGATAAGTGCGATTCCAACATTAATATCAATCCACTCGCCTTGTCTTTTCCAACATGTGGTATGTAAACTTTTCATTTTCATCTACAGAGGTTCTTACATACGTTTTTCTAATAAATACTTTAGGATCATCCTTTGTCAGAAGCAATTTGTCCATAACATACTCAGTAATTCCATTCTCAATTAAAAAAGAGGCTGTTGTGTTCAACAATGTTCCATTATCAGCTGTTGTTAAATCCCCTTGCAATAAGACCTTTATGGGCCAAGTAGAGCTTAACCATAGGCTTTCATACTTCTGGTAGATTTTATTATAATTATAGTAAACAATATCCGTTGCATTTGGACGGTCAAATTGCTCCATTTCATATTCGCATTTAATAAACGTATTGTTACCCGCAAGCTCACATTCCATTGTGCCATTCATTATGTTCGGGTTTTCGGTTTCTGGATAATAAATCCTTTCAACATTCCACTTGCCCAATAAAAAAGAGAGGTCTTCGGTTCTTTTCTGTGCGCCAACTTCTGAAAAGAATCCTAAAAAAAGTAAGCAAAGTATGGTTTTGAGTTTATGCTTTTTTAAAGATAATATTATGATGTCCGCTTCCATTTTCGCTATTTATAAATTATCCAACAAGAACCATAGGCCAAAAAACCTTGGAATAAGGCATTCCAAGGTTCGCAAATTAAATAATTAAACACCTAGCTATATCTTTGATAAGATAAAGGCTTGGTTCTGTGAGGAGCCGGAAAAATCCAAACTAAGGTTAATGTCTCCGGTACAGGTGCCAATGGTACCATCTCCTGTTACGGTTGTAATAAATCCGCCCCCGTAGTCCCATGGTTCATTGGAACTTACTGTAACATTACCGGTAGTCGCATCTATTGTCACTATCAAATACGATGAATCCTTGTTGACCACAAAAGGTCTAACGGTATTGGGCAGCCTAAAGGTAAAGTCCCCGTCCTCTGAGGGTAAAAACTCCGCTTGCACAACTTCGCCACCACCATAATCTGCCCAAGCGTCTGCTACTACCATATACTCACCTTCAAACAAGGATGCATCAGAAAGCGCACAAAAAAACTGTGCTGAATAGGCAAAAGGGGAGTTGAAAAAGCTCCCATTCAAGACCGTACCCTTACCTCTATTGGTAAATTCCCTTCCATCTGACAGCTTTGCCACCAATCGAATTGAAAATGAATCAGCACTATCATAATCGCCTTCCTGAAGTCCCAATGCCGAAAGTACTTCTGTCAATGTTGCTGAAACTTCCGCTCTTGGATAGCCAAAAGGGCCCTCTGAAAATGAAGAAGCTGGTATGGTTTTAACAAGCGTCTCTGAACCAGGCTCACCATCATTTATAAAGGTCATCAACACATCTAGTTCAGTAAGCAGATCACCATTTTCAGCATCCTGTGCCTCAAGTGTGACGCTCCATGCCTTTGATGTATCAAAAAAATCAAACGTCCCACTATTAATGGATACTGTACGAAGTACAAGTCCACGGGCAACCGTAGCTTCAACTTCGTCTACCAATTTATCATCGGAACTGCAAGCGGCCAAAAGCAACATTACCATTGACACTGCAGTATATTTCCATGTATTTTTCATAATCTTTACATTAAAATTTTTCATTGCTAGTTTGATCTGGGGAATGAGGGTCCTGCTGGATTGTTATCCCAAAACACCTGTACCCCAACATTAGGTTTTTGTGTAATGTTCGCATTTGAGGTAACTGCCTGATTAGGGTAAAACATAGATCTAGGGAAATTTCCCGGATCTGGCTCCCTATTTGGCTGTAACGTAGAGGGAAATCCAGTACGCCTGTAAAAATTATAGGCCTCTATACCGTTTCCGTAATGCGCTAAAAAGTGGTTCTCGGCAAAAATGTCCCATTGATCATCCCCTGTAGCGTTCCCAAAAGAAGTCACCACGTTGTTAATGAAATTGTCAAAATCGGCGTCTGTTGGTTGAAAAGACAAGTCAGATACCATATCATTTGTTACTGAGGCGCGAACTTTGGCTATCTGCTTTCTCAGGCCGGCTTCAAAGAATACTTGTGCGGAAGCTACATCTCCATCAGCCAGGGCAAGTTCCGCTCGCCAAAAATCAACCATAAAGGCATTGAGAATGGGCGTAATTCCAACTCCTCCAGCCCCCAAGGAAGCAGCATTCGATTGACCGATTGGATTAAAACTGTCATCGTCAAACCGTCCTCCAGCAGGATAAACACCCCAGGTAGTTCTGAAAAGACCATCTGGGGGCGTACCTTGATTGTCTCCATGATCTCTTCCCCAATAACCATTAGGTAAACTGCAAAAGGTAAATCCCCCATTGATGTAATGTTGAGGCGGTGTCTGCAAGGAGCACCGTAAGGTTTGCTCATCTGGAGGGGTCCCTCCCTCACCAGGCACCACACTTACCTGTCTGTAGAAATAGTATCTAATCCGGGGATCATCATTGGTTAGCATTTGGTTGACCAACCAGTTTGAAGTATAGTCCCCAGCTCCATTCGATACATAGTTGAGCCCATACCTTGGATGCCTGTTATCTGGCTGTGCGGCACTGGTCGCTGGCCATTTGAACTCAAAGTCATCTGCGGTATCCGTTATGTAGTTACCTGAAGATACAATGGCATTAAAGGCATCCACAGCACTGGGGTCAACCAATCGGGTTTGAAGGTAGAGTTTCATCTTCAAAGTATTGGCCGCCCTTACCCATTTTGAATAGTCATTGTTATAATAATAATCAATGGATGGAGTCCCTGTAGTGGTATTGGTAAAATTTACAATAGCTTGGTCCAAGAGTGAAAAAGCAGCCTCATAAACAGATTCTCCACTATCCAATTTTGGGTTCACTATTTCCGGTGCCCTTGCAGCTTCCGTGTAAGGGATATCTCCAAAAAAATCAACCATCGCGGTAATAACGTAAGCCTCTATGAACTGGGCAATCCCCAAGTGACGAGTAAGCCCTGCTTCTTCTGCCAGAGGGGTCATCAGGCGGATATCAAAAAGAATCCCCCGATAGGCATTGTCCCATTCATCGTCAACATCACTGTCCTGATATGTGCTTCCGTAATTTCTACTTGACATTTGCATAATCCTGGTCAGTTCCATTCCAATGGGCGATAGGCCATCACCAAATTGAAATCCTCCAGTAACAAAATTGTCATTGGGATCACCATTGGCATCTCCGTCCAATTGTCGCACAAAATCTTCCTGAATAGATAATAGAAATAGGTCCGGACTGGCCTGTGTCGGTGTCAAAAAATTGGGGTCTTCGGTAAGATCTAATTCCGTGGTCTCACAAGATGTTACCCCAAGCAACATCACAGATAGCACGAGTACGATATATTTATTCATTTTTTTCATCTTATTTTCTTTTTTCATCTTAGAATGTTGCTTTTACGCTGAAACCATACCTTCTTGAACTAGGCCCGTTTAGGAAATCAAATCCAAAACCATTGCCCACACCTGTTCCTGAAGTATTGGGATCAAAATTGGCCCCGTCTGGAGTGTTAATGGCATCATACCAAAGGTTTTGACCGGAAATCTTGAACGTAAGGGCACCAAAGGGAGTGTTGTCCAAAAACTTTTTAGGCAGGTCATAGCTCAATGAAGCCTCTTGCAAACGAACAACTGTGGCATCCCATACCTGCAATTCTGACGGGCCACCAAAAATGTTGCTGAAATAATAATCTGAGTTGTTTATCTGGAGGTCGTTTACCCTACCGTCTGGGGTAACTCCAGGCAGCACATACGTATTTAGGCGATCTACCGTCTCCACTATAAGCCCTCTCCCCAATAGTGTGGAGATAGTACTTGACCATATATCTCCCCCATGGGTATAGTTCCATTGAAAGCCTAGTGTAAAGTTCTTGAATGAAAGGGTGTTGATAAGGTTGGCCACCCAATCTGGATTGGGATCTCCGATAACTCCGTTTTGGGGATCCGTATCATAATCCCCAACAGAATCCACTACCAAATTGCCTTCATCATCCCTTAATACACGAGAACCAAAAATTACGCCCATGGGCTCTCCTTCTATGGCTGCGTTACCTAAATTGCCAAATCCTGAATACACAATTTGGTCTGTATCCTGACCCAAATCGGTCACCTCAGATTCATTGGCAGTAAAATTCAGATTGGATGTCCATGAAAAGTCGCCATCCTCTTTGGGTCTGAACCATTGAGCCCCCAAGTCTATCTCAATACCCTCACCCTGAATTTCCCCTACATTGGTATTCGTTCTAAAGAAACCAGATGCAGGATCCAAGGGTTGTGTTACAATCAAATCTGTTGTAACCCTTTTGTACAAAGACATATCAAGGGTAATCTTATTTTGCCACCATCTGGATTCGATACCTACTTCAATCTCATCAACACGCTCAGGTTTTAAATTTGGATTACCCAGTGTCAACGGACTTGTATTGGTAACAATGTTTCTTCCAGTATTATCCTGAAAGTCTTGTGCGTCAAGAATTAAGCGATTTGCAACCGGATAGTTGTCCGAATTGGCATCCGGGAAACCAGCAGAAGTACCATAACCTGCACGAAGCTTTAAGTAGTTGAGTGCATTCTTACCCTTTAACCCATCGAAAGCAGTAGTTGGTACGAAGGAAAGACTTGCGCTTGGGTAGAAAATTGATCTATTGGCCCTAGACAGGTTTGATGCCCAATCATTTCGTCCAGCCAAGGTCAAGTAAACATAGTTGTCATAATCCAGTTCTATTTGTCCATAAGCTCCGGCCAAATTCCTTTCCGCCGAACTTTGAATTTCATTTTGGTTTAAAAAGTTGAAATGTCGTAGAACTCCAAAAACTTGTTGGTTGTCACTGGCTACACCACTTTGGTAAAAAAGTTCTCTTCTGGAGTTAACCCCAAAATTAAAAGTGGCTCCAATCCTTTCCGTAATTTCATAGTCTCCATTAATAGCGAGATTATGATCCCAAATGGTATTGGTATTGTTCCATGTTTCGTAAATACCGCTGGCCAATCTGGGCTGTGGAACATTCCCGTTTATACCCCCTTTATTCTGATAGTTTACATTGTTTTCACTATAGACATCGATGCCCGCTCTATATATGACATTTAGATTGTCATTGATCTCATATTGCAACGATGCTTGACCAAATACACGATTGGTTTCTTGCCCTGTACCTGAATTGTTAACGGTCCACAACGGATGCTGTATGTCGTTGCCATTCCTATAGTATACACTCCGTCCATCAATTGGACTTTGGTATGGAAGATTAACTATATCTATACTTCTTGGGGTAAAAAAGAGGTCTCCAAATACCGAAGAACCCGATCCAGTGGCCCCATTACCTGCGCTGTAAGCAACTGGAGGCGAAATAAATTTGGTCCTGGCAAAATTCAATGTACCGGATACCGTGAACTTATTACTGAGAACAGCTCTTCCTCCAACACCTAAATTATTTCTATTTAGGCTATTACCTGGTGTAAAACCCTGATCCTTGAGGTAACCATAATTTGCATTGTACGATATTTTGCCATCATCCGAGGCACCACTGACATTGATTGAAGTGTTGACCACTGTTCCCGTTCTAAAAAAGTTGCCGAAACTGTCGTATGGTTTCCATTCATATCGTACGTTGGCAAACTCTGGAAATCCTTGCTGACCTGCCACCGAAAGGGTATAAGGATGCGGTAAAGTCCCTTGGGCATCAAATGCTGAGCTATTGCCCCAACCGGCAATACCTTCACGATCAAAACTGGGACCCCAGTTACTGAAAAACCATCCAAAAGCTTGATCAAACCCATTACCGAATTGATTTTGGTAATCAGGGGTTGAAGCGATTTCGTTAAAAAAAATCGAAGAGTTTACGGTGATTTCGGTCTTTTTTACACCTTGACCACCAGCTCCTGCCTTGGTGGTTATTAGTATAACTCCGTTTCTACCTAATGAGCCATAAAGCGTTGCGGCCGCCAAACCTTTTAATACATTAACACTTTCAATGGCATTTGGGTCAAGATCAAGAAACCTGCTGGATCCATTATTTCCATTTATGAAATCCTGTCGGTCCCCTTGCCTACCAACAGAATTGGTGTCAGCATTAAAGGGAACACCATCAACAATAAAAAGCGGCTGGTTACTTTGACTGAACGAGTTATATCCTCGAATTATAATATTTGTTCCCGACCCAGAGAGTCCACTTTGTTGGGTGATATTTACGCCAGATGCTTTACCCAACAGAGCTCTACCTATGTCGCCTTCTGCTCGTTGTTCAAGGTCTTCGGACCCTACCTCAGCCACGGCATATCCAAGAGCCTGTTTCTCCCTTTTAATGCCCAATGCGGTCACTACGACCTCTTCAAGGGCTTGGGCATCCTCCTGCATCTGAACATTGATTATGTTTTCAGTGCCAATTGTCCTGCGTTCCGTTCTTTGACCAATATAGGTGAACAAGAGTACTTGACCTGTAGAGGCAGCAATTGAGTAATTTCCGTCAAAATCGGTTTGGGTGCCAGAATTGGTCCCTTCAACAATAATGTTTACGCCAGGCAAGGGTAACCCTTGCGAGTCTGTAACATTACCTGAAATGTCTCTTTCTTGACCTAGTAAAATTGTAGTTCCAATTAAGAAAACCACAATGACCAAGAACACTTTACTTTCTTTCATAGAGTTTAGAGTTTTGTTAGTAATAAATGAGCTAGTACAATTGAGAAAGGCGGGCGGGAGAAGCGGAGAATAGCTAATTCAAGAAATCAAAAAATGAGAACAGAACTCAATGGTTGTCTCTATTTTTGGTAAGGCATCTCACCGCCCTACCTTTACAATTGCAGGATAAAAGAATTGAATTAAAATCGAGGGATTGTACGTACCGATGGAGGTATTCAAATTCTCCGCTGCAGATTTACATTTACAAAAAAGAACAGTACCAAAACCAACAGAATAGAGCATTTTTATTGAACCTTTTGTTTGCCGCTTTCAATAAAAAAACGCCCTTGTTTAGGGCGGTCTTTCAATGGGTCATAGAATTCAAAGCTTTTCTTACAATAGTCTGGAAAGTGTCTCAGGGCGCATTGCCAAATAGGATGCCAAATATTTCTTGGGAATTCGTTCTACAATTTCTGGCTTACTGGTCTCCATAAAAAATTCCAACCGCTTCCTACCGTTTGGTATTCGGGCCAAATATACCCTATGCTCGGCCAACACATAGTATTGTTCTAGCATTATCCTATAAATCTGGAGCATTTCAGGAAAATTGTCGAGGCAATATTTGTAATCGTCATATTCCAGATAATCGCAATAGGTATCTTCCATGGCCTGAATATATTCCCTGGAGGTTTCATGCTTAAAAAATCCCGTTATGGAAGTAAAAATCTCATTTTCAGAATCTATCCAGGTTGTAATATCCTTGTTCTCGCTTACAAAATAACCCCGTACCAAGCCTTTTTTTATAAGGAACAGTTTATCGCAAATTTCCCCTTCCCTACTTATTATCTCATTTTTCTTGAAAGAAATGTTCTTGATTTTATCGACCAAAAAAGATGTAAACCCTGGACTAAGTGGGTAAATGGAATTGAGATATTGTACAATAAAGAGATTCTTTGCGGTTTTTTGGATAGGCGGCATCTAAATTGATGGTTTTTGGAACAAATCAATGTTATTAAAATGAACTATTGCGACTATTCATCCATTTTAACATTTTTACGGTTGTTATTATAGGTTTTTAGCTTATACCACAAAAATACCCACTTCATTTATGGACAGCAAATGATATGTGTCATGTTTTGATGACCAAGGTAAACAATCGATAAGCGTTTCAATTCTTCTTATGAGACTTTGTCACAATCTGGAGCGAATTATTTAAAATATTGTTTTTCAACAAGTTGTTTGTCCAATTTAATTATCTTTTGCAAGATTTTCAACAAACCTAACATCTAAACAAACTTCAACAAATGAAAAGAACACTGCTGATTGCCATATTGACCGTTTCCCTACTTGGATTCAAATCAAGTACAATACCGGTTGAAAAAATGGGCATTTTTGGTAAATATGGCATTTTTGACCATCAAATCAATATTGGGGACCCAGCCATTCAAGGAACTGTTGATTACGATCCTGATAACCAGCAATACACTATAGAAGGTTCCGGGTTTAATATGTGGGCAAACAATGATGAATTCCAATACCTCTACAAATCCATTCAAGGGGATTTTATTCTAAGGGCCCGGGTTCGGTTTATTGGTGAGGGGGTTGACCCACACCGTAAAATTGGATGGATCGTTCGGAACAACCTTAGGGGAGATTCGCCCCATGTAAATGCTTCCATCCATGGTGATGGCCTCACCTCGCTTCAATACAGAAGGGAAACCGGGAGCGAAACCGAACAAATTGTCTCTACCGATGCGGCACCTGATGTGGTTCAACTGGAACGCAGGGCAGGCGTATATTACATGTCCACCGCTAAATTTGGTCAACCGTTCACTACCGTAGAACTCAAGGATGTAAATCTTAGAAATGAGGTTTTTGTGGGTCTTTATGTGTGTTCCCACAACCCCGAAGTAATTGAAAAAGCAGTTTTCTCGAATGTTCGGATTATTAAGCCAGCCGACCCCGATTTTCAACCGTACCGGGATTATATCGGTAGTAATATGGAAATAATGAATGTGGAGACCGGTAACCGGAAGATTTTATTCAATTCGGCACACTCCATTCAGGCGCCAAACTGGGTCAACCAAGATAAAGAATTGGTCTTCAACTCCAACGGGTATCTGTACCGATATTCTTTTGAAACGGATGAAATATCCCAATTAAATACAGGATTTGCGGTAAACAACAACAACGATCATGTTTTTTCTTTTGACGAGACCATCTTGGGCATCAGCAATCACAATCAAGAGGATAATGGGTTGTCTTCCATTTACCTGATGAACCCCGAGGGAGACTCCCTTCCAAAAAAAATAACAAAAGATGGTGTTGGCGTTTCCTATCTCCATAGCATTTCTCCAGACAACAAGCGCATCCTATTTACGGCGGAACGCAAAGGAAAATTTGACATTTATGCAGTGGATTTAGCAACGGGGAAGGAAATCCAAATCACGGACACCAAGGACCTGGACGATGGTTCAGAATATTCCCCCAATGGCAAATACATCTATTTCAACTCAAATAGAACGGGTAATATGCACCTTTGGCGAATGAATGCTGACGGAAGTGATCCAATTCAATTGACCAACGACCCAAAATACAAAGATTGGTTTCCACATATTTCCCCTGACGGAAAATGGATTGTGTTCATCTCCTTCCCTCCAACCATAGGGTTTGGGGAACACCCTTTTTATGAGCACTGTACCCTACGTTTAATGCCTGCTGAAGGTGGGGAACCAAAGATAATCGGGTATCTCTATGGTGGCCAGGGGACCATTAATGTTCCCAGTTGGGCAAAGGATAGTAAACATATTGCATTTGTGACCAATAGTGATTAAACAAACGCTTTCTGCAATAATTGAAAATCTTTTTTAGGGGCTACGCATGATGGAATCCAACAGGTTTCTGGACTCTTTTAATTCTTCCTCCAGACGTTGATTTTCTTCAATATATTGGAGATGCAACTGTTCCATTCTTCGCTCAAACTCATCGGCTGGGACATATTCGGGCTCCAAGAACGAGCTGTTCAAGATACTGATCAGGGTGAACAAAAAACTAATGGCTATGGCAGAAATAAGGACAATGAGCAACGTTTTTTCTCTTTTTAGTTTAGGTGAGCTTTTTTTTAGAAGCTGCTTTTCATCCTTGCTCAATTTTCGGGTGCTGGACAATTGCTCCACAAACGCATCCCATTTTTCCTCTTCTTTGACATACATGTCCATGAAGCCTCCTTCTTCTAAAAAATCCTCGGTGCTTGGGGTAGAGGCCAACATGAATATATCCATTCCATTTCCGCTCATAACATCCAAAAGTTCCGGGTCGTACTCTTGAATTTCCTTGATCAGTTTTTCAGCAAACTGCAAGCTATAATTTGGACGCAGAAACTCATCATACAATGTTTGTATTTCAAAATAGTCATTGCGCTCTAGAGCATATTCCAAAAAACGGTCTTTTAATTCGGCCTTAAAGAATTCGCTCATTCCTGAATAAGAAAATTAGATGTTGTTTTTTTGCTTGTATTACTGTTCACACAAATTTAGGATATATAATTTCTGTTGGTTGAAATTTCAACGTAAAGAATTTGTGACGATGAAACATACAGCCCTAAAAGATTATCAACAATTCGGAAATTTCAACCCTTACTGGAATTTGAAGGACTGTATATGGGCTTAAATTAGATGATTTCCGCACTTAAGCCCGCTTGCAACAACTTGGAACATTTTGGTTTTAGGTAAGAGTATTCCCCCGTTTTTACGGTACATTTACCATTGTAGTGCACAATAAGGGAGCATTGTTCAGCCTGTTCCGGAGTATGTTCACAGACGTCAATCAATGTTTCAATAACATGATCAAATGTGTTCACATCGTCATTAAAAAGTACAATCTCGTTTTGCTTAACCGTCTCCTCTTCCAGAAGAAGGTCTTCCAAGCCTTTTTCTTTTGTGCCCATAATCGTGGAGTTAATGCCTTTCTAATTTACATATTTTACTGAAATCCAGCGGTTCTTCTCCAGCTTTTTTTCAAATTCCAAACCATTGGCCTTACATTTTGAAGAAATGGCATCCAAATCGTCTAAATAAAATCCACTTAGAAATAGTTGCCCTTTTGGATTGAGGCATTGTGCATAAATGGGGATGTCTTCCAACAAAATATTCCGGTTGATATTTGCCAAAATAACATCGTACTTCTTGTTTTTCAGCAAATTGCTATCGCCCATAAAAACTTGGATCTCCGAGCAGTCATTTCGTTCCACATTTTCTTGGGTGTTCAAGAAGCACCATTCATCAATATCAATGGCATCCACAGGGCCAGCGCCCCTTTTTTTGGCCAAAATGGCCAGTACACCGGTACCACATCCCATATCCAGAACTGATTTTCCATCAAAATCGTTTTCAAGGATGTGTTCCAGCATCATGTGCGTGGTCTCATGGTGGCCTGTACCAAAACTCATTTTGGGCTCAATGACAATGTCGTACTCCACATCAATTGCCTCATGAAAGGGTGCTCTGACCATGCATTTATCCCCTACTTTTATGGGATGGAAGTTTTTTTCCCACTCTGCATTCCAGTTTTGTTGTTCAATTTCCTTGCTGGTCCAACTGATTTCAAAATCAGGGCTTTCCAAAATGAACAGGTCATCCAAAACACCTTCTTTCCATTCTGATTTTAAGATGTAGGCCAACACACCAGAATCGGTTTCCACAAAACTTTCAAATCCGACTTCGCCCAATTCCGCAATGAGAATATCCGTAGCGGGCTGGGTGGGGCTTATTTTGAAATCGTACTCCAAATACACCAGTGCCATGATGTCAATTAAATTGCGGCTATAATGGCCACAAAATCATCTGATTTCAAAGAAGCACCTCCTATCAATCCGCCGTCAACATCAGGTTTTGAGAAAATGTCCGAAGCATTGTCGGGCTTAACACTGCCCCCGTACAGAATGGAAACCTCATCGGCTACGGAAGCGTCGTAAGCGGACGCAATGGTTTTTCTGATAAAGGCATGCATCTCTTGGGCTTGCTCCGGTGAAGCAGTTTCACCTGTACCGATGGCCCAAACGGGTTCGTAAGCCAAAATGATGTTCTTCCACGCTTCGGCATCCAAATCGAACAGGGCATTTTTCAACTGACTTTCCACTACGGAGAAGTGGTTATCAGACTTTCGGTCTTCCAATTCCTCGCCAAAACAGAAAATGGTCTTCATTCCTTTTTCCACAGCGGTTTTCACTTTTTTGGCCAACAGTTCATCGGTTTCCCCGAAATAGGCGCGGCGCTCAGAGTGACCGAGGATGACAATATCCACATCAATGTTCAATAGCATATCCGCAGAAATCTCACCAGTGTAGGCACCACTTTCTGCAAAATGCATGTTCTGGGCTGCCACTTGAATGGTGGACGCTTGAAGGCTCCTTTTCGCCGCTGCTAAATTCACAAACGTGGGTGAGACAATAACTTGGGCTTTGGTATCGGGCAGTTTTGCGGAAAGTTCGGCCAATAATGCCTCTGTTTCTTCCATGTTCTTGTTCATCTTCCAGTTTCCTGCCACTATTTTTGTTCTCATGTTGTTGGTTTTTCTTGTGTTCTATAATTAAAAAGAAAGTTCATCGAGGTCGTTGTAATGTACTTTTTGTTGAATGGTTCCGCGTTTCAATACCAATACGGCCGGATTGGAGCGAACAATGGTTTTTAAAGCGGTCTCATCGGTAAAATAAAAATCGAAAGGCAATTTGTATTGCTGTTCCATCGTATTGGCCAATTCATCGTTGGAGGCTGACATGCCAATCACCTTATATCCTTTTTGCTTGGCTTTTTCGGTGACTTGGGCCACTTCTGTAAAAGCACTATAGTTGCTTTTGGCCAAGTCGTAGGCAACCACCATCACCAATTTATCTTCGTTCAAAAATTCAGAGGCAAAGTTTTGGCCGTCCTTCTCAATGGTAAAATCATGAATGGGTGGTTCATATCCTTCTTGTATTTGTGTGGTCTCCACATCCACAAATTCACCATCCACTGAAGGATAATCACCATTCGTAACCACAATTTGGTCCTCTCCATTTACCTTAAATCGCCATGCGTATTCGTAAATGGGCTCTGGGGCACCTTCCGGTACGGTCATCCCTTCTTCAATATTAGCTCCGATTTTATAGGGTCTAAAATCTACTGATGGCAAATGGTTCAATACATGGTTGGCAAAGAGGATACAGGCCAATAGTGCCGCTCCACCCACAATCCAGTTGGTTTTTGTATTGAAAAGTGGCGTGATGTATTTCTGCCCGAAAAACAAAATCAGAATCAACACCAACAGAATTACATCTTTCGTGAAGGACTCCCACGGCGTCAATTTTATGGCATCGCCAAAACAGCCACAGTCGGTTACTTTATTAAAGTATGCAGAATAAAAAGTGAGAAAGGTGAAGAAAACGATCATCGCCAAAAGACTCCACACGGTAATCTTGGGTTTAAATCCTATCAATAAAAGTACACCCAATAGCACCTCGACGATGACCACAAAAATGGAGATTCCCAAAGCTATGGGCTCTAAAAAAGGTAAATCCAACACAGCGGGGCTAAAATATTCTTCCAATTTGAACGAAAACCCAACAGGGTCGTTCAATTTGATGAGTCCACTGATAATGAACAACACCCCAACAAGGATTCTTGAAATCCAAACCAAATATTTCATTCTTTTTTGCTTAAATGTATCAGTGCAAACACTGCATAATTGACCATATCTTGATAATTGGCATCCACACCTTCGCTAACTAAAGTTGCGCCTTGATTATTCTCAATCTGTTTGACCCGAAGTACTTTCTGCAAAATCAAATCCGTCAAGGAACTCACCCGCATATCGCGCCATGCCTCTCCATAATCGTGGTTTTTATCCTCCATCAACTTTTTGGTGATAGCAACTTCCTCATCGTACAGGGCAATGGCTTCCTCAGCCGTTAAATCAGGTTGTTCCACAATACCTTTCTTAATTTGGATGAGTGCCATGATGGAATAATTGATGATCCCCATAAATTCTGACTGCTCCCCCTCGTCCACTTTCCGAACTGCATTTTGTTGCAGGCTTCGAATACGCTGTGCCTTGATAAAAATCTGGTCGGTAAGGGAAGGAAGCCGCAAAATACGCCATGCGGTACCATAGTCTTGCGCCTTTTTTAAAAACAATTCCCGGCAGGTTTGAATCACCGCATCATATTGTTGGGAAGTCTGCTGCATGTATTGTTGCTAATTTGCGTAAATTTCGTCCAAATGAAAGTGCCCAAAAGCACTTCGCCAAAGATAATGAAACCCAAACGAAGCAGGTATTCTTTATGACCATAAACTGCAAAGGTGAACTCGTAGACCTATCCGTGCCTAAAGTAATGGGCATTCTTAACCTTACCCCGGATTCTTTTTATGACGGTGGAAAATATAAGGATGAAGCCGCTATTTTGAAACAAGTTGAAATGATGTTGGAGGATGGTGCCTCTTTTATTGATATGGGCGCCTATAGTTCCCGGCCCGGTGCGGAGCATGTGGATGAAGACGAGGAACTCAAACGAATGCTCCCCATAATTGGGTTGATTTTGAAACATTTTCCCAAAACCCTGATTTCTGTGGATACCTTTAGGAGTAAGGTTGCCGCCGAAAGTTTAGAACGGGGTGCTGCCCTGATCAATGATATTGCTGCAGGAAATCTGGATACTGGAATGTTCAATACCGTTGCCCATTATCAAGTTCCTTACATTATGATGCATTTGAAGGGTACGCCACAGTCCATGCAAAAAGAAGCTAAATATGATGACTTGATCAAAGACCTCCGATTTTATTTTTCAAAAAAAATGCAAGAGGCCAATTCAAAAAAAATAAACGACATCATTATTGATCCTGGCTTTGGGTTTGCCAAGACCACTGAGCAGAATTATACCCTTTTGAACCATCTGGACCTTTTTAAAACCTTTGAAGTGCCCTTACTTATAGGGTTAAGTCGAAAATCCATGGTCTACAAGGTGTTGAACTCAAATCCAAAAGAGGCCTTGAACGGAACCACGGCTTTGCATACGATTGCGCTTTTAAAAGGGGCCAACATTTTGCGGGTACACGATGTAAAAGAAGCCGTGGAATGTGTTAAACTTGTGGAAGCATTGAAAGCAAACGCCCTCTAATTTTTGGTTCTGCTATTTTTGCTAATTTTACAAAAACACCGCGGTTGGAATTTTTAAATTTTCTTGAGTTTAAAATCACAGACATCATAGACATTGTGCTCGTGGCCGCGCTGCTCTATTATATCTACAAATTGGTCAAGGGTACGGTGGCCATCAACATTTTTATAGGTATCGTTATAGTCTGGGCGCTTTGGAAACTCACGGAACTTCTGCAAATGAAAATGATCAGCAGCATGGTCGGTGGGTTCATGAACATTGGGCTTATTGCCTTGATCATCGTGTTTCAACAAGAGATACGAAAATTCCTGTTGATGATCGGTTCTACCAATTTTGCTTCCAAACGGAATTTTATCCGTCACTTTAAATTTTTGAAACAGGAGGCTGTTCCCACAGTTACTGATGTTGAGGCCGTTGTTGCAGCCTGTGAACGGATGGGAAGTACCAAAACCGGGGCCATCATTGTGATTGAACGCAATAATTCCCTGGATTTTATAAAATCTACCGGAGATGCCATGAACATTGAGGTAACACAACCCATTTTGGAAAGCATCTTTTT
Source organism: Muricauda sp. MAR_2010_75 (assembly GCF_000745185.1). Taxonomy (NCBI): domain Bacteria; kingdom Pseudomonadati; phylum Bacteroidota; class Flavobacteriia; order Flavobacteriales; family Flavobacteriaceae; genus Allomuricauda; species Allomuricauda sp. MAR_2010_75. Next base: position 414,688 of record NZ_JQNJ01000001.1, read on the forward strand.
TAAGAACAGTCCTTTGCACGATGGTGCCGCAGTGATTCAGGATAATTTTATCACGGCAACTAGGGTGATTTTGCCCGTTTCCAATGACCGGAACATTCCACTTCGATTTGGATTGAGGCACCGCGCCGCTGTGGGCATCACCGAAAAAACGGATGCCATTTGCCTTGTGGTGAGTGAAGAAACCGGTTCCATTTCCTATATTAAGAATGGAGAGTTTGTTCCTTTTAAAACGTCAGAAGAGCTTATTCAATTCATCAAGAAAGATTTGGGGTGATGGAGTGCAAAAACTGCCATGCCAATTTACAATCCCTTTTTGACTACTGCCCTACTTGCGGTGCAAAAGTCATCCATAAAAGATTGACCCTGAAAAATGTTAGCCAAGATCTAGGCCATCTCGTCTTTAATCTGGACAATACCCTCTTTAAAACTTTTCGGCATCTTATTTCCCTACCAGAGGTTGTAATAACCAGTTACATTTCTGGTGTGCGGAAAAAATACATGAATCCTACTGGTTATTTTGCCATTGCAGCCACACTTGGTGGGTTGCTGATTTTTATATTGAGAAATATATACCATGTAAACCTCACTCATAGTAGCATCACCGATCAAGACAACCCTTATATGGTTACCGTTTTTGATTACAGAACCCTTCTGGCCTATTTGATCCTACCCTTTTATGCCCTCTTCACCTGGTTGCTGTTTTTAGGTCGTAAAAAAATGAACTACACGGAACATTTGGTGGCCAACGCTTACATTATTGGACAAGTTTCCTTTGTACAAGTAATAGTGTCGCTAATTTTATTTGGACTGCTCAAGCTACAATACGACGTATTCAATTGGGTATATCTGCTGATAACTATTGTTTATCAATTCTATGTATTGGGAAAAATACACCAAACCCGATTTGGAGGCACGTTCTTCCGTGGCTTGGCCTATCTTGTTTTACTATCTATTTTGATGATAGCCATAGGCTCCTTAATCATCTATATGTTATTATGGACAGGTCAGGTAAGCATGGAGATGCTTTCTCCGAAATAAGTTAGGCCACTTCCTCTTCCAAGAACTGTGCCTTGTACAGATCGTTATAGTAGCCTCCTTTTTTGAGGAGCTCTTTATGAGTTCCAATCTCTACGATCTGTCCCTCATCCATCACAATAATTTTACTGGCTTTTTTGATGGTCGCCAGTCGGTGTGCAATGATGATCGATGTCCTTCCTTCGGTAATCTTGTCTGTAGCTTGTTGGATCAATTGCTCAGAATAGGTATCTACAGAAGATGTGGCCTCATCCAAGATCAATATACTGGGGTTGCTCACATAGGCCCGCAAGAAAGCTATTAATTGTCGTTGTCCACTAGATAGCATGGTTCCCCTTTCCTTTACATTATATTGATAGCCCCCTGGAAGGCTCGAAATGAATTCGTGCACCCCAATTTGTTTGGCGGCCGTCTCTATTTCTGATACCGAAATATTTTCATCACGTAGTGAGATGTTATTGGCAATGGTATCCGCAAAAAGAAAAACATCCTGCAATACAATGGCAATGTGTGAACGAAGGGATTGCAAAGTATAATCATGTATACTGATCCCATCAATTAAAATTTGCCCAGAATTAATTTCGTAAAAACGGTTGAGCAAGTTGATGATGGTGGATTTTCCGGCACCGGTGGCTCCCACAATGGCCACGGTTTCGCCCGCTTTTACCTCAAAGGAAATACCGTGCAGCACCTCTTCGTCCTTAACGTAGCCAAACCGAACATCCTTGAATTTGATGTCTCCCTTGACATCCTCTTTTATCACGGAACCTTCATCGGCAATATGGCTATCGGTATCCAAAATCTTGAACACGCGGTTGGCAGCCACCATTCCCATTTGTAGGGTGTTGAACTTATCTGCAATTTGTCTCAGGGGACGGAACAGGAGGTCCATCAAAAAGAAAAAGGCAAAAATGGAGCCTGTATCATCCAATCCCACATTCTCAATGTTCTGAATAACTCCAAAATACACCACCAATCCAATGCCTATGGAATAGGAAATTTCGGCAACAGGAAAGAAAATGGAGTTGTACCAAACGGTTTTCAACCAAGCATTTTGGTGTTTTTCATTGATGACCCTGAATTTTTCCTTTTCAATCTCTTCACGATTAAAAAGTTGTACGATCTTCATTCCGGCGATGCGTTCCTGCACAAAGGAATTGAGATTGGCCACTTGGGCCCTCACTTCAATAAAGGCCACTTTCATGGCTTGCTGAAAGAGTCTCGTAGCGATAAGGATCACTGGCAAAATAGCAAAAACAATGAGCGCCAATTTCCAACTGGTGTAGAGCATTATGGCTGCCGCCAATAACATTTTGAGTACATCGGCCACAATCATAAAAAATCCTTGACTGAAAATCTCCCCGATACGCTGCATATCGGCCACGGCTCGTGTCACCAATACCCCGATTGAGGAATTATCGAAATAGGTCATTTTAAAACCCATCATTTTTTTGAAGAGCCTTACCCGAATATCCTTGATCACGGACTCCCCCAAAAGGTTGGCGTAGTAATTAAAGGCCAATTGTGTGGTCACCTGACCAACGAGTACGGCAAGCATCAACAGAACAGCGGTCAATAATTCTTGGGAGTTTTTATTGTCAAGCGCCTCATTGATGATATCCCTTACCAAAATGGGAATCTCTACGGCAAATGCAGCAGATAATATGGCTGCAATGGCTACTACCCAAAAAATGACCCTGTAGGGTTTGGTATGCGCAAATACACGTTTGAAAAGTCTAAAATCAAACGCTTTGCCTATTTCTTCACTTTTGCTCATCAAATATTTCTTTAGGATACAAAACCTTGGTCAAATATAATCCTTTTGCGGGGACAGACGCCCCGGCCTCACTTCTGCTCTTGCTTTCAATTATGGTGTGGATTTCCTCGGGAGCCATCTTGCCCATCCCTACATCCAACAAGGTTCCCACTACGGCCCGCACCATATTCCTTAGAAAGCGGTCTGCGGTAATGGTGAACACTAATTTATCTTTCTTTTCTTCCCAAATGGCCTGACGCACATCACATCTATAGGTCTTTACATCGGTATTGGATTTGGAAAAACATTCAAAATCCGTATGATCCAATAAATAGGTTGCCGCTTTGTTCATGACCTCTAAATCCAATGGATATTTCACAAAATGGGCAGAATCAAAGTAAAATGGATTCTTTTCCTGTACCACCCAATATTCGTAAGTCCGTTCAAAAGCATCAAACCTGGCGTGTGCCTCAGAAACCATTTGATACAGTTGTTGCACAGCAATATCTCCGGGCAGAAAGGCATTGAGCCGATAGACCAAATCCTCCTTATTTTCAATTTCATCAAAATCAAAATGGGCAAACATTTCCTTGGCATGCACCCCAGTATCGGTCCTGCCCGCACCAACGACTTCCACTTTTTGTCGCAATAAGGTAGATAGGGCTTTTTCCAATACCTCTTGCAAGGTAATGGCGTTGGGTTGGTTCTGCCATCCGTGGTATGCTTTTCCGAAATAGGAAAATTGGATAAAATATCTCAATGGAATGCCTTACTTTTAAGTCGTTAAAGATAATTCAATCCCTTCCAATAGGAATCCAACCCCTATTTTTTAGCATATTTTTAGCGTTATGACCAAAATTCTATTGCTATCGGACACTCATGGCCATATAGATCCAACTATTTTAAAATACGCTGCCCAGACCGATGAAATCTGGCACGCTGGGGACATTGGAGACATCAGCGTAACTGACCAACTTAAGGCATTGAAACCAGTCAGGGCGGTGTATGGTAACATCGATGACCACAATGTGCGAAAAGAATTCCCTGAACACAATAGGTTTATGTGCGAAGGGGTGGATGTTTGGATCACACACATAGGTGGCTACCCTAATAGATATGATGTACGAATACGCGAAGAAATCAAGTTGAATCCCCCAAAACTATTCATTTGTGGGCATTCCCATATCCTTAAAGTGATGAACGACAAAAAATTGGGATTGCTTCACATGAATCCCGGTGCGTGCGGGAAACATGGTTTTCACCAAGTTCGTACCATGTTACGGTTTGCGATTGATGGAGATAAAATTTCAGATTTGGAGGTTGTGGAGTTGGGAAAACGATGAATAAAACATAAAAACCCCGGCCGAGGCCAGGGTTTTTTCGCACTAATACTACTAAGATGTTAGGTTCAACGTAAGCGATCAACAGATTTTACAAGATCTTCATCCTTTTTGATGGCCCTGTTGGCCAGGACCAGAAAAACGATAGAAAATACAGGAATCAGCATCCCAATACCCTTCTCAGAAACCACGGTCTCTCCGGATAAGCTTAGCGATCGATAAACGAAAAATCCTAGTAAAAAAAGGTTCAATATCATATTCAATCTGTTTACCACAAATTGATTTTGTCTGTTCTTATACATAAAAATTGAAACCGCTGCCAACACTGCCGAGGCATAAAATGCAATACTGATCCACAGTTCGTTTTCGGCATAGATTTCCTTCCCATCCACATCAATCCACAAATTCAGAAAAAAGGGCAGTACACCTGTAATAAGTGCAACAACCACCAAAAAAAACGTCTGAATTCGTTGAATCATTGTGTAATTTGATTTCAAAATGCAAAAATAGGCGTCTTTTTGAGAAATCAGGCCTTATTCTTGAAAAATAATTTGTATACTTGTGGTGTTATTAGCGAAGCACTTACCTAGGAAATCTTTCCTCCAGTAGCACTCAAATAACTTTTTTACTTCAATATTTTCAGATTATACACAGTTTAACTTATTCATTACTTAATGTTCGAGATTTCAGATCTAAAAGCTAAAAAGCTTCCTGAGTTGCAAGAGATTGCCAAGGGTCTTAACGTTCCCAAATTCAAATCATTGAAAAAGCTTGATCTAGTTTATCAAATACTAGATGTCCAGGCTTCCAACCCAAAGGCCGTAGCAGAAAGCACCTCAGCACCGCAAAACAATGGTACCCCCACCCCAAAACCAAAGCGTACCAGAGCCCCAAGGCCAAAAAAAAATGAGCCAAAGGAAAAAGTGGCCGAGGCCAGCGAAAAACCAGCATCCGTGCAAGATGACACCAACTCCAAAAAAGAGGAGCCTAAAGGTCCGCCTCAAAAAAAGGATCACAAGCAGAACAACACTGCTTCAAAGGGACAAAACAACAATAGAAGAACCAGCCAGCACCAAAAAGGTGGTAGCCACGACAAAAAGAACAGCAATTTTGACAAAGACTTAAAAAATAGGTACAAAGAACCTGAATTTGAGTTTGACAGCATTATTGAGAGTGAAGGTGTCTTGGATATCATGCAGGATGGTTATGGGTTCTTGCGCTCTTCGGACTACAACTACCTTTCTTCACCCGATGATATTTATGTATCGCAATCGCAGATCAGATTGTTTGGGCTGAAGACCGGGGACACGGTTTTGGGTAACATTAGACCTCCAAAAGAAGGTGAGAAATATTTCCCCCTGATCAAGGTGAACAAAATCAACGGTCTAGATCCACAAGTGGTTCGGGATCGGGTATCCTTTGAGCACCTTACCCCCTTGTTTCCAAAGGAAAAATTTAAACTGGCAGAACGTCAGAGCACCATTTCCACCCGGATTATGGACTTGTTCTCCCCTATTGGCAAGGGACAACGTGGTATGATCGTGTCCCAGCCCAAAACGGGTAAGACCATGTTGTTGAAGGATATAGCCAATGCCATTGCTGCCAATCACCCAGAGGTATACCAAATCATCCTTTTGATTGATGAGCGGCCTGAGGAAGTTACCGACATGCAACGTAATGTGCGTGGCGAGGTGGTTGCCTCAACATTCGACAAAGAAGCTACTGAACACGTTCGCGTGGCCAATATTGTGTTGGAAAAAGCCAAACGTTTGGTGGAATGTGGCCATGATGTGGTGATCCTTTTGGATTCCATTACCCGATTGGCCCGTGCCTACAACACTGTACAACCTGCTTCTGGTAAGGTATTGAGTGGTGGTGTGGATGCCAATGCATTGCATAAACCGAAACGTTTCTTTGGTGCGGCCCGTAACATTGAAAATGGAGGTTCGCTTTCCATTATTGCTACGGCGTTAACAGAGACCGGCTCTAAAATGGACGAGGTAATTTTTGAAGAATTTAAGGGTACCGGTAACATGGAGCTTCAGTTGGACAGACGTATTTCCAACCGAAGAATTTTCCCTGCCATCGACCTTATTTCTTCATCTACCCGAAGGGACGATCTATTGTTGGACGAAAACACCATTCAACGTATGTGGATCATGCGTAAGTATTTGGCAGACATGAATCCTGTGGAGGCCATGGAATTTATGGAGCAGCGCATTAAGCAGACCAAAAACAACGAAGAGTTTCTGCTTACGATGAACAATTAAATCAAATGATTGATATACAGCTATTTAAAAACCCTTTGAGAAATCTCAAAGGGTTTTTTCTTGAATAGTTTTAAAGAAAAAACCTATCTTTAAATCAGTTTCCCCAAAACCGAACTCTAAAACACTTTAACTATGAAAAACCTCAAAAAAGTTGCCACTGTATTGCTAGGTGCTTTTTTATTCACACTTACTGCATGCCAACAAGGCCCTAAGAAAGAGGAACCCGCCGAATCAAAAGCAGCGGAAGAGCAAGAACCTGTTGCACCACCGGAGGGAATCATCTCCTTGGAGGAATCAAAGTCCCTGTATGACAATTACACCAAGAACCGTTTGGACATCATTCATAAATATGAAGCCGAGCGGAGTACCGAAAAATTTGAAGCTGCCCGTTTTAGTTCATTCAGTTATGCCGACATTAAGCAATATATGGACTATATTGAACAGGAGGCCAAAGACGCCGAGGTGGATATTTCTTCATTGCGGTTCTATTTTGCCAATTATCCTGATAAGGCGGATTTTCCCGATGGAAAAAAAATAGTGCACCCGAGACAAAATTCCATTTTTATAGTACCCACCATGGAAACAGCTGATGGGGAATACGGCTTTTATATTGGTGAAGATGGCAAGGCCAAACTCATCAAAAATGCTGTTGGACAAACTGCCGTAGGCAGTACTACCAAAGATGGAAATAAGTCTTATGCCAGTTTTGCCCCCAGTTTTGCCACTCCGGCAATACTACAACAAGGCAAAAGTCTTAACCTAAACCATAGTAATTCAGGGCCACCACCTGATGGAGATTTCTAAAAAGGATGACTACCGAAAATCTTGTCAAACTAATTAGCAGTCAGTTTCCTTTATTTCTTTATTTAATCACCTGGATAATTTCAGTAATTCGATATAAGAGGTTTTTTGACACGCCTTTGAAGTACCTTCCCATGCTTGTAATCTATACCTTTTTCACTGAGCTTTTGGGTTATTTTATCAAGTACAACGATCAATTTTTGTTTTTTTCCGATGATCGATACGCATGGCATAATGTGATTATTTATAACATTTACCAATTGATCTTCTTTTTGTTTTTCTACCGTGTTTATCATAGAGCGCTTAAAAAAGAATCTCATAAAAAATGGGTGAAGTATGGTAGTTATCTTTGCATTTTGGCGTACATCGTCAATTCTATCATTGCCAACCCTCTGCACAATAGATTAAGCTATGCACATATTGTTGGTTCCTTTATCCTGATTTTTATACTTGTCTTGTATTTTCTTGAAAAGAAATCCGAAGAAAGTTTTTATCCCCAAAAACATAATTTATTGTTTTGGGTCAGTATGGGTCTACTTACCTTTTATCTGATTTTTCCCTTGGTTTTGATTTTTGGGAATATCAGTATTGATGTACAATTTTATTTAAGACGTACATTGCTCAGTCTAATTGGAATAATGTACGGATGTTTCATTATAGGTCTTTTGGCGGGAAAAAGAAAAGCATTTCGATAGTTTCAACGCCGTTGAAAAAATAAAGGTCCCAAACATTGGGGCTTTTTTTATATTTTCAGCATAAATCTAATTTCTTTGCCCAATATGCCAACACATAAATGATTGAGGAATTCATTGAAACTTTAAATACGGATTTTATAATCCTCCCCTTTTACTTCATTGTGTGGCTGGCCTCGGTTATATGGTATCGCACCTACTACGACACGGTTTTAAAATATTACCCTATATACCTTATGTACACCCTGCTCACCGAATTGCTGGGGTATTTGGTAAAGTTCACCGATAGTTTCCAATTGGTTTCAGATGATAGGTATCACTGGTACAATGTGATTATTTACAATATTTATTCGGTGGTCACCTATAGCTATTTCTTCTACATTTATTGGAAAATTTTAAATGACAAAAAACATAAAAAATGGGTGCTGTATGGCGCATCCGTCAGTATGGGGAGTTTTCTGATCAGTTTATTTTTTCAAAATCCCCATTACTCCCATTTGTACATTGCCGAACTCATTTCCGCATTGATTCTGTTGTCTGCCATAGCCTTATATTTGAAGGAGAAGTTTCAGTGGAACAGTTTCAAATCATTGAAATACAATTTAATGTTTTGGACCAGCGTGGGGTTGGGCATATTCTATGCCTACTTTCCATTTACATTACTGTTCCTATATTGGGCACCTGAACTATATACCAAATTTCATTTGCATGATTGGTTAATCGGGCTCATCTTCGTTTTATATGGAACTTTTTTGGTAGGGGTGATTATCCATAGAAGAAGGAATTTTCAATAAAAATTGATTTAATACCAATAAAAAAGCCCCAAAATTGGGGCTTTTTTATATACTTAAATGAACAAATGGATTACATGGCAGCAACCTTGCTCATTAATTTGCTCTTTAAGTTGGCCGCTTTGTTGCTGTGAATAATGTTTTTCTTGGCCAATTTATCGATCATACCAACAACAGTGGGCAACAAGGCTTCAGCAGCTTTCTTGTCCTCTTCGGTGCGCAATTTTTTGATGGCATTACGCACGGTCTTATGCTGATATCTATTACGCAAACGAACCGCTTCGTTTCTTCTGATTCTCTTTAATGCTGACTTATGATTTGCCATTGTCTTGATTTATACTTTCTAATTCTTTTTTAGTAGCCCGTAGGGGAATCGAACCCCTGTTACCAGGATGAAAACCTGGCGTCCTAACCCCTAGACGAACGGGCCATTATTTTCGGAAAAACCCAGGCTACTCAACCTCGTTTTCCCAATTTCAATAAACGTTGTAGCCCGTAGGGGAATCGAACCCCTGTTACCAGGATGAAAACCTGGCGTCCTAACCCCTAGACGAACGGGCCATTAAGGTTGCACAATTGCGGATGCAAAAATACAACTATTTTTAAGTCTTGCAACAGTAATTTTTATTTTTTGACCACTGCTTAATAGGCCTTCGCAAACAGCACCCTTTGGTTGGATGGATTTCCCGTCACCATACATTTTCCATCCTCCTGTTTTGCATCCAAGGGAATACATCGAATGGTTGCTTTGGTCTCCTCTTTTATCTTATCCTCGGTTTCCGAAGTACCATCCCAATGTGCCGAAACAAATCCACCTTTTTCCTCAATCACTTGCTTGAATTCCTCATAAGAATCAACCTCGGTGATATGCTCTTTTCTGTAATCCAGTGCTTTGTTAAAGATGTTTTCCTGAATCTCGTCCATCAAGGAAACTACTTTATCTACAACCTCATCGGCCTTCACCGATTCTTTTTGAAGCGTATCACGTCGGGCCACCTCATACGTGCCATTCTCCAAATCGCGCTGCCCCACAGCCAAACGTACGGGAACCCCCTTCAATTCGTACTCATTGAATTTGAACCCGGGCTTATGGGTATCCCTTTTATCGTATTTTACGGAAAGGCCTTTGGCCTTTAGTTCCCTCACCAAAGGTTCCACTTTCTCTGAAATGGCATCCAGTTGGTCCAATCCCTTATAAATAGGCACGATCACCACCTGAATGGGAGCCAATTTTGGAGGAAGTACCAATCCGTTATCATCACTGTGCGTCATCACCAAAGCGCCCATCAATCGGGTAGAGACCCCCCAAGATGTGGCCCAAACATATTCTTGTTGCCCTTCCTTGTTGGCAAATTTCACGTCAAATGCCTTGGCAAAATTTTGCCCCAAAAAGTGTGATGTTCCAGCCTGAAGCGCCTTTCCATCTTGCATCAATGCCTCAATGCAATAGGTCTCCTCCGCTCCGGCAAAACGTTCACTCTCGGTCTTGGTCCCTTTTATTACAGGTACCCCCATGTGTTCTTCCGCAAATTCTGCGTACAAATTCATGATCAATTCCGCTTCCTCTACAGCTTCCTGTTTAGTAGCATGGGCGGTATGGCCTTCTTGCCATAAAAATTCAGCAGTTCTCAGAAACAGACGAGTCCGCATTTCCCAACGTACCACATTGGCCCATTGGTTCACCAATATGGGCAAATCACGGTAGGACTGTACCCATCTTCTATAGGTATCCCAAATAATGGTTTCTGATGTAGGCCTAACAATAAGCTCCTCCTCCAACTTTGCATCTTCATCAACCACAATACCACTGCCATCCTCGGCATTCTTCAGGCGATAGTGCGTCACAACGGCACATTCCTTGGCAAAACCCTCTACGTGGCTTGCTTCTTTACTAAGGTATGATTTTGGAATGAAAAGTGGGAAATAGGCATTTTCATGACCCGTTTCCTTGAACATTTTATCGAGTTGCGCCTGCATTTTCTCCCATATGGCGTACCCGTAGGGTTTTATCACCATACAACCCCTAACTCCAGAGTTTTCAGCTAAATCCGATTTTACGACAAGTTCATTATACCATTTGGAATAATCTTCGGCGCGACTTGTTAAATTTTTACCCATCTACTGTAGTTTGGCACAAAACTTGTGTTTTTATTAGCAAGAATAATTCGGTAAAACTAATTATTTTTAGTATGTTCAACAATAAAAATTGCACAATGATAAAGTCTACACCCCTTCCAAAATTTAAGGCATTTGCCATACTCCCTGTGGTCGCTCTACTTGCGGCTTCCTGTGGATCGTATCAGCAAGCCTCATATTATGATGATGGCATCTATGCCAGCAGCAATAGAGTGGTACATGTAGAGAAAAAATCTGCAGAAGCCGTTCGCCTTGAGGACCGAGAAAGCAACCTTTATGGTGATTATTTTGGCGATAAGGCCAATGAATATGGAGAAATTCTTGATGATGATATTTTCACCGATGTTGATAGCTATTCCAGTCAAGCACAAAATGACTCCATTCCTTATGGTGAACAAACCGATTATTTCGCTTACAACAATACCTATAATGGTAATCCTGGATGGGGTGATAACCCCCAAAGCCTGACTATCAATGTCTATGACAACTCGGGCTGGGGTGGCTATGGTTGGGGCTGGAACAGTCCATACTGGGGCTTTGGCTATGGTTGGGGTGGATATCCCTATTACAATTGGGGATGGAACAACCCCTGGAGATGGAACCGTTGGGGCTGGGGTGGCTACTACGGTGGTTGGAACAGTCCATATTGGGGCTGGGGCTATGCCGGTTATTGGGGCTGGGGAGGCTATTACAATTACGGTTGGAGACCCTATTACTATAATAATTACTACGGAAGAAACTATGCCTTCAGTCGTGGACGTAGAGGATATTCCTCTTCCACAATCCCAGGTACCGCATTGCGGGGACGATCCAACTTGGCCTCAAGAACAAGTGGATACACCTCAAGGTACAGTACCGATAGTGGTCGTTCCAATAGATCTGTGGGTGCATCCAGAACGTCTCGATCATATAACAGTGGAACAACGGCCAGAAGAAATGTCAGCGCCGACGCCATTGCAAGAAACAGAAATTACAGGACCAGTAGAAGTACCCGTACTTCTCCCAACTACAGTAATAGTTCCAGAAACTACCGATCGTACGGTACTTCACCATCATCCAGAAGCAATAGCTCCTATAGCAGGAGTGGAAACCTGAACAGGAGTTCCTCTTCTCCAACATACCGAAGCTCTGGAAGAAGCACTAGAAGTTATCAATCTGCTCCAAGGACTTCAGCACCTAGTAGAGGTAGCTATAACAGGTCTTCAAGTAGTTCCAGTTCCAGAAGCTATAGAAGTAGCGGATCTAGAAGTTCCAGTAGCGGAAGCTACAGAAGCTCTGGTGGCAGCTCAAGAAGTTCAGGAGGTGCAAGTAGATCAGGTGGTTCCAGATCTGGAAGAGGTAACGGAAGAAACTAATATTCCTATAAAATTTATCGTAAAACTAAATCTCGGGAAATGAAACGAATTTCAACTCTCATTATGGTGTTGGTATGCGCATACTCAAGTGCCCAAATCATAGATGACGTACTTAGATATAGCACGGAAGACCTTATTGGAACGGCAAGATTTCAAGCCATGGGCGGGGCTTTTGGAGCCCTTGGCGGCGACCTTTCCTCCCTAAATGTCAACCCAGCTGGCTCTGCAGTTTTCAATTACAGCGAGCTGAGCGTGACCGGTTCCAATTACCACAGGAACAATGATGCGCTTTTCGGTAACAATGTCCGCAACACAACAATCAACTCTTTGGATTTGAACCAAGTGGGAGGCGTTCTTATCTTTAAATCCAATAATAGCCCTTGGAAAAAAATTGCACTGGCCTTTAACTATGATATGGCTCAAAACTTTGACAATGAGTTTTATGCCGCCGGAAATACAGCATTGGGCATAGACAATTATTTCTTGAACTTTGCTGATGGAGAGCCTTTGGGGCCGCTTCGTGTGCAGCAAGGCGAATTCATTGAGGAGGCCTATTTGGATATAGGGTCAAGTCTTGGTTTTGGAGCCCAGCAGGCCTTTTTGGGCTTTCAGGCAGGGCTTATCGAGCCTACCGAGGATGACGATGCCAATACGTCTTATTTTTCAAATGCTTCCTACAGTAATGTGCGACAAGAGTATTTACGTAGCACATCAGGGTATAACAGTAAATTTACCCTGAACTTTGCTAGCCAGTATGAGGAAAATCTCTATTTGGGGGCGTCCTTGAATTTTCACACCGTGCTTTACGATCGGATAACTTTTTTGGATGAAGATGGGTATGATCAAGATTCCCCCGTTCAGTTTACCTCATTTGACAATCTCTTGCACACCGAAGGTTTTGGGTTCTCTTTTAGTTTGGGAGCTATAGCAAAATTGAACGAAAGTGTCCGTGTTGGCGGCAGCTATCAGTCCCCTACCTGGTATGAACTGACCGATGATTTTTCGCAACGCATCAACTCCAGTTTGGCCGTTTCCGACATCAATTTTATAGACTTTGGCATCGTAAACCTTTATGATGAATACCGAATAAAAACGCCAGGAAAACTTACCGGTAGTGTTGCTGTTGTTTTTGGGGAGGACGGACTTTTGAGTTTTGATTACGGCTATCAGGATATGTCGCAAGCAGAACTTCGACCTACCTCGGACCCAAATTTTTCTGCTGAAAACGATTTCATCGCCGATGCATTGGGCGTGGTAAATACCTATAGATTGGGAGGCGAAATCCGTTTTGATGAAGTTAGTCTACGAGGTGGTTACCGTTTTGAAAGTAGTCCCTATGAAAATGGGGACATTGTAGGCGACCTTAATGGCTTCTCTGGAGGTATTGGCTATAGTTTTGGCGGAAGCAGGTTGGATTTGGCCTTCAGCAGAACAGAACAAGATGTGAATGCCTTCTTTTTTGATTCTGGTATAAACAGTGCTGCCATGGTAAACCGGATAAACACTAATATTTCATTGGGGTATACCTTTAAATTCTAACAGCTAGTAAAGAAAAAAAATTAAGGTCCGAAGGAATTCCGGCCTTTTTCTGTTTAAATCTTATCGCACTAAAGAAAAGTGCCTGCGCACAGAACGCGCCACTATCACACCGCTGTCATCACGATCATAATCCAACCGGAACCAATAGTCGGAAGAAGGTAAATCCCTGCCATTAAAAGTACCGTCCCATCCAAGACTGGGATCTAGTTCTTTTAACAATTTACCGTAACGATCAAAAATATAGATAACAGGGTCCGTGAGCCTTTCTATACCAAAAACATTCCAGTTGTCGTGTAGTCCATCGCCATTGGGTGTAAAGAATTTAGGGTAGCCCACCACCAAAAACTGACTGATCAGGGTCCCGCATCCATTTTTATCGTTAACAGTGACCTCATTCATGCCCGGTGGCACATCTGGAAATACGGGATCATCCTGAAACTCTCCCCCATTGATGGCATACTCATAATCACTATTGCCTTCCACTATAAATTCAACACTATAGGGGTCGGATTGATTGCTGGTTTCAAGGTCTGTTATCACGATATCTTCCAAAACGGGTTCTCCGTGGAAAGTGATGAGAATATCATCAGAATAAATTTGCCCTACATTGTTTTCAATGGAAACAAAATAACGACCAGAGTTTGGACTGGTGACTGTATATTCGGTCTCAGTGGCGCCAGTGGCTAAAATTTCGTCAATGGTACCGTCATCATCCCTGTCCAAAGTCCAGGTAATATTGGAAATATTGGGCCCTGCCGGCGAATTCAATGCACTGAGCACAATATCGGGATCACCTTCACAGGCCACAATATCCAATCCCAAAAATTCATCGCGAAGGGTACAGTCCAACGCATTGTCTTGATCGGCATCAACAGAGCTTCCGGTAAAGGTCAACTCAAACGATTCTGGGTCTCCATCAAAATTGGTGTTGTAGTTGTTGATATAGAGATAATAGATTTCACCAGCGGTTACATCCAACCATTCATCGTAGGTATTCTGGCTTTGCTTTACAAAAGGGGCCCCTTCCCTTCCATCCACAGGATTTACCCCTATTCCGGTAAAATTGGTATCGTTGGTTTCATAGTTGCATCGAATGGGTTGGGCGCTTCCATCCCCAATAATGGTACAAAAGGTCTGTCCCGAGGTCTCATCAAAAGGTCCGTACAACGCAAAATCCCATTCAGCAGTTATAATTCCGGTAGGGCCTGGGAGCGCCTCAATATCAAAACCTATCTGCCCATCCGTTCCGGCTCTGAAAACGTACCATTCTGTATTGTTTTCTATATTCGCCGAACTATTGCTCCCTTTTTCCAAACAACCGGTCTGGGTAATCACTTCTGGGTCAAAATCATCAATATCACCGCTTCCATCCGTAGTCCCCAAAATAGGGGCGTCTGCACAAACAGGTATGGCTGTTCTACAATCTGGGGAGTTTTGGGCGCTGGCTGCAAAGGAGAATAGCAATAAACAGATAGCGCTAAATAGAGCTCTCATAGAATTTTGGGGCTAAAGGTTATTCTACAATCTAACCTGTATAACTCCCACTACCACTATTTTAGTATACGCTAGTCGAAAAAATGTGCAGTTAATCGACAAAATGCGCATCAGCCTATCGCACTAATGAAAAATGACTCTGAAGGTATTTGGCATTGACCCGATTCCCATTATCATCCACATAGGACAATTTAAACCAATAATCGGTAGATGGCAGTGGTTGGCCATTAAGGCTTCCGTCCCATCCAGCATCAAATTCGGTCATCTGCTTGATCAACTTTCCATACCTATCGTAAATGGTCACGATAGGAGAATTGAGTTCTGATAATCCATCAATATGCCAGCTTTCGTTGAGCACATCCCCATTTGGTGAAAAAGTCGTCAAAAATCCAACCACAACAATATCGTCCTCAACCTCACCACAGCCATAAATATCTCGCATGTATACTTTGTGGTCGCCCGGGGAGACACCTTCAAAAATGTTACTGGCTTGATAGGGACCATCATCTAACCGGTATTCCAGATTTGTGGCATCCGTTTCGGTAATAATGGTAACTGTATTATTGGTCCGCAAATCTTGAACGTCTATGGTTACATCGGCTATGCTCGGCAAAGTGGATATGCTCACCATAACGGTTCTGCTCACCTCACAGGATGATCCACTGGAAGAATTTGTGGCTGTTACTGTGTATTCTCCCGCATTGGAGACCATAATAGTTGGGGTCTGTTCCCCAGTGCTCCACTGATACGTGTAGGCCGGATTGGGCATGGTTTCCCCAATTTCAACATAGCCCATGCTTTCACAAATAACTGCTTCCTCCGAAAAAGTGAGCTCAGGAGTCTCAATAGCATCCAAAACAAAGTTTTCAGAAGCATCGTAACAATTTGGATTGGCCAAAGAGGTAGTTCGTACATAAATTGTCTCCTGACCTGAACTTTTTGCATATTCTTTTTGCAAGGGATTGATTCCCAAATTAGCATCCGTTTGGGAACCGTGGTAACTTATCACAAAATCATCGGGGTTTTGCGAACCCAAAGCTTCTGAATCTTTGGTACCAAGATCAAAAATCATATCAGGAACATGGCAAAACACCTCATCTGCCATGACCTGAGTAAAAGGCACAGGGGTAAATCCAACCTGGACATCACTAATAATAGTCTCTATACTGGTGGTGACCACCACGCGATATTGTGCCGAATTTGTTGCTGTATAGGTGGATGCTGTAGCCCCCGAAATGAGTTGGAATCCACTTCCTGTATCACTATACCATTCATAGCTCATGGCTCCTGAAGTAGTGGCATCCAAAACAACGGTATCGTTTTCACAAGCCGCTATGGGAGGCCCCAAAAGGTTATTGATGATTGAACAGTCCAACGCGTCGGTAGGGTTGGTTACCCAAATATCTCCGGTAAATTGAATGGAAAAACCGGAATTTGCGTTGCTAAAATTATTGATGAAGAGATAATAATCCTCTCCGGCGTTTACGTCGAGCCAGTCCTCGTAATGTACCGAATCTTCGTCTCCCATTGGGTCTACGCCTACCCCAATGAAACTTTTGTTTTCGCTATTGTCGAAAAAATTACAGCGGACGGGTTCTCCCAAATTATTGCAATCAGAAGCTTGATATAATGCAAAATCCCAATCTTCATTACTGTTATGCCCAATATTAAAGCCCAATTGACCTGAGGCTGAAGTTCTGAATCTATACCAGGCAGAGTTGGATTCTATGGCTCCGGACAAGGTCTGCTCCAAACAGCCACTGGAAGCTGCCCCATTAAAATCATCCACTCCAAAGCCATTCGTTCCTCCGTTAATGGGCGTATTACTGCATATAGGTATGGCATTGACGCATTCTTGGGAGACCTGGGCATGCGAAAATTGCCAGAAAAGGCAAAAGAGTAAAGTTCCAGTAACCGATTTTACCATAAAAGACTGTAGGTTTGGGCATTATAAAAGTAGTACAGCACTTGCCTTAACAATAATTTATGTTGTCAAACTCCCCATAGCGGATGTTAAATCATTCATTAATGTTATCTTTGCTGTCTTGAAGAAACAGCTATGAAATTAGAGCAGGCTTTGGAAGAACAGTATGAGGAAAGGGGCAACGACCATGTTGGCTCTTCAACGGAGACTCCAATCAGGGATGATGCTTTTGTATTGAGCGATGAGGAAAAAATCGAAAGAATACAGAAAAATGTCCGTGAAATCATGTTGACTTTAGGACTTGATTTGGACGACGACAGTCTTGCGGGCACCCCAAAAAGGGTGGCCAAAATGTATGTGAAAGAGGTGTTCGGCGGATTGCACCCAAAGCGCAAACCTGAATCGTCCACTTTTCAAAACAAATACAAGTACGGTGAAATGTTGGTGGAAAAGAACATTGTGCTTTACTCCACTTGCGAGCACCACTTGTTGCCCATCATTGGTAGGGCCCATATTGCCTATATTTCCAATGGTACCGTGGTTGGTTTGTCGAAAATGAATCGCGTGGTGGATTACTATGCCAAACGTCCACAGGTTCAGGAACGATTGAATATACAAATTGTAAAAGAACTCCAGCAGGTTCTGGGAACCGAAGATGTGGCCTGTGTCATAGATGCTAAACATTTATGTGTGAATTCCCGAGGCATTCGCGATATTGAAAGCAGCACCGTTACCGCAGAATATGGTGGTAAATTCAAGGATGAAGCCATACGAAGGGAATTTTTGGACTACATCAATCTGGATACCGACTTTTAACGCCACGTTTTTCAATGCAACTTTACAAGGACCAAACCCTTAGAGTACACAATTCACTTACAGGAAAAAAAGAGGTTTTTCAACCCATAAATGAAGGCCATATTGGCATGTATGTCTGTGGACCAACGGTGTACAGCAATGTGCATTTAGGGAACTGCCGTACGTTTATGTCTTTCGATATGATTTTCAGGTACTTTAAGCATTTGGGCTACAAAGTGCGTTATGTCCGCAACATTACTGATGCCGGGCATTTGGAAAATGATGCGGATGATGGCGAGGATAAAATCGCCAAAAAAGCAAAACTGGAACAGATTGAACCCATGGAAGTGGTGCAACGCTACACCGTGGATTTTCACAATACCCTACAACAGTTCAACTTATTACCTCCCAGTATTGAGCCTACCGCAACGGGACATATTATTGAGCAGATAGAGATCATCAAGGAAATTCTTGAAAAAGGATATGCATATGAAGCCAATGGTTCTGTCTATTTTGATGTGATCAAATTCAACAAGGACCATGAATACGGTAAACTCAGCGGAAGAAAGTTGGAGGATATGATCGCCAACACCCGTGAGCTTACCGCACAGGATGAAAAACGCAATCCGCAGGATTTTGCACTTTGGAAAAAGGCAGAACCCCAGCATATTATGCGCTGGCCGTCTCCTTGGGGCGATGGTTTCCCTGGATGGCATTTGGAGTGCACAGCCATGAGCACCAAGTATTTGGGAGAAACTTTTGACATCCACGGTGGTGGAATGGACCTTAAATTTCCGCACCACGAATGCGAAATCGCACAAGCCGAGGCCAGTACAGGAAAATCCCCCGTAAAGTATTGGTTGCATGCCAATATGCTGACCTTGAACGGAAAGAAAATGTCCAAATCCACGGGAAATAATATTTATCCATCAGAAATCATCAGTGGTAACAATGATATTTTGAGCAAAGCGTACTCACCCGCTGTAATTCGATTTTTTATGATGCAGGCCCATTACACCAGCATTTTGGACTTGAGTGATGAAGCATTGCAAGCCTCCGAAAAGGGATATAATCGTTTGATGGAAGCCATGGGCAGTCTTGGTTCACTCAAATCAGGCTCAAAATCTGATTTTGAAGTTGCCACATGGAAGCAGAAATGCTACGACGCCATGAACGATGATTTTAACACGCCCATTCTCATTGCACACCTTTTTGATGCCGTAAAGCACATCAATTTGATAAAGGAAGGAAAGGAGAATATCACAGAGGAGGACAAAACGGAGTTGGAAAACACTCTTAAAGGATTTGTTTATGAGGTTTTGGGCATTGAAAGCCAATCCATGGCCAAAGACGACTCCAATGCGTTGACAGGGGTTATGGAACTCTTGATCCAATTGCGCAACGAAGCACGGGCCAATAAGGATTTTGCCACTTCAGATAAGATTCGGGACGAGCTTACTGCTCTGGGAATTCAACTCAAAGATGGTAAGGACGGAACTACGTTCAGTATAAA
The DNA here is from genome assembly GCF_000745185.1 of Muricauda sp. MAR_2010_75. Classification (NCBI taxonomy): domain Bacteria; kingdom Pseudomonadati; phylum Bacteroidota; class Flavobacteriia; order Flavobacteriales; family Flavobacteriaceae; genus Allomuricauda; species Allomuricauda sp. MAR_2010_75. The sequence continues at coordinate 434,129 of NZ_JQNJ01000001.1, forward strand.
TTAAACAGCATAATTGGGGAATTATGACATTAAAAAAGATTCTAATTGCCCCTTTTGTATTCTTGGTCAGAGGGTACCAACTGCTTATCTCCCCTTATCTTCCGGCTACCTGCAGATATACCCCTACGTGCTCAGCCTATACTTTGGAAGCTTTAAAAAAGCATGGTCTTTTTAAAGGAGGCTGGCTTTCCATAAAACGAATTGTAAGTTGTAATCCTTGGGGTGGTAGTGGGTATGATCCTGTGCCTTAATAAGTTCAAGCACCAAGTGCAAGAATCAAGTTCAGGCATAAGTTCAAAAAGGTTTCAAAAAGGTTAATAGTGACCAAAAATTAAACAATCCAACTGCCCAACCGCACAAAGTAGTTATATTAGTCCAAAATTTATATCGATGTATTTCCTAGGCTTTAACTGGAACCCCGAAGGCACCCTATTCAAACTGGGTTTTATTCAGATAAAATACTACAATCTACTTTGGATTGCCGCTTTTGTAGTGGGCTGGTTTATTATGAAACGAATCTTCCAGAACGAGAAAAAGTCAATGGAAAAGTTGGACTCCCTCTTCATTTACACCGTGGTTTCCATTATGCTCGGGGCACGTTTGGGGCACGTTTTCTTTTACGACTGGGATTACTACAAAAACCATTTGGCAGAAATTTTGCTGCCCATCAGGGAAAATGCCAATGAATCCTTGTTTGGCATCATAAACGGGTATGAATTTACCGGATTTACCGGATTGGCCAGCCACGGTGCTACCATTGCGGCTATTCTTGGTGTTTGGCTGTATACCCGAAAATGGAAAGATATCAATATGCTTTGGTTGTTGGACCGCTTGGTGATCCCTTCGGCCATTGGAGCTTGTTTTGTTCGATTGGGAAACTTTTTTAATTCAGAAATCAATGGAAAAGTGGTGGACGAGTCCTTCTTTATGGCCACACGATTTATCAGGGATTCCGATGATATGCCTGCCTATAAGGCTATGGGCTATACCAATGAACAAAGTGCCAATGCAGCCTACAAAGCCATTGAGCACAATCCGGATTTTGCCAATATTTTGGAGTCTATTCCTTTTCGGCACCCGGCACAGTTATATGAGGCCATTTGTTATGTTTTTGTCTTCATTGCCCTATACTTGTTGTATTGGAAAACGGATAAAAAAGACAAGACCGGTTATCTTTTCGGCCTGTTTATGGTGCTCCTTTTTGTCGTTCGATTTATTGTGGAATTCTTCAAGAAAAGTCAAGGTGGGTTTGAGGAATCTTTGGGTCTCCTCTCCACTGGACAATGGTTGAGCATTCCCATGATCATTATTGGACTGTACTTCATGTTCAGGCCAATACAATCAAAAGCATAATACCATGCGAAACATTTTTCTTCTTGTTTCCGTTTCATTTTTTGTGTTGATTTCGTGCAAAACCGAATCAAAACGTGAAATCAAGACTGAGACCATTGCCTTCAAAAAAGAAGGTGACCTGTCTATTTTTAAAGTAGGTACGGATTCCATCGTATCAAATTTTGATATTGAAATTGCTGATACGGACTATGAAACCCAGACCGGCCTTATGTATCGGGCTTCCATGGAAGAAAATCAGGGTATGTTGTTTATTTTTCCAAAAGAGGCCATGCATTCCTTTTACATGAAAAATACAGAATTTCCGTTGGACATCATTTATATTGATGGCAACCAAAAAATTGCCAGCTTTCAGAAGAATGCCCAACCGTACAATGAAAGTAGCCTACCTTCAAAAGTTCCTGTCCAATACGTCCTCGAGGTCAATGCCGGGGTATCTGACCAATTGGGGCTTCAGGTGGGCGATAGTATTTCCTTTACCCGAAACTAGATGCCAAAATATCTATTGGAAAACCAAAGTTCGGAACGTTTGCTGTTCCGAAAGATATCATCTTCGGATTTTGAGGATTGGCTCCCCTTTTACCATAACCCCAAATCAACCCAATTTTGGGAAGGGCTCCCCTCCGACCCTGTTGAAGCGTGCCAAATCCAATTTAACCGAATCTTTGAACGCTACGAGAACGATTTGGGCGGCATGAACGCCTTGATTTTGAAAGAAACAAATGAGCTGGTTGGCATTTGTGGCCTTTTGGTGCAGGTGGTTGATGATGTGGAAGAGCTGGAAATAGGCTACTCGGTGTTACCTAAATTTTGGCTTCAGGGTTTTGCCATTGAAGCCGCCCAAAAATGCAAGGATTTTGCCTTTGCCAATGACTTTTCAGATTCCTTGATCTCCATTGTCCATGTGGACAATGTTCCCTCCCAAAAAGTGGCTTTAAAAAATGGGATGCATTTGGATAAAACCACTACGTACAAGGATAATCCCGTCCATATTTTTAGAGTTACCAAAGGATAATCGTAATTTTGAGGGAGATTTCTCTTCGCATGAGCCAACCGAAAAACTACGCAATTCTTACCAACAACACATCGCGGACCAAGGAATTGGTCGCCAAATTGCTGGGCAACACCGCCATAAACCAACTGGAGTCCCTAAAAAATATGAGAGGGCTTCTTTTTTCCAGATCTGAAATAGAGCGGTTTATGGATGAGGAAGAGCGTCACGATATTAAAATCCTGACTAAGGACACCGACCAATCCTTAAAAACAATGAGCAGTGGTGAACAGAAAAAAGCCCTGTTGAGCCATTTGTTGAAGCAAGAACCTGATTTTTTGGTGCTCGTCAACCCGTTTGATAATTTGGATGTGGACACACAGGCCAATTTAAAGGAACGGTTGTGCACCATTTCAACTTCAAGGACTTTGGTACAATTGGTCAGCCGATTGGTTGACATTCTTCCTGTAACCACCGATTTTTTCTCGCTGAATGGTAGTGAATTGGAAAAATATCCGTCCCCAGAGGCTTTTTGGGAAGCAAACAAACGGAATGCACATCAATTTACGGGAACAATCCCCGCTCCCATCAATCCCATTAAAGTAGAAAATACTGAATTGGTCAATTTCACCAATGTTTCCGTGAGTTTTGATGGTCGTCAAGTCTTGAAGAACATCAATTGGTCTGTAAAGCGGGGCGAGTTTTGGCAATTGATTGGCCCCAACGGTAGTGGAAAAACCACAATGTTGTCCATGATCACGGGGGATAGCCATAAAGGTTATGGACAAAACCTGACCTTATTTGGTCAAAAGAAAGGCAGTGGTGAAAGCGTATGGGACCTAAAGCAAAAGATTGGCTACTTTACCCCTTCGGTGACCGATAAGTTTAGAGGATACCACAGTTTGGAGAACATGATCATATCGGGCCTACATGATTCCATTGGTTTGTACGTTCTCCCAACCGAAACGGAAAAACGACTTGCCGGACAATGGTTAAAATTATTGGGACTTTACGATAAACGAGATACACATTTCCGTGAGCTTACCCCAGGTGAAAAACGATTGGTCATGACCTCCAGGGCCATGGTGAAACATCCTCCACTTCTTATTTTGGACGAACCCACCGCTGGTCTGGATGATAAAAGCGCAGCTTTGTTCGTAGCCTTGGTGAACAAAATTGCAAAGGAAAGTGATTCGGCCATCTTATTTGTTTCCCACAGAAAGGAACCTTATCTTGATCCCCAATTTATTTTTGAACTTCTTCCTTCACCCGAAGGGTCTGTTGGCAAACAAACTTCGCATTGACCACCTTCTCCAATCCTTGCTGTAAGGTTCGTATTATTTTTTTTATCTTATAAAGATTTCAAAAACTAACCTTCCTTCCCATGCAAAAAATCAATGTAAAGCCAGGGGCCAAAATAGAAGATTATAAGGCCTATGGCTCTCTCTATTCTTCCGTTCTGGACTTCTTGGAACAGGCCAAGAAACCAACCAAAACCCTTAAAGGAACAACTGTTTGGATGATCAACTCTACGGCAATTGGCGGTGGGGTTGCCGAAATGCTCCCAAGTCAAATGCGGATTCTGAGAGAACTCGGTGTCTCTATAGAATGGTTGGTCATTGAGGCAAAGGAGAAGGCCTTTTTTGATATCACCAAGCGTATCCACAATGCCATTCATGGCAGTGGTGATGGCATTTTTACTGAGAAAGACCGTACAATATTTGAAGAAGTGAACCGTCAGAACCTTTCAAAGGCACTGGAACTTATCAATGAAGGTGATATTGTGGTGGTACACGACCCCCAGCCCATGCCCTTGGCCGCCATGATCAAAAAAGAAAAAAAAGTTTCCATTATTTGGCGTTGCCATATTGGTCTAGAGGAAGATACCGAAGTAACCGATGCGGTCTGGAATTTTTTAAAACCGTACACCAATGACTACGATCATTTTATCTTTAGTTTGCCTTCATACGTGCCCAAAGGGCTAAAAAAGAAAACTACCATTATCCCTCCTGCCATAGACCCTTTAAGCCATAAGAATAGAGAGTTGCAATTGCACAAATGCATCGGGATTCTTTACCAATCCGGGGTTTTGGATGACCACAAGGCCATGTTGTACCACCGATATGAGCACAAAGTACGGAAAGTTATGCCCGATGGCACTTTTGATTTTCTGGATGCTGATGAAAACCTAGATCTAATCTATCGGCCCATTGTCACAGAAATATCGCGTTGGGACCGCCTTAAAGGTTTTAAGGAACTTATGCAGGCCTTCATTAAAATGAAACAGGATAACCGAAAAAATGGGGATCCCAAGAGTTTGGAATATAAACGCATTGAAATGACCCTTTTGGTCATGGCTGGACCAGATCCTGCATTTGTTTCGGACGATCCAGAAGGTGAAGCGGTATTGAAGGAACTTACAGAGGCCTATAAAGCTGTAGATGATGATATGAAAAATGATATTGCCATCCTACTTCTACCCCTGGACAATCCTAAAGAAAATGCACTGATCGTAAATGCTCTACAAAGGACTTCCAGTATCATTGTTCAGAATTCCATCCAAGAAGGGTTCGGACTTACGGCAACAGAGGCCATGTGGAAGCGAAAACCCGTTTTGGTGTCAGGTGCTGCTGGGCTTAAGTTGCAGGTAGAGCACAATAAAACTGGGATGATCAATGAAGATCCTACTGATATTGAAAGTCTGACCAAAACACTCACCTTTATGCTCAATCACCCAAAAGACAGGGACAAATGGGGGTTTAATGGGCAGTTAAGGGTCATACAAAACTTCACCCTTTTTAGCCAATTGATTTCATGGTTGGAAGTATTGTCCCTTAACAAAAAATAGTGCTGTTTGATTCCAAAAAATAAAAGGCCGTTCTATTAGGAAAGAACGGCCTTTTAAGGTGTAATCCAAAACTATTGCTATGCTTTATCAGCAGGAGCAACTTTCTTTTTTAATGAATCGAACATGACGGGCGTTGCAATGAATACCGAAGAATAGGTACCCACAATAACACCTACGATCATAGCGAACATAAATCCTCTTAAGCTTTCACCTCCGAATACGAAGATGGCCAACAGTACGATCAAAGTGGTCAATGACGTATTCAACGTACGGCTCAAGGTGCTGTTCAAGGCTTCATTGATATTTTCACCGGCCTTCCAACCTTTCAGTCCAACAATCTCGCGAATACGGTCAAACACCACTACGGTATCGTTCAAGGAATACCCAATTACCGTAAGGATTGCCGCAATAAAAGCTTGGTCAATCTCCATATTAAATGGCATGATGCTTCCGGTAAGGGAGAAAATTCCCAAAACTACCATTACATCGTGGAAAACCGCAACAACGGCCCCCAAAGAGAACTGCCATTTTCTAAATCGCAATAAGATATAAAGGAACACAACCGCCAAAGACCCCAAAATGGCCAAAAAGGCGTTCTTTTTAATGTCATCGGCAATGGTTGGTCCAACCTTTACCGATTGCAATATTCCTATTGATTTTTCAGAGGCTCCTACGGTGAAATCATCAAAAGAGGTGCCATCTGGCAAATATTTTTGCAGTGATGTATAAAGTTTGTTTTGAATTTCGGTATCGACTTCAATACCTTCTTCATCCACTTTATAAGGTGTAGTCACTTTTATCTGATTGGCATCACCAAACGTTTTTACATTGGTACCACTACCAAATACCTCGTTCAGCTCCGTGGCAATTTCAGAAGGGCTCACCGCTTTCTCAAAACGAATTTGGTACGAACGTCCTCCGATAAAATCCACTCCTTGATTAAGACCAGTCGTAACCAAAGAAAAAATACTTACAGCCACTAAAATTCCAGAAACCACATAAGCAATCCTACGCTTCACCAAGAAATCAATGTTCATTTTACTGAACAAGTTTTTAGTGATTCCAGTAGAGAAATCCAATCGTCTGCCTTTTTTGGCTGAGTACGCATCGACCATTAAACGGGTCACAAAAATAGCTGTGAACAGCGATGTCACGATACCAATCAATAAGGTTGTGGCAAATCCTTTAATGGGGCCAGAACCAAAGATGAACAGTATAATCGCGGTCAAACCTGTGGTAATGTTGGCATCCAAGATGGAAGACAAAGCGTTACCAAAACCATCGGCAATGGCTTGTGCCTTTCCTTTACCACGAGCCAATTCTTCTTTTACTCGTTCAAAAATAAGTACGTTGGCATCCACCGACATTCCTATGGTCAAAACGATACCGGCAATACCGGGAAGTGTCAATACCGCTCCCAAACTGGTCAACACTCCAAAAATCAACAGGATGTTGAACACCAAGGCAATATCGGCAAAAATACCGGCCTTACCGTAGTAGAAGATCATCCATACCAATACAAATAGCATGGCAATGACGAAGGACATAAACCCACTGTCAATAGCCTCTTGACCCAAAGATGGTCCCACTACTTCAGATTGAATGATTTCTGCAGATGCCGGTAATTTACCAGCGCGCAATACATTGGCAATATCTTTGGTTTCGTTTACGGTAAAGGTTCCCGTAATTTCGGAACGTCCACCTGAAATTGGACCTGAAGAAACCCCAGGTGCAGTGTATACTTTGTTGTCCAATACAATGGCAATACCGGTCTGGTTGTTGTAGGCATCCCCTGTCAGTTCCTCCCATTCTTTGGCACCACGGGTGTTCATGGTCATATTCACCGACGGTTTGTTGAACTGATCAAAAGTGTCCTGTGCATCGGAAACTACATCACCACTGATTCGTGGAGTTCCATCCCTATTGGATTTTAGGGCATACAATTCAACAACTTCAGAATCTTGAGAAGGCCTTTCCCATAAAAATTTGGTGAACTGTACATCATTGGGCAACAACCGCTTAATCTCGGGCATTCTTAAATACCCGCCAATTTCAGCCGTATCGGTCACCATCGCCCGGGCAATGGCGTGACTTCCGGGGTCTGCTGGAATCAATTTTCCCAACAATGGATTGGTCTGGGGAGCCATATCCAAAGAATCCTGTGCTACATCAGATAACAAGGAATCTATTTCAGATTCTGGTTTGGAAAGCTCATCTTGATTAGACTCGACTGGTTCCAAAATTTCTTTCAACCTTTCATTGGCGTTTACAAAAAACGTTCCCAAGCTTTGGTTGCCTTGGGTATAGGTTTCCCAAAATTCCAATTGGGCGGTGCTGGACAACAATTCCTGAGCTCTGGCAATATCCCTTGCGCCTGGAAGCTCTACCAAAATACGACCAGAATTTCCTTCTCGCTGAATGTTGGGCTGGGTCACCCCAAAACCATCAATACGTTCACGAAGTACCTCAAATGCAGAAACAATGGATTCATCAATCTTTCTTCTGATGACGGGTTTAACCTCATCATCCGTCATTTGAAAATTGATGTCATCACTCAATCCTTTGTTGGCAAAGATATCGGGAGAAGCCAATTTGGTATCTCCTTTAATATTGTCAAACGCTTCAAAGAACAGCTCCAAATAGGTAGCATCACTACTTTTGGAGGCATTATCGGCATCTGCCAATGCTTTGTTGAAAACGGGGTTTTTGGTATTGTTGGCCAATCCTTTTAAAATATCCTTTACGGAAATCTGTAGGGTAACATTGATTCCCCCTTTAAGGTCAAGACCTTTGTTCAACTCTTTTGTCTTGGCATCTTCATAGCTGGTAAAACCTAAAACGGAATTATCGCTGATGGAATCTAAATACGATGCCTCTAAAGCTTCACGCTTAGCCACATAATCTTCCTCTGCCTCCGAAATTTGGCTAACTGCGTAAGCCTCAGCATCCTTTTCCAACTTACTTGTTATGAAAGTAAAGGATAGCTGATAGATACTCACCAAGCCAAAAAGGATAGCGAAAAGCCTTATTAGTCCTTTATTTTGCATTGATTATTAAATTTTTAGAAGTTTTCTTAAACAGCGTGCAAATATATCATTTCCCATAAGATTTGCCAATAGAAATTGATGTAATTGCAATTTGATCCCATGGTCATGCCCAAAAATAAAATTGCCATTTCGAACCAAGGGGCAAAAAATCTCCAATTGTATTATGGGATTTCTCGCTTTTCCCTCAACTTTACTCAGGGTCCCAGCTCGAAATGACAATTCCTATTAATGTGGTTCGTTGCTATTAAACGTCTAGCAGACCATTGGTCTTTTTAACGCCGGCAGCACTTTCCTGCATTTTTGCCTTTTCGGCATCGGTCAGTTCAATTTCAACGATTTTTTCAATACCATTTTTACCCAAAATTACGGGCACCCCGATACAGATATCGTCAAGGTCGTACTCTCCTTCCAAGAATGTGGAACATGGGAACATCTTCTTTTGGTCGCACGCAATGGCCTGCACCAAGCCTGAAACTGCGGCTCCGGGAGCGTACCAAGCACTGGTGCCCAACAATTTGGTCAAGGTGGCACCCCCTACTTTGGTTTCTTCCACTACCCATTGCATTTTTTCTTCGGAAAGGAACTCTGATACTTTTATGCTATTTCTGGTGGCATGGGCAATCAATGGCACCATTCCCGTATCGCTGTGTCCTCCGATTACCATTCCGTCCACATCAGAGATGGGCGCGCCCAAGGCTTCGGCCAATCTGTATTTAAAACGGGCACTGTCCAAAGCACCGCCCATTCCTATAATCTTGTTCTTTGGCAAACCAGTGGCCTTGTGCACCAAATAGGTCATGGTGTCCATTGGGTTACTCACCACAATGATCGTTGCATTCGGAGAATGTTCCAAAAGATTGGTGGCCACGGTTTTTACAATTCCTGCATTGATCCCTATAAGTTCCTCACGGGTCATTCCCGGTTTACGTGGAATCCCCGAGGTAATTACCGCAATATCGCTATTGGCTGTTTTGGAATAATCATTGGTGCTTCCGGTGATCTTGGTATCAAAACCATTCAGGGATGCGGTTTGCATCAAATCCATGGCCTTTCCTTCGGCATATCCTTCCTTAATATCCAACAAAACAACTTCTGCTGCAAAATCCTTTATCGCTATATACTCTGCACAGCTTGCTCCCACTGCGCCTGCTCCAACTACGGTAACTTTCATTTTTATGGGTTTAAATTTTAATCGCTCAAAAATAAGGCATTTAGGTCAGAAAAAAGCTGACTTCCGCCAGTTTTAAGGAAGGATTTTGACCCTTAACACAATTCGCTGAAATCTATGGGCATGTTAACAAAATGTACCGTTTATCGAAGAATTTGATTTCAATGAAATCTTTTGCAATGCTTTAGCAATAATTTCTTACAAACTTACGTTCTATTAGTCCCAAATTAAACCTACTTGACCTATGAAAAAGCTCTTTTCATTGTTGTCCATTATTGGCATAATCGCCATAAGCAACTGTACCCGTGTGCCTGAAAACAATGATCCCATTTTGGGTATCTGGGCCAAAACCGAATCTTCTTCAATAGATGGTAAAGGTACCGACTCCACTCGGGAGGAATGGATTTTCAACGATGTTTATTTGGGCAGATACCAAAGTTATTCCAACAACAAACTGGTTTTTTATACCGATTTTAAATGGTCCGAAGAAAAAGGGACGTATACCATTATATACGGTGATCCCCAAGTTGAGGACATTACGGTAAGTCTGGAACAAAGCAGCGACCCTGAAATTTTAGCCCTGGAGAACGGTTCGGTCTTCGCCACCAGGGAATAGACAGGAAGACTACTTATATGAAAATAGAAGGCCCCAACGTGATTGTTGGGGCCTTTTTAATGGCTGATTATTTGGTTTGATACTATCTGAATCCGAAGTTTATACCAAAGGTAAAGGTACTGAACTCGGAAAAATTGTAATCTGCATTGAGCCTAAAGAAGCCCAGTTTTATTTTGGTACCCAGTGTAGCTGCTACGCCACTGGCTTTTTTAGATACCGTAAAAGGATCTTCAATGGTTTCCGTAAAGAAAGGTCCGTTGGCCTCATAGGTTCCCAACAAATCAATGTCCGATTTACCCGTAATATACCCCAGTCCACCATAAAAATTGATTACAGGGATATTTTTAGTGGAAACCACTGCACTGAAGTTCCATGTTTTAACCTTGGCATCAATACGCTGATCACTTCCGGCAATCACTCCAGTATCCGTAAAATCATACTCGCCTGAAAGTCCTGTATATCCAATTACCGCAGAAACGGCAACAGGCAATACTTTATCGGCGGGAAGTAATTTGGTAAAATCATATTGGATACCAGCACCGAAAAGTCCGATTTTGGCATCGTCATCAAATTTTATCTTTGGTAAAAAACGGGCTTTTACCTCCAGTCCTTTTACCAATCCCACACTTGCTTGGATATATCCTGATGGGATAAAGTTGAAATTCTCGGAAGCCAATCCGGAAGGCAATTCAAACTCTTCCCGGAACAGTCCGCTTTCATCTTCTACAAAAACTTCTATCCCTTGAATATCTCCCAATGCCGTTGACACTGGTCTGGCCTGCCCCGGATTGTCCACAAAATCCAAGTTTTCATACTCATTGGGGTCCAAAATAAAGGCCTTTTTGTCATCCTTGTTCTTAAACCCTGTCATATTTCCCACAATGGATATTTCAAAGCCGCCCAGCGGCTTGGCATCGGCGGTATTGTACCATCCATTGGAGATACTGTAAATTGTTGCTTCTGAAACGGGAGCCAAATAGGAATTGGCATAACGTTCGGCATCATTGACACCGGCAACAAAGAGGTCATTCAAATCTTGCGCTTTAGAAACGGTCACAATTGAGAGTGCAACCAACAAAAGAATTCTTTTCATTTTGTAAAATTTTTCCTAAAACTAAAAAACTCGCTTTGTAAGAGCGAGTTTTTGTTGTGAAACAACCGTTATCTATACATCTATGTTGGCATAGACGGCATTTTTCTCTATAAATTCACGTCTTGGTGGCACTTCATCTCCCATTAACATGGAGAAGATTCGGTCAGATTCCGTAGCATTGTCTATGCTAACTTGGCGCAAAGTCCTAAATTCCGGGTTCATCGTGGTATCCCACAATTGTTCCGCATTCATCTCACCGAGACCTTTGTAACGTTGGATACTTGCCCCTCCATTCATCTCTGCCATAATAGCATCACGTTCCTTATCATTCCATGCATATCGTTTCTTTGCCCCTTTCTTAACCAAATACAAGGGTGGAGTGGCGATATACACGTGACCTCCCTCTATCAACTCCCTCATATAACGGAAAAAGAAGGTAAGGATCAAAGTTTCAATGTGGCTACCATCAACATCGGCATCACACATAATCACGACTTTATGGTAACGCAACTTGTCCAAATTCAAGGCCTTGCTGTCCTCTTCGGTACCGATGGTCACACCCAATGCGGTATAAATGTTCTTGATTTCCTCGTTTTCAAAAACTTTATGCTGCATGGCTTTTTCCACATTCAAAATTTTACCCCGAAGTGGCAAAATCGCCTGAAAGTTTCTATCGCGGCCTTGCTTTGCGGTACCACCCGCAGAATCCCCCTCAACCAAGAACACTTCACATTTGGTTGGATCTTGTTCGGAGCAATCTGATAATTTCCCGGGCAATCCCCCAACGCTCATTGGGTTTTTACGCTGAACCATTTCGCGAGCCTTGGCAGCGGCATGTCTGGCCTGAGCGGCCAATTTTACTTTTTCAACGATTTGCTTGGCGTCCTCTGGATGCTCTTCCAAGTAATCGGTCAACATTTCTGATACTGCCTGGCTCACCGCACTGGTCACCTCACGGTTCCCGAGTTTGGTCTTGGTCTGACCTTCAAATTGGGGTTCTGCGACTTTGACGGACACAATAGCCGTAAGTCCTTCCCTAAAATCATCCCCTGCAATTTCAAACTTCAACTTGTCCAACATACCAGAGTTGTCGGCATATTTTTTCAAGGTAGTGGTCAATCCTCTTCTAAAGCCAGAGAGATGTGTCCCACCTTCATGGGTGTTGATATTGTTCACATAGGAATGGAGGTTTTCGGTATATCCGGTATTGTAGACCATGGCCACTTCAACAGGAATGCCATTTTTCTCGCCTTCCATAGCAATGACACTTTGAATCAATGGCTCACGGTTTCCATCCAAAAATCGGATGAATTCTTTAAGGCCCTCTTCTGAATGAAAGGTTTCAGAAATAAACTCTCCTTTATCGTCCTTATGACGCTTATCGGTAAGGGTTATGGTGACACCTTTGTTCAAATAGGACAGCTCACGCATCCTGTTGGACAAGGTTTCATAACTATATTCAATGGTTTGGGTAAAGATGGTGTCGTCCGGCTTGAAGGTGACCACCGTACCGGTCTCCTTGCTTTCCCCAACACTTTTTACCGGGTAAAGGGTCTTGCCCCTTTCATATTCCTGTTCCCAAATCTTTCCATCCCTATAAACAGTTGCTTTTAAATGGACAGAAAGCGCGTTGACCACGGAGACCCCTACACCATGAAGCCCCCCGGAAACTTTATAAGAGTCTTTATCAAATTTACCTCCTGCCCCAATTTTGGTCATTACAACCTCAAGAGCGGAAACACCCTCTTTTTTGTGAAGGTCAACAGGGATACCCCGTCCATTATCTTTTGTAGTAATGGAATTGTCCTCATTGATGATTACCTGAATGGAGTCACAGTGCCCTCCCATGGCTTCATCAATGGAGTTATCAACGACTTCATATACCAAATGGTGAAGTCCACGTACCCCAACATCGCCAATGTACATGGAAGGCCTCATACGCACGTGTTCCATACCTTCAAGGGCCTGGATACTGTCCGCTGAGTACATTTTTTTATTCGCTTCTTCGCTCATATATTCTTCGTATTTGCCTTGAATTTTTCAAATCTTACAAATATAAAGAATACCCCTCGAAATAAGGTCGTTGAAGCCCTTTGCACACCCTAAGTTATCAACAAAAACCTGTGGAAAACAAAGCATTTTCAGGATGTCTTGCAGATCTATCGATGAAATGCAAAAAGCCCCTTGTGCAAGGGGCTTTTCCGACTAATTGAAAATGAAACAAAACAGCATCTTCACACTACATTTTCTTATAAAGGATTGGTTATTTTACGTAGGCATCAGAGTGAACCTTGGCCACCGCCCTTCCTGATGGGTCGTTCATGTTTTTAAACGCTTCATCCCACTCCAAAGCTATTTTGGTACTGCACGCTACGGAAGGCTCCTGTGGAACGCTCAGTGCAGCAGCATCGGATGGAAAATGACTTTCAAAAATGGAACGGTAGTAATACTCTTCTTTAGAGGTAGGGGTCTGAATTGGGAATTTAAAATGTGCGTTTTCCAATTGCTCATCGGTAATTTCCTCGGCCACTACAGCTTTTAAGGTATCTATCCAGCTATATCCCACCCCATCCGAAAACTGTTCTTTTTGTCTCCAAGCAACACTTTCGGGCAAATAGGACTCAAAAGCCTTTCGTACCACCCACTTTTCCATACGTTCCCCGTTGATCATCTTGTCTTTTGGGTTGATGCTCATGGCCACGTCCATAAACTCTTTGTCCAAGAATGGAACACGACCTTCAATTCCCCAAGCGGCCAAAGATTTGTTGGCACGAAGACAATCGTACATGTGCAACTTGCTCAGTTTTCGCACCGTCTCTTCATGGAAGTCTTTTGGACTCGGTGCCTTGTGGAAGTACAGATATCCCCCAAATAGCTCATCAGCTCCTTCTCCGGAAAGTACCATTTTAATCCCCATGGATTTAATGACCCTCGCCATTAAGTACATTGGAGTGGATGCTCTCACAGTGGTGATATCATAGGTTTCCAAGTTGTAGATGACATCTTTGATGGCATCCAGACCTTCTTGGATGGTAAATTTTATCTCATGGTGCACCGTACCGATGTGGTCCGCCACTTTTTGTGCCGCAGCCAAATCCGGAGAACCTTCCAGTCCAACTGAAAACGAATGTAACTGTGGCCACCATGCATCAACGGTATCGCCAGATTCAATTCGTTTTTGCGAATATCTTTTTGCAATGGCGGAGGTTACGGAAGAATCCAAACCACCGGACAACAATACTCCGTAAGGTACGTCGGACATCAATTGACGGTGCACCGCAGCTTCCAAGGCATCTTTGATGGCCTGAATACTGGTTTCGTTCTCTTTTACGGCATCATACTCCATCCAATCGCGCTGGTACCATCTTACAAACTCACCGGTGGAGCTGTGTAAATAATGTCCGGGAGGGAACAATTCAATTTTGGAACAAGTACCCTCCAAAGCTTTCAACTCGGAAGCCACATAAAACGTTCCGTTTTTGTCCCAACCAATATATAGGGGGATAATGCCCATGTGGTCACGGGCAATAAAATATTCGTCTTTTTCACTATCGTAGATGGCAAATCCAAAAATGCCGTTCATTTCATCCACAAACTCAGGTCCTTTTTCCTGGTAGAGCGCCAAAATCACCTCACAGTCGGATTGTGTTTTGAACTCGTATTTCCCATCAAACTGTTTTCTGAGTTCTTGATGATTATATATTTCGCCATTTGCGGCCAATACCAACTTGCCATCGGCACTGAACAAAGGTTGCTTTCCTGATGCTGGATCTACAATAGCCAATCTTTCATGGGCCAAAATGGCCTTGTCGTCCGAATAAATACCGCTCCAATCTGGACCTCTGTGCCTAACCTTCTTGGACATCTCCAATAATTGGGGGCGTAACACTTCCGTGCTTTCCTTCACATCAAACGCGCATACAATTCCACACATATCAAAATATTTTTATAACAATTTTGATGCAAATATTGACCTTATCCTTTTTAAATAAAAGCTTAAAATCAATATAAGTTATAAAATGAAATATAAAAACACTTTTATATATTACATTGTAATTGAATTATTGGGCATTGGCATAAAATTGATCGTTTTGTAAGGTTCATAAATTTTAACGTCTTTTTATAAAAACACCATTTAATTACATCCTAGTTTTGAGAACAACTAAAATCGCAATCATGAAGAATGTACTATTATTTACTTTTTTAACCCTTGCTATGGTTTTCACCACTGAAGCCACAGCACAGAAATTCAGTGGTTTGGACAAAAGTCCAGCAGATATTGCCTATTACCCATCCAGTTCCAGGGAAATGGACAAAGCAGCCCGAATCATCTATAGTCGTCCGCAATTAAAAGGACGTAGCTTGGATGAACTGGCCCCTAAGGGAAAGGTTTGGAGAACCGGAGCCAATGAGGCCACCGAAATCACATTTTACAAAGATGCCACAGTGGGAGGCCAAGCCGTGAAAGCGGGAACATATTCCTTGTTCACCATTCCTGGTGATGATGAATGGACCGTTATCCTGAACAACAATTTGCACCAATGGGGCGCTTATTCCTATGACAGCGCTGCTGATGTTGCAAGGGTAACTGCCAAAACCAGCACCGATGATGAGGAATTGGAAGCGTTTTCAATTGCTTTTGATGACAATGGTGATATGGTCATGGGATGGGGCACCACTAGAGCTACATTACCGATGAGCTTCTAAAAAAGCTATACAACTTATGGAAAAGCGGGCCTTGTGTCCGCTTTTTTATTTCATGGAAACACCCCCCACAAAAACCTGCTCCGCTTTTAGGTTGGGAACGCTATCAATGGGCATGGTCATGATGTCATCGCTTAAAATGACAAAGTCTGCAAATTTCCCGGGCTCGATACTTCCTTTCTCATTTTCTTCAAAATTGGAGTACGCCGCCCAAATGGTCATTCCCTTTAAAGTTTCCTCTCGGGACAGTGCATTCTCCATTTGGTACCCGCCTTCGGGATAGTTCTCCAAATCTTGACGTGCCACGGCTGCGTAAAATGTTAAAAATGGACTGACTTGCTCCACCGGAAAATCGGTTCCCAATGCCACAAGTCCTGCTTTGTCCAATAATTGTTTGTACGCATAGGCACCTTTGACACGTTCTGGCCCCAAACGGTCCTCGGCCCAGTACATATCACTGGTGGCATGGGTAGGCTGCACGGAAGGGATTATCCCATTTTCAAAATAATCAAAGTCCGATTGTGGAATGACCTGTGCATGTTCCACTTTCCAACGACGGTCTTCCTTGCCTTCCAAGGCTTTTTGATAGGCGCGTAATACCACAATATTGGCAGAATCACCAATGGCATGGGTGTTCATTTGATAGTCTGAAGCTGCAATCCGTTCCGCCAAAGCTCCAATTTGGTCTACAGGGGTGACCATGGCACCATAATGCCCTGGTTGGTCAGCATATGGTGCACGCAATGCAGCTCCCCTAGAACCTAGAGCACCATCGCCATATACTTTTACCGAGCGGACATTCAATTGGTCCGTTTTGATTATTCCCTTACTGAGAAAATAATCAAGATTATCCGGGGAATTGCTCACCATGGCATAGACACGGATAGACAATTCGCCCGACTGTTGAAGACTGTCAATCAGTTCGATGGTTTTCCTGTCCAGACCGGCATCATTTACAGTGGTCAAGCCATAATCCAAGCACATTTTTTCAGCATCTTTTAGGGCCTGAATCTGGGTTTCCCTGCTGGATTGTGGCATCACGGCATAGATCAGTCCCATAGGATTGTCTACCAATACACCCGTTATTTTACCGTCTCTTTTAACAATTTCACCACCTTCGACCTCTGTTTCAGCAGTAATTTCTGCTAAGTCCAATGCCTTTTGGTTCACAATTAGGGCATGGCCATCAATACGCTCCAAGGCAACCGGGATATCTGGAAAAAGCTCATCCAACTTTTCCTTGGTTGGAAATTCCTTCACTTCCCAATCATTTTGATCCCAACCACTACCCATGATAAAATTGGAAGGGCGCTCTTTTTGAAAAGCCACCACTTTCTCCAAAATCTCCTCAAAACTGGTAGTCCCCACCAAATCCACAACCTGTTGGTTCAACCCCAATCCATAGAAATGACAGTGGGCATCCATTAAGCCGGGTACAATGGTCTTGCCTTCGGCATCCAGTTCTTCTAAGGCGGTGTACTTTTTATAGATGTCCGCAGTTTCGGCAACCGCCACGAACTTTCCATCTTTTATGGCCACACAACTGGCCTTGGAAAAGTCTTTATCAACTGTATAGATATTGGCATTGTAAACGATAAGGTCCACTTCTTCCTTGGAAGTACAAGCAAAAAAGAACAAAACGGAACAAAAAAGAAGCAACTTTTTCATGGAGAGCTGGTTTCTCCAAAAATAGAAAATGCTAGTGAATGGACAACCTATTGATCCACAAACTCGGTCATTACAAATTCCACCCTGCGATTTTTTCGTCGAGCTTGGTCGGTTTGTGCACTGTCCAGTGGCACTTTATCCCCATATCCTTTTGAAGTGATGCGATTTTTCTCCAGCCCCAATGCCATAAGGTATTTTGCAACGGTATTGGCCCTTTCTCGAGAAAGCACATCGTTATAGTCATCTGAACCCAAGTCATCTGTATGACCACTAATGGAAACCTTTAAATTGGGATTCTTTATGAGATAATCAAAAACATCTTTGAGGCTTTGCTTGGCCTTTGGCTGTAAATCGAACCTATCAAAATTAAAATTTACATGGTCCAACACGTAAACTTCATTGGGCTTGTAATCCGGTCCCAAATAGGTTAGGGAAATATCATCAATATAATAGTAAGAATAGCCTTCTGCCCTAGGGGATGAATCTTTGAAATCCATATAATGCGTGCCGGCATTGCTCATAAAATTACCCAAGATCAAGTAGTTTTCAAAACCTTTGGCCACAATATCGAGACTCAATTGCATCCATTTTTCTTTATTGTCATAGAATCCCTCGGCTGAAAATTGTTTCATGTGTGTGGTCTGAATGCTCTGTGAGGTCAATGCGGCATGGGAGAGGTGCCTTTTGGTATGGATAGACAATGGTTTTTCCGAAAGCACGGCTCCAATATCCATCACGGCTCCATCTGATTTTTCGGAGAGACTCAAGGAAAGTTTCAATCTGTACCTATGTCCTTTTTCCAAAGTCTCGGTCAAAGGCACTTGAATATATTCTCGGTAATCATCCGGAGCAAACAAGTAAAGTCCGGCATAGGCCGAACCTTCAAAAGCTTCTTGTTTTCCCTTAAAGTTCATGGGGATTCCCAACTTAGTCCTGCTGCATTCGTTAAAATAATCGGTTGTCCCTAAACTTGGGGCACTCCAATGTTTTGCGTCTTTGTTCAGATTACTCATTTTGGTAGGACATTGAAGGTAATCCTCAAACCCTCCGTTCTTTACCAAATTTTGGGATTGAAGTTCTGCACAAAACAATGCGGCCACTAAGCCGAACACTATGTAAAAGAATCGCAACAACATGATTTCCAATTGATTTGGAACTGCCAATACGAATTAAAAAAACATACTGGCAGAGGGGTTAAAACGCCCTTTTTAACATTTTATTGCGTAATATCCTACAGGATTTAGAAGTCAAACTTATAGGAGACCCCTGCTAAAGCCTGAAAACCTTGTACCCTAAAATTGGCCCAACGCTGATAATCGCTGTTGGCAATGTTGCTTGCTTTTACAAAAATGGAAAGCTGTTCATTGAAGTGATAGCCCAAGTGGGCATTGGCATCAAAATAGCCGTCTAAGGTAACTATGGCTGCGGGAAATTCGGATGGTGTGGCATTTTCCTGGGCCACGGCCAACAAATCATCACGTTCACCTACGTAAAACAGGTTGGCGCCCATATACCATTGGTCGTTTATTTGATAATCCATAAACACGGACCCTTTTATGGAGGGTAAGTTCCAAGCAGGATTATCGGTTTCCGTGTCATAGTCATAAAATTCGGCGTTGATACCCAGAGTAAAATTTCGGTTGACATCCACGTTCAATTCTCCAAAAATCCCCAAGGTTTTTACATCATCATAAAAAACTTGAAAAGAGTTTCCATAATAATAGCTGCTTTCATCATTTCGAAAGAGGTTCTCTGGATTCAACAGGAACAAAGGCTTTCTGTTCTCGGCGGTATACGAGCCTTTGATGTTATACCCCACATTGGATAGCAACTGTCCCTTCAACCCCACATAGCCGATGTATTGTTGGTCGGTGGGCAAGATGGTCAAGGTTGGTGATACGTATGGGTTTTCATTCACAAAATCGTGATAGGAATTTTGCTTTAAATCGCCTTCTATTCCTCCGTAAGCGATTACGTTTTCATCCAATAGACGGTACGAAGCGGTAATGGCCGGATAGATATAAAAGTCACTGTCGCTGTTTTCAGTATCCATTCCATAAACAAAATTGGCACCAAGATTTACGGTCAAATCATCCCGAAGAATCAATAAACTGGGATTTACTCCCGCTTGAAAAAGACTGTAATTGATTTCACCGTCATTGGCTGTGTTGCTGAGCGAGGCATTCTTAAAATTTCCACCCACATAGTCCAGTTTTGCCCCGATGGTGATCAATTCTTCAGTGATCGGCAACTCTATGGTCGGGGTTACCACAACCCTATTCTCTGCAGATTCCGTGGCATCCCAAAAACGACGAAGCAAAACATTTCCTTTTTTAAAGAAGGAATCTTCCATGTTCAAATGGGCCTTTGCCTCGGCATTGAAGTAATTCTGTTGCTCATCCATATCGGCTACCGTGGTTTCGGCAAATTCACCGTTTTCAATTCCGTACCAATTGTAGAGTTGGTGTTGAAGCCCAAGACTAGCTCCCCAATCCATATAACGATCCTTTTTGGCATAGGAAGCATCGAGTTTGGTGTTGTAGAACTCGGTATCCAACGGGGTTGAATCCATATCTCCCCGTGAGGAATGATGAATCAAACCAAAATCCAACAAGTCCTCTCCTCGATTAAACTCTCTGCTGGTATAAAAATCCACCAACGCATTGTTATAATTACCAAGTCCTACCGAAGCATATGAATTATACAATGTGGGCGGCGGGGTCTTCTCCACACCGGAGGCCTTACCCTTGGCTGGGGTAAAAGTTGATGCCACGGGAACAGAAAATATGTTGTAGTTGATATCCTTTTTTTGAAGCACGATGGAGTCATTGAGACTCGGCGCCGATTTTATCTTAAAGGCATCCGAAACGGTAGGGGAATACGGTTTTACCACCGTTACCGTTTCAGTACCAATATTGTCGGTTTCCTGTGCCACCAAGGCTCCAAAAAGGCTCAAAAAAAGTGTTGAAAATATATAGGTTCTCTTTTGCATGCTGTGTCTCGATTTAGTTTTCATCCGGGTTAACCGATGAATTGCTCTCCGCTTCCTTGGCCTTTATCCGCGTCAGTTCTTCTTTTGCCTCCGTCACAATCCCATCAAACTCGGAAAAGTTGGAAACCACGCTTTCCAAAATGTAGGTGGCTTGGAAGGCATCGCCTAAATTGTAAAAGTTTTTGGCCATGATCACGAGTCCCTTTCCGCCCCATTTCTTGTAGGCCGAATAATCCTTCGCCAATTTTTGAACGGATTCGTTGGAAGCTTCGTAATTCCCATCTTGATTTTTAAAATAGGCATCATAATACCAAGCTTCAGCGGCCAGTTCTCCCGTGGCAATCTGCTTTACATCCTGATAAGCCGTTTTTGCCAAGGCTTCATTCTTGGTGGCGATGGCCGAACGTGCAATCATAATCTGGGCATCACTTTTAATGCGGTCATCAATTTTTGGCGCGTTCAACACTTTTTCGGCATAGGCAATGGTCTGGCCATACTCTTTTTGACCATAATATCCTTTCATCAAATTAGATTGGGCGAATGTGCGGTTCTCTGAAATATCCGCTGTGCTTTCCAATTTTTTCAAATAGGGAATGGCACTTTGATAATCCTGTTTTTCCACATAAATTTCACAGACACGGGTCAACGCCTGCTCCGTGTATTCTCCAGTACCTCCATTGGCCACGGCTTGATACTTAGGCAAAGCCTTATCCTTTTCCCCTTTGGAAAAATAGAGCTGAGCTAAAGAAAAGTTGGCATTTTGGGCATGCAACCCATTGGGAAATTCCTTGAGGTAATCCTCGTAGCCCTTTATGGCGGCTTCGGTTTTCCCTTCCACGTATTTTCGGTCCGCAGATTCAAAACTGGCGTTGTCCAGTTCAGTATCAGTGACCTCAACAAAATCGAGATTTCGGGCCCAAGCGGCATATTCGCTCACGCGACCTTCATCCACATAGACCAGTTTGGCCGTTGCCACAGCTTGCTTTGCTTCTTGGGTGTTGGGGTATTTTTGGACTACCAATTTTAGCTTATCTAATGCCTCGTTATTTCGGCTGGCATTGTAGTGTACTAATCCTTGACGAAGCATTCCGCGCGGTGCAAACTTGCTGGTGGGATATTCCTCAATCAAGCGATCATAAGTTTGCAATCCCATGGCTTCTTGGCCTCCTGTGACGTATGAATTTCCCAGTTCAAATAGCGCATCATCACGCAGTGATGAGGTGGGGTACATGGTCAAAAATTCATTTAAGCCCTCAATTTTGGCGGAACTGTTTCCCAAAAATCCGTTACACAATGTTTTTTGGAATGCAGCATAATCCCGCTCCGGACCGTTCATTTTGGACGATTCATCATAGGCCCGCATGGCCAATTGATAGTTGCTCGTCACAAAATAACTATCCCCCAATCGCAAATAGCCATCGTTTTTCCGTTGGTCATCCAAAGCATTGGAATTGACCACGTTTTTGAAATAGGCTATTGCATTATTATAGTCCTTCAACTTAAAATAACAATAGCCCAAGCTGTAATCCAGCTCTTCGTATTCTGTCATGGAACGGGCCGAGGGAAGTTGCTGAAATTTCACAAAATCCACCAAGGCCTCTTCAAATCGGTTTAATCGATACTCCGCTTCTCCTTTCCAATATAAAGCTCTAGCCTTAAAGGCATTGTTCTCGGCACTTTTTAATGATTTGGAAAAGCGCTCAACGGCCGCCTCGTAATCGCCATCAATAAAAAGTTCAATGCCCCGATAGTAGGCTACTTTTTGATAGGTTTCCTTGCTCGCATAGTTTTTGTTTTCTTCCAACAATTGCATGGCTCCCTCAAAATTCTTGGAGGTGATATAGGAATCCACCAAAAGTTCCTGGATTTCCAGTTGGTGCCCATCCTTTGGATATTTCTCAAGATAGGAGGTCAATACCTGCGGAACGGGTTCGTAGGCATTCCCGATTTCATAGCTCAATCGGGCATAGTTCAGCCAAGCATCTTTTTGAATTTCGGGGCTGAAATCCATCTGGGATGCATTTCGGAACGCATTGAGCGCCTCGGATTTTTTATCCAACTTTAAATAACACTCCGCCAAATGGTAATAAGCGTTTTGGGAAACGCTGTTGGTCTCCCCGATAATTTTGTTGAATTGCTGAATGGCCGCCTGGTAATCACCCTGTTTGTAATGGCTGTACCCCAACAGATAATAATCCGTGTTGTTCATTCTACCGCGTTTGCCACGATATTTTTCCAAATACGGGATGGCCTTGTCGTACTGTTCTAGATTGAAATAGCTTTCGCCAATAATTTTATTAAGTTCGGATTGCTCGTTGCGATTCGATTTTCCCATTTGCTTTTCTGCCATAGCGATGGCTTCCTCAAAATTGCCCAGCTTAAAATTCAGGTCGGCTTGATAGTAGGATAGCTTTTCATTGAGCAGGTTGGGATCGGTAATTTGGTCGAACCGGGCACTTGCTTGGTCATAGTCGTCCTGTTCGTAAGCGATATATCCCAAATAATATTTGGCCTGCGAACCATATTTTTGGGAAGTGCTCACCTTGTTCAAATAACGCTCCGCCTCCTTGGGCCTTTTGGAAGCGTAAAGGGCATATCCATTGTTAAAATTAAACCGCTGCTGATCGGAATAGGACATGGCGGACTCATCCACCTTTTTGTACCATTTTAGGGCATAGGGATATTTTCCGGTCTCAAAATAGTAATCGGCCACATCCAAAAAAGCGGAGTTTCGCTTGGTGGAGGTGGGATATCGCTCCACAAAATCCTCCATCATTTTATCAGCACCACGTTGGTTCAACCGAATGGCGGCATTGGCAGCATAATAAGCGCTGTTGGCCTCGGTTTCATAATCTGTTGTGGAAGACTTTACGTTTTCAAAAATGGTTTGGGCCGCCTGGTACTGCTCATTGTTGTAAAGGGCCAAAGCATCTTGGTACGCTTTATTTTCGTGGGTATATATCTTGGTTTCCTGTGCGGAAAGCACAAAAAAAGTTCCCAAAAGAATGGGAAACAAAAGGAGGTTTTTTCGATTCATAGTGTTCTACGCTGTTCTCGACTGACTTTTACCATAACGTCAAAATTTGAGCCAAAGTATATTTAAAAACGAAGATGTGATAATTATGCTCGAAAATCATACATTATTTCAGAACTTAGTACTTTTATTCACTCAAAGTGATATTATGTCCGAGACAATCGTAAAATTACAGGATGTTGCCGTATTTCAAAATGAGAACCTTGTTTTAAAGGATGTAAATCTGGAAGTAAAGCAGGGGGAATTTGTCTATGTCATTGGAAAGACCGGCAGTGGAAAAAGTAGTTTTATGAAAACCCTTTATGCCGATATCCCCTTAAAACAGGGTAATGCCATGGTGGTCGATTTCGATTTGAAAAAACTTCAAGAAAAGGATATTCCCTTTTTGAGAAGGAAACTGGGCATCGTATTCCAGGATTTTAAATTGCTGCCAGACCGAAACGTCAATAACAATCTTCGTTTTGTACTCAAGGCCACGGGGTGGACGGATGATTCCAAAATGGACTCTAAAATCGAGGAGGTATTGACAAAGGTGGGCATGAAAACCAAAGGCTTTAAATTTCCCCACGAACTTTCAGGAGGGGAGCAACAGCGCATTGCCATTGCACGGGCACTTTTGAACGATCCAGAACTCATTCTCGCCGATGAACCGACAGGAAACTTGGACCCACAGACCAGTGTTGAGGTTATGAAGGTATTGCAGGACATTAATCAAAATGGACGTACCATTGTAATGGCCACCCATGATTATGCGCTTATTCTTAAATATCCCCACAAAACCTTAAAATGCGACGATAGTAAAATGTTTGAGGTGATACAAAAAGCAATGTGATACCAATAATAAACAATTAACAATATCCAATTTACAGTTCTGATCTAGATAAAACTTTAGGCTACTTTGGGTCTAATTCGTGACCATTCGTGTGATTGGTGTCAAATATCAAGCGTCACGAAACAAGAAGCAAGACTGGTCATTTCGACAGAACAAAGAATGAGCGACGAGAAGTCTCTTTCCAAGAGCACGTGTCAAGTTCAAGAGCAAGAATCAAAAGTACACTCAAGAAACAGATTACCCTTTCAACCTTCTCCCTTTACCCATCAATTTGAATGATTTACCTCACATATCTAGGAACCGCAAAACTTTTTGTTTCTTTGCCTAAATAAATTTTCTTTCCTATATGGATATTCTTGGAATTGACATTGGCGGATCGGGTATAAAAGGTGCCTTGGTCAACGCCGAAACTGGTGAAATGTTGACGGAACGCTACCGAATCCCAACCCCAAAATCCAGAAAACCTGACGAAATGGCCCAAGTAGTAGCCAAAATTGTAGAGCACTTTGACTACAAAGGCCCTGTTGGTTGCGGCTTTCCATCCATCGTAAAAAATGGGGTCTGTCTTTCTCAAGGAAACCTTCACCCGAGTTGGGTAGGTGTTAATGTTGATGAACTATTTACCGAAGTCACTGGACAGGAATTTACTGTACTGAACGATGCAGATGCGGCCGGATATGCTTCCATGAACTACGGTGCTGGAAAAGGAAAGGATGGCTTGGTAATCATGATCACCATTGGAACCGGATTGGGTAGTGGTGCCTTTTTCAACGGAAAACTCATTCCTAATTTTGAACTAGGCCAGATTCCTTATAAAAAGCACAAGAAGATTGAAAAATGGGCAGCTGCCTCAGCCAAAGAGCGGGAAGGCCTTAGCTACAAAAAGTGGGGAAAACGTTTCAATAAGTTTTTGACATTGGTGGAGCTCATCGTTTCCCCAGATTTGATCATCATCGGTGGGGGCACCTCAAAGGATTGGGAAGAGTTCAGTCACCATATTGACATTGAAACCCATGTAATCAAGGCCGAATTGATGAACCATGCCGGGATTATTGGCGCGGCCGTGGCATGTCTTCGCGAACAACACCACGGGCACTTAAGTTCTTAGGACTTAAAAAAACAAGCACAAAGGGTAAAGTTCAAGAACCAGGAAACAAGACTGGTCATCATTTCGACGGAGCAAAGAGAAATCTCTTTACAAGTTCAAGTGTAAAATTCAGGTTCAATAACAAAAACAAGAGTATCTGCAATAATCAATTTACAATGGTCAGTTCGAGCGAAGTCGAGAACCAACGGTAGAGATTTTTCGCGAAACTCAAAATGACACTGACTCCCTAGTCAATCTTGTTTCTTTTCCGATCTACTTCCTTCAAGTAAATCTTTCGAAGTCGTATGTGATTTGGTGTTACCTCAACGTACTCATCTTTTTGGATGTATTCCAAGGCTTCTTCCAATGAAAATTTGATGGCCGGTACAATTTTGGCCTTTTCATCAGCACCTGAAGAGCGAACGTTTGACAATTTTTTCGTCTTGGTCACATTCACCGTCATATCATCTCCACGTGAGTTTTCACCAATGACCTGTCCTTCGTAAATATCCTCTCCCGGGTCAATGAAAAACTTACCGCGTTCCTGCAATTTGTCAATGGAATATGGAATGGCGGTACCATTCTCCATGGAAACCAAAGAACCGTTCTGCCGCTGTGCAATTTCTCCTTTTAAGGGTTGGTATTCCTTAAATCTGTGGGACATGATGGCTTCTCCTGCCGTTGCGGTCAACAATTGGTTTCGCAAACCAATGATTCCACGGGATGGAATAATAAATTCACAGATCATACGGGAACCCTTGGCCTCCATACTGGTCATCTCCCCTTTTCGGATGGATACCATTTCCACAGCCTTTCCAGAAACCTCCTCAGGTAAATCGATGGTGAGGTGCTCCACAGGCTCACATTTTACGCCATCAATCTCTTTAATGATAACTTGGGGCTGACCAATTTGAAGTTCATATCCCTCTCGGCGCATGGTCTCGATCAACACGGAAAGGTGCAATACCCCACGTCCAAAAACCATGAATTTATCGGCACTGTCCGTTGGCTGTACCCTAAGGGCCAAGTTCTTCTCCAACTCTTTCTCCAAACGCTCCTTGATATGCCTAGAGGTCACAAACTTACCATCCTTTCCAAAAAATGGGCTGTCATTGATGGTAAACAACATGCTCATGGTAGGCTCATCAATGGCGATGGTTTTCAATTTTTCGGGATTTTCAAAATCGGCAACGGTATCACCAATTTCAAAACCCTCAACACCCACAATAGCACAAATATCTCCAGCTCTTACTTCCTGCACTTTAATTCTTCCCAAACCTTCAAAAGTGTACAGCTCCTTGATTCGTGATTTCACGACTCTGCCGTCTCTTTTCACCAAGGAAATCTGCTGGCCTTCCTTCAAAGTTCCACGTTGCAAACGACCAATGGCAATTCGACCTGTAAAAGAAGAAAAGTCCAAGGAAGTGATCAACATTTGGGTAGAACCTTGCTCCGGTTTAAATTCGGGAACATGTTCCAATACCATATCCAAAAGCGGTTCTATATTGTCTGTTGGTTTTTGCCAATCCTCACTCATCCAGTTCTGCTTGGCAGAGCCGTAAACGGTTGGGAAATCCAACTGCCATTCTTCGGCACCCAACTCAAACATCAAATCGAACACTTTCTCGTGTACTTCTTCCGGTGTGCAGTTCTCCTTATCAACTTTATTGATGACCACACAAGGCTTCAAACCTAAATCAATAGCCTTTTGCAACACAAAACGGGTCTGTGGCATGGGTCCTTCAAAAGCATCCACCAACAACAACACCCCATCGGCCATGTTGAGAACACGTTCTACCTCCCCACCAAAATCGGCGTGTCCAGGAGTATCAATGATATTGATTTTAGTGTCTTTGTAGACTACGGAAACGTTCTTGGAAACAATGGTGATTCCACGCTCCCGTTCCAAATCGTTGTTGTCCAAAATTAAATCGCCCTTGTTCTCGTTATCTCGAAACAACTGGCAGTGGTACATAATTTTATCAACCAAGGTGGTCTTGCCGTGGTCAACGTGCGCAATGATAGCAATGTTTTTAATCTTGGACATAACCTGATTTTTAAGCCCGCAAAGATACTGCTATTTTTTTCTAGCACACACAACGAAATGTTATTTTTATCTTATTGATTTTGAGGGGTTTCAAAACTTAGAGACCCACACACCATCTTTTTTCACTGATGATCCAGCCAATACTTAGGTTCACTACGGGAAGAATGGTTCCTTTAAACGGTCCCACATAATATCCCGCACCGGCATCAATGGAGAAACTTAAACCCGAGTTATAGCTACGCTGAATACCATAGACCAATCCGCCATAACCGTGTACACCTTTTACCAAATTGCCATCCACAATACGATCTTCCGGTGAAAAAATAGCAGCCGATGGAGCTATGTAGTTCCCTGAATTCCCATAAATGGACCGTCTTCTGTGGTATCGCCCATTAAAATTGTGGTAATAGCGGTATTGGGCCGTAATGGCAGGAAAGAAATCCAAAGTATCATAGGGTTCTGAACTGGTAGGTTCCAGTGCCACCTGCCAAGCTACCCGAATATCTAAAGTACTGTTGACCCCTACGCCCATTTCGTATTCAATCCCAGGATTGAAAATGTTTAGCTTCAACTGACGTATTTCGCAGTTTTTGCCATACTGTGCGTTGATTCCAAGGCAGTAGAATAGAAAGCCAATGAAAAGAAAACGATGCATTGTAGGTTAATTTGGTACTAGTATAACATATAGATCATCAAAATAGTATTTTTGTGGAAAATTTAAGTTGATGCGACTAGAAGCCATTCCCCAGATAAAACATGTAGACAGCAACAATTTCTTCCTTTTGGCCGGTCCCTGCGCCATTGAAGGTGAAGAAATGGCGCTACGGATTGCTGAAAAAGTGGTTTCCATTACGGACAAACTCGAAATTCCTTATGTGTTTAAAGGGAGTTTTAAAAAGGCTAACCGCAGTCGTATTGATTCTTTCACTGGGATTGGAGATGAAAAAGCATTGAAAATTTTGAAAAAGGTTTCAGAAACCTTTAAGGTTCCTACCATTACTGACATCCATGAGATTTCCGATGCTTCCATGGCCGCGGAGTATGTGGACGTGCTCCAAATCCCTGCCTTTTTGGTCCGCCAGACCGATTTGGTGGTGGCTGCTGCTGAAACTGGAAAGGTTGTCAACTTAAAGAAAGGGCAGTTCATGAGCCCCGAAAGCATGAAACATGCCGTGACCAAAGTAACCGAAACCGGCAACGAACAGGCCATCATCACCGATCGTGGCACTATGTTCGGTTATCAGGACATGATTGTGGATTTTCGTGGCATCCCCACTATGAAGCAATACGCCCCTGTAGTTCTGGATGTTACCCATTCCCTACAACAACCCAATCAATCTTCTGGGGTTACTGGGGGTCGACCTGCTTTAATTGGTACCATGGCACGCGCTGGAATCGCAGCCGGGGTTGATGGGCTTTTTATGGAGACTCATTTTGACCCGGCCAATGCCAAAAGTGATGGCGCCAATATGTTGGATTTAAGTTTATTGGAAAAATTATTGACGGATTTAACGGCTATTAGAAAGACTGTTAATTCGCTCTAACCCCACTTCATTTGTTAAAATTTATACAGTAATTTACTGTTTTTCAGTAATATAACAAACTTTCTTGATTCTTATTTATAATTAGTCTAAATATTCTTTGGAGGAATACGTGTTGGGATATACATTTGCAATCAAAATTTATTTAGACCAATTACAAATAACAAATGAAAAATATACTACTTATCCTAAGCTTGATTGTCATATACACTTCGCAAGCGCAAACCGGAAACTTAAAAGGAAAAGTGACCGACCAATGGAACAACCCACTAAACAATGTAAATATTGCCATTTCCCATACCAGCCTTGGCACATCAACAAACGCTTCCGGAAATTATATAATTCAGGATCTGGCCCCTGGCGCCTATACCCTTACTTTTTCCATGATCGGGTATGAAACACAAACCGTTTCCGCCAATGTATCGGCCAACCAGACCACAACGGTTACCACAGTCATCCTTGCCGAACGACAAGAACAATTGAACGAAGTGGTCGTAGAAGGACATCAGAACAAATACGTTGAGAATCAGCCTTCAACTTCATTACGACTAAAGACCGAGCTGGTGAAATTACCCCAAAATGTGCAGGTAATCAGCAGTGAACTGTTACAAGACCAGCAGGTAACCACCATTATGGACGGGTTGACCCGTAATGTAAGTGGCGTGACCATGTTGGAACACTGGGGACAATTTGCCCGAATCAATATGCGTGGTTTTCGTTTGCCCGCTTTCCGAAATGGTGTAAACGTCCAGGATAGCTGGGGTCCTCTTGCCGAGGATATGAATACGGTGGAACGTGTTGAGTTCGTTAAAGGACCTGCAGGATTTATGATGTCCGCCGGAGAACCCGGTGGTTTCTACAATGTGGTTACCAAAAAACCTACTGAACAATTCATTGCCAATGCTTCTTTTACCGCAGGTAGCTTTGATTTTTATCGTGGTACGGTGGATGTTGGTGGAAAAGCATCCAACGATGGTAAATTGCTCTATCGTTTTAATGCCATGTACCAGACCACAGACAGCCATCGAGGCAACGAGCAGACCGATAGATTTGGCATTGCCCCTACCCTGACCTATAAATTTTCAGACAAAACATCCATCACTGCCGAAATGAACCTTCAAGATGCGGAATCGTTCTTGGGATCGGCCTACATCTTTGCTTCCGTGGCCGATGGATACGCAAGTTTACCTCGCGACTTCAATTTTGTGGATAGCAACTACCCCAAAACCGATATTCAGGAGGTTACCTTTTTCCTGAATGCCAAACATGAATTTTCAGATAACTGGAGTGTTGAAGGTCAGCTAGCCTATCTACGTTACGACCAAGAAGGAAATTCTGCCTGGTTGGGTCAATTGGATTCCGACACAGGGGATGCCGTAAGGACCATTACTCAATGGGATGCACTATCCGCTGGCAAATATGCCCAACTGTACATTAATGGAGCTTTCCAAACCGGTGGTGTATCACACAAAATTCTTGGTGGATTGGATTTTAGTGAGAAAAACTATTGGGCAGACTTCTACAACACCTTTATTGTTGACACAGAAGTGCCTTTCAACATATATAATCCTGTATATGGCGAAGTGGCCATGCCCAATTTTGACCGATCTACAAAAGTGCAATACCGAAGAGGCGGTCAACCTTACAGCGCCAACACCCTTAGAGGTTATTATTTGCAAGATGAAATTGGATTTTTGGAAGACAAAATCCGATTGACCTTGGCCGGAAGGTATACAAATCTCTATACCCAAGGTAAAGAAGAAAATGACGATGTGGTGACCCCTCGTGTTGGTCTTAGCATTGATCTATTACCTGATTTGGCAATTTATGGATTGTATGACCAATCCTTCTTGCCACAAGCTGGAATCAGTGCTGACTTAGAGCCGCTAAACGACCCAGTGGACGCCAATGACATTGAAGGAGGAGTCAAGAAAACATTTTTTGATGGACGTCTACGGACTTCCTTGGGAGCCTTCCAAATTACCAAGGAGAACATCTTAACGTCATATCCAGAAAATCCCAACTATTCCATGTA
Organism: Muricauda sp. MAR_2010_75; assembly: GCF_000745185.1. NCBI lineage: Bacteria > Pseudomonadati > Bacteroidota > Flavobacteriia > Flavobacteriales > Flavobacteriaceae > Allomuricauda > Allomuricauda sp. MAR_2010_75. The sequence continues at coordinate 465,182 of NZ_JQNJ01000001.1, forward strand.
TTTGGGTGAGGTTCAATCCAAGGGTATTGAGTTTGACCTGCAAGGACAGATTACACCTGAGTTCAATGTTATTCTGAACTATGCCAACACCAAAGTGGAGGTAACCGAAGATCCCAACCCAGATATAGTGGGCACAAGGGTAGCAGGGCATGCCAAGCACGTGACCAACGGTTGGTTCAACTATAACTTTTCCGAATTTTCCAGTTTGAATGGATTTGGCGTATCGCTCGGCTATCAATATCAAGTAGATCGCTCTACTTGGGCCTGGGCTGCCGACAATCAATCGGATTTGCCGAATTATTTTAGAATGGACGGTGCTTTGTCCTGGAGAAACAGTCATTTTAGAGTTCAGTTCAACATCAACAATATTCTGGACGAATACCTGTACTCCGGAGCCAACTATGGATCATACCTGTATTGGCAGTCCGAGCCGGGAATCAATGGCCGACTAACCGTAGCCTATACTTTTTAATCAGAAAAATTTAACAAGGCCCATGTTTTCCGTGGGCCTTAAAACCTTGACACATGAAAAACACATTTTTACCCTTATTACTTTTCTTTTTTGGAATGATTTCAGCCAATGCCCACTACCTATGGTTGGAAACCAAGGGTTCCGGTGAATCCGGCGAAAAACATGAAGTACGCGTGCACTACGGTGAATATACCTACGGTGTTATTGAAAAAGTGGAGGGCGAGGCATTTCCCCTGGTGGCAAAATTCAAACTGTGGGTCATTGCTCCCGATGGCTCAAAGGCCGAACTCAGTACCATTGCCAAGGAAGACCATTATGCAGCCTATTTTACGCCTAACCAAAATGGAGTGTATACCATCGCACTGAACAACAATGAGATTGATGTGATTGATTACACCCAGTACGATTTCGGTATTTTTAAAACCCATTATCACTCTACAGCCAAAGTACAGGTAGGCAATTCGGATGCCGATACCAAAACCATCAACCCCGAAGGAATTGTGGTAAAACAACTGGCCAATGATGGGGATGAAGTCAAACTCCAAGTACTTTATAAAGGAAAACCATTGGCCCAAAACGAACTTCAAGTGTATGTGGCAGACCTTTGGTCCAAGATCCTGCATACCGATGATAATGGTGAAGTTTCCTTTGCTCTGCCCTGGGATACCAAATACATTGTGGAGACCACTACCAAGGAAGAAGTTCCCGGCACCTACAACGGGGAGGATTACGAATTTATCTGGCACTGCGCCACGTATTGCATCAAATAATCGAGAGAAAGAACTATGGTCACTGGTATTTCACTTTTGGTTTTCGTTGCTTTTTATCTCCTATATAGCACCTCCAAGAAAATGACGGGGTCAGGGGTACTGGGTTTTGAAAAATGGGTAGCTGACCATCGCTCTGCAGTACAATATTCTAGCTTGGCCCTTTTGATAATTTCATTGGGGCTAAGTATTTGGTTATGGGGATTCGGCGCAGGTGTCTTTACTTTTTTCATCCTTTTGATGACGGTTGCCAGTTTGATTGTTTTACTGGCCCCTTTACAATTGTTATCCTATAAATCCCTTGTGATGGTCCTCATCCTTTTTCTCATTTGTGAAATTGTTTTGTTTTAGTCGTATGCCAGCCAACAAAAAATACTTGACCCAATCTACTTGGCAACGCTTTGCCAAAATATCTGCAGCCATTTTGGGTGGATTGATCGTAGCCGTACTATTCCACATGGCCGTAGCCAGTTGGTTTAACCATGTGGCCGTGATCATCACCAGCACATTTTCCGCCTTTATTCTCTGGGCTGTATTGATGGTTGCGGCCTTTTTGGGCAAAAACGGCTGGAAAATATGGGGCATCTATCTATTGACCAGCTTAGTCCTCTTTGTCATATTCTATTTTGGAATCCAAACCAACCCTATCGTTTAAACTATGGGAAACCGTATCTACAATATTTTATTTCATACCCATACTATTAGTGGTATCGTCATCAGTGTGGCTCTTTATGTAATTTTCTTTACAGGCTCTTTTTCATTTTTTAGGGATGAAATTGCCAATTGGCAACGCGGTCACCAAACTTCAGAACAAGATGCCATTGTGGGGAGTATGGATGAATATTTGAGTGATATTTCCAAAGACCACAATCTGCAAGGTAGAGACGTGGAAATCAGCCATTATTTCAATGAGCGTCGTGTTAATATAAATCTTGGCGCATCCAAGGATTCGTTGACACAGGAAGAAGATAAGACCAGGACCTTTTTCTATCTGGATACCGAGGACAAAACCACGGGAACCTATGTAGACTCCTACCATTTGGGCGAATTTTTGTACCGACTGCACTTTTTGGACCAAATCCCCTACCCGTATGGACGCTATTTATCTGGATTGGTGGCTTTCTTTTTCCTCTTTGCAATCTTCACAGGAATCTTGGTACATTGGACCAAAATTGTTTCCAATTTTTATGTATTTCGGCCTTGGGCCAAAATCAAAACCATTTGGACCGACGCCCACACCGCTTTAGGTGTTATAGGGTTTCCTTTCCAATTTGTATATGCCGTTACCGGAGCTTTCTTTTTGTTGAAGGGTGTTTTGGTGGCACCATTGGTATTAGGTTTGTATGGAGGTGACCAGAACAAATTGTTTGAAGATTTGGAATACAACCATCCCATCTATGCCTATCAGCATGAAACATTAAATAAGGATATTGCCATTGATCCTTTCATCAAGGAGACCAAAAAAGATTGGCCCGATTTTAGGTTGAAAGAAGCCCATATTTTCAACTATGGGGATGCCAATATGCATGTGGCCATCAGCGGATACTTGGGTTATTCCTCAAAATTGAACGGTTTGGGACATCGTATTTATAAAATGGCGGACGGTTCCATTGTGGAAGAAAAAGTGCCCATGACCAATAATTCGTATTTGGATGGCGTCAAGAATATGATGTTTCGCCTTCATTTTGGCGATTATGCCGGGGATGGCCTTCGGATTATCTCCTTTATCCTTGGATTGGTGTCCTGTTTCGTTATTCTATCGGGAATTATGATCTGGCTGGTAGCTCGCGATAAAAAGAACATCCCCGAAAAGCGGCGCAAGTTCAATTATCAGGTTGCCAACATTTATATGGCCGTTTGTCTGGCTCTCTATCCCGTAACGGCATTGCAATTTATAATAGTGCAATTTGCAGAACAGGTGGATAGACCTTTTCTCTATCGTACCTACTTTCCAATTTGGTTGGTAGTATCGCTCTTTTTCATTTTTAAAAAGAACATTGGCTTCACCAACAAATGGACTTTGATTTCAGGGAGCATATTGGCAATGTTCATTCCAATTGCAAATGGTATCTCATCTGGAAATTGGATGTGGGTTGCTCTTGATACAGGGCTAAAACAGGTTTTATTGATAGACCTTTTATGGCTTGTTTTGGGGTTGGTGACATTATGGGTGGCCCTATTTAAATTGAAAAGTGGGAAAACAGAAATCGCACCTTCAACAAAGGCGTAGTACTTATCTTTTGTAAAAGCCCTTGTGCTTGAGTGAATAGGCTTCCCGCAGCACCTCAATAAGAATGGCATCGTCAATTTCTTCCAAGGTAAAGTAGCGTAACGACTTAACCACCTTTCTGTTTTCAGTGATCATTTTGTCAAGGTGCAGCGTCAAATGGGCCGAATTCCAAAATGCAATATCCACATACCTCTTTTTTTGGGAAACATTTAAATAGCAGATGGGCTGTTTCTCAATGTAAAAACAGGGAATGCCCCACTTGAATTTCATATCGGCACCAGGAATCACATGTTCAATAACACTCTTCAAATACAATAAGATGCTTCTAAAAGGTTCATTTTGACTAAGAATGTAGGTTTCAGCTGGATTCATTCGGTAAAAATCGAAAATTGAGTTCAGTTAACCGTTTCTTAACTAAAAATATTTTTTGAACAAATCCATGGCATGCATTGGTTTATTACATTTGAAAAAACCACGACCATGAAATTCCAACCGTTTTTACTGCTGTTTTTTGCCTCAACTCTTATTTTTGCCCAAGAGCATTCCCATATCAGTTCCAGGGCCATAACCTTTCCCGATGTTCCCGGTTACAAAACGCTAAAGACCGATTTACACCAACACACCGTTTTTTCGGACGGAAATGTTTGGCCCACCATTCGGGTGATGGAAGCGTTACGGGACAATTTGGATGTGATTTCGCTTACCGAACATTTGGAATATCAGCCCCATGCAGCGGATATCCCCCACCCAGATAGAAATCGTTCTTTTAATTTGGCCTTGGCCGAAGCCAAAGACCATGACCTATTGATTGTCCATGGTTCCGAAATAACACGGAGTGCCCCCATGGGCCATAATAATGCAGTTTTTATTCAGGATGCCAACAAATTATTGAACGAAAAAGCGGAACCCGTTTTTGCCGAAGCCAAAAAACAAGGCGGTTTTATTTTTTGGAACCATCCTGCTTGGTATGCCCAATCGCCCAAGGGAACTCCTATTTTGAGTGATTTTCAAAAGGAGCGCATTAAAAATGGGGAACTGCATGGCATTGAGGTCATCAATACAGGGGATTATGCGGAAGAATCGCTGGCCATTGCCTTGGAAAACAACCTCACCATTATGGGTACCAGTGACATTCATGGATTAATTGATTGGGACTATGTGGAGAAAGGACATGACCGGCCCATTACCTTGGTCTTTGCCAAAGAAAAAACCGAAGCAAGCCTAAAGGAAGCTTTGTTCGCTGGGCGAACCGTGGCTGTTTTCAACTCGCTTTTAGTGGGGAAAGAAGAAAATATATTGCCCTTGATCAAAGCCTGCATAGAAATTGAAGACGTATCGTATATTGACAGAACCTCCATTTTAAAAATAACACTCAAAAATGTATCGAGCAGTGATTTGATCTTTGAGAACCAGATGCCCTACACTTTCTATTCCAGTTCCCCTGTTTTTACGGTCCCTGCCGAAGGCACAAAAACGCTACAAATAAAAACTTTGGAATCTGTAACATCGTTCAACCTAACCCTAAAGGCATTGGGTGCTTATGTTGCTCCAAAGGTCCACCCCATTGTTTCATGGGAAATTGCAATTGAATAAAAAATTAAGCCACTGAAAACAAGGTTGACCCACCATTGATTTCTTGGTCGAAATCGGCCTTGATTTTTTCGATAAAACGTTGCGGGGTTTTGTTTGAAATCCAAACCCAATGGTTTTTCATGTCAACATCGAAATGGAAGCAGGAAAAGTCACCTGAAAAATCGCCATCCAATTTTTTGAGAAGAAACTTGGTGATTTTGGGACGCAATCGATATTCCATATCAATGCAGGCCTTTTTGACAGCCTGGTCATTTTCTCCAGAAATCACCCAATTGAATTTCACGTTCTCGTTACACTAGGACGAACAATATACTAAAAAATAACATATCGTTAACCCTCAAATGGAATACATCGACAAAAGGTATTATTCCTCGCCGTCCACATACTTTTGAAGGTAGGCGAAACGCTGTATCAACTTGCCATTTTTTGTCATTCTTGCACGCTGTAAGATACCATCCGCGTCATTGTCAAAAAAGGCAGGGATCACATGTTTGGTGAAGGCTTCGCCAAAGCCAACACTGGCATCGCGGGGCAGCTCGCAAGGAAGATTGTCCACGGCCATTACGGCAATTGCCTTTTCATTCTTGAAATCAGTTTCTTTTTCGGTAGCAGGATCATACCCATAAATGGGGTCAGCAATGGTAGATGGGCGAATGGTGGAAGCTACTGGGCCATCAATGTCGCAACTGATGTCGGCCACTACTTTTATGTTGAAATCGGGCCGCTTGGCATCCTCGCGAGTGTATAAATAGGGTGCTCCGTCCCCATAAAAGTGTCCTGCAATGTAGAAATCCGTTACTTCTGCAAACCGGAAAAAATTGGATATGTACTGGTGGGGGTTCTGAAAGAAATCAGATTTGTTGCCCCGTATCCCATCTTTGCGTTTGTTGTACTCGGAAGCATCTATTTGGCAATACACCGGTTCTGAATAATCCTCTTTCAGATAATCTGCTACATTGACTTTTTTAAGTCCCATGGCATCCAACATTTCTTTGGCCCCATTGCCTACTCTGCCTTTTCCTGTGAGGAGTACTTTAATGTTTGGGAGTTTTATTTTTTTGAGCTCCTTGATCAATGCCTTTTGGTCTTTTAGGGTTTCGGCCTTGGGCAGTTGGAACAGGTCATATTTTAGTCCATAGGTTCGCATGCCGTTGTAGGCTCCCACAATTCCTGCATATCTACCGAAGGCCACCAAGCGCTGTCCGTTGGGACCTGTGATAACCTCGTGGTCGTACAGTTCAATGTTCTTGGCCAAAATGGCACGTAACAAATCACGATTATAGGGCTGTTTTTTTATGGTGTGTGAAAAGAAGAAATACTTTTTATTTGGAATCAGGGCATCAATAGGGACTTCTTTAACCCCGAGAAGTATGTCGCAACTTTCCATATTTTCCACCACTGGAATACCTTTTTCTTTGTATTCTTCATCCAAAAACACCCGAATGGGTGAAGTTTCGACCAAAATTTCTGCTTTGGGGAATGTGGAAAGGACATTTTGACACTCTGCTGGGGACAGGACCACTCTGCGGTCTGGCGGATTTTTGCGCTCCCTGATGATTCCGAATTTCATAAAACCGATTTGGTATAATTGTTGACCAAAATAAGGGTATTGGGCAGATGGCGCAAACTTTTTATCTTTTGAAGATATAAGTTACCTTTGCCGCCCGCGTTAGGGATAGAGGCGATATCCTTTTTCTGTTATTTAGAGCGAAGTCGAGAAACAGAAAAAGATAAAGCCGAAAGCCCGGCCGAAATGTTGCGAAGCAATATTTTGGTAACGCCCACACTTCGACAGAGTTCATACTGAAAGTAGTCGAAGTACATAGTGCAGGACAAGTTCTTTGATAAAAAAATGAGTATTCGTTTAGGCCCTTCGACTTCGCTCAGGGCATAATTCGTTTACGGTAAGCAAAGCTTACCTAACTCATTATGGGGCCGACCGGTTTTGACAGCAAGACCAATGGCGATGTAAGCATGCCGAGCGCTGGGATACAGCTCGTTAATCTCATGTTTCACACTTTTAATTGGCGATAATAATTACGCTCTTGCCGCATAATCTGAATTATAGTAGGATTAGCCTCGTCCCTACAAGGTAGGGAAGCGAGATGTCCCTTGGTAGCCCTTGTTGACGGCGACCTTTTTAGGGGCACCAAAAAAGTCAACACAAGGGTGTCCGTTTGCTTTGGCGGTACCACTAAAACCTAAAGAAGCTAAGTGTATATTGGGCCGTATCTGGTCAGGTATGCATCGAAAATGAAGCAGATACTAAGCATGTAGAAAGCATGGTTATTGCTTGTTTGGACGAGGGTTCGAATCCCTCCGGCTCCACATTGAAAACCACCTTCGGGTGGTTTTTTGTATTTCAAAAATCTATCAACTTGGATAGCTTTACCCCCAAGGCGGTTGCAACTGGTTTTTCACTAAGGAATACACTAAGTAGTTCCACAGGTACTTCTGCCATTTTGCAAAAGGTTTTGCTTTCAGTCATGAGACTCCATCGAGTCAAGCTCTGGCCAAATCAGATTGGTTCCGCTCTTTTTGAGCACTTAGCCCAAGAATGCTTCCCAATATTTTAGTAAGAAAACAAGTGTCAACTTGTTGTATGACATCTTTTTCAACATTATGCATTTCCTTTGGAAAAATAAAACCCAAATCATCTTGTATGGAAAAAGTAAAAACCATTGCTCTAGAAAACCTAGACCTCTCTTTGGAAACTTATTTTGGTTCGTTGACACCCCAGAAAAAGGATTTTAGTGCCACCCATTTACGGGTCAAAGGCTATTGCGACCCGCTTTTTAAAGTGGAGTCACTACTTAACGTCTGTATTTTGGCCTTGGACAATCCCAATTCCGGAAACCATACTGCCATTGTGGAACCGGATGTCTATATTCTATCTGTTTTGGAAATGGCAGCGCAATTGATTCCGTTTGAAGAGGCTGAGTTTTTGGATGAGGTCCGAGAGCATGTTTGGTCGGAAAAGGAACGATAAACTTGCATTTGACCTGACATACTTTTGCCATTACCATAATGCTTTCCAATGGAGTTCCCATTGAAACCGTTGGGCAGATGCTGGGACATAAAAACCTTCGTACGACTCAACATTATGCCAAGATTATTGATAGGAAAGTGAGTGAGGACATGGCTGTTTTGAAAAATAAGTTAGAAGCATTCTAGCAATCGCGAATAAGGAACATGGACACCTAACAATAACTGATATAAACCAGATGTTTATATTTTGGTCTATGATTAGGTCATTCTTAAAACATTTCCATGCATGACTTGAGTCTTCCCTTCATCGTATTTACACTAGGTTAAAGTAACCAAATTCAATTATTTTCAGATTAAGTGTATTGTCAAGTTCCAACCCGTCCAATTTTTGCGAAGTATACAGAATGGAGGGGGTCAAGTGAAGTATAACAAGGCTGTTTATGTACTCTACAAAAGTAAGTAAGAAATTGATTTATTATAGTATTAGTTCATAGTTCATAGTAAGAGTGAAGGAGTAAGCTATTGGTGATAAAACGAAATATGTTTATCGTTTTATTTAATTTTTTATTGTTTTATTTAATAAATTTATATTAATATTACACTGTGAAGAACAAATAAAAAGGCAATGGAAACATTAAAGCACGGGCAATTAATCAAGCTATTCTATAGGTTTCTGAGAGTCATTTGGAGTATTCAGTGGATTGTATTGGGACTTACCATCATCTATTCCCTTTTTGGCCTAAATTTTAACACATTCTTTTCTTTCAACTATTCATTGGCTATTTCTGATGTGCCCCTTTATTTGGATCAGCCTGGATGGTTAGAGTTAAGTGATGGTTCTAGGTATGAGTTTCTAATGACCAGTGCTTTGGGCAAGATGCATTTTCTAAATGATCCTGGAGGACTAATAAGATTATTTGCATTCAGGGAAATCCTATTCCAGTCAGTAGGGCTGTTTATTGTTCTATTGGTGATCCGAATTTGTAAGTCGCTTTTGGAAAAGGCACCCTTTACCACTTCCAATGCAAGTCGGCTGAGGATCATCGCATTGTTCACTTTAGGGGCATCTATTTTCAATAGCATTTTTATTTTTCAATTGGGTCGGTTTTTAAATGGAAAAATAGATGCAGGAATGCTAAAAGCGAACATCAATACCCATTTGGATTATCCGGTATTATTATTTGGCCTATTGCTATTGGTGATATCGGAAGTCTTTAGGATTGGGGTGAAAATCCAGGAAGAACAGCGTCTAATCATCTGAACCCATCATTATGCGCATAGTAGTAAACCTTGATGTAATGATGGCCAAACGAAAAATGAGTTTGACCGAACTATCCGATAAAGTAGGAGTAACAATGGCAAATCTCTCCATGCTTAAGACTGAGAAAGCAAAGGGGGTCCGGTTCAGCACCCTAAGTGCCATTTGTAAAGCCCTGGATTGTCAACCTGGGGACATATTAGAATATATAGAAGAATAAAACAATATTTAATGTTACTGGAAATTAAGAACCTATCAAAACGGTACTCGGGAGGAGTATGTGCTTTGGATAACATCAACCTATCCATTTCCATGGGCATGTTTGGTTTGTTGGGGGCGAACGGTGCAGGAAAATCAACGCTCATGAGAACGTTGGCAACCCTTCAAGAAGCAGATACTGGAGAAATAAATTTGGATAACCTAGATGTAATACGTGACAAAGATGGGGTACGAAAAATACTCGGATATCTTCCACAGGATTTTGGACTATATCCACAATCCACTCCTCTTAGTTTACTGCGACAGATAGCATTTCTTAAAGGAATTAAGAAAAAAAAAGAAAGGGATGAAGCTGTTTCATACTATCTCGATAAGGTGAATCTTTATAAAGTAAAAAACCAGAAACTAGGTACATTTTCTGGTGGGATGACCAGAAGGTTCGGCATAGCCCAAGCACTTATTGGAAATCCCAAGCTGATCATTGTTGACGAACCTACGGCAGGTCTTGACCCTCAGGAAAAGAGCAACTTTTACAATATACTATCCGAAGTAAGTGAAAAGGCAATAGTATTACTTTCCACCCACATAGTGGAGGACATTCAGCGGCTCTGTAACAATATGGCCCTGATTAGCAGAGGAAAGGTAATAGAACAGGGGAAACCTGTCCAATTACTTCATTCCTTATCAGGAAAAATTTGGAAGAAAAAAGTGGAACGATCAGAATTTAAAGATTTACAATCCACTCAAAACGTGATTCGGCATGAACTGATTTCAGGGAAAATCATTGCCTATGTTCACTCAGAAAGTAGTCCCGATGCTTCTTTTGAAAGCACCGAACCAGTGTTGGAAGATTTATTTTTTATCAGGAAGTAGAATGGATACTTTTTTCCGAATTTTTAGACAGGAAGTGTCATCTTGGTTTAAAAAACCAAGTACTTATCTCTATTTTGTTGTTCTTCTTCTCTTAGCCGTTCAGGATATTTACGAACCTTCAGGAAAAGGAGGTCCATCGGGAGAAATTTACAGAAATGCCCCGATAATTATTTACAGCCTTCTAAATCGATATTCCCTTTGGCTTACTTTTTTGGTAATTGGAATCAGTGCCAATGCTGTGAACAAGGATGTGGAATTGGGAGTCGATAAATTTTATTACGCGCTACCTCTTTCAAAGACATCCTATCTTCTTGGAAGATTTCTTGGTGCTTTCACGGTATTGGTATTTCTGAGTTCAGCCATTGGTCTAGGGGCTTTGCTTACCCATCTTTATTTGTTTCATAATCAAGTATTGACAGGATCCTTAAATATACTGACCTATCTAAAAGGTTATGGGTTGATGGTCATCCCTAACCTCTTTTTTATTAGTGCCATATCTTTTTCTCTGGTCACACTTACACGTAGTATTATCCCGGCTTATGGCATAGCCATATTGTCCTTTATGGGCTTTTTGATTAGTGGTGAGTTTATGGATTCACAATCCATTGTTCCTGAACTGATAGACCCTTTTGGCACAATTCATTTGTACCAAATCACACAATATTGGAATATAAATGACAAGAATACTTTAGCTATTCCAATCAATCATTTAATGGTGATCAACAGAATCATTTGGATGGTCTTGGGAACGGCAATTTTAGGATTTACCATTTGGAAATTCCGCTTCGAATATTCTAATAAAGGCAAGTCAAAGGACGATAAAGAAGCCGCATTTTCAGAAGCTGTTGAACACCCTGTTCTAACCACTGAATTCACTTTTAAACAACATTTAGTGCAAACATTGTGTTTAGGTTGGTTTGAATTCACAAGCACTGTAAAAAGCAAATATGGTTTATTATTGGGGCTAGGTGTAGTTTTCCTAATGGCACTTACCATTTCCTTTGTTCCTTCGGATCAAATTCCAACTACTTTCCCATTGATCGATAGGACCAACCAAGTTTTCAAATTCTTCATGTATATACTATTGACCGTCATTTCTGCCGAAATGATTTGGAAGCGCAAAGCATTGAGAGTCTCGGATCTTTTCGACTCATTGCCTATTCCAAACTGGACATTTATGAATGCCATCATAGTGGCCATGTTCTTGATATGCCTTGCCCTTTTATGCGCTTTTTTACTCATTGGAGTATCGGTACAAACATTTCTTGGATATTACAACTATCAATTGGATGTTTATTTAAAGCAATTATTTCTTGTCCTACTCCCCGACTACCTTCTTTTTGGGTTCCTAAGCCTATTTTTTCATATTCTCGTCAAAAACAAATTTTTAAGCATCTTCATAGCCATTCTCTACTGGTCCGTGATGACACTTATTCGGAATGCAGGATTGGATTTTCCTTTGTACCATTTCAAGTACTTACCAGCTGTGCCATATTCCAACCTAAATGGATATGGCCATTTTTGGGAAGGTTATTTATGGTTTTTGCTTTTTTGGATTTTAGTGGCGGGAATCCTGGCCACAATAGGCAGTGTATTATGGAGTCGAGGAACGGGCTTACCCAACTTGGCCACTATTAAAAACAATGTAAAATATAGTCTGGGTACTTTGACCTTCAGCACCTTGCTGGTTGGTGCCTTTATCTATTTGAACATTAATGTTTGGGAAGAATTTCCGTCAGAAAACAAATTGAATGTAACGAGGGCCAATTATGAAAAAAGATATAAAAAATTTGAAAACACCCCGCAGCCCGAGATTACAGATATTCAAATAGAGTCCAATATTTTTCCCTCCAAACAATCAATAGCGGTAAAGGGCAGGTACATACTAAAAAACCGTACAACAAGAAACATTGACACGCTTCATGTTACAATAGACTCTAATGTTGACCTTGAACAGGTTAAAATCAACAAACAACTTACAGCCCCCATTTTGGTCGATAAAGCATCCAGACGCTATATGTACGCTTTCAACCCTTCTTTGAAACCGGAAGACTCAGCTTCGTTTCAATTCAAACTGCGAAAAAGTAGAACTGGGTTTGGGTTGCACTATCAAGATATAGTGAACAATGGAACCTTTATAGATAGAGGTGACCTGATGCCCAGTATTATCAGCTATTCCTCACAAGCTGAGTTGACTGATAATGAACTGAGAAAAGAGTTTGGCTTAGCACCTAAAAATGGAATATATCCCAGCATCAACCCTGAATCAGAACTTGAAAAAGTGACAGATACCAATATATCGTTTGAAGCGGTTTTAAGCACTTCGAAAGGTCAGACAGCCGTAACAAAAGGCCAATTGATCAATGCATGGAATGAGGGTGATAGAAGCTACTATCACTATAAAACCGATACACCTACATCAAAAGAATATGCTTTGTTCTCAGGAAAATATGCCGTTAAAAAGTCTCACATTCAACTGGATAGTGCCCATCAAGTCCTGGTTGAGATTTTTTATCATGCATCTCACCATAGAAATATTGATATGATGTTGGATGTCATTAAGGCAACACTTTCATACTGCCATCAAAACTTTGGAAACTATCACTCCAATAATTTTAAACTTATTGAAGTACCAGGTTTCAGACATGGTGCAAGATCTTATCCACAGACTATAGCTGTGTATGAAAACAGTGGTTTTTTAGCTGTCCCAAAAGAAGGAACAAAAAGCATTCCCGTGTTCGCCATTGCTCACGAAACAGCACATCAATGGTTTGGTTCACAAATGTTGGTGAGACAGCAGGTGAAAGGTAACCGAATGGTCAATGAAACCCTTGCCCAGTATGCGGCCCTGATGGTCATCAAAAATAAGTATGGCATAGATCAGGTTAGGCAATGGTTTGATTATAGTATGCGCCGGTATTTAAAAGGCCGTGTGAATGATATAAATGAAGTGCCGCTAAAGGATGTTGAAAATCAAAGCTACATCTACTATGATAAAGGTGCCTTGGTCATGTACGCACTACAAGAGTACATTGGCGAAGCGAATTTAAACAAGGCAATAGCTCAATGTATACAAAAAAATGACGGTTATCTCACCAACACATCACATTTGCTTGGATATTTCAAATCTCATGCGCCTGATTCGGCACAGTATCGGATATCTGACCTTTTCGAGAAAGTGATTATATATGATAATATTCTAAAAAGCGCTACTTATCGTTCTATAGGTGACAATAAATATGAGCTCAACCTAAAAGTAGAAGTACATAAATATTCCAAGGACAAGTCAGAAATTCCTTGTTCGGAATGGATAACCCTTGAAGTGGAAACAGAGGCAATGACCGAGTCGAAAAAAGTCCAGGTTGCGAGCGGCCAAAATAGTTTTTCTCTTATAGTCAATTCAAAACCCATAAAATCTGTAATCGACCCAAGTTTTAATTTTTTGGATAAAATTTCAGACGATAATATGCTTACCCCAATTGATGTTACAGAGCAACACAAAAAATAAAATTCATATAGCTATTCAACTTATTAAGATGTCGGGTATATTAAAATGGGAAAATTGATTTATGGAACAAATTTTTAAAGTTTATCTGCCACAGATAATCTTGAATTGGTGAAGTGGGAGTTCAGAACAATGGTGATGTCGGACATCCCTGAAATTGGCAATAACGTACATTCATTATCGAGATCAAAAAAAGCCATTGCCTTTCTCCAATATAGTGATTTTCCCAATGGACAAAGCAATTCAATAAATTAACCAGCACATTTGTGCATAAATCAATAGATCATCATGAAAAATATGTTTTTGTATTTGATTTTCATCTCAGTACAGTGTTTTTCTCAAGAAATCAACTATCGAGCCAAATGGAAATTTAAGACATTGGCTCCTATTCGTTCCACTGCCGTGATCGCAGGGGAACGAATATTTTTTGCCAACTCTGCTGGCGAGGTATTTGGTCTCAACAAAAATACCGGTGAGATGATTTGGAAATTCCAAGTAGAAGGAGCGATCAATGGGCCTTTGGCTGTGGATGGGCTGAATCTTTATGCCATCAGCCGCGCAGAGCATGCCTATGCCCTCAACATTTCAAATGGGCAAATGATTTGGGAAACTAAATTTAATCCTACCATTGTAGAAAATATCGGTGGCTGGAAAAACAACACTGCCGGACCAGTGGTAAAAAATGAAATGGTCCTAATGCCATCCGGTGATGGCCATTTGTATGCCCTGAACAAAAAGAACGGCAAAGAAATCTGGGTCTTTGATGCCGGAAAAAGACTTAGGGCCACTCCTTTGGTACAGCATCAGACCATCTACCAACCTGCCAATAATGGAAATTTATATGCTCTAAATCTTAAGGATGGAAAAGAACGTTGGAGTTTTATGACAGAAGGGGCCGCCAACGCCCCTGAAGACCCTTTTAAAGAGATTCGTCGTGGCAATTTTGACACGCCAAGCATCAAGGACGGCATCCTTGTATTCGGTTCACGTGATGGTAAAATGTATGGTGTGGATTTGGCTACCCATCGGGAAAAATGGCGGTACACAACGGGAAGTACGTGGGCTATGGCGAATACTGTGGACAGTAATACAGTTTACATGGGTTGGTCAACAAATAATTTGGTTTCTGCCCATGATCTACAAACGGGAAAAGAACTTTGGAATCATCCAAATAATGGCCATGTCTATACTAAGCCCCTAATTGTAGGTAACAGTCTGTTTTATGGCTGTTCCAGTGGGCAATTGTACGAAATTGATAAAAATACAGGAAAAGATATAAGTACATTCCAATCCGGTGGGGATATCTACTCAGCACCCCAATACGATGGCCAAACTATCTTTTTTGGTTCAGATGACAGTTATTTTTATGCGGTAGACAAAACTATTAAGCCACATTTCACGGTTTATCAACCAGATACTTTCGAACCACCATTTACGCAAGGTGTTATAGCCGAATTTCAAATGTTGGATTATTTGAAATCAAAGGGTTTTGATCACCTGAACTCATCCGAAACACTAATTCAATTCCTCAGGCAAAGAATAAATGATGAAGAACCTTCCGTGATAGTTTTTGCTTATCCGGTTATACCACCTGAAGGGGTACAAGCTCCACTCAAGACCAGTTTAATAAGGCAGTATTTAGAAAAAGGTGGGAAAATCTTATGGTTTGGTTCAATGGTCAATTTTTTCACGGTTATACCAAATCGGGGGTATTCTCGGGACATAGAAACCGGTCCTGAGCTTCTGGGGGTGGAATTTATCAGTCCGTATGAAAGTGGAAATTATTATGCCCAGGCCACACAAATTGGAACGAACATGGGAATTCCATTACATACCAAGGCCACCGGAGCGGTAGTGAAAGTTACAGGAGATATAGTTCCTCTCTCGAAAGATGAATTTGGCAACGTCACCTGTTGGATGAAAAAATATAACTCCCGTCCAGGATCTGGCTTCATCTCCAATCGCAGTTGGGGTTGGAATGTGGGTGGCACTGCGGCAGATTTACAACTCGTTTATGACTTAGCTGTCTACGGATTGAAATAACGATTCAACTTCCTTATAAAATGCCATAGCTCTCATTACTTCATTAAGCACGCAATAAAACTGTTCGAAATATATTATTTATTGGAACAGAGTGGATTTTGACATTGATTAAGGCTATAGGGACTTGGTACAAAGAATCATCCTACCTTTGTAATTCTGATAAAAAATTTGCAGGAGTGATGGTTAAATTTAGGGGGCTGCCGATCAAATTTGAAAATTCCTTTGCACTTTTAAAAATCTCAGTTACCAGGTGAAATGTTCCGTGGGTCGAGGTGTTAAGGCCTCGATAATTGACAAACACATTAAGACAAGGCTTCCATTTACCCTGATATGAAAACTTAAATTTCATTAGTCTTTTCTTTTTGCAATCTGATCATTAAGGGAAACACCCAATTTTGAGCTATGAACCCAAGACCTTGTAGGCATACAAATCTACATTGGAAATGAATTCCAGAGCGTGAAACAAGAGATTCTTGTCTAAAAACGGAGCGTTGACCAATAAGTTATTCCAATTTGGAGAAAAGTAAAAAAGATATTGATTTGGAAAAGAAATGAAAAGGCCGTAAGCTTTTTCATAATCGTAAAGGACACGGAAACCTATAATGGCAGAACACCTTTATGAGATACTTAATAGTCTCTTTTGGTCCACGAGGTCTGAAATTCGACATTATCAAATAATTTGAGAGCAATTATCTTAAATGCTTTTTGGGCAACTCCTTTAAAGACCTGATTCGTATATTCTTAAAATAAATTTCAGCACCTTCCGACTGTAATTGGATTTTTCCTTTCACCAACGGCATTTCATTGCCCACGGTATTGATTTGGGAAGAATTGTAGAGTACCATGTTTTTCTTTCCATTGATTACATGAATGGCAGTCCCTTCAAAACAAAACAAATCGATAGTGTTCCACTCACCTGAAGGTTTTTCAGCATCAGTAGACTTTACCACATGTCTTCCACGTTCATTGTCAGGTGAAAAATGTAGCAACTCCCCCACTGGGTCATAGATGAAATTATTTTCTTCAACCCTTACCGGTACATCGAAAGTTGCACCTGCACACCCCCAATAATCTCCGGTATCCCCTTCCTGTATTTGAAATTCTTGGGAACGCATCCAAAATCCACTATCTGCACCATGTTCTCCAACGGCATGGTAAAGTAGCCCACTGTCCCTGGGAGCATTTTCCTTGGGAGGGTATGTATGCCCACCCCATTTGAACTCCAATTGTAAATGGTAATTTTTGAATTCCCGATGGGTTGAAAGTCCTCCAAAACGTTTTCCTGATATGTGAATAACAGGTTCTCCATCCAAAATATCCGCTTTGAACACTTTATCCGGGTCATTATTGAGACCCAATCTTTCCCCTTTTGTCCAATCTTCCCAATCACCTCCTGAAAATTCTGCCCCAATATAGGTGTCCCAACCCGATAGATCCGTACCATTAAAAAGATTCTCCCAATTGTTTTCGTACTTTTTTGATTTACATCCCATTATAACGATCATCGATAATACACCGATCCAAAAAGTCAATTTATGCATAGTCTTGTTTAAATTTGAGTTCATATTTCTATTAGCGTAACTGCTCTTTGTCATTTGTAAATTCCTATTAAATGTGTCCTGATCTCTACGGGAACGAGCATGGAATCCTTTGAATCGTAAATCGACATAGATTTGGATGGTGTTAGTGGCATATGGCACTCCACACAATTGTTGTCCTTGGATTTTCTCAAGTCCACTCCCAAACTGCAGGAGATTTCCCCACCCGTTCCGGTCCCTTGGTGACAGGCAATACATTTGGCATTGAACCCCTTAAAATCGCCCCGTTGATTTTTGTGAGGGTCATGGCAACTGGTACAGTCCATGCTCTTGCTTCCCTTAAAACATGAACTTGCCAAAAGCAGGCCATATTGGTTTCCATGCACATCCAACGACTCCAAACTGCTCCTGTCATATTCAGGATTGGGAAAATCCATTAGGGTATCACCGGTCATAAATGAAAAGGGGATCTCTTCCCTGTGCCTGTGGGTTCCTGAGTGACAAAGGGCACAGGATTGCAGTTTTTGTTTTTGTGTTAAATCGGAATACGATAATATAAATTGGGCTTCCGTCTCATTGGGATTGGACAGGTGGTGGTTTACATGTTCGTTCGCAGGCCCGTGGCAACGTTCGCAATCAATGCCGTATATGAGTTGTGACCTGTCGTAGGAATGGGGTTTGTTGAACGTGTTCCTGCTTTTTGCAAAAGTGACATGACATTCAAGGCAACGCTGCAGAATGGGTCTATTCGGTGCAAAAATACCATTTGGATAGTTTGGACTGTTGACCCAACTTTCGGAAGGTTTAAAATAGGACACCTGCAATTGGTAAAGCTCATCTCCCTGCCAGTTAAGATAAGATTGCCCTTTGGTACTGGATCCAATCACTATATCCATTTTTTTGGAATCAATCAAGGTACTATCCGATCTGGAATAGGCTTCCTGATAGAACCCATCCTCCTTTGATCTCATAAGGAAAATGATCTCATCATTGAGCAAATAGCTATTGTTTTGGGCAAAGCTTCCCTCTATTGATGCGCTATCAGCCACTCGGGATGTTAAAAAATGTGCTGTCTCCATATGGGATTGGTAAATATCCTTGTGGCAGCCAATGCACCTATTTGATCCGGCAAACCCCTTACCACTGCCATGAACAGCAATGGGTTCTATGGAAATATAGGGGCTAACGTATATCGAATTATAAAACTTCACGACAAGCAATACCGCCCCAATAGCCATTACCACAAAAAAGAGATATATAAAACGTTTTCGGAATTTCATGATATTACATTACCATGATCTTAATATTTATTGAAACCATCACGCGACAAAGACCATGAAAGTTTAACCAAAATACCTTTTTTGGCCGACATTGTTTTTCTCCAGTTCAATAAACTATCTATTCTACGGGAAATTGACAAAAACGTATTGAAAATTGAAGGTTTTTTTGAATATTTTAATCGCTCAAACATAAGGTCATGGTAAATTTTATTGGAAAGTATTTTTTCATTTTTTTGGTGCATTGTACATTCATAAATGCTCAACAACCAATGGGGCGTATATCAGTCGATGGCAACAATTTTGTAACAGAAGATGGCAAGACCATTGTTTTCAGGGGCATGAGCTCAAGTGATCCGGATAAACTGGAAAAGGATGGTTTATGGAACAAAAGTTACTTTCAGGAAATTAAGAGATGGGGTGCAAACCTCGTTCGATTTCCAATACATCCGGCGCGAGTCAGGGAAAGGGGGGAGGAAGAATATTTACAGCTTTTGGATGAAGGAATCCGATGGGCGAGTGAAGAAGGGCTTTATGTAATTATAGACTGGCACAGTATAGGCAACCTTAAAACAGGCATTTATTTGGCCGATATGTACGATACCGATATGAAAGAAACCTTCAATTTTTGGAGGACCATTGCAGTACGTTATGGGGAAAATCCCATAGTTGCATTTTATGAGCTTTACAATGAGCCTACGACATTTAACAATAGGTTTGGGACAGTGACCTGGGAAGAATGGAAAAAAATCAACAAAGAAATCATTACTATCATCAGGGCCAATGGTGGCAAGGGCATCCCCCTTATGGCAGGCTTTAATTGGGCCTATGACCTTACACCTGTAAAATTCTCTCCTTTGGATGTTGAAGGAATTGGCTATGTAAGCCATCCTTATCCCCAAAAAAGAGAAAAGCCTTGGGAGGAAAAATGGACGATGGATTGGGGCTTTGTCAAGAAAAACTATCCAGTAATACTGACCGAAATGGGTTTTTCTGGCCCAGAGGATCCTGGAGCCCATATTCCAGTGATAAGCGATGAATCCTATGGGGACGCCATTACAAACTATTGCGATGAAAGAGGGATTTCATATGTGGTCTGGGTATTTGACAAACAATGGGCCCCACGACTCTATACCGATGACAGCTATACGCCTTCAAGGCAAGGAAAATACTTCAAAAAGAAATTGCAGAGCTATGACAAGGGCAATAAGTGATGTATTTTTTCAAAATCTATTCTTTTTCTCAAGCAACACCATTAACACATCGTGGCTATCCAGAGCAGCATTTAATTTTCTTGAAGTATCACCTAGTTTTTTATGTTGGAACAAGTCCTCTATGGTGTAGTGATATGTGTCAATTTTAAGTCTAAGTTCATTCAGCTTATCTTCAATACTCCCCAGATGCCAGTCATATTGCAATTCGAAAACTTGGTCCGTCATGTTCACAAAAACCACCGCCCAAGCATCATTGGATAAAGGTTTTGCCCAAATTTCAATGCCATCATCATCTGATACCTTAAACCCTTGTATTCCCAAAGGATCCTGATTGACTCCTATTACTTGGTCATTTGTCAATATTTCAATGGTCTTGGGTTTGACTTTTCTAAGATCATTGCCCAAAATCAAGGGAGATGCCATAATACTCCACATGGCTAAATGGCTTTTATCCTCTGCATCTGTCATACCATTGCCCACCTCCATCATATCCAAATCGTTCCAGTGACCGGGTCCAGCTGCATGTCGAATATTTTTTCGCATATTGATAATTTTCCATACCCCCCAAGATGACCAACCACCATGATCCACCTCACAATCCCAACAATTTGTAATATCTCCAGACACCCGCCACATGTGCCCCACATTTTCCGCCCAGTCCCATGGTCGATTGTTGCCCCATTCACAAATGCTAAAAAGAATTGGGCGGCCGGATTTGGCCAAAGCGTCTCTCATGGTTTCATAAGCACCTTGTGCGTTCAGATTTTCAGTATTGCACCAGTCATATTTTAAGAAATCCACTCCCCATGCCGCAAAAGAACGCGCATCTTGGTATTCATGTCCCCTATTCCCTGGAAATCCTGCACATGTTTTTGAGCCTGCACAACCATAAAGCCCAAATTTGAGGCCCTTGCCATGAACATAGTCGGCCAATGCCTTCATACCGTTTGGAAATTTTTGTGGATCTGCTACCAAATCACCATTTTCATCACGCTCTTTGGACATCCATCCATCATCCAAAACAATATACTCATAACCCGCATCTTTTAGGCCAAGGGTGACAAATAAATCCGCTGTGTCCATTACAAGACTTTCATCGATATCTGTGGCAAAAGTGTTCCAACTGTTCCAACCCATAGGAGGGGTTTTGGCAAGCCCATTAAATTTTTGACCACAAGAGAATGTGACAGTCAAAAAAAGACCAATAATGAAAATGCTTCTTAATTTTCGATAAAAAATAGACTTGAAATTGTTCATGTTGAATGTTTTGTAAAGAAAAAAACCCCGATTTCACGGGGTTTTCTCTTGAATAAAAAAAACTAACTCAAAAAAGATTAAACTAACTTGAAGGTTTGCTGTTCTTGTGTCCTCCCTATTTAGAACTCATTACAATTACTGTCCAAGCCATATTTATCATTTCTCTCAATATCAAAAGTATTGTACCGATGTTGGTTTTTCTAATATTATTTTGTCAATTACCCATTAAATCTTGATATTTTTGGAAATTATCAAGATTATTTATATCATTTTTTCAATTTTTCTTATACGCTACCTCAGCCCCCTTTTGAATTGGGAGAAATCAGGATGCCATAATACTATCCTAGTATGACAAATTAGTATCAACAGTTCTGCATTCCAATAATTATTTTTGGATTATAAATCTCACTTTTTTTAATTCTTTTCAGTGATAAATAAACAATAATTGGCCGTTTTAAGTTTAGAATACATAAAAGGTGTAAGTTTTTAAAGGTGTTATTGTAGTAAACCTGGTGACCCCTTGACAAAATCGATTTAGCTAAAATAATTTCTCAGGAAGGCTTGGACCGCATAGTATAAAAGTCAAATTCATAGGTATGGAATACCCTTTAACCAAGATTTACAGGAATGCTTAGGACCATAGATGTCGTAATCATTGCAACATATCTGCTAGCGACCATTTTCATTGGATTAATTCTAAGAAGAAGGGCCCAAAGGAGCAAGGAAGACTATTTGTTGGCCGGGAACTCCATACCATGGTACATGTTAGGCCTTTCCAATGCTTCGGGCATGTTTGATATATCTGGAACCATTTGGCTGGTGACCCTCATGTTCGTATATGGGATTAAAAGTGCATGGATTCCGTGGCTATGGCCTATCTTCAACCAAGTTTTTTTAATGGTGTATTTGTCCAAATGGCTGAGAAGGTCCAATGTGACCACCGGGGCTGAATGGATTAGGACACGTTTTGGAAACGGGAAAGGTGGAAAACTGTCACATACCATTGTGGTGGTCTTTGCCCTTTTGAGCTGTCTCGGTTTTTTGGCGTATGGGTTTATTGGATTGGGAAAATTCATGGAGATTTTTATTCCATGGGAAGTTTTGGCAAATTATGTTCCATTTGACGTCCCGGCTGCATATGTGCCCCACTTTTATGGTGTTGTGTTTACCTTGTTCGCCGTTTTTTATTCACTTTTAGGAGGGATGTCCGGAATTGTCTGGGCCGATGTGCTGCAATTCGGTATCATGACAATTTCTGCAATAGTCATCGGTTACTTGGGGTTTGTAGCCATAGGAAACAACCCCTTGAACGTTCCCGATGGATGGGGAACTCCCTTTTTCGGTTGGGAACTGGACCTTGATTGGTCCAATATCATTCCTCAGGTAAATGAAAAAATAAGGTCCGATGGTTATGGCCTCTTTACCATATTTTTTATGATGATGATTTTCAAGGGAATCTTGGTGAGTTTGGCTGGCCCAGCCCCCAATTATGACATGCAGAAGATTCTTTCTGCCAAAAACCCCAAGGAAGCTTCCAAAATGAGCGGTTTTGTATCCGTCATTCTCATGCCCATTCGCTACTTGATGATTGCCGGATTTGCAGCCCTTGCTTTGATCTATTATGAAAAACTGGATTTGATCACCGCCACGGGTGAGGTCGATTTTGAATTGATCCTGCCCTCAGCCATAAAGGAATTTGCGCCTGTGGGCTTAATGGGGCTTCTCTTGGCCGGACTTTTGGCGGCTTTCATGTCCACTTTCGCAGGAACCTTGAATGCGGCGCAGGCCTATCTGATCAATGACATATACCTTAACCATAAAAAAACGGAAGTGACCCCAAAACAAGTAAAGGTCATGAACTATGGCTCTGGGATCTTGGTTGTCCTGGTGAGTATCTTCCTAGGTTTCTTCGTCGAAGACGTCAATTCGGTCTTACAATGGTTGGTTTCCGCTCTTTTTGGAAGTTATGTGGTGGCCAACATTTTAAAATGGCATTGGTGGCGTTTCAATGGCCATGGTTTCTTTTGGGGAATGGTTGCGGGTATGGTACCAGCATTGATACTTCCCTATGTCTTTTCGGCAACCCTAGACCTGTATTACTTTCCGATTTTGCTGATAACTTCCATACTGGGATGTGTGATTGGAACCTATTCCGCACCGCCCACTGAAGAAAAGGTTTTGCGCTCGTTTTATACCAATGTTAGGCCTTGGGGCTTCTGGAAACCCATAAGCGACAATATTCGCATGGAAAACCCAGGCTTCAAGAAAAACACCCATTTTAAAAGGGATATGTTCAACGTACTTACAGGTATTGTGGCACAAACGGTCTTGGTAATGCTTCCCATGTATTTGATATTCAGACAAAACATTCCGGTACTGATTCTTTTGGCCGTATTGATCTTGTGCATCCTTTTGCTCAAAAAATTCTGGTGGGACACCCTTGGGGAACAACTTGATTAGAAACAGGAAATGTTTAAAGTTTAAATCGTCCCATGTCCAAAGATTACAAAGAACTTAAAGATGAATTGCGCAGTGAATTGGACAATATTTTGACGTATTGGTCAACTTTTGGCATTGATGATCAATACGGAGGCTTTGTAGGGCAACGTGATTTTTACAACCAGCTTGTGCCGAAAGCATCCAAGGGAATCATTCTGAATACCCGTATCCTCTGGTCCTTTTCAGCTGCGTCCAATTACCTGAAATCAAAAAAACACGAATCTATTTGTAATAGGGCCTACACCTATTTAAAGACCTATTTCAAAGATAAAGGCCATAAAGGTGTTTTTTGGGAAGTAGATCATAACGGAAATCCTCTCAATACAAGAAAGCAAGTGTATGCCCAGGCCTTTGCCATTTATGCGCTCTCCGAGTATTACCTGTTTTCCCAAAAGGAAGAAGCAAAGGATTGGGCCGTTTCCCTTTTTGAAAATTTGGAAACCTATGCAAGGGACAGGCATAATTTGGGATATTATGAAGCTTTTTACGAGGATTGGACCCCCATACCCGATATGCGTTTGAGCGATAAGGATATGAACGCTGCCAAGACCATGAACACTCATCTGCATGTTTTGGAAGCTTACACCAGTTTATTGAAAGTGTATGACCATCAAAAGCTTAGAGATGCACTGCGGGAGTTGATTGTCCTTTTTCAATTTAAGTTTTTGAATAAGTCAAACCACTATGATCTTTTTTTTGATAAAGAATGGAGCCTCCTGAGCACTACCATTTCCTTTGGGCACGATATAGAAACGGCCTGGCTGGTCATTGAGGCGGCCAAAGCATTAAACGATGAAAGCTTGGTTCAACAGACCCAAGAAACGGCCATTAAAGTAATCGACACTTTTTTGTTGGAAGCTTTGGATCATGATGGGGCCGTAATGAATGAAAGGGACACAGCATCAAACCATTTGGACACCGATAGACATTGGTGGCCCCAAGTGGAGGCTCTTATCGGGTTGAAATATGGCCATTCCCTGACCCAAAATCCTGATTATATTGAAAAATCCATTGGTATATGGGAATTCACAAAACAGTTCTTGATCGATAAAGCGCATGGAGAATGGCATTTTAGGGTCGATTCTGAAGGACGGCCCTATAAAGAAGAGGACAAGGTGAGTATGTGGAAAGCCCCCTACCATACTACCCGTGCCTGTATTTTAATGAGCCAATGATCGGACCATGACTAAACAATACTTTCTTATTTTGGTTACAATTATTTTGCTGACAATGAGCGGTTGTTCCAAAGATTCGGATTCCGGTTTTTATGAACCTGAACCCATTGAAGAAGACCCAACCCCGGAAAATCCACTTCCACCCGGTGAACTTGACTTTGAACCCGAGGAGACCAGAAGTTTCATGGTAAACCCGGATGCCACAGAAGAGACTGTTGCGCTCTTTTACAATTTAAAATTGCTTTCACAAAATAGTTTTATTGTAGGTCAGCAAGATGCATTCAGCAGCTTCTATCAAGATAATGCCGGGGATTCTGACATCAAAAAAATGACCGGAAGTGATCCCGGACTATTGGGGTCGGACTTCATGTTCATTACAGACGACCTTAACGATGGAACCCCTTCCAATTGGTTTTTCCAACAAGAAAACCAGATCAGGGATGACGTCCTCAGGGCTTTTGATATGGGTTTGGTCAATGTTTTCTGTTGGCACTTTCGTGAACCTTTTGAGGGCGAACATTTCTATACAAGTGAAATGACCCAATTTCAAAGGGAAAATGCCCTGAAAAGTATCTTGCCGGGAGGTGAAAACCATGACTACTATAAGCAAAAGCTTGAAAAAATAGCATCGTTCACCAAGAGCTTGGTGGGTTCCAATGGTGCATTGGTCCCCATCATCTTCAGGCCTTTCCATGAATTTGATGGTGATTGGTTTTGGTGGGGGCAATCCTTTTGCACCATCGAAGAATATATACAGCTTTGGCAGTTTACGGTAACATACCTTAAAAACACCTTGTCTGTGAACAACATGCTCTTTGCGTTTTCACCAGATAACCGATTTTTTTCAGAAAGCGAATACTTGGCACGGTATCCCGGGGATGACTTTGTGGATATCATGGGAATGGACAATTATGGGGATTTCAATAATCAAGGCCAAGCCGGTGTTGAAAGGGCGAACCAAAAACTAAAGATTGTGTCCGACTTGGCAGAGGAAAGGGTTAAAATAGCTTCACTTACCGAGACAGGGTATTTTGTCACTTTAAGCGAAAACGGGGCCATTCCAGGTTTTTTTACCAATAACCTCTTTGAAGCCTTGACACATAACGATGTTAAGATTGGTTTTACCATGTTTTGGTATAATTATCAAGACACGTATTGCACACCTGTACCCGGTTTGCCCAGTGCCAATGATTTTATGGAGTTTGTGTCCAAACCAGAGGTGATTCTTGCAGATGACCTGCCAGAAATGTACCGGCTACCGCCCAATTCTTAACTATAGTAAGGCGCCCCTCATTAAATTGGAGCAATCTTAGCTATTGTCTATGAATCTCAAGAAAAGTTGTTCGAAATAAATCAATGTATACGTACTATAGAAAAATCAAAGAACGGAACTTCATTTTTTTTGGGTTTCTTTACTTCAAGATTGTCTCTATTTTTTCCAGTTCATCATTGGTAAAGTGCAAGTTTTGTAAAGCGCCCAAATTGTCTATCAGTTGTTTTGTGCTGCTCACACCTACCAGTACCGAGGTCACTCTCTCATCTTTTAACAGCCAAGAAATTGCCATTTGTGCTAAACTCTGCCCCCTGTTGCCGGCCAATTGGTTCAGTTTTTTCACTTTCGTAAGCACTTTATCGGTGATTGTGTCTTTCTGCAAAAAACCTGTGCTTTTGGCTGCCCTGGAATTTTTAGGGATTGATTTTAAGTATTTGTCCGTGAGAATTCCTTGTTCCAGGGGTGAAAATGGAATGCACCCAATACCTTCATCGCCCAGAACATCCATAAGACCATCCTCTACCCAGCGGTCCATCATGCTGTAACGGGGTTGGTGGATCAGGCAAGGAGTGCCCAAACTTTTTAAAATTTTTGAAGCCTTCAAAGTATCGTGGTGGTTATAGGACGAAATCCCCACATAAAGTGCTTTTCCTTGCCGCACTATAAGGTCCAATGCAGTCATAGTCTCTTCCAAAGGGGTTTTCGGGTCTGGTCTGTGATGATAAAATATGTCCACATACTCCAAACCCATGCGTTTTAGGCTTTGATCTAAACTTGCTACCAAGTACTTTTTGGATCCCCAATCACCATAGGGACCTGGCCACATTCCCCATCCAGCTTTGCTGGAGATAATCATCTCATCCCTGTAAGGCAAGAAGCTTTGCTTCATGACCTTTCCAAAGTTTTCTTCTGCAGATCCTGGCGGGGGACCATAGTTGTTGGCTAGATCAAAGTGGGTCACACCTTTGTCAAATGCGGCATGGAGTATCTTTTTACCCTCTTCAAATAAATCTACATATCCGAAATTATGCCAAAGCCCCAAAGATATTGCGGGGAGCATCAAACCGCTTTTTCCGCATCTTCTGTACGGCATGGTGTCATAACGTTTACTATCAGCTAAATAAGGTTCCATAAATTATTCCAGTATTTTTTTTAAAAAGGGTTCCAATTGATCTGCCATTGTTTTGTGATCTTCTAAATCAGGATGGGAGGTGCACCCATTCGGCTGCATTTCCTCAAATTGAAAAATAGATATTTTTGGGTCGTTCCCAAAATGGTCTTTGACTTCTTTAAGGGATTCCAAAAGTATTTTTCCCTTGTCGCCTGAAACCATTGGGGATGTGAGCAGTACCATTTTTGCCTCTGGATTCTTCCCAAACAGATGCTCTACGAATTTTGTGTAATTCTGTACAAATTTTTCCTTGTTGAAGGGCAATCTGGGCTTTGTGCCATCACCTTCAGACATATCATTGGTGCCCAGGCAAATACAAATGATGTCCGGCTTATCATCAAAGGAATACTTATGGGAAGTATCAGTGTTCAAAAAAAGATTGTCATAGACCTCGGGCATAATGGGTTCTGCAAGGTTCTCGTCATTCCAATTCCTGTACATCCCAATGCCTGAAACAGAGCTTAGTAAATAATCAGAATTGAGTGCTCTCGCAACTCTTGGCCCAAAGGCAAGATAGGCATTGTGCTGATCGAACCATTCCCCTTCCCCACAGGGCACAGTTGACAAATCTGCACCCATACCACAAGTAATGGAATTTCCTATAAACTCCATTTTGGTCGACCTTCTTATTGTGGCCACACCTATTTTTTTTGATTTTGCTCCGTAAAAAAGAATGGAACCATTGGATGCTTCCGTTGCCTTATAAAGGCCTACTCCATGAGGTTCTGGTCCAACAGTAGGCAATGCTATGGCTATTCTATTTATGGAGTCGCTACCAATTTGGTACCTATCCTTGTATTTTCCGTCAATGGACAGTGTAAAATAGTTATGCGAGTCGTTATTCGATTTGAGAAACAGTTCTAAGGTATCCCCTTCAGCATTGAACTCAACACCGGAAGCGGAGCTTATTAGAGTGGTATGTGAATCTTTTTTTAAAACCCTGCCTTGATAGTAAAAAATGGTATCTCCGGACCTGTAAAGATATCTTTCATCCTTGTTGTCCACGTCACACCCCAATAGATTCAATGTCAGCAGAATGGCGAAAACCAATGAAGTGGCCCTATTATGGCCGCGTAATGCTATCATAACACTCTTCTTATACCTATGAATTCTGCTCTATAGGAGCTTGGGGTTGTACCTTTTACCTTCTTAAAGACCCTGTTGAAGTTCGCCATATTGTTGAAACCGCACTTGTAGCCAATTTCACCGATGCTCAGATCGGTTTCTATCAACCACCGGGAAGCATAACTGATACGGGTATCGTTGATATATTCAATAAATGTCTTTCCGGTTCTTTTCTTGATGAACCTATTGAAGGAAACTACGCTCATATTTACCAATTCCGAAATTTCACCAAGGGAAATTTTTCGGTCAAAGTTCTCTTGGATATACTCATATACCTTTTTTATTTTTTTACTGTTCTCAAAATCATTCAACTGTGATACATTGGTGGAGAGCAATCTTTGGTTTCTAGAATTGGCCAGGTCGTGTAAAATGGAGATGAGTTCAAGGAAATAGTCAATATTTGCGGTTTTGGAAAGGCGTATGATCCTGGGCATTGTGTCCGTTGAAATCTTTTTGGAAAAAAGAATTCCGTGATTTGCACGATAGAACATGTCCCTTATAGGTTTAAAAATGGCCCTTGAAAGCAACTTATCATCAAAAAGATCCTCATGGAACTGGATGGTTATTTCATGGATTTCCCTTGATGTGCACCTATGCATTTCCCACCCGTGCACCAAGTTGGGGCCCACCAGGACCAGTTCAATGTCATCAATCTCCTCAAGGTTGTCCCCAACAATCCGCCTCACCCCTTTTCCATTGCTTATAAAATTGAGTTCAAATTCAGGATGAAAATGAATCGGAAAATCAAAATCTTGCTTCAACCGATCAAATACCAAAAAACTGTCCTCGGGCGCAAGGGGGGTTATCTCCCTGTGTACATTTTTCAAAAGATGCTCATTTTCCATTTTTAGTTGAAAGTTAATGGTGGATCCCAGTGTTGGACAACCGTGGCCGGTCACTTAAATATCAATCCATATTGTTTTGTTCAAGTCGGCCTGCACAATTGACCAGTGCCCTATAATTGTGGTAAGCCCCTTTCCAAATATGGCCTTTGGGCTGAAATTTGGTTTCAGGTCTGGTATCAATTCCCCACTCATACCACCCTCCATGATCGGGATCCATGATATACGTATTGGTATACTGCCATAATTTGTCAAAATATGCTCTATAATTTATTGAATCTTTTGGAAAGTAAGTGTCCATCATCAAGAGGCTGTTCAAGCCTTCTGCTTGCGACCACCAATTTTTATCATAATTTACGATGCTCAGTTTTTCATCCCCTGCATAATAATATCCTCCATCATAGAAGCCCCCATGTTTGTTGTCCCAACCATTCGTAATGGCATGGTCCACCATTATTTTTCCCTTTTTTAAAGTTTGGTCGAATTGTAGACCGCCAAGTGCCTCGGAAGCTTCCAGCATAAGATAGGCGGTCTCAACATCATGGCCAAAGGAAACATGGTCAAGGTAATAATGTTTTTGAATGGTATCCTTGGGTGTATCAACAAAAGTTACGGGCGTCCAATCCGCCTCGAAGAACAAGTTCATGTACCCCTTATTGGTAGTAATGGAGTCGCGTATCAAAACAAGGAGTTCCCCGACCCGTTCCCCCACCAATGGATCAGGCCATACTTTGTAAAGGGCCGTCAACGCCTCCAAGAGATGTATTGAACTGTTTTGGTCCTTATACCCGATATCCGAAGTCGATGGAAAATCTCCAGTTCGTACAATAGGTGTTCCATTTATGTCCATGGATTGATAATATCCTTTATATATGCTGTCATGGCTATGCTCTTCCAACCAGCGAAAAGCCTGTTTGGCCAAATCCAATGCCTCCCCATTTTTTGAAACGGCATAATAAACCGCCAACCCATAAATTGCAAATGAGTTTCCATATGCTGTTTTGGCTTCACCTGGACGGACTATGGGCTTTCCTTTTTTGGTCACCAAATTATGGAACCCGCCATTTTTTCCGTCCCACATGTGATCGCGCAAAAACTTGAATCCGTGTTCCGCATAGGAAAGATATTCCTTTTCCTTATCACCATCATGCATTGCTGCGGTAGCAGTGGTCCAGATATGCCGGGCCTGGGTAACGATCATCTTGTCATGCCGTTCCCCTAACTTAAAATCAAAGGTCACTTCACTATAATAGCCACCATCCACTGTGTCCAGCACCAGAGGATACCACTTATCCAGTAATTGATCGTTGGCAGCGGTTTGGAATTCCAATACCATATCGTCATTGACAGGGGTGTTTCTTTTCTCGGTGGTACAGCCCAAAACAAATATTATGGCAAAAAAAGATAGGGTCCGAATAGTTTTCATATAGAAGATTATTGACAATAAAGATATAATAATCCTCATATTTTAAATATTATTGAAAATATCATACTCTATATTGACAAAATAATATTGATAGTTGGATGGCGTATCCCATAATTTTACCTGAATTATTGGCCAACCATGAAGTTTTTCCCACTTGTTTTTCTATTTTTCACCATTGCAATGGTGCATGCCCAGAAATCCAATGACCTCCAAAACCAAGATTTTATCATCAACGATTTGGAATACCTGGAGCGTAGGGGCGCCAATGTGATGCTTGCCCATGATTTTTACCCAGAAAGCCATCAAGGGGGTGTTGGCATCATCCAAAATGGCATTCGGGTGGCCACCAATGGTGACCTTAGACTTGAAGCCGCACCTGGACAATGGCAACCCGTTCCTAAAGTGGGTGAGCGGAACGTAGATCGTGAAAAACAGGAAATCAGCGTTAGGATGGCATATCCCGACGAATCCAAGGACAAAAAAGGGTTTAACCCCATTGATTACCCTGACCTGAATTTCGCATACACCTTAAAAGTGGTGCCATCCGGTAAATCCTTTAAAATAATTGTTGATCTTGAAGAACCCCTGCCCGAAGAATGGATTGGAAGGGTAGGGATGAATCTGGAACTGTTTCCCGGGGTCCTCTTCGGTAAGTCGTATTATATGGACCGATCTTTTGGATTGTTCAATCGCCAGGCCAATGGTCCAGGATCAAAAAATGCACATGGCATTTATGAACTCGAACCCATGGCCATGGGCAAGAAATTGGTCATCGCACCTGAAGAACCGGGTCAGACCCTGGTCATTAAAAACATGAACGGATCTCCGCTCCAACTTTTGGATGGGCGTGCCCAACACAGCAATGGATGGTTCATTGTACGTTCACTGATCGCTCCCGGAGCCACAAAAAATGCCGTGCAGTGGTTGGTTACACCCAAAACATTGGAAAATTTCACTTATAGTCCTGTTGTACAGGTATCCCAAGTGGGGTACCATCCTTCACAGCAAAAAATTGCCGTGATCGAAACGGACAAAAACGATGAAACCGTTGAGAAAGCCCATTTGTTCCAGGTTGGAGAAAATGGGGAGCTCAACGAGGTCCTGTCCAAGACCCCAAAGTCTTGGGGCGGTTTTTTAAGATATCGGTATTACCAATTTGATTTTTCGGAGATCAAAGAACCCGGAATGTACCAAATTGGTTACGGACAATATACTAGTCATCCGTTTCAAATAAGCAGCACCGTTTATCAGCGCCATGTTTGGCAGCCCACCTTGGAGTACTTTTTACCGGTACAGATGTGCCACATGCGGGTAAATGACCGATATAAGGTTTGGCATGGACTCTGTCACATGGACGATGCCCGGATGGCCCCCATCAATACCAATCATTTCGATGGGTATCTCCAAGGGCCTGAGACCCTGACCCAATACCTATCGGGAGAGCATGTCCCTGGGATCAATATAGGGGGTTGGCATGATGCGGGGGATTATGACCTCCGGGTAGAATCCCAGGCCTCCACCATCCATGGGCTTTCCCAGATTTACGAGATCTTTGCCGTCGATTATGACAACACTGCCATAAATCAGTCCAATAGGACCGTGGATTTATTGACCCCTGATGGGAAGCCGGATATTTTGCAGCAAATTGAACACGGGGCATTGTCCATCGTTGGGGGATACAAGAGCATGGGCCGATTCTACCGAGGTATCATCGTACCCACCTTGGGTCAATATGTACTGCTTGGGGACCCCGTGAACCACAGTGACAACAAAATATTTTCAAATGAGGAGGAAGACAATAAAATTGCCCTGGGTCAGTCCGGAGCTCCCGATGATCGATGGGTGTTCACGGAAAAGAACCCGTTCAGGGAGTTGGGAACCGCTGCAGCCTTGGCCGCGACTGCAAGGGCCCTAAAGGGGTACAACGATACTTTGGCAGAGGATTGTTCATCCATAGCACTTGAGGTATGGAATTTGACCAAAGTGGAAAACCCCCTTTTGAAAGTCGGACTGGCCGCCGAACTTTTACAGACCACAGAGGATAAAAAATATGCTGATTATTTGGTGGAACACGGTGATGCGATCGCCAATGCCATTTCAAGGATGGGATGGATAGTGGGCCCTGTGCTGCCCCTTGTGGACGACTCGGCCTTCCATAAGAAAATCACGGATTCCGTACATGGTTACTTTAAGGAAGTGGAGAATTTGGGCAACAAAACGCCTTATGGAATACCTTATGAGCCCAATATTTGGGGTGCGGGATGGGGCATCCAAAACTTTGGAGTGAGACAGTATTTTCTACATACCAGTTTTCCCCAAATATTCCCAAAAACCTATATGCTCAATGCCATGAATTTCATCCTGGGGGTACACCCTGGTATCAATACCTCCTCATTTGCCTCCGGTGTCGGGTCTCGTTCCCTGACTCAAGCCTATGGGGTAAATAGAGGTGATTTTTCCTTTATCCCTGGTGGCATCGGCTCTGGTACCGCCTTGATTCGCCCTGATTTTCCCGAACTGTTGGAATGGCCATTTCTTTGGCAACAGACCGAATATGTGCTGGGTGGGGGTACCACTGATTATTTATTTCTGATTTTGGCCGCGGACGAACTGCTAAATAAACCTTGAAATTAAACGACATAAAAAATGACAAAAATTATATGTTCTTCCATGTTTCTTTTGGCATTGTCCACAGTAAAGGCCCAATACGGCCCGGTCAATGGGAATGCCACGGAAGAGGTCAAAGTGCTTTTGGATTACATCCATTCCTTGGATGGGAAAATCCTGGCCGGACAGCACAGTTATAATGAAAACCCAAGCTCCTTTTACAACAAGGCCAAGGAAATCTCTGGAAAGGCCCCTGCGGTCTGGGGAACGGATTTTTACTGGAATGGAAAGGATAATCCTGGAGAGCGGATCGTAAAAGAGGCCATTGATAAATATCACGAAGGGGCCATTGTAACCCTGATGTGGCACGTAGGGCAACCAAAACATGACCCACCCTTTTCTTGGAGAGAAAGCGTACAAGGGGAAATCAGTAAGAAGGAGTGGGACGATATGCTGACCCCTGGTACCGAGTTGTTCCAAAGGTGGACGCAGCAGGTGGACCAAGTGGCCGTACACCTTAAAAAATTACAGGAGGCCAAGGTCCCCATTCTTTGGAGGCCTTATCATGAGATGAACGGCGTTTGGTTTTGGTGGGGCAATAAAAAGGGGAAAGATGGTTTTGTCAAGCTCTGGAAACAGCTCTATGACAGATTGGTGAACCATCACCGATTGAACAATTTGATCTGGGTTTGGAATGCCAACGGACCAAGGGACATACCTGGGGACCAAGCCTATGATTACAAGGATTTTTATCCAGGACACAAGTATGTGGATATATTGGCCACCGATGTCTACCATGGCGATTATGAACAAAAAGATTATGATCAATTGGTAAAACTCGCCAAGGGAAAGCCCATTGCCTTGGGTGAGGTTGGCCAATTACCGAGACCATTGGTTTTGGAAGCGCAACCCAAATGGTCCTGGTTCATGGTTTGGTCCAATTGGATCGAAACCGCCAACTCCCCGGAACGGGTCAAAGAGGTCTATGGTTATGATAAAACAATTACAAAAGATGAGATACAGTTTACCAACGAGCGCTAAACAATACTGTTTTAGACTACTTATTGTCGCATTGATTCCATTATCAGGATTCTCCCAGACCGAATTTACGACTTGGGGAAACATCACGGGCATTCGAATTGACCACCAATTGATGGAGTTCAGGTCCAGTTTGGTCCTGGTCGATCGGAATTCTGAAGAAAGGGCTACCCGAAAGGAGCGTCAACGCATTGACTTTCAAAGAGAGCAGGGTAAAAAGATTTTTTCATATGCCATGGACAGCATCCTATGGAAGGAAACCCTGCATTCCGATCAAAAGGAATCGACTGTGGTACAGATTGATTTTTCCTCAACCGTTGACACTTTGATCAATGGCGCTTACTTTAGAATTGAATTGCCCGAGGAATTTGGGTCGGATACCGAATTTGCCATCAAAACCCCATCCCAATTCCATTTAGCCGATATCAATAAATCATTTGATGGTGCTGATTATAAGGCCCCATCCACGTCAGTGAAGGTAACTTCCCCAACACGGGAATTGAACATTTTGTTTGAAAAACCAACTGAGGTGAGCATTCGTGCCCTGGATTCCATTCACCCAAAAATAGAGCTCAACTTTGGGTTGGCCAGTGGACAAATACCTGCCCATACCCAGTATAGCAATACCTTCACGATAAGCGCATCGGGTGTGATAGATACATCCCCCATTGAGCTCGAAGTATTTCCTGATCAATTAGGGGAGAAATTTGATGGGATTGGAGGCAATTTTAGGTTACAGAACCCTAGAATGGACCCTCAGGTCATCGACTATAGCCTGGATAATCTAAGGGTTTCATGGTCTAGGGTTGAGATGCCTTGGAGACAATGGCACCCTGATCATTCCAAAAATCCCATTGAGGAGGCCAAAAATGGAAACCTTCATCCAAAAGTAAGGGAAGCCATGGAAATGGCACAACGCTTGGACAAAATGGGAATCCCGGTAATATTGGCAGCATGGTTCCCCCCCGATTGGGCCATCATCGGAGAAAGGGTACGCGGGGCCAACCCGGATGGAACACGGGGCAATGCGTTGGACCAAAGCAAAAAAATGATCATTTATAAATCCATAACGGACTATATAGCATATTTGGAAGAAGTCTATGGTGTGGAAACGGTGATGTTTTCTTTTAATGAGTCAGATTTGGGAATAGATGTCCGCCAAACAGCGGAAGAACACAATATATTGATAAAGGAGTTGGGGACCTACTTCAGGTCACGGGGAGTGGACACCAAGTTTCTTTTGGGGGATACGGCCGATGCCAATGGATGGGAATTTACCACCATCGCATCCACAGATCCGGAGACAAGACCCTACATCGGAGGGGTTTCTTTCCACTCTTGGAGAGGATGGACCGATGAAAATCTCTTGAAATGGTCGGACATTTCCAAGCGGGTGGATGTGCCGTTATTTGTCGGAGAGGGGAGCATAGATGCCGGGGCTTGGCGCTATCCGCAAATTTTTGAAGAACCGACCTATGCACTGGATGAAATTGATGTGTATCTGAAAATATTGAACATATCACAACCATTGACCATTCTACAATGGCAATTGACCTCGGATTACTCCCCCATGTCAGGGGGAGGAATCTTTGGCAACGATTCCCAGGACCTCTACCCCACTCAGAGATTCTTCAATTTAAAACAGTTGGGAAGCACCCCCAAGGGGCTCCATGCGATTCCAATAACCTCCTGTGAAGACCTTGTAACCCCTGCCGCTTTTATAAGTACAAGGAAGAACAAATTGGCCGTTCATCTTGTCAATAAAGGGGCCACAAGAAATGCCACCATTACCGGAATTCCTAATCGTATCAAACGGTTAAAGGTCTTTACAACGAACCAAGAGAAATCCTATGAAACTACCAAGACGATATCTGTTCGAAACGGCTCGGCCATGTTGGAATTGGAAGGGGCAAGTTTTATCTCCCTGATCGACGACTAGAACAACTACTGATTTTTCCTAAACACTGACCCTTAAAAAGCCCCAAAATGGGATTCCATTTTGGGGTCTTTGCTACCTTTTTTTTTTGGATATGTCCTTCTAACTAGTACAATCCTTCGTTTCGATCGATCAAATCAATAATGGCCTCGACCGATTTATTGGAATGCAATTTGTCCTCGGGGGTGTTCTTGCAATAATCCACCAAAATATCGATTGTCGTAGTCGCCACGTGCATCCGGGTATCGGACGAAGCATAATAGATAAAGACCTTTCCATCGTCTTCAACAACCCATCCGTTGCAGAAAAGTACATTCCCGACATCGCCTATAATTTCTTGATCATTGGGGGCCATTAAATATCCACCGGGTCTATGGACTATCCTAGTAATGTCTTCAAGTTCCGTCATGAACATATATAGCACATAACGTAATCCGGCAGCGGTATTGCGAACTCCATGGGCCAAATGGAGCCATCCATCAGGGGTTTTGATGGGCGATGGTCCTTGTCCGTTCTTTAATTCATAGACAGTATGGTATTCCTTGTTACTGATAATGACTTCGTCCTTGACCACAGGGTCGGTCATGTCATTAACATAGCCAAGTCCTATGCCCCCACCTGACCCAGTAAGGATAAATCCATCTTGCGGTCGTGTGTATACCACATATTTTCCATTTACAAACTCTGGATGCAGTGTCACGTTGCGCTGTTGCTTCGCCGTTGAGATGAGGTCTGGCAACCGCTCCCAGTTTTTTAGGTCCTTTGACCGTATGATACCTGCATTGGCCACTGCTGCGGATGTATCACCTGCGGAAGCCTTTGGATCTTTTCTTTCCGTACAAAAAATGCCATAGACATAACCGTCCTCATGTTTCACCAAACGCATATCATAGACATTGACATCAGGTTCCTCGTTCTGGGGAAGTATCATGGGCTTGTCCCAAAATGTAAAACCATCGACACCGTTATCACTTTCGGCAAATGCAAAAAAGGATTTTCTGTCAGCCCCTTCCACTCTTATGGCCAAAACGTATTTTCCGTTCCATTTAATGGCCCCCGCGTTAAAGGCGGCATTGACACCGATCCTTTCCAGACCATACGGATTGGTCTCCATGTTCAGATCATAACGCCAGTGGATGGGAATGTGTTCAGCTGTGATGATCGGATATTTGTACCTATTATAAATTCCATTGGTCTTTACGTCCATCACATTTTTTCTATCCACCAACTTTTGATGTTCTTTAAAGAGTTTATGATATTTTGTCGGGAAATTTGGGATGATCACATTATTTCTCATAGTCGGGATTTATGATAGATATTCAGAAATTAACCTTCATTTAATTTTTTTGATATCCTTTAAAAACAATACATGGGGAAGCTCTTTGAATTTCACAAAATCGGAGCTGCTTGTTGCTCCTGTGTAGGGGACAAAATAGTGGCTTGGCCATGCATTCCGCCAAAACAGGGCCCAAGAAATATCATATTGGGCAATGTTTTTATCCAAAATCCGTGTCCACCAATCCTCAATAGGAACCTTGTTCAACCCGGCCTCCGTAAGTGCGAAGGGTTTATTTTTGTCATTTCCTATTTTCTTCAATATCGCAAGATCTGTATTTAGGGCCTCAACAAAGTCCTCAACGGTACCATGCTGATATATATCCACTCCCAAAATATCCACATAGGCATCCCCAGGATAATATTTCAAGTATTCCTCCACTGTCCGAAAAGTATTTACCGAGTAGGCATACAACACATTATGTACATCAAATTCGTTGCTTAAGATGTTAACAGTTTCGCGCCAAAGCTGCCGATATTCCGCTGAAGTACAATTGCCCTCCCCCCACCAGAACCAACTGCCGTTCATTTCATGATAGGGTCTGAATATCACTGGTATCAGGTTCCCTTTTTTATCCCTTAGGTCATTTAAAAAATCCGCTACCCGGGAAAGCCACCCTCTATATTTTGGATGCAATGGCCCGTCCTTGAGCACATACTTTACAGCTTCGGTGGTATCCCACGCGCTCTTCTGGGAAACAGGGTTATCGGGGTGCCAACTAATGGTCACAATTCCCTTTTCTTGATGGGCCTTTCGAATGAGGCTTTTCATCAGGTCAAAATTGACCGTGTCCAAATTTTGGACCCTGCCTTTTTCTATATGCCCAATTTCAAAACCATGAATGGCGGGATGGTCACCGGTAACTTCATGGACATCACTTTTGAAGACATTTCCCTTGTTTTTCCATCCAATCCCGTAGGCCAAGGCATCTTGATGGCCAAAAGCATACCCTACTTTCTTTATGTTGTTGACTTTATGATATAACAACTTAGCATCTAAAGTAAGGGCCTTGTCGGTGAGGGAGGTATTTTGATCGACAAACTTTTTATAGGAACTGCAGGATTGCATAACCAGCACAAGAAAACATAGTAAGCCATAAAAAACCTTATTTGAACCGGAACACATGTTTTTCATTCTTTTTCCTCCTAGCCTATTCACCGTATTTTAAAGAGAATATCAAAGTATCAAGTACAAAAAAAATTCACTTTAACAATTCAATTACAAATATAAATTTTAACATTTGTAGGTTTTGATACTTTTTAATCATTTTGCGATAAAAAAAACCAGTATTTCTACCCCACTTGTTTGTTCAATCCCATTTTAAAGTATAAATGAGCTTCATTTGCCTTTGACCAACCTCACAAATTGCGGAAAGTCATTGTTTTTTGCTGCGATTATGAATTTTTTCCCATCCACTTCCATAAAGGCCAAGTCCTTCACATCTCCACCGATAAAAAGTCCACTTTCCATGTTTGGCAACGCATGGAACTTTCCGGTGCCATCACCCCTGAGGTATGTGCCATAGGATGCGTCATTCCTTGGGGTCTCTATCTCAGAGACATAAAGGTTTCCCGCCAAGACCAAATCCTTGAAACCATCGTCATCAATATCCATTGCCAAAATACCGTTCACGGATGAGAATTGCGCCTCATTGGGCAACTTGTGCAAGGAAAACCTTCCATTGCCCAAATTTTCGATATAACTACTTGCAAAGGTTTTCGCGGCATAATGGATTTCCGCCGAATCAAGGTCTTCCTTCCCATATATATCAACCAAATCAGCTGAGGCGAAGGAATTATAGTCCTCAAATTTTTGGGTTATCGAAGGAATCTGTTGCGAAGAACAGGATCTTCCCCGAACCGGAAAAACCTCACCGAAATTGTAGTAGCTCAATACAATATCCTTACTTCCATTATTGTCAAAATCATCCGCAAAGACCTCAAACGGCTCATCTGGGGATGCCTGATACTTATAATTCAAACCTAGGTTCCCGGCCACATAATCCATGTCACCATCATTATCAAAATCCTCTTGTGCCAAACTGAACCACCATCCTTCAGTATTTTCCAAGCCCGTACTTTCGGTCACATTAATGAAACCCTTCGTGGTGTTGGAGTAAAACAGGATGGGTGTCCATTCCCCAACAATAATGATATCCATGGTCCCATTGGCATCAAAGTCGGTCCATACGGCGTCGGTGATCATACCCAAATTCCCAAAATCCGGAGCCAGGTTTTCCGTTTGATCTTCAAAAAAGGTTCCCTTGTTTTCAAGCAGATAACTTTTGGCGGGCCATGGATATTTTCCGGGGGTCAATCGCCCACCCACGAACAAATCCAAATCACCATCCCCATCGTAATCAGCGGGTTTCACCCTTGACCCACTGGTGTACATTTGAGGCAAACCATTTTTTGATTTTGTGAAATTCCCCTTTCCATCATTTATATAGAGCCTGTCTTGGAGCTCCATTGCACCGTCTGCGAACTCATTTCCACCGCTCACCACATAAAGGTCAAGGTCTTGGTCACCGTCCGAATCAAAAAAGACCGCATCCATATCTTCCGCTTCTTTATCCAAAGCCCATGTTTTATCACTTGCTTTTATAAATGTGCCCTCATCAGTCTGCAGGAGCATGGCTCCCGCCTGTTTCGATGCTCCTCCGATATAAAAATCCTGTAGCCCATCGCCATTAACATCTCCAACGGCCATACCAGGTCCGAGCATTGACGTCTGATGCGGTAACAACGGTTCTTTGTCATAGTCATCATATGCGTTTTCTGTATGCTTGAAGTCAATGGCCAATTTGTCTAAAGTAAGGGTACTAAAGAGTTTTTTTCTAGGCTCAGCCCTACCCTCATCCATTTGTGCATCCCTATAGTCAAAGGTCAGGACTTGATTCGCCTTCTGTGCCTGCATACGGGACACTTTTCCGTCCGGCCAAATCACTTTCACCATTTCCACCAACTCTTGGTCGGCCAAGCCAAAAACCAACTCGGGTGCCACTGAAGATTGAAAGCCCCTTGTAAGGGTCAATTCCTGCATTTGATCCCCAAAATTGGACTTTACGAACACCCGTGAACCCAATCCATTCCTATTTTCTGAAGTTCCTTCGAGTTTAACCTTCAAAAAATTATGGTCGCGTGGGTTATTGTTTCTGTAGATGGATACAGGTTCATCAACGTTGTTGATGACCATATCCATATCACCATCACTGTCCAAATCGGCATACAATGCCCCATTGGAAAAGGTCTTATTGTCCATGCCCCATTCCCCTGTAACATTTTCAAATGTATAATTGCCATTGTTGGCAAAAACATAGTTGCTTATTTTTTCAGAGGGGATATTTTCAATTTCGTCGGATGTGAGTGCTTTATTGAACCTCAATTTCTTATCCAACTTTTTAAAGTAGTCCTTATTGTTGATATCCCTTCGAGTTCCATTTGAAACAAAGACATCCTTCCAACCGTCATTGTCCAAATCTGAAAAAAGGATGGCCCAACTCCAATCCGTTGTGGCCAATCCCGAAATACGAGAAACCTCACTGAACCTTAACTCTCCGTTGCCATCCACACCACGATTGAGTTGAAGGCTGTTCTGCATGTACTGGTGGTGCAATCCATACCTCACCATCCTGTTGAAAAGGGCTGGGTTCATACTGCCCATATTGGCTTTTGATCTTTTATTGTCCTCAGGGGTCATATCCATCTGTCCAATGTCCAAAAGGTTATCATTATTGTAATCTGCAACATCGGTTCCCATACCATATTGGGATGTATGGTTCAGGGCATTTCGGGAAACCTCCCTAAAAGTTCCATCCTGTTGGTTCACATAGAAATAATCGGGTGAATCAAAATCGTTTGAAACATAGATGTCCTGCCAACCATCGTTGTTGAAATCACCGGTTGTCGCACTCAGGGAAAGTCCAAAATTCAATATACCGGCCTCCTCGGTCACATCCGTAAAGGAACCATCTCCATCATTTCTGAACAAGATATCGGATGCCTCTATCCTTGGGTTCTTCATTCTAAAGGCATAAAGTTCCGAAGGGCTGTTGAACTGTGTTGGCGGATAGTTGGCCAGGTACAGGTCCAAATCCCCATCATTGTCATAGTCAAAAAATGTGCCTTGGGTCGTATGGCCATTATGGTCAATGTTGTACTCAGCTGCTTTTTCAGAAAAGGTCAAATCCCCATTATTGATATATAGTGCATTTTGACGGTTTTTTCCCTTTCCCGATACACTTACATAGATATCCAAATAGCCATCATTGTTGATATCCACCATGGTACTCCCGGTATACCATCTCCCATCACCCGAAATATTGGCCTGTTCGGTAATATCCTCAAACTTGAAGTTCCCTCTGTTAAGATAGATACGGTTCGATTCCATATTGGCCGTAAAAAAAAGGTCAATCAGGCCATCATTGTTGATGTCCCCGGCTGAAACCCCTCCTCCCATGT
Organism: Muricauda sp. MAR_2010_75; assembly: GCF_000745185.1. Taxonomy (NCBI): domain Bacteria; kingdom Pseudomonadati; phylum Bacteroidota; class Flavobacteriia; order Flavobacteriales; family Flavobacteriaceae; genus Allomuricauda; species Allomuricauda sp. MAR_2010_75. The sequence goes on from NZ_JQNJ01000001.1 coordinate 507,304, forward strand.
ACATATAGGGATAAGTGAAATAGTTGAGGCTATCCGTTTCTTTGATATTATTTGAAAATGGGATTCCGGTATCCGCAGGTGAAAGTAAGGTGAACTGGAGATTGGCCTTATTTTGTTCTTTTTCCCCACAGGAAAAAAGGGTCAATGCCAAAACCAAAAGAAAAAGTATCCTTTTCATAAAATAGGGTTTAACCGAACGGCTTTTCCAAAGCTAACAAGGACTTTGAATTCTATCCAAAGTCCTTGTTGAATTTTTAATAAAAATCAGGTTTAATACCCAGGATTTTGTTCCAAATTTGGGTTAACATCAATCTGTGTCCTGGGAATCGGTAAAAGATCACGCCCAGGGGGAATGGTAATACCGAACACATCTTGCATATATGAATCCACTTCTCCAGTCCTTCTTAGACAGAGCCAAAGGGAGAATTCCCCTCCAATCTCATGACGGTATTCCTGCAAAATAATATCCATCATATCTCCTGTTGGAGTTGGGGCAGAGCCTCCCCAAGCACGATTTCTTACCCGCATCAATGTTTGCATTGCCATGGCATCGTTGCCACTTTTATGGTATGCTTCGGCTAGACTTATCAAAACCTCTCCATAGCGTAACCAGATGTGGTTTTGACCACCAAAGATGTTTGGACCATTCCAACCACTTATGAGTGGATTGCGCCAAGTTTTTACGCCATAATAGCCTGTTCTTCCCACAGAGCCATCGGTGCCCAACCAAGGTTCATCCACAGTTCCACAGGTATTGATTCCACCATAATTGGCCTGAACATTTGGATAATCCGAAATGTTGATTAACGGATCTGGGTGTTCCCCTCCTGGGGGAATGATGGTATAATCCCTCCTTAAATCACCCGGTTCGAATGATTCATACAATGCTTCAGTTGGAATTCCCCCATAACAGCCCCCATTGATCTCATTGGGCATATTAAAGGATTGAAGAAACGTTTTTTCCTCATTTCTTTCCCACCCCAGATTTCCTTCATCATTGAATTGGATTTCAAACAGCGACTCAACGCCATTCTTATTGGCAAGAGCATGTATATCAAGATAGTTTGGTTCAAGGGAATAGTGTCCCTCCAATTGTTCAAATGCGTCAACGGCGTCATCATAACGGCCCAACCACATGTAAACACTTCCCAACATGGCATATGCCGTACCTCGAGTAACCCTTCCTTTTTCCATATCATAGCTCCATGGCAATCTTGGAGCTGCATCCTCCAAATCCAAAGCCAGTTGATTCCATACTTCCTCCTCGGTGTTTCGAGGGGCAAAAAAATCGGAATTACCGGTATTGGGTTCCAATATGAGTGGTACTCCTCCCATGGAAGCAGTCAAGTAATAATAAAATATGCTTCGCAAGACCAAGGCCTCGCCGATCAACCTGCTTCCAAGGTCCTCATTGATAAAACCCGCGTCTATTGCCGGCGGAAGATTGTACAAAACCACATTGGCCCGACCAATTCCATAGTAGTGCACCGGCCACATTTTATTGGATATTTCATTGTCAGGGTTCAATTCAAAATCCCTGTATTCCTCATCCGTAGCGTTACCCTTCCAATCTTGGGTCAATCTATCAATGGTATGGATGGCTTTGGTATTGTATTCATTTGGTATTCCATCAGGACCACCATATGCACCTTGAAAAGCATCATAAACGCCCGTAACGGTTGCAATGGCTGTTGATTCTGATGTAAAAACAGTTGCGTCACTGACCCCATCTGTCTTCGGGTCTTGCAACATTTCATCGTCGCAGCTATAAATCATGGTTCCAATGGCCATGATCAGAGCTAAAATTCCTAAAAACTTATTTTTCTTCATAACTCAATTTTTTTTTAGAATTGTACATTAACACCTACGGTGAAAGAAGGTGAAATAGGATATTGCCCGGCATCGATACCTCTGGTCTGGACATTATTTACGCCATTTATATCGGCATTTTGTCCCACCTCTGGATCATAGCCTGAATAACCCGTCAGTGTAATAAGATTTTGACCACTCAGATACACCCTGGCACTACTCATGCCCAAAGTTTCAATCAAAGTAGTTGGCAGATTATAACCCACCCTTAAATTTCGCAACCTTAGAAATGAGCCGTCTTCCATAAAATAATCAGACGCTCTACCGTTCTGTATTTGACTATCGTTTCCTATTGCCCTGGCATAGGTATTTGTGGTACCCGGGCCGGTCCATCTTTTTTCATAGTACTCCCTTCCAATATTGGTAAAGGCATCACCCAATCCATAGCCACCTGCCGTTTCCAGCTCCAACCTCACAAAATTCATGATCTCACTACCATAGGAACCATAGAGATCGATACCTATATCCCAGTTCTTATAGCTGAAATTCATGTTCAGACCCCCAAAGAAATCAGGGATGGGACTACCAATGATTTCCCTATCATCACCGTCAACACGCCCATCACCATTCAAATCCTTGAATCTACGGTCTCCAGGCGATGTATCTTCAGATTGGTAAAAATCAAATCCTGCGGCTTGGGCGCTGGCATTGGCCGCATCCACTTCCTCTTGGGTCTGGAAGAGGCCATCAGCTCTAAAAGCATAGTATGATCCAACCTCTCCACCCACTTCAGATCGGGTCAGACCGAACCAAAAGTTGGCGGTACTGAAACTGGGGACGAATTCTGAGTTGAGCACCACAAAATCCTGTTGGGAAGTCAACTCTGTTATTTCATTGTCCAAAAAGGTCACATTTGCTGAAATATCCCATGTGAAGTCCCCTTGACTTTTTCGATGACCCACCAAAAGTTCAACCCCTTTGTTGACCACACTTCCTGAGTTTACGGCCCTAAAGCCAAAACCATTTTGTATGGGGATGGGTTCCCTGAAAAGGAAATCGGACGCTTCACGCTTGAACCAATCCGCAGTAAGGTAAAGACTTCGGTTGAAAAGTTCAGCTTCCAGTCCAACATTGGTCTGTATCTGCGCCTCCCATTTTAAGTCTGGGTTAGGCAATACCAAGGGATAAAGCCCTGGGGATGTTGTCCCACCAAAATCGTAGTTGGCATCATTATTGGCATTTCCGGCTGAATAGAATACAGCAAATTGAAATGGATCTATTCCAAAGAAACTACCCGTTTCACCCCAACTACCTCTCAGTTTCAAAACATCAAATACACTATTGTCCATAAAGCCTTCCTCGTCAATGTTCCATCCAGCGGCAAAAGAGGGGAAAACACCCCAAAGGTTGTTCGGCCCAAACGTATCTCCAACACCATCCCTTCTGATGGTCGCCGTGGCATAGTACTTACTGTTAAAATTATAGTTCAGCCGACCAAACTGACTGGCCAATGTCCTTCGGGTTCTATATCCTTCCAAAGCCTGCACATCAGAGGCCTGGGAAATATCACGTATCTCATTATTCAAGAAACCGGCAGCCCGGGTTCGTACACGTTTAAAATAGTTTCTTTGCGCGGAAATACCTCCCAAAATACTAACGGAATGTTTTCCAAATTCTTTTTTATACTCCAAAAGGGCCTCTCCCAAGAATTCATTGCTGTAGTTGGTCTGGACATCAAAAATGGCATCCCCACGAAGGTCGACGGCCACCGAGCTACGATAATACTCTGGGAAAAAGTCCTGGGCATAGAATGTATTTGAATTGCCACCAAGATTGAGTTTTGCCATCAATCCATCAACAATGTCATACTCGAGTCCAAGGTTGACAAAGACATTTGTATTGCCGTTCTCTTGGTCATTTTGAAGGGCCCTTCCAATAACATTTTCACTTCCACGGAAGGTTTGCAGCGCGATATCTGGATACCCACCGTAATTGCCATTGCCATCATACGGCAGATTTGTACCGTTGGTACCTCCCTGCATGTTAACCGCATCGGCATCGGCCAAATGGGGCACATTACCCAACAATTTTACGATATTATAGTAACCTTGGTTCAATTTTGTAACACTTTCAGTGTACGCATATTTGATATCCCCTTTGACCCTAAATTTATCGGTCACATCGAACTGACCGTTCAAACCTGCATTGTATCTGCGGTACGATGAGCCGACTACAACACCATCCTCGTCAATTAGACCTGCGGTAAAGGAAAAGCGTGAATTCTCGCCACCTCCCCTTGCGGTTATATTCGTGGAGGTTCTAAAGCCACTGTTAAAGGCAAAATCCTGCCAATTCACATTGGTAAGACTGCTTGGGTCACTCCATCCGGGGTAGGGCGTCAATTGTTCATTGGGCTCATCTGGGCCATTATTCTCCTGTGAGAGTCCTACTGCAAAGTCAGCAAAGGTCTGCACATCCAATACATCCAAAAATTTGGGCTCAAACCTAAAACCTGACCAAGTATCCACTTCGAAGGTCACCCTGCCCGATGTACCCTTTTTGGTTTCGATGATCACAACCCCATTACTCGCCCTTACACCATAAATGGCTCCAGCCGAAGCATCCTTTAGAACTGATATGGATTGTATGTTGTTTGGGTTTAAAAAGGATATGTCCTGGGTAGGATATCCATCGACCACATATAAAGGCGTAGAGGTCGTAAACGTTCCCGTACCCCGTATGTTAATCGCAACAGAAGCACCGGGTGCACCCGAGTTGGATACAATCTGTACCCCTGCTGTCCTACCTTGAAGGGCCTGATCGATAGTGGATGTAGGAAACTTTGCCAAATCCTCCCCACTGACGACACCGACGGCCCCGGTAAGATCTTTTTTGGTAGTTGTTCCATAGGCCACCACTATAACTTCATCCAAGTTTTCAAGGTCTTCCTGTAGGCTTGCATTGACAATACTTTGTCCATTGACCGGAATCTCACGTGTAGTGTAGCCAATGTAGGAAAACACCAATGTGGCCCCAGATTGTACATCGTCAATGGCATAATTTCCATCAAAATCCGCTGTCGTGCCATTCGTGGTCCCCTTGATTACAACATTGGCGCCTGGCAATGGCACTCCATCTGCATCGGAGACCGTACCTGTAATACGTTGTTGGGAGTACCCCGAAGCACATACCACTAAAGCCAGCAGAAAAATAAACTTTTTAGAAAAAGGTTCTTTCATAATCTTTTTGAGTTATCAGGTTAGCTATTAAATTAATCACTCTATGACCAAAAAAAGTGCCTGAAGTTTTCATGAAAACATCATATTCGCATTTTTTGGAACATTTTTTTTAGATATCCCAAATGTATAACATGTATTATCAGAAGATTAACAAAATTTAATCATTTGTTAATACGATTTTTACTTGCCTAACCTAATTTTTGCATGACATCCATGTTTGTTAAACAACAAGGAATCCAACATGGATATGGGGATGTAGCTTACAAGTCATCGTCCAAAGCGTTTGATTTTGGTGTGTTAAAGACACACCAATAAAATCAACACGAACCGCTCAGTCCTAATAACCTTAATAAAACAAAATGTCCACTTAAATAGTGGATATTGGTACAAATTTGTCTCGATCATCATTATTTTACGGTTCTATGATTTTGTAAGGATCCATCTTCCCTCGAATTGAACAACGCTTCTTGTCAATTCAAGGTCTTGAGGTAAAAAAGGATGTCCCGTTTTTAGAAAACAGCGACAGGAAAAATCAAGGGCAAAGAATCACACAATGATTGGTTTTATCGCATATTTCCACCCTTGGTCACCTTTGAGATAGTCAATGCCAAAACAGATGACCTTCTTGATTTTCAATTTAATATATATCTTTAACATTGCCTTATACCGTGGAAAAATGGCTTTTTGGTCGTAGGGAAAGGTTTGCAAAAAGTCTCCGGTACGTTTATTTTTCAGAAGTTCAAAAAGATTTCAAATCCATTATGCATCAATAATTATGTTCAGTATCAATGCAACCTCAATATATGGGAAGAGAGCTTTACTCTTCTTAAAGTTAACATTGTTTTCTACCCTAACCCCATTGTTGTACTCCCAAAATATAGAGAATATCACTTTTCAAAAATTCGGAGTAAGTGAAGGGCTGAGCAGCAATGCAGTTTTTTCATCGGTTGAAGACAATGAAGGGTTTATCTGGATTGCCACCGAAGAAGGGGTAGACCGTTTCAACGGGAAGGATTTTAAGCATTACAATCTGCCCAAACTATATGAATATCGGACCGCCAACTATGTGGAATACCATATCAACATAGATTTAAACAATCGGATCTGGCTCATTACCCTGGGTGGACTGTTATATCGATATGAATCCCAACAGGATGAATTTGTCCTATATCACACCATAAGGGAAGGCCCAGAGCAAGAGGTAAATGATTTTTACATCGACCACATGAACAAATTATGGATCGGCACCTATAAAGGTGTTTATATTTTTGATCCTGACTCAAAGCTTACCAATAAAATAAAGGGGGTGGAATCCAGGACTTCTTCAATCATACAGGATGATACGAACAACTATTATCTTGGAACGGAAAACGGAATTTATGTACTGGATCCAAACAAGAACATTTTGTTCAACCTCTTGGATGAGACCCAAAATAAAAATACCGGCCTAAGGGGTTCGCAGATAGCCTCATTGTTTTTTGACAAAGAGAACAATCGATTATGGGTAGGGTCGAACAAGTTGGGGCTGTGCTCTTTCAACCTGATCAACTTTGAGTTCTCCATGCCCACTGGACTCACCGAATATAAAGGGCTTAAAGTTCGGAGCATTGTGCGTTTTTCCCCCCATGAAATTATTGTGGGAATCGATGGCGAGGGCCTATTGATATGGGACATAATCGAAGGAAGGGAGGTTGGAAAGATCACCCCGCATCAAAACGACACCGAGTCCCTGAGTTCGGCATCCGTACACGATGTTTACCGTAGCAGTTCGAATGTGTTTTTTGTAGCCACATTCAGGGGAGGATTGAATGTATACAGTCCTGGCAACCTAAATTTCAAGACCATACGGCATTATCTGTACAAAAAAAATTCCCTTAGGAATGATGTTGTGCTTCAACTCTTCAACGTGGCTCCCGATATTATTGGATTCGGAACCGACAAGGGCATCAGTATATGGGATAAGACATTGGATAAGTGGAGCCATTTGGAAATTGATCTGAACGGGGAAAACCATATTTCAAACTCGAGATCCATTTCAGTGGATCGGTACGGTAATATTTGGGCCGCTTCATATACGGATTCCACAGTCGTTTTCAAGGAAACCCAAAAATTGAACTACAAGAGTACAAAAAATTATAATGCTGACCTCACCGCTGTGAACGCAAACAAAATATACATTAACTCCGGTAACAGTATTTGGTTCAGTGAAGATGAAACTAAGCGCATTTACCATTATTCCCTTAAAACAGGACTATTGGACCATTATCCCACAGAAATTGGCAATATACAGACCCTCATGAGTGTTGGAGAGGGCTTATTGGCCATTGGCACATCCACGGGGCTTAAATTTTTGGATACAAATACGGGTCAATTAAAAAACCTTCCCTTCGTCAACACATCCCAATTAAAATCCGCAATGATCTCAAGTTTGGCGATGGATGAGAACAAACTCCTATGGGTGGGCACCCGTTATGAAGGCCTTTTCACCATCAATTTGTTCAAGGAAAGTATTCGAAGGCTTACCACGGGGGACGGACTTCTCTCCAATCGCATATTTGCCTTGACCAATAGCATGAATGGCATATGGGCCAGTACATCAAAGGGGTTGTCACAAATCGACAAATCCTTCAATGTCAACAATTTCACAAAATCCGATGGATTGACATCGGTGGATTTTAATTATGATGCCGCGCTGACCGATGCTGATGGAAACGTCTATTTTGGGACCAGCGAAGGGGTCATTACCTTCAATCCTCTGAAAATCAGACCCATTGAATCCAAGAAAACCATTTTATTCACGGACTTCTATCTCAACCATAGGCAAGTGCTTCCAGGAACCAACTCACCCCTAGATACGCTTTTGAACCATACAGAGGCCATTGAGCTCGATTACGCCCAAAACTCCTTTTCATTTGGATTTACCAGCATTGATTTCATGCATTTTGATAAAGGCACCTTCCACTGGAAGTTGGAAAATTTCGACGAGCATTGGATAAGTAACCCCGAATCCACAGTTGCAAGTTATACCAATCTAAATCCAGGGGAGTATACGTTCAAACTTAAGATCACTGGACAAAAGGATGAACTCCTTGCACCGGTAAAGCAAATTGCTTTGACTGTCAATCCCCCTTTTTGGATGACTCCTTGGGCCTACGGATTATACACCATACTTTTCCTCTTTTTGCTGGGATTGATCATGTATTCCTACCGATTGTGGATATTGACCAAACATTCCAGAAGCAAGCTAAAGTATTTGGCAAATATGGCCCATGAGATCAAGACGCCCTTGATCCTTATAAAGGCCCCTCTCAAAGATCTAATCAAAAATATGTCAATAGGTGCCCCAATACGGCAAAATCTGGACATTGCCCTCAAAAATGCCGAGAAGGTACATATGCAACTGATCCAGTTTCTGGACTTCAGAAAGTTAGAGACCAATAAAAATACCGTTAACCCACAACCCATGGATTTGATATGGTTGGTAAAGGACAAAATCTTTGCCTTTACGATCTTAGCGGAAAAGAAGAATATTTCCTTGGAACTAAAGACCGAGCTGACCTCTTTACTTATCGAATCGGATGAGGGCATTTTGGATAAGATTGTTGGCAACCTTCTTTCCAATGCGATAAAATATACTTTGGAAGGTGGTCGAGTGGTTGTTGAACTCAGGGTCAAGGACAAAAAATGTGAAATATTTGTCAAGGATACGGGCATCGGGATTCCAATGGCGGAACGAAAGAAAATATTCAGACTGTTTTACCGGGCACATAATGTCGAAACATCGGGAAGTATCGGTACAGGAGTGGGATTGGTTCTGGCCCGCGATTTAGCCCGATTGATAAACGGTAATGTCACTTTGGTCAAATCATCTTCCGAGGGTTCCATTTTCGCTGTGAAATTCCCGCTTAAACCATTGACCGATGCAGATGACCATAAAGGCGCATTCCTTGAAATGATGCTGCCAGATCAAGAGCAATCCACTTCGATCAACAAGGAAACCGTATTGGTTGTGGAGGACAACCAAGATTTAATGGAATACAGTAGGAACAGGTTGATGGATGATTATCATGTCATTACGGCCAGCAATGGCCTTGCTGCCCAAAAAATGATAAAGAACAACCTGCCCGACATTATTCTCTGTGATGTACTAATGCCAAAAATGAACGGATTTCAATTCTGTACGGCCCTCAAAAAAAATATTGAGACCTGTCATGTGCCCATTATCCTTTTCTCTGGACTGGGATCAAAGGAAAACATTATGCAAGGTTTGGAGTGTGGGGCCGATGACTATATAGTAAAGCCCTATGACTATGAACTTTTATTGAGCAAGATACAAGGGTTCTTGCACAACAGGCAGGTTTTAAAACGTAAATTCCTGCTCTTCACTGAAGCAGAGGAGGAGATTCAATTTTCCAATGAATTGGATGATAAATTTATAGCCAATCTAACCCAATTGGTGGAGGATAACCTCAGCGACCCCAATTTTACGATCAAGGACATGTGCGAGGCGATGGGGATGAGCAGAACATCATTTTATCATAAATTGAAGGCCCTAATGGATGTTTCCCCAAATGAGTTTCTGCGGACAATCCGATTAAAAAAAGGGAGAAGAATGTTGCTGGAACATGATTACAATGTCAGTGAGGTAGCCTATAATGTCGGCTTTTCCGACGCCAAGTATTTCGGAACCCTGTTCAAAAAATATTATGGTGAAAATCCATCTTCCTTTGTTGCCAACAAAAGAAAAAACCAATCAAAAGATCAAACTATTCCTTCCGGAGAAGATAAGGAATAACTATCGGAAACAACTTTTGAAAATCGCTGCGATTATGTAGGCGTTTTCAATAGAACAGGTCCTCAAAACATAGAAATACCTGAAGTTGTGAAATCTGATTTCCTTGGAATGATGGCTTTTACTTGTTCTTTGGCTTGGGGTATAAATATCAAAGATAGTGCCTTAATTGCCCTCAGACCCGTTGATCCCGGACCATAAATACCGCTCCCAGATAGTTATTCGACCACTTAAAACAAATTTTCAACCTGTCTTGACAAAAGCCGACCTACTTTCATGCAATCAAATTCCAATGGGAACTGCTAGCAACCTGAACCAATTGCTCAGTACTCGCCAGACAATGTTGTGTTTGGGCCCACGGGCAAAAGAATCAAAATTCTTTACCAAATGGACGGTCCAGATGTGATTTGGCTGGATTTATCAACCAATGCTTAAAAATTATGCCTTACCCTGCCAAGTCCATTAGTGTCGATCGTGAATCATAGACCAACTAAACATGGGATGAATATATCCATTATCATACAGTCAACAGAACGGATTTCGAATTATTCCCCTTTGGTAGTTTCCATTTGCTACGATCCGAAAATGCAAGGTTGCTTGGTATAGACAATAAATAAACAAAAAAATGAAGGACAAACCTATTTTGAAAAACAGAAAGGACTTTATTATTCTAATTTTACTTATAATTATTGCTTTTTTGGCTGTCGGAAAGTGGCTTAAAGGTTCCCCTACGGAAAGTGTCCAAGCCTTGGCCGAAACCTCCGACCTACATATGCTCCAGAGTCGGGCCGCTTTGATCGATACGGAAACAGAAGGACAGCGTACATCTGTCACAAGCTCCAATTTTAGGGAACACCTGCCTTATACGGAAACAAAAGGCCAACGCACATCTGTCACAAGCTCCGATTCCAAGGAACTCCTACCCTATCCGGATGTTAAAAAGGGGGAACGTACACCCTTTGACCTTTGGAATTACGGGGGAAAGGGCAAAACATCCTTTGGCTCCCCCCAATTGCCCATGTCGTGGAATGAATGGATTTCCTTTCACAAGGAACAAAAGCCAGAATTGATGCGTGATGTTAAAAAGTATATGGCCTCGCGTTACAATTTTAGTGGAAAGGCAATACATGGTGCCTATATGTCAAGCGGAAGAAAAAAAATTATGGATGGACCCGTGGCCCGTTTGGCTAAGGGCGTTTCCTCATGGGAAGAACTTGGAGCAATGACACCGGAAGAAATAAAGGACCAAGATCTATTTCCCTATAAACCACTGGCCCATCCATTGCAATCAGTGGCTCATATGGTGTTTCCCGATATGTGGAACAAGGCCCACCCAGAACATTTGAGAATTGATGTCGATCACGATTTTCCGGATTCATATCTGCCTGAATTTCCGCCCCCAATGTATCTTACCACCCATAAAGAGCTTGGTGATGTTACGGAGGGCAGGGAAATTACATTGGCCAATTATTATGAAGTTTTCAACGGTTTGCTCACACCGGAACAAATGGAGGGCCTAAAGGAATTGTTGAGGCCCACTGCCACCACATGGTTCAACCATACGACCCACCGGGTTACCCCAGAGCCCAGTGTTGGGGTTTCCTGTTTTTCCTGCCATGTGAATGGACATACCAACGGGGCCTTTGAATTGGCCCCTGATTCACGACCCAATATGGCTAGGTTGCGCACGGACACCCCTACCATGAGGGGCAACTACCAACTGATGCAACTATCTTCAAAGCGATCCATACGCAGTATGGACCATTTTGCGGAAGTTGAGGAATACTTTGACGGAGATCCTGGAATGCAGCAAAATATTGGTCCACGTTCCCAACAAAGACAGGTTACCAACCGCATGGGCGACTTTAACAGCATCCTTGATTTTTCACCAGCGCCCAAACTAAACCCGATGGGCAGGCTAATTCCAGAAAAAGCAACAGAACAGGAACTGAAGGGTGAGATGATATTCTATGGAAAAGGCAAATGTATCAATTGCCATTCCGGCCCCGCTTTCGTTGATGATTACATGCATGACCTTCAAGTGGAACGCTTTTACCACGGAAGGCCCGAAGGCCCCATCAAAACCTTTCCCCTAAGAGGAATCAAGGATTCCCCTCCATATCTCCACGATGGACGTTGTCCCACACTGGGAGACACCGTGGAATTCTTCAACCTTGTACTTGAACTGGACCTTGAAAAGGAAGAAAAAGAGGCGTTGGTGGCCTATATGTTATGTCTTTAGTCTACCAATCGATATTGGATCAAACCTAGACTTTGGGCCATAAGAATAACCCCATCCATCAATCCACAATAAAACTATAGATCCCTTTTGAAAAGGGACCTATCTAGTTTAATTGAGGTGAACAGCATTCTCCTTTATGGCTACCTCGTTCCGCTTTGTAGAAATACAACGTCTTGGACGACCGGGTATAATTGTATTTTCCTTTACAGAAATTTCCATTTAGTCAGGAACACTATCAGCGTTAATGGCAAGAACCCGATCAATGAATATCGCTCTATGGGATACATTTCTTGAATGCGTCCTTAAAACGTTCAATGATAATCCAAGAACAATCCTCACAAATACCCCTCACTCCATACATAATTTTCTAAGGGGAGCAAGAAATGGGGAACGAAAAACGTATGGGAAATTTCCTTCAAAAATTCCTCCTGTATAGAAATTTTCTTATGGATATTGACCTTACCACACCACAAACACCTATTCAGGAATTCCAAATATTTACTTCATGCACCTCATTATCAATGTTTTAAATACTTAAAATGAATCATGATAATAATTCGACTTCTTAAAACTGTTATTCGACCTAATCCGAATTAAGTAAGGTTACTTTCACATTATCTAACGCTATGAAAGTCCTCCAACCCTCTGGAACCCTATCTGGTGGATTGGCAACGGAACTTCATTTTTAACCTTAATTAACTAACAAACTGAAATCATTATGGATCAAAGAAAAGTCTATCATCGGATAGGGCCCAAAGAAAAAAGGTTGCCCAGAACCATTTGGCTCCTATCAATGATTATTTGTCTATGTACGCAGATCACATGGGCCAATTTTGAAAATCGGGTCGAAAGTCCCAAAAATTCTGTTCTTCAGCTGACCATTACCGGAACCGTGACCGATGCCAGTGGAATGCCCTTACCTGGCGCCAATGTGATTGTCAAGGGCACCACCAATGGCACCACAGCGGATTTTGATGGTAACTATTCCATTGAGGCCGGCAGCGATGCTGTTTTGGTCTTTTCATACATTGGGTTTACCACCCAAGAAATCGCCATTAATGGAAATTCGACCATTGATGTCACATTACAGGAAGATGCCAGGCAATTGGATGAGGTTGTCATTACAGGTTATACCACACAATCCAAGGCCACGGTCACAGGAGCAATGGTGCAAGTCGATACGGAGGAAGCCTTGGATGTCCCGATCCAAAATGCGGGACAGGCACTCCAAGGTAGAGCATCGGGTGTACATGTCGTTGGCGGAGGACAACCGGGCAGTACCCCATTGATCCGCATCAGGGGTTTTGGTACCACCAATGAGAATGGCCCTCTATTGGTCATTGATGGCATGCAGACCACGGATGCCAATATCTTGAGTCAGATAAACCCCAACGATATACAGTCCATTAACGTCCTCAAGGATGCTTCTGCTGCCATATATGGGGCAAGAGCTTCCAATGGTGTTGTCATTGTTACCACAAAATCGGGATCCAGGGATGAAAAGCCCTCCATCAGCTTTAGCTCCTATGTAGGCTTTCAAACTGTAGCCAAAACACAGGATGTTCTCAATGCACAACAATTGGGTGACGTTCTTTGGGAAAGTTTCAACAATGACGGTGTCACCCCGACCCATCCCCAATATGGCAATGGCCCTACCGCCACAATCCCAGAATTCATACGGGGAACGGATACCATGCCCTATGACGTGAATGACAATAAAATTACCCGGAGTGGTGATACCCGTTGGTTGGACGAGATATTTCAGACAGGTATTATCCAAAACTATGACCTATCCGTCAGTGGTGGCAATCAAAAAAGCCGTTATCTGATGTCCGTGGGATATCAAAATACGGAGGGGATACAATTGCATACCGGTTTTGAGCGAATCGTTACCCGGATCAATACAGAATTCGACATTCTGGACAATGTTCGTGTTGGGGAACATTTAAGCGCCTCTTTCACCGATCAGCTTGCCCAGAACCAAGTGGGAAATGCCCAACGCATGCCCCCATTGGTCCCCATATATGACGAAGCTGGGAACTTTGCCGGTGGAGGACCTTCAACCGCAGCGGGTCTGAGCAACGTGTCCAATCCTGTAGCGGAATTGATTCGTGGGAAGGATAATTTCGATCGGGCATTACGCCTTATTGGGGATGTTTATACCGAAGTGAAGTTCTTGGATGGGTTTACCGCCAAATCGACTTTTGGATTCAACGTGGTGGACAATTTGTCAAATGATATTGCAAGGGCCAATCCAGAAGCTCCTGAACCAAAGACCAATGCACTCACAGAGACCCAGAGCCGTTCCATTTCCTGGATATGGAGCAACACCTTACGTTGGGATAAAGATTTTGGTGAACACAACATCCAGCTATTGGGCGGTGTTGAGGCCGTTAAGGAAGATTTTAGGATAACCTCGACCCGAGTGCAGAATTTCCTTTTGGAGGACACTGATTTCTTCATTTTGGGAGCTGGAACGGGAACGCCTTCCATAATAGACAGTCGTTGGGAGGCCAGTACATTGTTCTCTTTCCTGTTCAATGCCAATTATTCCTACAAGAACAAATACTTGGCTTCAATTTCATTGAGGCATGATAAAACCTCTCGTTTCGCCGAAGGAAACAATACCGGTCTCTTTCCGTCAACCAGCGTTGGTTGGGTCGTCAGTGAGGAAAACTTTATGCCCGATGATTCTTGGCTGTCTTACTTAAAACTAAGGGCATCCTATGGCCAACTTGGAAATCAAGATATTCCAGTGCCTAACCCCGATGTCAACATTTTAGAGGCACAACAGGAGGTAGGGTTTTATCCCATAAGTGGTGCTTCCGTGGCAACGGGTGCCATTCTATCCTCCTTGGGGAACCAGGATTTAAAATGGGAACGTTCCAATCAGTTCAACATTGGTTTGGACACTAGGTTCTTTGATGACAACCTGAGCATATCTGTGGATTACTTCAACAACACCACAAAGGATATGATCATAGCGAGCCCATTGCCAACAACATCCATTGATGCCAATCCAGCATTCATTAATGCGGGCGAAGTGAACAACAAAGGGGTTGATTTCTCCATCAACTATTTCAACCCTGACCAAACATCCCAACTAAAATGGGATATTGGATTGAACGTATCAGCCTATAAGAATGAGCTTGTAAAGGTCAACAGTAACAACCCCGATGCATTTTTGAATGGATCTGTATTTAGATCTGGAACCATTACCAGAAGTAGTAGTGGACAGCCTATTTCCTACTATTTTGGACGTGACGTTATTGGAATTTTCCAAAACACCAATGAAGTGTCCAATGCTCCTGATCAGGGATTTGCCACTGCTGAGGACGGTGTTGGTAGGTTTAGGTACCGCGATATTGATGGAAACGGCGTGATCAATGATGATGACCGGACCATTCTAGGAAATCCACATCCAGATTTCACCTATGGGATAAATGCCAATTTGAGCTACAAGGATTTCTTCATGACCCTATTCCTCCAAGGGGTTCATGGAAACGAACTGTACCATTTCGCAAAAATCGAGAGCGATTTCCCAACATTCCTTAATAGCAATAGAAGTGTAAGGGTTTTGGATTCTTGGACACCTAACAATACTGATGCCAGCCTTCCGGCTCTCAGCACCAGTATCCGAAACAATGAATCCCAACCAAACTCCTACTTTGTAGAGGATGGATCCTACCTACGTCTACGGAACATTCAAATCGGGTACAATTTTGAAATTCCCAGTTTGAGCATCACCAATGCCAGGGTCTATGTGCAAGGAACAAATCTTTTCACAATAACGGATTACAACGGATCCGAACCTGAAATTGGTCAAACTGCCGCTGGAGATGATCCAAATCCCCCTGCAGGTGATCTAACCATAGGAGTTGATGATGGACGATTTCCACAACCTAGAACATATATTTTAGGCTTGAACTTCAACTTCTGAACATAACTTTAAAAACTCACTAAAATGAAAAAAACAATAGTCAAAACACTTTGCGTTTTCTTAATACTTCTTTCATGTTCTGAGAATTTCACGGACATTGCACCCAAGGGAAGTCTTAATTCCGATGCATTGGCAAACGAACAGGGGGTCGATCTTCTTTTGATCGGGGCCTATTCCATGCTCGATGGATTTCGGTTCGGTCTTACCCAGGATTACAGATCAAGTGGTGATAACTGGTGGTTTGATGTAGTGTCGGACGATGCCCACAAAGGAGCCACCAATGGGGACCAAAATGAACTTTATTTGTTGGAACACTTCGACTGGGCCACCAACAATCCCTACATCAGGGACGAATGGGTCGGACCGTTTGCTGGGGTCAACCGCGCCAATGCCGTCCTTGCCCAAGCCGCAGCCATCGAAGGTGTGGATCTTACCCAACAGATAGCCGAGGCAAGGTTTCTAAGGGGACATTTTAATTTTGAACTGCAACGTACCTTTCGGAACATTCCATTTTTGAGCGAAGAGGACCTCAATGACCCCAATAAACCGAACCCCGGCCCAATATGGGATAAAATCGAAGAGGATTTCCAGGCAGCCATAGACGACCTACCAGAGGTAAGTGGCGAAGTGGGAAGGGCCAATAGTTGGGCCGCCAAAGCGTATTTGGGCAAAGTTTATCTCTATCAAGAAAAATTCACCGAAGCATTAGCCGTGTTCCAGGATGTCATTAACAATGGGCCTTACGGGCTCCATACTGAATATGTGGACAATTTCAACCTCCGTGGGGAAAATGGAGTGGAGGCCGTCTTTAGCATCCAATTTTTCAACGATAGTGGAGATTCCTTCAATGGAAACCGGGGAGGTGCCCTAAACCATCCGGGAGGTGGACCCTTGAATACCTGCTGCGGCTTTTATCAGCCCTCGCAAGACCTTGTAAACTCCTTTCAAACAGATCCATCCGGTCTGCCTCTATTGGATACATGGAACCAAACGGATGTCACCAATGACCAGGGCATTGCTTCCGATGAGCCCTTTACGGTGCATAGTGGACCTTTAGATCCCAGATTGGACTATACCGTTGGGAGACGGGACATTGATTTCAACGGATTTGGAAGAAATCCAGGTTTCGATTGGGTAAGGGTGCAATCCGCAGGGGGGCCTTATTTAGCGGCCAAAAACACTTACAGGGCCTCGGAGCCAGAAGCACGGTCCACGGGAGGGCCATGGGGCCAAGATCGCTCTGGAATAAATTACAATATCATACGTTTTGCGGATGTATTGTTGATGGCCGCCGAGGCAGCAGTGGAAACCGGTGATCTGGATACTGCACTTGACTATGTGAACCAAGTCCGGACCAGGGCCAAAAACATGACCTATGTCCCCACCGTGGAAGGCGTGAACCCAACAAATTATCAAGTGGAACCCTATGTTTCATTTCCCGATCAAGCGTTTGCAAGGAAAGCCGTTCGTTTTGAAAGAAGACTTGAATTGGGCATGGAGGGCCACAGGTACTTTGATTTGGCACGTTGGGGAGTACTGGAATCCACCATGAACACTTACTTCCCCAATGAAGAACGAACCATTCCGGGTATAGACCTTGGCATTCCTGTATTGCCGAAGCACAGTGTTTTTCCAATACCCATAGAAGCCATAGATTTGAGCAATGGTGTATTGGAGCAAAATCCAGAATGGCAATAAAAACAAGTATCACTACCTTCATTTTTATACCAAAGGGTGCTCGTCGGGAATTGCACCCTTTGGTTTTATCGATAAATATTTATTGGGAATTTGAAGGGTTCTAAAAGTGGCCATTTTCATGATGAAGGGCAACTAAAATTTTGATTCCAAAAAAACAACGAACAATGAAAAAAGCAAGTTCAAACCAAAGAAGGTCTTTTATAAAAAAGCTATCGGGAACCGCATTGTTGGCAGGGACAACACCCACTTTGATGTTGGGAAATTCAAAGGACAGGCCCTATTTTGCCATCAATGAGCCCCAAAGAAAATATACTCCTAACGATACCATCCAAATAGCGACCATTGGAATGGGCATCCAAGGATTCAACGATACCCGTGCAGCCTTGGCTACACCGGGAACAAAACTAGTGGCAGCTTGTGATCTCTACGAAGGGAGGCGAAAACATGCCAAAGAAGTCTTTGGCAAGGATATATTCACCACAAATGATTATAAAGAAGTTTTAAAAAGGAGCGATATTGATGCCGTTATCATAGCCACGCCCGATCATTGGCACGATCGGATTTCCATGGATGCCATGGACCACGGCAAAGCTGTTTATTGTGAGAAACCGATGGTACACAACATCGAGGAAGGATGGGCCGTCATTGAAAACCAAAGGAAGAACAACAAAGTGTTCCAAGTGGGCAGTCAACGGGTAAGTTCTTTGGTCTATAAAAAAGCAAAGGAACTGTACGACGATGGAGCAATAGGGGAATTGGTACTGGCCGAAACCTGGAACGACCGTCAATCGAACCTTGGTGCCTGGAATTATTCCATACCATTGGATGCCTCACCGGAAACCATTGACTGGGACCGCTTTTTGGGAGATGCACCAAAGATTGCCTTTGACCCCATACGTTTTTTTAGGTGGCGAAACTATCAGGACTATGGCACCGGTGTGGCCGGAGACCTGTTCATCCATCTATTCTCCGGTATCCACTATGTTATCGGCTCCTCCGGCCCCTCCAAAATGTACACTACCGGAGGCCTTCGCTATTGGAAGGATGGCCGTGATGTGCCCGATGTCATGATTGGGTGTTATGATTATCCTGAGAGCAAAAACCACCCTGCGTTCAATATGCAGATCCGTGTAAACTTCATTGATGGTGGAGGTGGTGGGGGAAGAATCCGATTGGTGGGCACCGAAGGGGTCATGACCGTAGGCGGGAACTCCGTCAGGGTCACCCGGAGCAAAGTATCCGATCAACCCGGATACGATGGTTGGGACTCATTCGATACGTTTGACGAGGCCAATCAACGGGAATTCGAAAAATGGTACAAACAAAAATATCCCACTCCTCCGGCCAATGTTGCGGAAAGCGGCGAAATGGAGTTCAGGATCAGCAACAACTATAGTGATCATGAGGACCATTTCTCTAACTTTTTCGATTCCATGCGCACGGGCAGTACCGTAGTGGAAGATGCTGTTTTTGGGTTCCGTGCCGCTGCCGCTGCCCTAGGGGCCAACAAAAGTTATTTTGAGCAAAAAATAATACATTGGGATCCAGAGGCTATGAAATTTGTTTAGAAGCGATGGTATTGGCCAAATCATGACATTTCCAAAAACTTCCTTACAAATAACATAGATAGTTTAGAAAGTGAATCACTTAAAAACTTTTTGTCCATATTATGACCAAGACCCTGATTAAAAGCCTTCTCTTTCTGGCAATATCCATTTTTCTGTCAGCTTGCACGAATCAAAATCCTGAGAGCGAAACAAAAAGGTTCACATTGCTTGACAGTGCATCCACCGGAATCACCTTCACCAACCAATTAACAGAGAGCGATTCCTTAAATTACTTCACATACCAGTACATGTACATGGGTGGTGGCACTGCTATTGGTGACATCAACAATGACGGCCTTGCCGATATTTTCCTAACCGGAAATATGGTGGACAACAAGCTTTACCTGAACAAGGGAGGAATGAAATTCGAGGATATTACCCAAACTGCAGGAATCAGCGGTGATTCCAGGTGGTATACAGGTGTGAGCCTTGTGGATATCAACAATGATGGCCACTTGGACATCTATCTTAGTGTTTCAGGGAAAAATGGGAACAAAAGCAATCAACTCTATGTCAACAATGGGGACCTGACTTTTTCGGAAAGAGCTGGAGAATATGGTATAAACGACAATGGCCAATCCATACAATCCACATTTTTTGACTATGACAAAGACGGGGATCTGGATTTATTCGTCATCAATTATCCCATAACGGACTTTAAAACGGCCAATACGGTATATCGAATGATGATAAACCGGGCGGATATGGCAAAGAGCGATCATTTGTACACCAACAACGGCGACGGTACATTTACCAATGTTACTGAAAAGTCCGGTTTACTGAATTTTGGTCTCTCGGTGAGTTCCTCCATTGCGGATTACAACAACGACGGATGGGACGACATCTACGTTTCCAATGATTTCAGTACCCCGGATTACCTCTATATCAATAATGGGGATGGCACTTTTACCGATAAACTGAGCGAAGCCACAAAACAGGTTTCGTTTTACGGGATGGGTACGGACGCCGAAGATGTGAACAATGATGGATTATTGGACCTCGTCCAAATGGATATGGCCCCGGAGGACAATCGGCGTTCAAAGGCCAATATGGCCAGCATGAATGTCGGTCTTTTTTGGAGCACGGTCAACCATGGGTTCCATTACCAGTACATGTACAACTCTTTTCAGCTCAACCAAGGCATGGATGCCGATGGTCTTCCTATTTTTAGCAACATTGGATGGATGGCCGGCATTTCCTCCACGGATTGGAGCTGGGGTCCCCTGATAGCCGATTTTGACAATGATGGTTGGAAAGACTTGTTCATCACCAACGGAACCCGTAGGGAAATCAACAACAAGGACTTTTTTAAGAACCTTGAAAAAGACCATGTTGACCTCAATAAGGCCTCTTTGGTCGATTTGGTCAATGAGATGCCCTCAGAAAAAATTGACAACTATATTTTCAAGAATACCAATGGGCTACAGTTCAAAAAAGTAAACGAGGATTGGGGCCTGACCTATAAAGGGTTTTCCAACGGGGCCGCCTATGGTGACCTGGACAATGACGGAGACTTGGATTTGGTGGTGAACAATATAGATGATACGTGTCGTGTGTTCCAGAACAATACCTCAGAAATCAAGGATGGGCATTACCTAAGGGTTAAACTGGTATCAGATCAACCAAACCACATGGGTATTGGTACCAAGGTAACGGTCATAAGTGGCGGCCTGACCCAATTTTTCCATTTGAATCCAACCAAAGGGTTCCAATCCTTTATGGAGCCAGTGCTTCATTTCGGCTTGGGGAAGAGCAACAAGATCGATTCATTGATGGTGGATTGGAGCGATGGTTCCCGGGAAGTTTCCGTGGACATCAATGCGGACCAGACCCTAACCTTCACCAAAGGTGAAAATCAAAAACAGGAAAGACCTGAAGCCACGATGGAACAGATGTTCCAATTGACCCTTCAGAAATTTGACACGATTTTCTGGCACAGTGAAAACCCCTACAACGATTTTGGCAAACAAGTACTGCTTCCGCACAAATTATCAAATTTTGGTCCCGCCATGGCCGTTGCCGATATCAATGGGGACGGACTTGATGATATCTTCGTAGGAAATGGCGCCGGATTTCCAGCGGCCATGTATGTACAGCAACCTGATGAAACTTTTGTTTTGACACATGGAATCTGGGAACAGGACAAAAAATATGAGGACTTGGGTGCCCTATTCTTTGATGCCAATAATGATGGCAACCAGGATCTGTATGTTGTCAGTGGAGGCAATGGGTTTACGGATGAGGAAATGTTCCAGGACAGGCTATACTTGAACTTCAATGGTACTTTTCAGAAATCGGAAGGGATCCTGCCAAAGATCACGGGAAGCGGTTCCCGTGTAATTCCATCGGACATTGATCATGATGGGGATATCGATCTCTTTGTGGGGGGAAGGATCTCACCACAAAATTATCCAAATCCAGGTCGAAGCTACTTGCTGGTCAACCAAATGGACCAAGGTGTTCCAAAATTTGTGGATGCCACGGATGAACTGGCCCCTGGGCTGGCTGATATCGGCATGGTCACCGATGCGCTTTGGAATGATTTTGATGAAAATGGCACCACGGACCTAATTGTGGTGGGGGAATGGTTGCCCTTGACCATTTATAGTCAGGAAAATGGAAGATTCATCGACAGGACATCGGATTTTGGTTTTGCGGATACCACAGGGTGGTGGTCCAGTATCGACGGTGCGGATTTCGATAAGGACGGTGATGTCGATATCATTGTCGGCAATCTCGGATTGAACTATAAATATCAGGCGACCCCAGAGGCCTCCTTTGAGTTATACGCCAATGATTTTGATGAGAACGGAAACACGGATATTGCCCTCGGATATCACAATGAAGGAGTTCTATACCCGGTAAGGGGACGGCAATGCTCCTCAGAACAAATACCGGCAATCCAACTTAAGTTCAAGGATTACAATTCGTTTGCCCAAGCTTCTTTGGAAGAAGTATATGGCAAGGAAAATCTCAAGGAGTCCCAACATTTTACCGTAAAGTCCTTCGCCAGTGTCTTACTGGAAAACAAGGGGAAGGGCAGCTACGAATCAAAGCAACTTCCTTTGATGGCCCAATTATCTCCCATCAACGATATTTTGATCGAGGACTTCAACAATGATGGCCTTCTCGATGTGATCATCGGAGGCAATCTGTACGCGTCAGAAATCGAGACCCCTCGCAACGATGCCTCAATAGGCCTACTGTTACTGGGTGATGGTGAATGTGGTTTTAGCCCAATGCCCTATTCCAAAAGTGGGATAAACATGGCATATGACGTTAAGACCCTTGGCTTGATAAAGAAGGACAATGGATTCAGCGTAGTGATTGCCAACAACCAAGGACCATTGGAATTACTTTCACAGTCATTCCCTGTTCCTTGATCCAAAAAAGCAATAACATGTAAAAACCTTCACTGAAGAATACTCCGAATGGAACAGGGTTCACATGTTCCAAAATCTCGGGCATGTATCCCGACCAATGCATTCACAAAAGATATAATTTCAACCTTTAATAACAGCTTTTCTACCTAACAAGTGACGGGGCTCCCTAATATTGTCCTATCTAAATTTTAACTGATCAAGAATTTATCATTTCACTAAAATCCGCTCTTAAACTCATGAAAAATACGATTACTTTACTTTCGTTGTTCCTATTATCCCTAATCACAATGGCTCAAGAAAATCCAATAGGCATTTTCCAATACAACAAAGATATCGGCAATCCTAAATTGGCCGGTTCGGCCGCATATAATGATGCCACCCAAACCTACACCATTAAAGGTGCTGGATATAACATATGGGGACAACGCGACGAGCACCGTTACCTGTACAATAAGGTCAAGGGTGATTTCATTGCCACGGGCAACTTCAAATTTGAAGGCATCAACGAGGTGCATCGAAAGATTGGTTGGATGGCCCGTGCCTCGGAAGATGACAATTCGGTCATGGTTGGGGGATTTTTACACGGTGATGGCCTGACCGCTGGTCAGTGGAGGGAACGAAAAGGAGCGGCCATGCAAAATCCCTTTGATGATGTTTGGGCCGCCAAATCCTACTACGATATCATCCAATTGGAAAGGCGGGGCAATACCTTTATTGTCAGGGCTGCCCATGAGGGAGAACCCCTTCAACTCATAAGCTCAAAAAAGTTGGAGTTCATGCCGGAAGAAGTCTTGTTGGGAATCGTTATTTGTTCCCATGTTGAGGATGTCATTGAAAGTGCCAACGTATGGAATGTGCGGATCGACCAGCCGGTTGCCGAAGATTATGATCCAAGTGCCGAAGGGTGGATCGGGTGTAGATTGGAAACTATGAATGTTTTTGATGGCAAACGTAAGGTCATCTTTGAAAAGGACAGTCGTTTTGAGGCACCCAACTGGATGCCAAACGGCGATGAACTGTTGTTCAACATGGAAGGATCACTTTATACCATACCAGTGTCCGGAGGCGAACTGGAAAAGTTGAATACCGGCTCGGCGGACAGATTGAACAACGACCATTGTATTTCCTTCAATGGGAAGTTGTTGGGCATTAGCCACAACGATGGCAATGGCTCCAATGTATTTTATTTACCACTTGAGGGCGGGGAACCTGAACCTGTGACAACGACCCCCCCTTCCTACCTCCACGGATGGGCCCCAAACAACAGGGACTTGGTATATGTGGCCAGGCGCAATGGATCTGACATCTATGATATCTACAAAAAATCGATTCGGGGCGGAAATGAGGTGAAGCTCACCAATAATGGGAAGTTGGAACATGTTGACGGATGTGAGTATTCCCCTGATGGAAAATACATTTACTACAACGGGTCCAAAAATGGCGGAACCATGCAGTTGTGGCGAATGAAACCTGATGGTAGTCAAAAAGAACAGTTGACCTTTGACCAATATAACGATTGGTTCCCCCATATTTCCCCGGATGGAAAATGGATCGCCTTTATTTCTTTTATGCCTGACATTACGTTGAACGCACACCCATCATACAAAAGGGTAATGTTACGGTTGATGCCAACTTCGGGAGGTGCACCAAAAGTGATTGCGTATTTGTATGGAGGCCAAGGAACCATCAATGTAAATTCTTGGTCACCTGACAGTAAGCATATAGCATTTGTTAGCAATTCGGGTAAATGAGAGTTTAAGTTAGTTTTTTTTTAGTTTAGTTATTACCAAGTTTGAATTGCATGAGAAGGAAGGTCACCAGCTTTCCTTCTCATTTTTCCAAGCGAATCAAAAACAAAATTTTCTAAGACATGAAGAAAAAAACAAATTTCCCTATTGAACTCAATTGCAAAAGCAAAAAGAAATGTCTGTTCTTTCATTTTGGAACACTTCTGTTTGTATTCCTTTTTTTTACTGAAAGCACTGTGGCACAAAAACAGTTCAAGGCCCTATTGATCACAGAAACTGCCGGTTGGCACCATGAATCCATTCTCAATGGTATTCAGGCCTTGGAAGAACTTGCACTGACCCATAATTTTGAACTCCACCGACAACAAGAGGCCAGAAATATTACGGATGAAGGCCTTAAAGAATATGACGTGGTCATTTTTTTAAGTACCACGGCCAATATCTTCGATAACGGGGAACAGGCTGCTTTTGAAAGGTATATCAGATCAGGCGGGGGATATGTGGGCATCCATGCCGCATCCGATACAGAGTATGAGTGGGAATGGTACACCCAACTGGTAGGACGTATGTTCCACATCCATCCCGTCCAACAAACTGCCAAACTAAAAATAGTCGACCATAATTTCCCCGGCCTTGAACACTTTCCCGAAACCCTGTTGTGGACGGACGAGTGGTATGAATTTGGCAAAGAAAATGTGAGTGGATTGAACTATCTCATCAGTGTAGATGAAAATACCTATGACCCAGAGGTGATTTGGGCCGATCGGGACCTGACTGCCTCCGGTGAAAAAGTCGACCGTGTTGGCAGGGGAATGGGCGATTTTCATCCCATAGCATGGTACCATGAATTTGATGGAGGTCGTGCATTTTACACGGCCCTTGGGCATATTGAAAAAACATATCAAAACCCATGGTTCTTGGCACATCTCTATGGTGGTATTTTTTATGCCGCTACCGGCAAAGGAATTGAATAACAACAAAAATTTAAATAGGATGATTACACGAAAAGAATTTTTATGGCAATCAGGGGCCTTTACTTTGGGAGCCCTGCTCCTGCCTTCTGCCTGCGCAATGGGTGGAAATAACGTAAAACAGGAATTGGGTATCCAACTGTACACTTTTAGAGATCAAATGGTGAAAGATCCGAAAGGTACTTTGGAACAGATAGCCAAAATAGGAATCAAAAAAATTGAGACCGCAAGGAGCAATAAGGGTCATTATTATGGACTGTCCCCAAAAGATATGAAATCCACCTGCGAGGCTTTGGGGATGAAATTGGTGAGTGGACATATCCATCTGGATGACCAGTGGGAACAGACCATTGAGGAGGCCGTAGCTTCCGGACAGGAGTATCTTATCTGTTCCACCATGCCCACCAATGGACAAACATCCGACAATTACAAAAAAGTGGCCGATGCCTTCAATAAGGCGGGAGAAGACTGCAAGGCGGCAGGACTCAAGTTTGGGTACCATAACCATGAATATGAGTTTGAATCCCACAATGGAGAGGTCCTATATGATGTACTTTTGGACAATACGGATGCCGACCTTGTGCACATGGAACTCGATCTGGGTTGGGCCGTGGTGGCGGGCAAGGACCCGTTGGATTATTTCAACCGATATGAAGGTCGTTTTCCCCTATGGCACCTCAAAGATATGAACATGGAAGAAAAGGTGAGCACCGAATTTGGAAAGGGCGGTCTGGATGTTCCCCTTATGTTAAAAAATTCAGAGAAATCCGGTGTAAAACATATTTTCATTGAGCAGGAAGAATATGCAACAACCCCTTTGGAAAGTATGCGTCACAATATGGAATATTTGGGCAATTTATAGATAGGGTCTTGCCAAGCAATAATGCAACCCATTGAATACAAAAAAGCAGCCTTAACCCAAAGGCTGCTTTTTGTTGACCAAATGGCCGCCGGTTCGTTCCATAGTTTTATAAAACGTACAGCCATGCAGCATTTCACTATTGTGACGTGCTCACGAAAACCAAGGATTTACTGTCAGGGGACCACGCATATTGATCAAAACTGCCCTTACCCCCATAGAAATGTGCAATGGTCTTCGGCGCCCCCGCCCCAGTTGGCATGATTTTGATACTTACGTTCTGGAACCGCACTGGTTCATCAGGTTTGGCATCATGTGGCATTGACAGAAAGGCCACCCATTTCCCATCTGGTGATAGATGTGGGTACCAAGAATGGTCCAAACCGTGTGTCAATTGAACAGGCTCATTGCCATTGGCCCGTTTTCGCCAAATTTGATTGGTCGATCTTTTCCCCTCATTATAATATACAAACTTGGCTTTGCCCTTTCTTTCTGGCCCGTCCATTCTATCTTCCGCCACTATGGGGGCGCCCCGTCCATTGACGGGAACGGAATAACTTCTATTCCCATCAAGGAAATAAATGGCTTTTCCATCCTTTGAAAAACTTGGGGAGGCCAACCCATGATCCGATATGTGTAGAACGTTCCTTTTTCCGGTTTCTATATCAACGGTTTCCACCCTGCTTCCCCTGACCACTCCTTCATGTGATGCTGTTTCCACCAAATGGTTTGGGTGCCAATTAGGGGCAACGGGTTTGGAAATCCGCACATTCCATATTTTGGCCGTTTGACGATCCTCAGGATCATGGGCCAACACATAGGGCCCAACCAGAACCTCATCCTTTAAATCGGGCATGGTCAGGGTCTCCATTTCTTCCAAGGGTTCACCGGGATGGGCAATCCGCATGGTAACGGAATTTCCCAAACGTTCCAATTGTATGATACTCTCCCCAAAATACTGTTTGGGGAAAAATATCTCATCCTCGGGATCTCGCATATAGGCCCCACTCATCAAACGCCATTGCAGTACCACCAATCCATCTCCGTGCAAACAGGAATTGATGCTTACGGCATCATCTTCGGTAGATTCCCGTATCATCCACCCCGTCTTTCGATGGCCGTTGCCATCTTCGTTTCCTACAAGTTCAAAATTGGCCGTTAGGATAAAATCCCCTTTTATTTTCTTAAAGAGAAAATGGAACTCATCATGGTTGAACCAAATATTACTGCCCCCTCCTGTCAAGGTATAGGTCTGGGTGGCCTCATCATATGTGGAAGATCCCGTTACGGCCGGATCACCGATGTCCAAGGCCTGCTCGAAATCCCCAATTTGGGCAAAGCAACCCATGGTGGAAAATACAATGCAAATACTCAATCTTAATTTTTTCACGATAGTACTGATTTTTTAAATAAGGTTTCGATGCACACTTGTCCAGAATTTTGGAGGGGTCGCATCATTTAAAGACAAGGCTAAATGTAATTCCCGTAATCTTGGAAGAGGTTAAATATTTACAATTTATGGTCGAAATTTTATCGGAATTGATGCGTGGGATTGCCCTGAAAAGAAATAGGCCCTGAAAACCTAGCTACTAACCAACCTTTGATAAAGGATATCCCATCCCAAATAAGGAATTAACCTGACTTCGATCCCTATCAAAAAATGGATAGTAAGTATAGGTGTCGGACTAAAAAACCTTTGAAAGAACCTATATACCCATGACCAGCATACAATCGCCAATTGTCTTCATTATTTGATGCTAGCCGACCTCCCTTTTTTCTTTGCTCACGGATTCAGCCAAACCTCGCATATACCCAATGGCAAACAAGTTCCCAAGATCCATATATCCAGGTCTTTTATTCTCCTCCCCCGCCATGGTTGGAACATGGTCAGCGCGCATCGCACCTTTAAAACCAATGTCATAATAGGCCCTCATGGCCTCATACATATCGATATCTCCCTCATCATGGAAAGTTTCGGTAAATTTGGTACTGGGCAATTCTCCACTGAGTTCCCTGACATTTCTAAAATGTACAAAGTGTATTTTACCCGCATTTCCCCATCGCCTGATCAATGTTGGGATATCAGGCCCCATTAGAGAAAAATTTCCCTGGCACATGGTAATTCCATTGTAATCGCTTGCAATGATATCCAACATCCGATCGAAATTCTCCACAGTGTTCATGATCCTGGGGATTCCCTGTATGCTGTGTACTTGTGGATCATCTGGGTGTAAGGCCAACTTCATACCGATCTGCTCTGCCTCGGGGACCACTGCCCTTAAAAAATACCCTAGGTTGTCCCATAGCGTCTCTTTGGTGAATTCTCCATACTCGGTCAAAGGTTTGTCCTTTACCGCATCATAATCAAAGGCGGTCATTAGGGCTCCGCCCCTTCCCAGTCTGGCCATGTCGGTCCTCGCCCAACTAATGACCGGCATCCAATTATAGCAGATCACATCCACCCCAGCTTTTTTTACGTTCTTCATAAAGGTGATGAAGTTCTCTATTTCTTCATCCTTTCCCTCCAAGCCCAGTTTTGTCTTATTGCCCAAAGATGGGGGGCCTTCTACCACATTATACTTGAGCCCGACAGATTTCCAGGCATCCACCACATCTTTTATGGATTCATACTCCCAGGGTTTTCCATTAGGATTCCTAAAAAGTCTTCCATCTATCCCGGCCACTGCACCATAAGCACCCATTTGTTTCGCCAATTCTATTAAATAGGCATGGGCTTCCATTCCCCAGAAGTACGCGTTGCTCATTTCTATCCCTGCATCCTTTGAAAGCCCGTTCAATTCTGCAGTTTGCTTTATATTTTTTTGTGCTTGGTGTCCTGAACGGGCATATGCAATACCCCCTAAGGAGGCCATGGCCGCCATAGAGGCACTTTTTTTTATGAAACTTCTCCTATTTTTCTTCATCTGTTCGTTGATTATCAATTATTGTTCTGGCCTTGAACCAGTACCCCGCAATATCATGGAAGCACCATATGGCATTCCCATACCGAATGACCTTACCGTTCCCTGGGATTTTCCTTTAAGGCTGGCAACACGGCACCTATAAATCCGGTAACCAAAAAGCAGTGAACAGCCCCCTATAACTGTGCTTTTCCTTTTTTCCATTTCCTTATCAAATCGGAAACACCCGAACCAATTTGCTGTTGCGTCCCCAATAAAAATAACAAAGTTTTTCTGTTCATCGGTTCATCCCAACCCCGCATCGTTGAAAGCGTCAAACCGTTTGGGAGCCTAGCTCTATTTCACATTTTGCCAGAGCCATTCCCCGTTGATCCCTGAATCGCCCACGTCCCTATCGATTAAAAACCCGGCTCCAAACTTTTGCAATAAACAGAGAATATCTAAGCCATCCCATAGTCTTGTGACCCACCAATTTTCAAACTACTGGAACCATTGCAGACCAGTTTTTCACAAGATCGTTACCCAATACGTTGTGAACGGGAGTTGTTCCTGTGGAAAAGTATGGCTTGTCCATCAGCTCTCTTACAACTATTTTGTCATTCTATTAACCTTTTTGTTCAGATACAAAGAAATCATCATTAGTTCCCTTCATATTTTTATACTTTGGCAAAAAAATAAACAATTAGTGCAGATAATAGAATCTTCAGTTGTCTATGATGTCATCATTGTAGGCTCTGGTGCAGGAGGTGGAATGGCCACCAAAATTCTCTCTGAGGCTGGATTGAAGGTGGCCGTTGTCGAGGCCGGCCCCTTCTTTGATCCGGCAGACCCTGAACAAAGAACCCAAATGAGATGGCCCTATGAGTCTCCGAGGAGGGGCGCGAACACAAAGAGACCATTTGGTGATTTCGACTCAGCCTATGGGGGATGGGAAATAGAGGGGGAACCTTATACGAATGCCGAGAACAGCAATTTCAGATGGTTCCGCTCCCGGATGTTGGGGGGACGTACCAACCATTGGGGACGGATTTCGCTCCGTTTTGGTCCTCGGGATTTCAAAGGAAAGGACCATGATGGTCTGGGAGAGAATTGGCCCATTGGATATGAGGATGTAAAACCCTATTACGACAAAGTGGATAAACTGATCGGTGTCTTCGGGACCAATGAAGGTTTGCCCAACGACCCTGATGGGTTCTTTCTTCCTCCCCCAAAACCAAGGTTACATGAACTCTTCTTTATAAAAGGTGCAAAAAAATCGAACATTCCGGTGTATCCATCCAGGATGTCCATGCTTACCAAGAGAATCAATAACGACAGGGGGGTCTGTTTCTACTGCGGGCAATGCTCAAGGGCCTGCCAGATCTATGCTGATTTTTCCTCTGGCACTTGTTTGATATTCCCGGCCCAAAAGAATGGTGGCCAGATAGACCTTTTTGTGAACTGTATGGTACGTGAGGTAACCACGGACCAAGAGGGGAAGGCCACAGGGGTTTCCTATATCAGCAAGGAGGACAGGAAGGAATACAAATTAAGGGGAAAAATAGTGGTGTTGGCCGCATCTGCCTGCAGCACCGCAAGAATACTTTTAAATTCAAAGAGCAGGCAACATCCAAATGGTTTGGGCAACAGCAGTGACATTGTCGGGAAGTACCTCCATGATTCAACCGGGACAGGCAGAGCTAGTTTTGTACCCGATCTCATGAACAGAAAACCTACCTACAATGAGGATGGTGTTGGGGGCATGCACATCTACACACCTTGGTGGTTGGACAATAAGAACTTGGATTTTCCAAGGGGATACCATCTAGAGATATGGGGAGGCATGAAGATGCCGGCATATGGTTTTGGTTTCGATCCAAACGAATTCAATACATTCTTTGGCCTCACGGTAGGCGGGTATGGAAATAGCTTGCGAAAGGATGTCAAAAAGTATTATGGTTCCATCGTGGGCATGTCGGGAAGGGGGGAATCGATACCACAAAAAAGCAACTACTGCGAAATTGACGACACAAAAGTTGATGAATTCGGCATACCCGTTCTCAAGTTCAACTATCAATGGACCGACAATGAAATCAGGCAAGTAAAGCACATGCATGACACATTTGAAGAAATCTTCCACAATATAGGGGCAGAACCCTTGGGCGAAAGACCTAGTGAAGAGCAAAACTTTGGTATCGAGGCCCCCGGTATGATAATCCATGAAGTGGGCACCACCCGTATGGGTGATGATGAAAAGACCTCCGTGGTCAACAGCCACCAACAATTGCATGATGTGGACAACGTGTTTATTGTGGATGCGGGACCCTTTGTGTCCCAAGCGGACAAGAATCCAACATGGACCATCTTGGCGCTCTCATGGAGAACCTCAGACTATATTGTGGAACAACTCAAACAGCAGAACATCTAGAAATGGACAGGAGAAAAAGTTTAAAATCAATCATATTTGGTGGTGTTGCAACAGGTTTGGCGGCCCATGGGTGCAAACCCGATATGATAAGTGTGGACAATGAGATCATTGAGTCCCCAAAATACACTTATGGAAGGACACCAGAGGAAAAAGCCCATGACGATGAACTCTTTGGGGAAACATTCTTCAATGCGCATGAGATGGAGACCATCGCCATACTTTGTGATCTGATTCTCCCCGCCGATCAAGACCAAGGATTGCAAAGTGCAACGGATGCAAACGTTCCGGAATTCATAGAGTTCATGTCCAAGGATATCCCAGAAATGCAGATTCCCCTGAGAGGGGGCTTGATGTGGTTGGACCATAGGTGCAATGTTGACCATAATACCCCATTTAAATTGGCAACATTGGAGCAACAGGAAGCCCTCTTGGATACGATTGCCTATCCGGACCCGGTGATACCAGATGAAGAGCAACCTCTCGAAAAACAGTTCTTTTCCCTGTTGCGAAATCTTACCTTGACGGGATATTACACTTCCAAAATTGGAATTGAGGAATTGGGGTATCAGGGCAACACACCCAATGTATGGGATGGAGTGCCAGACCATATCTTGGCCCAGCATGGTATTTCCTACGACGAGGAGTGGTTGGCAAAATGCGTGGACCAAAGCCAACGGAACACCACAGCGGAATGGGATCAAGATGGAAACCTGTTGACCTGAGGGAAGCATGTATTTTGGCTGTCAGTTCAATTACAGCTGCTTGTGGATCGTCCTATTTTCAAGATATAAAATGTCAAAATCATTTTCTTCCCTAAATGATAGACTCTTCAACACATTAAAGTTTCCCAACATAAGGTCAACATCCCCGTCTTTATCAAAGTCTCCCTTATCCATGACAAGCCAATTCCCGGTCTTTGCCTTTTCGGTGACATAGGGTATAAAACTATAGGATATGGCATCCTGATTTTCCAGGTAAACAAATCCCTCTTCTGGATTGTTTTCAAAATCTGGGAAGAATGACATCGTGGCAAAGTCAATGTCCCCATCCAGGTCAAAATCATCCGCCAAAACCCGGGTCACACCATTAATGGGATAGAACCACTCTTCGGTGAATTGATTTGCACCATTGTTCAAGTACAATCGAATCCCATGGTATGGTTTTAGAAAATTGGAATAATCTGCATTGTCCCCATTGGCCGTGACAATATCAAAATGACCATCTTTATTGTAATCCAACACGGAAAACCAACTAAGGCCATATTCGGGGGGAAGCCCAATCAACCGTTCGACATCAAACTGTAAGTCGTCTTTTTGGACAAAAGCGTATATTCCCTCCCTGCCTTGGGAAAACAGCGCTATGATATCTTTTTTCCCGTCACCATCAATATCCAATATATCCACTTTTATGGCCCCTGGCAACTGCATTAATGTATTCTTGGCGAATGTTGAATCTTTTTTTACAAATAGGGAAAGTTCACCGGTAAGGTGCCCAAACTCACAAACAAGTATTTCATTTTGGCCATCCCCGTTCAAATCAACCACTTGACTGTAAACAGGTCTATGCAATTTTTCCATTCCGGGGATGGCCCCGCCACTTGCATGGTACATTTTCCCTTTTGGAATCTCACTTGGCCCCATTTTCCCCATTTCCGTGATATAAAGGGTATCCTGCCCTAGGACAGTTAAAACCACTGGTGATTCAAAAAATTCAGCCATGGGCGATGGTTTCTGCCATTCATGAACCTGACCGAACACATCCCCGATGAACACCCTTCCACTTGCAGGATCAAATCCAATGTTGACGATGCCACCGGAAGGACCCATGTCCAATTTCCTTGGTACGGCATCAAATTGAACAAGTTTTGAAGATCTTCCCTTTCGTATTGGTAGGTTGGGAACACTATCCGGAGCCTGACTAAGAATATAATCCCGCAACCTTTCCCATGTCACACTGTCCAAAATGGGCTCTTCCGGATACGCATTGCTCAATCGAACATAATGGTTCTCTTCTATAGAATACTTGTAGGGGTTGAAATCGTCATAGCGATATCCCATCCGTGCGGCCATTTCGGGCAGCACGTTCTTTTCCCAAATAGCTTTTGGAATATTTGACGGTTCGGGAGCGATGTGACAACTGCCGCAATACATTTGATATTCATCCGCAACACGAATCATCTCTCGGTTTCTCTTGGGGAAGAACAAAATCACATAAAAAATGCCAAAGATCAATACTGCAAGGGTCACTGGAAAGAACCGCTTTGTGTATTTCTTAACATCCATTTTATGTCCCAATGTGAATCTTTACAATTTGTGGTCGCTTAATGACCGGATTATGTTCCTCTTCGTCTTTAAGCTAATAAAAGGTTTCACCGCAACGTGGTAAAACTTGATGCAGGCAGATTGGCCCTGTTGAAAACATTGGCCTGTAGGGTATTGCCCCATGCAAACCTGACATATTTGGGGTCTTTGACCTTTTTGGACGAAACCACAATCGTTTCCCCTTGGACAACAAAAGTTGCTGGAAAGAATTTCTTGTCATGGCCCGCTATCTCGAACATGGATTTCTTATCCTTAACATAAAGACCTTTTGCATGCCTAAAGGAAATTATGGCCTTATTCCTATTGAAAGTAACTTGCTTGAACAAGGGACTTTCAACCAAACCATCAATAGTGGTGTAATGTTTTTTCAAGGCCACCTTGGCAAGTCTTTCACCAACTGATTTTTTGTCCTTCGGGTGAATGTCATCTACTGGGGAAACATCACTGATCACCACCATTGCGGTATTGGAAACTTGGTCAAGCACCCGTCTTTGTGCATCCCTGATCTCCACCCCGTTATCATTGCCCTCTCCATATTGATAAGGGGCGATCTGAACGAAATAAAAAGGAAAATTCTTTTTCCACAATGCCCTCCAAGACTCAATCAAGCTCCCAAGGGTCTTGTCATAAACCTGTGATCCAGTGTTTGCCTCACCTTGGTACCACAGTGTTCCGGCCAATCCAAATCCCACCAAAGGATGGATCATTGCATTGTATGCCCTTGCAGGTTCCACGGGACCCCATACCACTGGGGTCAATTGGTTTGCCGCCGATGCAATCACACTGTTGCTTTCAATGGTTTCTTCGGGCATCCAGACCTCCGCGGGTGTTCCTCCCCAGGCGGACACAATCAGTCCGACAGGTACACCCCTCAACTCCTTCCCTAGTTCTTTAGCAAAAAAATACGCCACCGCACTGGAGGTTTTCATACTTTCAGGGGTACAAACCTCCCAATGGCCAGGCACATTGTCCTGGGGTGTATTCGCTGACTTTTTTGGAACATTAAAAAACCGGATCTGTGGCTGTTGGGCCTGAGCCACCGCATCATCCCCATTGTCAATTCCCCAACTGGCGGACATTTCCATGTTGGACTGTCCAGAACACAACCAAACCTCTCCCACTAGAATATCTTCCAATAAAATCGCATTGTTGCCCACAATTTTTAGGCTATAGGGGCCGCCATACGCAGGTGTTCTCAAAAGCAGTTCCCAATGCGCCTGATTATCGGCCTTGGTGGCATAAACTTCTTGGGTCCATGAGGGAGATATGGTGATTACCTCATTCGGGCTGGCCCATCCCCAGATTTTCACCTCTTCTTGTTGCTGGAGGACCATATGATCTGAAAATACCGAAGGTAGGGTGACATTGGCCATCGAAACCTTGACAGCGATAAGGAACAATACCGATAGTGTCCATTTCATCATAAAATCGAGGATTTTTAAAACGTTATATAAAAAAGCATTCATCAATTCTAAAATCCATAGAATTGGAAAAATATCTTTAAATATAAGCCAAATCCAATTGAACTCTAGGCTAACTTTTCCTTTATATTCCTCATATTGAGATAAACCTGCTTAAAAAATAAAATTGGAGAAATTAAATAGAAATTTTGAGCACACCGAATAAAAATCAATGGTATATGCCAACATCATGGATAGTGCCCATTTCAATATGGAACATTGTAACGAATGACTTGAAGCAGGAGCTAATTGACTATGGCTGAGTGCTCTTGATAAACAATCCAATGTTCGCCAAATTTTGTTTAACTTAAAATACCTGCAGATTTGAACCTGAACAATCAATTCACCGACCACAAACGCTTACATCCAACACACAACAATAAGCTCGTCTTTTAGGTCCCTTTTTAACATATTACAAAAAACCTATTGCCTCAACTCCACCCGCCTAGCACCGTGCAGTTCTTCCAGAACCAATTTCAAACGTTCTCTATCACCGAGTACAAACTTGGGCAGGACATGGATAAACCGTACCATCTCCCCATTCTTGACCCTGTTCGGCACCCCATACTTATGGATGGGTTCCTAGGGGATTTCCTGATAGGAGGCCCTTCGTTTGGCGCTCCCATTGATGCGAAAGACTTCCAAACGGTCCACCTCAAAATCGATTCCCGAGCTATTCCGTATCCCGAGGACCAAGTACACTTCCCTCCCATAATAGACCATGTCCTCCAACCGAAGCCGGATACCCCTTTTATGTTTGGTAATAATGTTCTTCTGTTTTCTGTCGAGCAACAACTTGCTGAACCTATCATAATGGGCTGTCTCAGCAACCAAGGATTCCACTTTTGCCTTAAATTTCCTTGTGGGTCCAATCCGTGAAGTGTTAAAAGCAATGGAATCCTTTTATTTAATACAAGTAGAATCCAAAGTTGGGAATAGGCAGGGAATTCGATTTATCCTCACATGTGTGCATTTTTCAAGTTTGACCAAACAATGCACTTTTTCCGTGCTTGTTGCATACCCGAAAAGGTATAATATTCTTAAAACAATATTTTTTATACCCTTTTAGGTGTAATTTTAAATATTATTCGTATTTTGCACCCGAAAAGGTATAGTAATGAGGAAATGGAATAGAAATAATCCCATAGCACAGTTCACTCGCAAGAGAAGGAAGGACCTTAACCTGACCCAATTCGAACTTTCCGACACCACAGGGGTGGGACTACGTTTTGTCCGTGAATTGGAGCAGGGAAAACCCAATCTGATGACGGACAAAATCAATCAGGTCCTTTTATTTTTTGGACATGAATTAACCCCTACACCAATAAGTGATGCGACAAGGAGAAATCTGGGTGAACAATAACGTAGCAGGAACCCTAAAAGAGGACGAGGAAGGATACCACTTTACCTATTCACAGGATTATCTGGAATCAGAAAATCCCATTGCCGTGTCTTTGACGTTGCCCCTTAGGAACAAAACCTATCATTCAGATTATTTGTTTCCCTTTTTTGATGGTCTGATCCCGGAAGGATGGTTATTGGATATTGCACATAAAAATTGGAAACTGAATCCCCGTGATAGGATGGGACTTTTATTGGCCACCTGTAAGGATTGTATCGGCAACATAAGTGTATTGGAAAAATGAGCAACTGTCTGGCCTGTCAAAAACCTGTTTTCCCTGAAGGGAGTTTATATCATCCAGACTGTCTAAAGGCTTTTTGGCAAAACGACACACCAGTACTTGAATTGGATTATGAGCTGTCACAGATTGAGGAACTGGCCAGAGAAAATGTGGCACAACGTGTCATAGTTACCGGGGTACAGCCTAAGCTTTCATTGGGTTTCACAGATGAAAACAAGTCCAGGCTCACTATAGTGGGGGCCTTAAATGGAAGGTACATATTAAAACCACCCTTTTCCGAATACCCCCAAATGCCCGAAACGGAAGCCCTTTCAATGTTGATGGCTAAGGCTTGTGGAATTGATACAGTGCCCTTTATATTGATTCGGTTAAAGGATGGACATCTGGCCTACCTGACCCGAAGAATAGATAGGGATTCAGAGGGTAATAAATTTGCTATGGAAGATGCATGCCAGTTCACTGAGCGCCTTACTGAACACAAATATAGAGGCTCTTATGAGCGGATTGCCAAGGCCATCATCGCTTATTCACAGAACCCTATATTTGATATCGTCCGATTCTACGAACAGGTCATTGTTTCATTCCTGATCGGTAACAATGATATGCACCTAAAAAACTTCTCCCTCATATCAACCAATCGAGATTCTTACTCCCTTGCCCCTGCCTACGACATGATCTCGGCACAATTGGTAATCCCTGACGACCCAGAGGAACTGGCCTTGACCTTGAACGGTAAAAAAAGGAAAATCACAAAGTCAGATTTTAATGGGGCAATGGCCAAAGCACATATTCCCATAAAAGCCATCGAAAACCTTTGGGCCAGAATTTTAAGTGGTACAAAAAAATGGCCTTTCCTTATTGATGAAAGTTTTTTAAAGGAAAAACAAAAAAGGAAATTCATTGCTTTAATTGACAAAAGGTTGCATCGAATCAAATAAGCGTTGAATTTAGTACAGCCATGAATATCTATCTTTTCATATTAAAAAGTCAGCTATTCTTTGAGCACAAAATATATATGAGCACAAGCCCAAATAATATTGGACATTTAATTAGTGGGGTTGAAAGTTCATACCTCCTATTTCAAGAACAATCAAAACAAATATAATTTGGATAAGAATATTAAGGTCAAAAAGTGGTTACCGAGAACCTTACCAAAACCAACTTTATCGTCACCATCCAAAGATTAAATCATAGTTGGACAATTTTAATATTAAGTCCAGTATAGGAACACTGATTAACAGCTAATCTTGCCAGTGACTGGATCAATCCAACAGGCCGCTGCGGCCTTTATATTTTCCAAATCCATATTTCGGTTTTTCAATAGTATTCTATCTACTTGTAACTCTTCTCTGTTAGCCTCCTTTAAAATTTCATTTATAAGTTCTACTGCTTTCTTAATTTTCTCTTGTTCCATTTTTATTCCTTTGGGTTAACAAATATTTGAACACTATCAATTATTTCTGTTTTGTTCTTGTTCTCGTCCAAGACCGTTGCCACTATATAGATATCCTGATATGATAAGATATTGCCAACTGTATAAATCGCCGAAATCTGACTATTAGAATTAGTATTTAATGCGGCATTTCTGAATCTTCCGTTTACCGGTTGTCCATCTTCGAGTATATCTTCCAGCAGTAC
The DNA here is from genome assembly GCF_000745185.1 of Muricauda sp. MAR_2010_75. Classification (NCBI taxonomy): domain Bacteria; kingdom Pseudomonadati; phylum Bacteroidota; class Flavobacteriia; order Flavobacteriales; family Flavobacteriaceae; genus Allomuricauda; species Allomuricauda sp. MAR_2010_75. The sequence goes on from NZ_JQNJ01000001.1 coordinate 545,982, forward strand.
TCCAACGCCTTGACTAACCATCTTGTTCCCTGAATTTCTAACGGTACCCGTAAGGTTTATTTCATCCCCAAATTCACTTTGAACCGAAAATGCAGACGCAGATAACTCAATTTTTGAAGGAGTCGAAGGATTTGACATAATCGTAAACTCTTCCTTGAACTCGTTAATATTAAACTCAATGGTACTTTCCGAATTGTTTGTAGAAGACTTTACAATGATCTTGCTTTCGATGGTATTGTCTGGAGTTCTCTTAGGAACAAAAGTTAACGTGGTCATATCGTTTTCAACAAAAGTCCCATTGCTAATTGTTGCCTCTGCGGAGATTTTATCAATAACTGATTCACTATTAAACGTAATTGAAAATGATAAGGTATCGGAACCATTTGCAATCCATTCCATTCGACTTTGCTCAATTTCCACTAGATCGGAAAAAACAACTTCATCGGTACATGAATTAAAAACTATTATAAGGAGCAATCCTAAAAAAGCTAAATTTTTCATTTTAAAAAACATTACCTACCAATTTACCTGCTTGTTCGAACAACCCAAAATCTAAAGACATACTGACGTAAGGAGCAAACTGCACTCTAGACTCATCAATTATTGGATTAGCTTCATTTTCCCTCAACCAAAGCGTTCCAAGTCCAAATCGAATTTGTCTAGAAACACGCATGTTTAATCCAGTCATCGGGCTGATACCATTAAAAAGATCTGTATATCCTTGTGCTTCAATCTTTCCAATAGTAACTCCAATTGCTATTGAAAAGCGATGACGAAACGATTTATCCATAATTTCCCCTAATCTTTGCTCTTTATTAATCCCTCGAAAGTGAATGTTTAAACCAAAATATGGTCTCGCAAAATACCTAATCTCACCTGTTTGATTGTGTGCAAAAGCATTTACAAATCCAAAATCCGGAACTAAAACTTTGGAGTTTGCTGTTTTTAATGTTTTTCCCCTAGTACTGATACTCAATAATTCCGATACGCCAAGTGATCTGTTAAACTCTTTCTTAACTTTCTTGTCGTAACTGTCGACAGTTTCATAGTTGTCAGTAACCGCTTTATAAAAGGTTTCAAAAAAATCATTGTAAAAATCGTTAACGGTATCTGAATTGTCTAATATCAACAACTTTTCCAATTCAAATTTGAGCAAACCCAGACTGTCGCTATTCTTTTTCAAATTTTTCGAAATAGTGTGATAGTCAAATGATTTTGATTTTGGATAGTTAGTTCCGTTAAGTACTTTTAAAATCTCTTTATCATTGTTCTCATCAGATTTCCTAAACAAAGACATCCACTTCGTATAGATCTTAAAATCCAACTCTTCCGCCTTTATTTTAGCGCCTATTTCACTTATCAGATTGTCACTTGGATATATATGCTCATTTGGAATTATAAATTGCGGCAGTAAATCCTCATTAATTGAAGTGTATAGTTTTTTACGAACTATGGAATCAACAAAATCTTTATGCTTCTCGGGAAAAATGGTAAGATTGTGGATTCTTCTAACCAATCTACTTTCCAAGACTACAATTCTACTATCATAAAAATCCTTTGCCTTGCAAAGGTCTACCTGTCCATTGACTTTCGGCACACTGCCTTTTCTATATAGATCAAGGTATTCATAAACCAAAGAGATTTCGTTATCCTTGAGTTTTCTGTTTACAACAATTTCATAAAGCTTGCCTGGCTTTAATGGAGAGATGATGGCTTTAATGGATTTTCCATTTTCTCCAAATTGTTTGAACCCTAGGTTCTGTAAAGGAGCATAATAACCTGTACGAAATTCTATTTCATATTTTCCATCAGAGGTTTTTTTAATTTTTCCCTTTTGTTCGAAAGGATTTCTTTTCTTTTCCTTTATAAAGCAATTTAGTTCTTCTTCAGAATAAAATATCTTAGTCTGCCATTTATTAGACATTACCTCCTTGTATTTTGGTCTTCTTACTTTTTTTGGATCTTTATCAGAGCTATCCTCAATAATCTGTGCTTCCTCACCACAAGAATCAGTAGGGAACGGACATACAGTATCTTTTTCTTTTTTTGATTCTTTCACGTATTCAATCTCATACAAAAAGGCCTTATCGTAAAAATCACCACCCCCTTTTTTGATTAGCAAATAGGTGAATTCATCAAAAGGTAGCGAACCTTCTAATTTCTTAGTAGCGTAATCGTATGTTAACCCCTCCAGATTTCCAGAATGGACTACTTCAGATTGACTTATTGCGATGAAACCATATAGTAGGGAAGAGGTAGTCAGTAATAAGTTTTTTAATTGTTGTTTTTTCAAAATTACTTAGGTTTCGATTCGACTTATACATGATTTCCAATTGCCATAGAATTTTTCTTAGATCAGATTTGCTTATTCGACGTAAACCACATTGACAAGGTAAACCACTATCTATTTTGGTTATTTTCCCTTTCAAGGGGATTTTTGTCAAAGCAATCAGAATAGTGTTAGGAGGTAATTTTGAAGCATTTGAATTTAACAAATGAAACTCAAATTAGATTACAGATTTCCCTTAAAAAAAATAGGGTTTTTCCGCAATTTGCCCTAAATCGGTAAGAAAGTCACCTATTCGGTGAGCGAAAAATTTCGAAGGGCTAGAAAGTCTTTATTTACAGGGGTTTTAAGAGGTGGGTTCTGGTCCCTCCGGCTCCACATTGAAAACCACCTTCGGGTGGTTTTTTGTATTTCAAAAATCTATCAACTTGGATAGCTTTACCCCCAAGGCGGTTGCAACTGGTTTTTCACTAAGGAATACACTAAGTAGTTCCACAGGTACTTCTGCCATTTTGCAAAAGGTTTTGCTTTCAGTCATGAGACTCCATCGAGTCAAGCTCTGGCCAAATCAGATTGGTTGCACTCTTTTTGAGCACTTAGCCCAAGAATGCTTCCCAATATTTTAGTAAGAAAACAAGTGTCAACTTGTTGTATGACATCTTTTTCAACATTATGCATTTCCTTTGGAAAAATAAAACCCAAATCATCTTGTATGGAAAAAGTAAAAACCATTGCTCTAGAAAACCTAGACCTCTCTTTGGAAACTTATTTTGGTTCGTTGACACCCCAGAAAAAGGATTTTAGTGCCACCCATTTACGGGTCAAAGGCTATTGCGACCCGCTTTTTAAAGTGGAGTCACTACTTAACGTCTGTATTTTGGCCTTGGACAATCCCAATTCCGGAAACCATACTGCCATTGTGGAACCGGATGTCTATATTCTATCTGTTTTGGAAATGGCAGCGCAATTGATTCCGTTTGAAGAGGCTGAGTTTTTGGATGAGGTCCGATCAAGATGTTACAGGCCGATCTTATGATGGCGAGAATTATAATTGTGGTCTAGTCGATGTGACCGACCGCCCATATAAACACATGGTAAATGCCATTAAAGAAACGGCCAAAAGATTATACGGAGTGCATTCCCAAGAGGTTAAGGCCTATGATCAAATGCCGTTGAATCCATGTGGTTATGGCCCTATTACAGATTTATGGAACGAATGATATCCCAATAAAGGCCAATTTTTAGGGTTAGGAGTAAAGCAAACCAAATACAGGTCTCCTTTTGGCTACAAAATCATCAAATAGTAAAACCATATATTTATCCTATTTTGGGAAATAATTATAACAAGTCACCTATTCAGTGAGCATAAATTTACGAAGGCCAGTAACACCCCTATTTATTGGGGTTTTGACCAATAGAATACACCTACATAATACTCCAACAAAAAAAGCCCAAAATTTTTTGTGCTTTAGGTTATTATTAGTTCCTAATCTATCATCAGTGCCCTAAACTCACCATCCGTAAGCGTTATGGTAACATCTGTTTCTGAAGTAATTGTAGCAGTAAAGGTTCCTTCAACATAATCCTCAGAAACACTGGTTACATTGATATTTCCACTTTGGGCAAAATTAAAATCAAATCCCATGGGTTCTGATGTAAATGAAATCTTGTAATCCCCACCAAATGCACCTCCCTCAATATCAAAATCTCCGGTAGTGATATCCAATGGCAAATAAAGACTGATTCGGGTATCTCCAACATCGGTCAATCCTTCACCATTATTTCCATTGAAGGTAATGGATAGGGATTCTGCGGTAATAATGTCTAAAAAATCATAATCAGTATCATCTATGGAAAATCGAATATAGGTATCTGAAATCTGTGTGGGAGAATCATCAGAACTACAGGACTGCAAAATAATAACACCTGTCAGTGATAAAGTCAAAAGGATAATCTTTTCAAGCTTTTTCATAAAGATTAGATTTGGGGTTTATGTCTGTATGCATTAAACTTGGTTACCCCATATTTATTTGACAAGTCCTGTTAAAACTTTTGGATTCTCGCAAAAAATCAAAAAAACACATTCAAAACATGCAAATACTTACTTGATTTTCTACTCTTCCACGCCAAAACCACTCCTACTACATAAACAATTATGTTTTTGTTAATATAGTTTCTCACCAAAAAAATTATTTTAAAGAAATAGAAACCATTCCTTAAAAACACGTGTTGGTACGATTAGCCAAATACAAACCATTGCTACTTTTCGCCTCTATCTTGATTCTGATGGTGAATTGCGCGCCTAAATTCTCAAATACTGAACTTCCCATTAAAGAACCAAAGGAATTCTCCCAAACTGGTTCCGCTATTATTGAAGACAAATGGTGGCATGCTTTTCAAGATGAAAATTTGAATAAATTGATTGACAGCGCCATGCAATCTAATTTGGATTTGGCGGCAACTTGGCAACAATTTATGGCCGCCAAAGCGGTGGTAAAGGGGCAAGCTTCCAGTAAATGGCCCGAAATCAATGCATCGGCACAATCGGCCATTAATTTACCCGAACCCGATTTTGTGGGAGGAGAAAATACGCAGTTGGGGTTTTTGGCCAACTACGAACTAGATCTCTGGGGCCGAATCGGGACCGCCGTTAGAGCTGAAAAACTTAGGGCCGAAGCCAGCCTTTTCGATTACCGAGCCGCAGCCATCTCACTCTCCGCTGAAATCACTTCAACTTGGTACCAATTGGTCGCTGCCAAGCAACAATTAAAAATCACCGAAAATCAGATTGAAACAAACGAAGCCATTATCAAACTCATCCGCTCCCGATTTACAGGAGGACAAATACGGGCTGTGGACATTCTCAGACAAGGTCAATTACTCGAGAGCACCAAAGAACAGCAAATCATTTTTTCAACCAATGTGCAAGTCTTGGAAAATCAGTTGGCCGTACTCTTGGGAAAGCAACCACAAGATAGTTTACCTTTTCATAAAATTGACTTGCCCAAGGTCCCAGAACTGCCAGAAACAGGTCTACCGCTTGAACTTGTGCGGAGAAGACCTGACCTTCAACAGTCGTATGCCCTATTACTGGCTGCCGATCAAGATTGGGCTTCAGCGGTTCGTAGCAAATATCCGAGAATTTCAGTAAGTGCAAGAGGGCAACTGCGTTCCAACAGTTTTGAAAATCTTTTTGATAATTGGGCCTATTCCTTGGCCGGAAACATATTGGCCCCGCTATTCAACGGTGGACAGTTAAATGCCGAAGTGGACAGGACCCTCGCCATAAAACAACAACGCCTTTACCAATACGGACAAACTACCCTAACTGCCTTTCATGAAGTAGAAAATGCTCTTGTACAGGATATCATGCAGAAGCAACGGTTGGAGAACATTCAGCGGCAATTGGAGCTTGCGGAAAAAAGCAACAAGCAATTGCGGGTGGAATTCTTAAACGGCTTCAGTCCATATTTGGACGTATTGGTAGGTCTAGACCAAGAACAGCAGCTACGCAGGGACTTTGTTTCGGCACAACTCCAACATATTCAGATTCGGGTTGGGTTGTACCGCGCACTGGCCGGAAGTTTTGAAACAGGCAGAGGTCTTGAAAATCAAAACCGAAACGTAAAAGAACTGTATGAGTAGTAAAAAAATACTATGGATTTGTTTGGCCATCTTGGCAGGTGGTGCGCTGATCACAACACTTATTTTTTCCACCGAACCCGAAGCACAACGAGAGGGTGCTTCCATCGAAACCGCCATTCTGGTTGATGTAATCCAAGTGGAGTATGGCACTTTTGAACCCACCATCGTGGCCACAGGTACCGTTCAACCAGTTGAAGATGTCATCCTAAGTCCATTGGTGTCAGGGCAAATTATACGGAGAGATCCCGCATTTACCCCTGGTGGATTTGTCAAAAAGGATGAAGTGCTATTGCAGATTGACCCTTCGGATTACAGAAACACACTGGAGCTCAGAAAAAGTGAATTGTTGCAGTCAGAAACGACGCTGGCCACCGAAATGGGAAGACAACAAATAGCAGAACAAGACCTTCAACTCATAGCCAACGACTCGCTTTTTGGAGGCAATCCTCTTTCTGAAGAGGAACGGCAATTGGTCCTTAGAAAACCGCAACTCAATGCTGTAAAGGCCAACATCAATGCAGCTAGAGCTTCAGTTGACCAAGCGCAACTTAATCTGGACCGAACTACCATCCGTGCCCCTTTTGATGCCCATATTTTAAGTCAAAACGTAACCAAGGGCTCCCAAGTTTCACAAGGAGACGATTTGGGGAGAATTGTAGGTACAGAACATTATTGGGTAGCCGCTGCCGTTCCCGTTTCCAAAATACAATGGCTGGATTTCCCCAATGACGATACTGAAAAAGGTTCCCATGTACGAATTGAAAATCCAACAGCTTGGCCACCCAATACCTATCGTGAAGGGTATTTGGACAAACAAATTGGTGCCCTTGAGGGGCAAACTCGATTGGCTCGGGTTCTAGTTAAAGTCCAAGACCCCTTATCCACCACAAAAGCCATGGAGAATCAACCAAAACTAATGATAGGAACCTTTGTTGAAGTCCATATTCAGGCTAACCCTGTTGAAAATGTAGTACGTCTGAACCGGGATTTTGTTCGAAGCAATGAAACCGTATGGGTCATGAAAGATGCTAAGTTGGAAATTCGTGATGTTGAAATTGTATTGACCGATGATACACATTCCTACATCAGTGAAGGTTTGAACAAAGGTGAAATGATTGTGACCACGAACCTCAGTACCGTAACGGATGGCATTGATCTCCGTACCAAAAGCAATGAACCCACCACTCAAACACAGGAATAGGATGAAGGAGGAGAATAAAGACAACAAAAAATCGCCGAGAAAGGAAGGTGCCATAGCCTATATGGCCCGTAATTCAATTGCCACCAATTTATTGATGCTGTTGTTGATTGGTGGTGGTCTGTTTACCATGTATACCATTCAAAAAGAGGTGTTCCCTGAATTTCAGTTGGATTTTGTGGAGGTTTCAGTGGCCTACCCTGGGGCATCTCCTGCCGAGGTGGAACAAGGAGTACTCCAACCTGTTGAAGAAGCGGTTCGTGGGGTGCAGGGCATCAAGGAAATTGTCTCTCAGGCCAATGAAGGATCCGGAGAGGTCAGCATAGAATTGGTTGCTGGCACTGAACGCATGAAAGCATTTCAGGACATTGATCAGGCCATAAACCGTATCCGCACCTTTCCGGATGATATTGAACGGCCCGAAGTTAGCCTGCGTTCCCGGCAACGGGATGTTCTCCAAATTGGTATCTATGGGGATGCCGATATCTGGACCTTGCGCCAAATCGCGGAACGTTTACGTACCATTTTGCTTAGTAATCCCGAAATCACCCAAGTGGAACTTAACAATGTTCCCGACTTTGAGACCCGTGTTGAAATCCCAAGAAATAACCTGCAAAAATACAACCTGACACTGGGCCAAGTGGCCGACATCATCCAACAGAGCAGTAACGATGTCCCTGCCGGTGCCGTTCAGACCCAAAGTGGTGAAATTCTCCTGCGCATGCAGGAACGAAAACAATGGGCGGAAGAATTTGGAAATATCACCATAGTGTCATCGCCATCAGGGGCTAAAGTGTACTTAAAAGACATTGCCACAATTACCGATGGTTTTGAAGAAACTGGATTTCATGGTCAATTCAACCAATCCAATTATGTGGAACTTCAAATTTTCCGGATTGGTGACCAATCACCCTTGGAAATTGCCAAGGTGGTGGAAAACATTTTAAAGGATTACCAACTGCCACCGGGAATCAACTTCCGTACCGATAGCAACCGCGCAGCAGATTATCAAGAACGTTTGTCGCTACTCACTGAAAATGGAATCCTCGCCATCGTCATTGTATTGATCATTCTGACATTGTTCTTAGAATATCGATTGGCCTTTTGGGTCATGATCGGTATGACCATTTCCTTTATTGGTGGGATGATCATTCTACCCTTAATCGGAGTAAGTGTAAACATGATTTCCATGTTTGGGTTTTTGGTGGTACTTGGGATTGTGGTGGATGATGCCATTGTTGTGGGGGAAAATGTGTATGAATACCGTCAAAAAGGGTTGAGCCCCATGAAAGCCGCCATTGCCGGGACCAAAGATGTCTCATTACCCGTTATTTTTAGTATCATCACTACCATCATTGCCTTTGTTCCCCTGCTCTTCATGCCCGGAGAAACTGGAAAGTTCTGGCAGCCCTTGCCCGCTGTGGTCATTGTTATTTTGGCTGTTTCCCTGCTTGAAGCTTTGTTCATACTCCCTTCACACTTGGGCCATTTAAAAGAGAAGAAAAACAAAAATAAGTGGGTGTTGAAATTGGAAGGGTGGCAACGAAATTTTGCAAAGAGCTTTGACAATTTCATAGAGAAACGATACCGTCCCTTGTTGGATATCTGCTTAAAACATCGATACATTACGCTGAGCATCGCCGTGACTTTGTTATTGATTGTAGGTGGCTACGGTTACAGTGGTCACATGGGTATGATCATGATGCCTGAGGTTGCCGCCGATGAAATTGAAGCTGGTGTTCGATTGCCCGTTGGCACCACCCCAGACCAAGCCGCTAAGGTTGCTCATGACATTTCGGAAGCCACGCAACGTATGTTCGAGGAGCATAATCTTTATGAAGTTGCCGAAGGCATCAAAACCAACGTTCGGGGACAGAATTTTATCGATGTTGAAATCGTGATGCTTCCCCCAGATCAAAGAAATATTACCGCCGGTGAGGTCATTGCCCTTTGGCGGGACAATATTGGGGATATTGAAGGTGTGGACCAAATCACCTTTGAAGCTGAACGAGGTCCCGGCGGAGCCCGTCAGGCCATCAGCATCGACCTTAGCCATTCTAACATTGATGTGTTGGAGGAAGCCAGTACAGCATTTGTAAACCGGATGCAGGCTTTTTCCAATACCCGTGATGTAACCGATAATTACAACAAAGGAAAAACACAATTCAATTTTAAGCTGTTGCCCCAAGGAAGGAATCTTGGGCTTACTTCGGATGAAGTTGGAAGACAGGTCAGGGATGCCTTCTTTGGTGCTCTGGCCATGCGGCAATTGCGTGGGATGGACGAAATTGAAGTTCGGGTGAAGCTGCCCTTGCACGAACGAAAAGACATCAAAAATCTGGAAAAATTTTTACTTCGAACACCAGATGGGGTCGAAGTCCCATTATTTGATGTTGTAGAAATTGAACAACAGGAAGCGTTCACCAACATCAACCGCCGCGATGGCCGAAGAGTGGTCAATGTGGGTATGGATGTGGAACCTGCCAATTCTGTGGGAAGGGTCATAGCCAAGGTTCAAGAAGAAACGTTGCCCCAGCTTCGGGCCGATTTTCCCGGAATAACTTGGAGTTTTGAGGGTAGCCAAGCCGACATGCGTGAAAGTACGAGTGTTCTTCGGGCTGGATTTGCCATTGCAATGCTCCTGATCTATGCACTGCTTGCCATTGCCTTCAGTAGTTATTCGCAACCCTTGATCGTTATGTTCGCCATCCCATTCGGAATTGTTGGGGCCGTTATTGGTCATATTTTGTTGGGATACGATCTATCACTGGTAAGTTTAATGGGAGTAATCGCCTTATCCGGGGTTGTTGTCAACGACTCTCTTATTATGATAGACTATGCCAACAAACGTAGAAAAGAAGGTGACCCCATCTACAAATCCATCCACGAAGCAGGTCTGCGAAGGTTTCGACCCATTATCTTGACCACAATGACCACTTTTGGTGGACTCGCTCCCATTATCTTGGAAACATCAAGCCAGGCTTTCTATCTAATTCCCATGGCCATCTCTTTGGGGTTCGGGATTGTTTTTGCCACCACCATCATATTGGTTATTGTACCCTGTCTGTATTTAATTTTGGAAGACTTGAGACTTTTAATCGCCAAAGGGCGAACCGTTAAGGAAGTCAATGTAACTGACATCCCCATTCCTTCAGATAAATAATTTGATGCACATTACGCAGGTATGGAGGAAGGGTAATATAATATCAATTCCATTTATTGGCAGCCTCATGGAAAAATAGGGCATTATTGGTTTTTATGAGTTCAGTTTCAAAAATCTTGAACAGTTTTACCATTTTTCCGAAAAGCCTCTAAAAATAAAGGAAGCCCGTAATTTATAGTGCCTTATTGACTATCTTATGTAGCTTTAAGTCAGAATTACCAACTATGAAACCTAAATTTCCCCTGATTCCCCTTTTCTTATTTCTTTTTTTGACCTCTTTTGCCCAAACCGACCCAACCGTCTTCAATGATTTGGAATTCCGTTTTATCGGTCCCGAAGGCAATCGCGCCATTGCCATTGCAGGTGTACCCGGTGACCCAATGATCAATTACATCGGAGCTGCCTCCGGTGGGCTCTGGAAAACTACTGACGGAGGTATCAACTGGGAGCCCATTTTTGATGACCAAGACGTTTCTTCCATCGGGTCATTGGCCATTGCTCCCTCAAATCCAGATATTGTTTGGGCGGGAACAGGAGAAACCTTTGTCATTCGTCCTGCCCATGCTATGGGTGATGGTATTTACAAATCTGAAGATGCCGGAAAGACCTGGAAAAAAATGGGATTGGAAAAAACAGGGCGTATCGGGCGGGTAATCGTACACCCTACCAATCCTGATATTGTATATGCCGCAGCATTGGGCCATACCTATGGACCGCAGCAAGACCGTGGCGTCTTCAAAACCACTGATGGTGGAAAAACCTGGAAAAAAATATTTTTTGTGGATGAAAACACGGGTGCGGCAGAATTGGCCATCGACCCAAAAAACCCAGACCGACTTTTAGTGGGGATGTGGTCCATACACATCAATACATGGGGATTGAACAGTGGCGGCCCCGGCGGAGGAGTTTATCGCACCACAGATGGCGGTGAAACTTGGGAATCCCTATCCAAATATGGTTTGCCCGGAGGAAAAGATAATCCTGTTGGTAAAACGGCAGTGGCGATTGCCCCGTCCCAGCCCAATGTGGTATACGCACTTTTTGAAATTGACAGCCCTGCCCTTTATCGCTCCGAGGATTTTGGAAATACATGGACACTTCAAACCCGTAACCATGACATTGCGGAACGGGCTCCGTATTACACCCGAATGGCTGTTTCTCCTGCCAATCCTGACGAACTTTATTTTGCCAGTGTAAAATTCAGTACTTCCAAGGATGGCGGAAAAACCATATCCGGAGGATATGCTGCCGGTGGTGACAATCATGATATTTGGTTGGACCCCATCAATGCAGACCGTATGATGGTGGCCCATGATGGATGTGCCAGTATCACCTTGAATCATGGTGAAAGTTTTCAACGAGTGGTCCTTCCCATTGCGCAAATGTATCACGCCGCAGTGGATGACCAAATACCCTATAACGTTTATGGAAACCGTCAAGATGGGTATTCCTATAAAGGTCCCAGCAATAGTTTGCAAGGTTATATTCCTCTGGGTCTATGGGAAGGTGTAGGTGGATGTGAGAGTGGATTCGCACAACCGGACCCTTTTGATAATGATATTGTCTGGTCTGGTTGTTACGACGGTGGTTTGCAACGTTACAATGCCAGAACCGGTCATGCCCAGGACGTTCGGGTTTGGCCTGAAGCTGGGTACGGATGGGAACCCGGTAAGCTCAAATACCGCTGGCACTGGAACTTTCCTTTGGCGTTTTCGCCCCATACCCGTCACCGTGTATATGTAGGAAGTCAATTTGTACACATAAGTGATGATAATGGACAAAGTTGGCAGGTCATTAGTCCCGATTTGACCTTAAACGTCAAATCGCATCAAAAAAGTTCTGGTGGAATTGCAACAGATAACTTAATGACCTTTGATGGAGCGACACTGTTTAGCATTGTGGAATCCAAATTGGAACCGGGCCTTATCTGGACTGGAAGTAATGATGGGCAAGTAAATTTGACACGGGACGGCGGTGAGACCTGGACCAATGTGACCCAAAACATTACCGGTTTACCTAAATGGGGCACAGTGACCAATATTGAGGTGTCCCACTTTACAAAAGGTACAGTTTACATCGCCGTAGATCTTCATCAGATGGGTGATTTTGATCCTTATATTTATAAGACTTCGGATTATGGCCAAAGCTGGAAATTGGTGAGCGGCAACGTTCCAAAATCCGTGCACAGTTTTGCACACGTCATTAAAGAGGACCCAAAAAGGGAGGGCATGCTCTACCTTGGGGTCGACAATGGAATCTACATCAGCACCAATGATGGAGCAAGTTGGATGCGTTTGCGAAACAACCTTCCCCCTGCCCCAGTCTATTGGTTGGAAATCCAAGAACGTTTTGATGATTTGGTAGTGGGAACCTATGGAAGGGGCTACTACATTTTGGACAATATTGCACCGTTGCGGGAATACGACATGGATGCCAAGGGCAAGGACGCTCATTTGTTCAGTTTGCGCCAAGCCTACCGCTTTCAAGATAAACAGAGTATAAAAACGGATGGACCCAGTCTGAATGCTGGTACAAATCCAGCCTACGGTGCTGATATCAACTATTATTTGGCAGATGATGACCATGAGAAGGTTGAAATTCAGATTCTATCCGAAACCGATGACCTTATCAGGACGCTGGAAGGAAAGAAAGAGGCTGGCGTGAACCGCGTCATGTGGGACCTAAGATATGAACCCACCTATAAACCCAAACTGCAGTCAACACCTCCTGGAAGACCATGGGTGCAGCTCAACGGAGAAGGGTGGCGACCCTTAGTGACCTGGGACTTGGATTTGATGCGCGGACAATATGGGCCAAAAACGGTTCCCGGTGTTTACAAAGTCAAATTGATTGTAGATGACAAGGAATACATTCGAGAAGTGGAAGTATTAAAAGACCCGTCTACCGAAGGTAGTCTGGAAGATATTGAAAAACAAGTGGCCTTTTCGTTGGAACTGCGCGATGCTATGAATCTTGCTGTGACCATGATCAATGATATTGAAACGATACGTGCCGAGTTGAACGAGGTTATCCCTCAATTAAAAAATAAGGCTGATTCAAAAAAAGCAGAAGAGCTTCGGGTTTTGGCAGAGTCGATAGCGGGCACATTGTACGACATTCATTTAACAGGTGCCCGCGAAGATGCCTTTAGGTCCCCCATGAAACTTTACGGCCGATTGAGCTCATTGGCGAGTGATATTACGGGATACGGCGTAGATTTTAAACCCACGGACCAACAAGAAGATGTATATTCAATTTTCAACAAAAGGTTAAAAGATGTTGATGCCAGATTCAAGAGGTTCATGAACGTGGAAATCAAGACCTTTAACGACCAGTTGAAGAAAAGTGAGCTTCAAATCCTTTTGGATAAGAAAATAAAGTCATAAAATACAGTATGGGTTGAGAATAAAAAAGGATGGCCAAAAGCCATCCTTTTTTTACTAACTCAAACAAATCAATAACAAAATCCTTTTGGATTTTACTCAAATTCCATAACATATTGCTTAAACTCCGAGGAATTGAACATGCCATTGGCATCATGCGCCACATTGGGCACAATAATTTTTCTATGGTTATGGGTTGAGGTATAAAAGGTTTCCATATATGTGAACATATTTTCTCCCCGTGCAAATCGATTTGAACCCAACAAAGTTGCCTGACAATCGGTGGTGTTCAGTGTACCCGTAGTGGATATATCATCACTGCCCAGTAAATAAATTGTATTTCTGGAGACCTGTTGCGCTGTTAAGGTAGCGGCATCAACACCATCCAAATACGATACTGCAAATTCATATCCATAGGGCCAATACGTATATCCGGCACAATCCATAGGCTCATAAAACGTTCCAGCACCTTCATCATAACGCTGTCCATCTGGATAATAGAAATATTGATTATTGGCTACTACATATTGAAAATTGAGAGCTGGGTGTGCGTCTTCAACCTGGTTTGCCAAGGCGTAGTGCTGCGTGTAGGCTGCCCCGGACGAATGACCGGCAATAAGAACGGTCTTCAGGTTTGGAAATTTGTCCAAATTGGAAAAGCGATTCACCAAGGTATCCAAAACCGTAAATGAACTAATGGAAGCATTGGCATTTCCTGCATTTGCACCTTCGCGCCATCTAGAATCGTTCCAGACCAAACCATCTGTCGGTGCTGTTGAATCATCTTGGTAATGGGGTGCAATTACCAAGGTGGTTGATTCCATATCCACACTCTCCAATGCATTGAGCATATATCCATAGTATTCATCGGCATTGCGTTCCGCGCCATGTACCACAACCACTACCTTGTCGATAAAATCCCAAACAAATTCAGGGTCGTCCACAAAATCATGGTTGGCGTAAACCTCAAAGGATAAGGGTTGATCAGCATTATCCATAAAACTCAACTGTTGGATGCAATCCTCCGATGCGGACAAGCAGGGTGTCTTAACATTTCCAGCTGCCGTGGTAAAGGTATAGGCAACACCCGTGGTCAGTACTTTTCCCTCCAAACCTATATTTCCTGAGTCCAAACCAATGGTATATTCCGTTGCTAAGGCCATATCCTCAACATTGATCAAGACTTTGGTGGATTGATTTAGATACTCCACGGTGTAGGGGATATTTTCGGCCCCGGCCATCAAGAAAAATGCACTTTCAAACTTATTGGGGTCCACAATGGCCGAAAATACAATCTCAAAGGTACTGCTCAAGGGAACATTCTGCATATTGTTCTCAAGGGGAGCATCATTCAACTTTACCGAAATCACCTTCAAGGAACCAGAGACAGCGTCGTCTTCGTTACATCCCGTAAAATATAGGACCAAACTGCTCAAAAACAACAGTTGAATACTTTTTATCAATTTCTTTCTATTCATTTTTAGAAAATAAGCTGTTAAATATCATTAATTACAGGCCGGGTACACACATGCTGATTCTTGTGTTGTGGTGGACCCAACAGCACAATCCAGGCCTCCAACGGTCCAAATTCCACCATCTTGATAAGCCCAAGAGCCTGAATATTCCCAACTCACCCCAGTACCATCCACATTGGCATCACCATAGGTTTCCACTACGGTGGTTCCATTGAAAAGCTCAATGGCATCATCACCATTCTGATTCATGGATTCGGTTTCTATGATGTGTTCAAAAGAATCTATACAACCTCCAAAATAGGCCGCGATGGTCGCTTGTTCACGAGCCAGCAGGATGTCATCCCCTTCTTCAACGGAAATGGCCGGTAAAACAAATTCCACTCCATCGGTACCTCCACCATTGTTGGCAACACCAATGCCGTAAATGCTCAAATCTGGGATATTTTTATTGGCCTTTAGATGAACAGCTTTGCCTCCATTGGTTCCACTACCATCCCACAATAGGGCCAATACCCCTTTTAAGCTAAGTGCCTCGGAACAGATAGGATACGGACAGCCCAAAGTATCCACCGTAGTGGAGCCTACGGAACAATCTACTCCACCTGTGGTCCAAAAGCCATCAAACTTGTAAGCCCAAGAACCCGAATATTCCCAAGATTCGCCAGTGCCATCTACATTAATATCACCATAGGTTTCTATTACAACATCACCTTGGTAAAGTTCAATGGCATCATCGCCATTTTGGTTGATGGCCGATTCTGCCTGGAGCACATGTTCAAACTCATCAATACATCCACCGAAATACGTGGAGATCAAGGCAATTTCCCTTGCGACAAGGATATCATCCCCTGCTGCGACTGCAATGGCAGGAAGTACCGTCTCAACGCCATCCGTTCCGCCTCCGTTATTGGCCGTTCCCAATCCATAAAGGCTCAAATCGGCTATATCTTGATTGGCCACCAAGTGAATGGCCTTACCATCATTGGTTCCGGAACCATCCCAGGTAAGCGCCATAATT
The DNA here is from genome assembly GCF_000745185.1 of Muricauda sp. MAR_2010_75. Taxonomy (NCBI): domain Bacteria; kingdom Pseudomonadati; phylum Bacteroidota; class Flavobacteriia; order Flavobacteriales; family Flavobacteriaceae; genus Allomuricauda; species Allomuricauda sp. MAR_2010_75. The sequence goes on from NZ_JQNJ01000001.1 coordinate 562,151, forward strand.
CCCTTTAAAGATAGGGCTGGCAATTGTTCAATGACTATCAGGGATATTCCTTCGGAATCACCCAAAGCATTGGTTACATTTTCCAATGAAATATCTATGGTCTCATTGCCTTCATTTTCTCCATCCAAAATAGTAGTGATGGAAATTGAAGCGGATAACGAACCTTGGGGAATGGTGATATTTTCCTCTCCTGAAATGCTGTAATCCAAACCTTTAGTCGCCGTTCCATCAAAAACAATGGTTGCTGTTACATCACTGTTGGCTTCTTTGTTCAAGGTTGCCGTGATGGTTGCTGTGGCACTATTTTCCTCCAATTCGGCAATATCGCTGGACAGGGATAAAGTAGGTGGAACAAATGCCGCTGTAGAAAAACTTATTGAAAAAGGACCACTCAATGTTTCTCCGTTGGTTCCATACGTACCTTCAGTCAATGAAATCGTATAACTGGTTTCATAATCCAATGTGGTGGGAACCAAGGTTACTGTGGAATTGGTATTTGAAAATTCAATGTCATAATCAACAGTGCCCGAACCTGATGTAAAATCCAAAGCGGATGTTATGGCATCTGTATCCAGACTGTGGGAAAAGATGATTTCAATGGAAGATGCCACCGGAACATCCTCCACAGGTGTTTCAAAATCCGTTTCGGTAATATTGGTGGTAAGTACCGTTAAGACATTGTCTTCAAACACAGTGCCTTCATCATCGTCATTACATCCCATAAACAATAGCACCAGTGCAATGACTATGCTCCATATTGGGTTTTTATGATTTTTCATGTTTAGTAATTTTTAGTTTGTCATTTGGTAATTTTATTCATAATAAAGTCGCTGAACTCCCTGGGATGGAAATCCCAAACAAGAGGCAACATATAGTACACCATAAGGGTAAGGAAGACAATGGAAAAAATGTTCATCCAAATACCGCTCTTGGCCATATCTGATATTTTCAAATATCCCGATCCAAACACCACAGCGTTGGGAGGTGTTGCCACAGGAAGCATAAAAGCACAGGAAGCCGCTACCGTTGTGGCTACCATTAAGATGTAGGGATTAATGTTCAATCCAACTGCAATAGGTGCCAAAATTGGGAGCAACATTGCCGTTGTTGCTAGATTTGAGGTTACTTCGGTAATGAAATTGACCGAAGCTATGATTACCACCACCAATACAATAAGCGCCAAACCTTGCAAAAGGGTCATCTGGTTGCCCAGCCAAGCGGCCAATCCGGTCGATTCAAACCCAGAGGCCAATGCCATACCTCCCCCAAAAAGAAGAATAATGCCCCAGGGTAATTTTACAGCGTCTTCCCAATTGATCAAGGGTTCTTTTTTATCACTCCCTGGAATTGTGAACAACAATATTCCCGCACACATGGCAATTATGGTGTCATCAATGGCGGGAAAAAAGGGTTGTAGGATAAATGAGCGGCCAATCCATGCAAACGCAGTAAGGATGAAGATGCCCAAGATGATTTTTTCTTCCTTCTTCATAGGGCCCAATTGTTTCAGTAACTGATTGATTTCCTGTCTGCCTCCGGGAAATTCTTTTTGTTTGAATTTGAAGGCAAAACGGGTGAGATAAATCCAAGCGATGAACAATAGTGGAATGGCTATAGGCAATCCCCATTTGGCCCATTGCCAAAATGTTATCTCAATACCGTAAACCTCCTCCACATATCCGGCAAAGACCAAATTTGGCGGGGTACCGATCAAAGTGGCAATACCCCCAATGGAAGCACTGTACGCAATGCCCAACATCAAGGCCTTACCAAAAATCAGGTTTTCGTCCTCAATGGTAGCAGGATTATCCCTTAATTGCGCCACAATAGACATGCCAATGGGCAGCATCATCACCGAAGTGGCCGTGTTTGATATCCACATGGACAAAAATGCGGTGGCCACCATAAACCCTAAGATGATTTTTGATACGTTAGTTCCGATCAGTCGGATGACATGAAGGGCAATCCGTTTATGGAGGTTCCACTTTTCAATGGCAATGGCCAACATAAACCCACCCATGTACAGGAAGATATATTTGTGTCCGAAGGAGGCTGTGGTGGTAGATAAATCAACCGCCCCAGTCAACGGAAACAATATGATGGGTAAAAGTGCCGTGACCCCGATTGGGATGGCCTCAGTCACCCACCAAATGGCCATCCATAATGTAATGCCCAACATACTAAATGCACTGTCAGGCATCCCTGCCGGGGGATTGAACCCTTGTAATATGAGAAAGGCCAAAGGTCCGGCCATTAAAAAGATATGCTTTTTCGAAAAGTTCATCTTTGGGTTTTAAAGGATTCAAAATTCATTTCCTCTACCAATTGTCTCAAAAAATCCCCTGTCGGTGGCAGCACAAAACACAAGTACAGTTTTTCGTCATTAATGTCCAATGTGGTAAGCCGATCTGGGATGGTATTTACCGATTCTCCTGTTAGCATTTTGGTAATGGTAAGCGCAATTAAATAGGTCCCATCAGGGGATGGGTGTTTATCATCAAAATAAAATTCTAGGTCGGGCCGCAACTCTCTTGCTCTCATGTAAACCGGCCCAACGGGAAGCACTTTGGCGTTGAGCTTGGTGGCAAGGTCCATATATCCTTTGGTAATGGCTTCTTGCATCAAAGGGTTGGATTTGTACGCCCATGTCATATAAAAAATGGGTTCGGCTCCTTTGGAACGAACCAGTTCTGCAAACTTGGCCCCATATTCCCTGAAACGTTCCGGAGCTTCAATGGTGCTTAAACTGTGGTCCCCAAAAACCACAAAATCCCACTCTTTTTCTTCCAACAGCTCCCGTGTCTTGGTACCTTTTTCTCTTTTCCAATGTTGTTCCAGGTTGCTTCCACCTACGGTGGATTGGTAGGCTGCTATGGAAACTCCTTGGGTTTCGGCCATGGCGCTCACCAATTGCGGCATATTCCAAAAATAGGTAAAGCTGTTGCCTACAAACAATATCTTGACCGTTTCTTTCTTTTCTTGAGCATTGAGGTTCACTGGCATCAATACCACCAGCAACAAGAGCGCAATGCAACAATTTTGAATGTGTTTTAGTTTCATATTTTATGTAATCCTATTGGTTAACAGGGGTTTCATCAAAAAAGTTGGGAATTGGGCTTGGAACATTGGTATTCCGGTCAATTTCTGATTGCGGATACAAAAATCGCTGTGGCAACTGACTTCCGGTATTAGGTGTTATAGGCACCCTTACTACGGTTTCACCCTCTGTTCTTCGGGTATCATTGAAAGGTTCAATCAGCCCAAAAAGGGTAACATAGCGTTCTTCCAAAATCTCACGCAACAAAGCATTGTCCCTGCTAATATTATCTGGGTTTTCCATTCCACCTGCTTCAAAATCCGCAGCCACATAAGGTTCGTATAACACTTGGGCTGGGTCTGCATTAAAAAGATACCCCCCTGTATTCATAAATGCCCTAAAATCATTCAAATTGGAAAGACCGGAAGCAAAACCGTTGACCCTGAAACCTGCTTCGGCCAAGATGAGCAAGTTTTCCTCATAGGTCACCAAAGGTGCCGGAGCATCCTGCGAGGCAAATCCATCAGTAATATTGGGCTGGATTCCAGTGCTCGTAGTAGCCAATAGAAAATTGTATCGCCCTGTTTCATCTGTTTTTGCATTGCCTCTATAGTTTGCTGGAATGGGATTTCCAGCATTGGGGTCGATCAAACTTGCCATAAAATCGGAAACCACTACATCGGCTTGACGAACCTCCACTGCAAAAAACTGATAGTTGAGATTAAAATTTTCCGCGGCGGTACCATGCGGTCCGTACATGCTGTTATCCATGGAACTAATTCCGTTGGATGCTGCGTTCAAAGCACTTTGGTAATTCTTGGTGTGCATAAAAAAGCGTGCTTTTAAGGTATATGCAGCCTCAATCCAAGCTTGGGCATCTCCATCCAAATAAATATCAGAACCAGAACTTGGTCTTCCTGTACCTTGCTCCAAAAGTGAAATTGCCGTGTTCAGCAACGTCTGAATCTTACCATAAACGGCTTCTTGTCCTTCAAAAATTGGATCGGTAATGGCTACGTTTCCCGCTTCCCCAAATGGGATGTCCCCATAAAGCGAAGCAATGGTCCCCGCAATCTGAGCCTGAAGGACCAAAGTTATGCCCTGGGCCACTGGACCAACTTCTTCATTTAGGGATACCTCTTCGGCCACAAGTGCATTTCTGAAGGCATTTACATAGGCATCATTCCAAAGTGCATCAAAATCACTGGTGGTTACCGAGTACTGGGAAAACCCTTCATGCTGTCTATCTATCCCTTTATATTGACCTGCAAATATGGAAGCTCTTCGGGCTGATTCACCGGTCTGGAATAGGATATTACCCACTTGGGCCCCGGTTAGGACCGTTCCGTAGGAACTCTCAGTAAGATTATTGGGGTCATTGTTCAGGTCATCGACCAATTTGCTACAAGACACCAGTAATGCAAAAAGTATGAAAATGGATATATAACGTTTCATTGTCGTGTTTTTTTCAATTAGAAGTTTAGGGTTAGGCTAACGAGGTACGATTTTGTACTTGGGTTGTTGAAATATTCAATTCCCCTTGCCGCACTTATACCAGAAAGGTTGGTATCCGGGTCGTTCCCTTCAAATTTTGTCCAAAGAAATAAGTTTCTACCAGTAAGTGATATTTCGGCAGATTGAAGTCCGATGGAATTTTTGATCCAATTATTGTCCAGGGTGTAGGCCAAACTCAATTCCCGCAACCGGGTCCATGATCCGTCCTCAATATAAAGTTCATCATTTCCGTTACTGAAAAATCCTCCATCGCCATTGTACCATGCTTCGGTAAGTGCCACGGGGCCAGCTCCAAAATCGCCCACATTTCCTCGAAAGGTCTCCCCAATGTTGATGATGTTACCATCCCATGTAAAATAGTTTCGGGTAGCGGTGACCTCATTGGCTGTATCGTACCACGTTCCCAAATCGCGCATAACCGATTTGGTTCCTGCATAAATATCGGCTCCTTGGTAGGTCTCGAACAAAACAGACAAGCGGAGGTTTTTATAGGAAATGCTTGAGGCAATGGACCCTTGCCAATCCGGATTTGGATCACCGATGACACCTTCCAACTGGTCTTGTTCAGGAAACCCGTATTCGTCATAGACGATGGAGCCATCTTCATTCCGAAGTGTTCTGGAGCCCCAAAGAACGCCTAATGGTTGACCTTCCACTGCTCTTGAACTCACTGCTGAAAGTCCTCCCAGATTCAAGGATTCAATTCCCGCAAGATCGGTCACCTTGTTTCGAACTTGGGTATAGGTGGCATCCACTGTCCATGAAAAATTCTTGGTATCAATTAGGCGATAACCTAAGTCAAATTCATATCCCTTGTTCTCAATCTCTGCGCCATTGGTATAGACCGAGGTATATCCCGTTGAATTTGCCTGTGGAAACTCCAATAAAACATCCTCGGTAACATTGGCAAAGTATGTCCCGCTCAAGGACAATCTATCCCTGAAAAAACGTAGGTCCACACCCAGTTCAACTTCCTTTTTACGCTCTGGTTTAAGGTTGCTGTTCCCACGACTGGAACTTGGCACAAAAGCCCCATTGCCGAACAGTCCCAAGTTGAGACCACCACCGTAAGAATCACCAAATGTGGGTGACACATACACATTGGAGGTATTGTATCGTGCGGGCTGCACCCCAACTTCACCATACGAAGCCCTTAATTTACCGAAGGAGAATACCGTGCTCTCTTTAAAGGGTTCAAGTTGTGAAAACTGCCATGCTATAGAGGTAGAAGGAAAAATAAAGGCTTTGTTGTCCGCATCTCCAAAAGTAGAGGCCGATTCTGCCCTCACAGTTCCATTTAAAAATAACATGTCATACAATGCAAAAGATGCAGAGGAATAGATACCTACGGTACGCTCTTGACCTTGGGTGCTGGTTGTTGCAATATTTTCTGGCAAGATGTTATCCACATCCCTAATGCCACTATCCACATCCAAGAACTGCACAAAATTTGTTCCTACATATCCGTTTACCGCCCTTGATTTATCATTAAAGTTGAATCCCAGCAAGAAATCACCACTGATATCGCTTGTCAAATTAAAAGCGGTTTTGGCAATATAGTCCATATTAAATATGGTATTGGTGGCCAATTCTTGGCTGATGTATCCAGAACTGAAGGCTCCCGAAGCAGACCCTGGAGTAAAGAATTCGTTCCTTTTTTCACTGTAGTGATCTAACCCCACCCTACCAATCAGAGTCAACCAGTCATTGGGTGTTGCTGTCAATTCCACATTGGTGATAAAACGGTTGACCTTGGCCAAGTTTTCCTGCTCGTTGATAGTCCATAGTGGATTGTTGTAAGTAGCAGTTCCATCGGCACCCAAAGGTTCCCTATACGATCTATGCCGGTTAGACACCGGAGTGGCATCGCTATTGGCATAATAGTCCCCACGATACCCTGTAATGTCAAACCCCACAGGGTTCCGCAACAATCCTAGGTACAGACCGGAACTGTTGGCCCCTTTTTCAATTCTATTGGATTTGGTGCGAGAGTAGGATGAGCTTATTTTTAAGCTGATGGCATCGGTGAAATTGTGCCGCGCATTGAACCGCAAGGTGGTTCGTCTATAATCTGAATTGTTCCTTATAATTCCCTGCTGATCCAAATCCCCCAAGCTGAAGAACATGGAACTTTTTTGGTTACCTCCACTAATGCTGAGGTTGTTTTCAAAAAAATGCCCATTGTCAAAGATTTGATCAAAATTTGAGTTGTGGAAGGTCTCCCTTGAGTTTTTGGTCAAGATGGGATAGTAGACATTACCAGCTTGGTCAATATAAAACTCGCCCGAGGTATCCAATTCGTCCAAGCCACCCGATCTTTCAGATAACTTATCACCCCAAGAATCACGGGCTCTTTGGTTATAAATCCCATTATCACCTTGCCCAAATTGATCTTGCAAGGGATATTTTCTATTAATCTCATCATAGGAATAGGTGCTTTTTAGGCTCACAGAAAGTTTACTGTTGAACTTTCCGCTCTTGGTGGTAATGTTGACCACACCTCCCAAGGCCTGCGTACCCCACAATGCAGCAGCAGATGCACCCTTAAGCACAGTAATGGACTCAATATCGTTGGGATTGATGTCATTTAACCGCGACTCTTGGTTAACACCACCGCTGTCACTGTTTCCACGAACATCGTTGCTAATGGGCACACCATCCACAATAATAAGGGGCTGGCTGTTCCGGGTAATGGATGACAAACCCCTTATCTGGATATAGGCCCCAGCACCAGGGTCGCCCGAGTTTCTGGTGATTCGCACTCCGGAGGACTTCCCAGAAAGGCTGTTGAGCACATTTGTCTCACCAGACTCACTAATCTTGTCTCCAGAAACTGTGGAACTGGCATATCCCAGATCATCTTTCCGTTCCCTAAAGCCAAGTGAGGTAACAATAACCTCATCAAGGGCCTCAGCACTCTCCACCATGGTAACATCCAAGGTATTTCCCGAACCAACAGCGCGAGTCACCGGAGTATAGCCAATATAACTGAACATTAGTTGGGAGGATTCATCTTTAACGGTAATGGAATACAGCCCATCAAAATCGGATACTGTTCCGTTGGTCGTCCCCTCTTCAACAATGGAAACCCCGATCATGGGCATCCCATTCTCATCGGTTATGGTTCCAGAAATGCTCTTTTGTGAAAGTACAAGTTGAGTGGAAAGGACTGCAAGTAGCAAAAATGCATGCTCTAGTCTGAATTTCATTTTAAATGTTTTAAGTTTGATTAGTTAGAAGTGAAAAACTGAAAAAATCAAAGAATTGATATTTTGATATTATTATGTGCCTTCGATTAACAATTATATAACAATTCATTAATATTATTGTTGTTTTAATAATTTTTATCGATTTTTATCAATTTTCAACCAACGTAAATGAGCAAAGAAGAAGAGATAAATAAAATTCATGCTGAATTTATCTCGAAACTTGAACATCATTATGGGCACTATGATGCCAAAAACAACAAGTTTGAATCTACGAGCAATTCCAAGATTGCCCGGGATTTGTTTTATAGTGATTCGCAATTTTCCAGATTAATAAACAACACGGCATCGGAAGGTGAGTTGACGCGGGCACTTCGTAACGTACAACGGCTTTTGGATGTGCACCAACTTCGCAGAAAATTAACCAAATTAGGGGACGGAGCCATAAAATCAAACCCTACTCGAAAAATTTTGATGTGGATTCTTGGGGCTATGGTATTGGGATTGGGGATTACCCTGTACTACTTTATTGGAAAGCAAAAAAACGAACCCAAACAGCAGCTGCCATCGCAACAAACTCGTTACGAAATGTTGAAATGGGGCTTTGAGAACAATTACATAAAGCCTTATGTGAAATTAAAGGAACTCCCCGAAGATTGCTACTACCCCTGCTACAAATATCAAGGAAAATGGATACTGAAAGACGAATATAAGATTCCTTTTTTTAGAGAGCGAAACGGGTTCCATTATGTAGCAAAAGAGGTGGTGATGTACGCTCGCTGCATGGACGAAAAAGATGATCGTGGCGAATCCTTTGAGGGCTATGAATACCAAAAACATGAAATTTGGTATGACAAACGCGAGGTTCCCATTGATTCCTTTTTAACCAAAGGCAACAATCCAAAATTGAGTACCTCGTACTTGGAGTCCAATTTAGAAGAGGATGCCAACTATGTAAAAATAGCCTACGTACACACGTTCTTTAAAACCGAATTTAACATTGATAATGGTGAAATCCATCGGTCTGGAAAAGCCATTGGCCGGGATATAGAATTTGTGGACAGTGAATTGCTGGAGCAACAATCCATTTCCTCCGAATTGTTGAACGAGCTAAAAAGCGAAACCAATTCCATTGCCAAAAATCTTTTGGAGGATTTCTCAAAACCCATTACCTGCAATCCTACAGAGGCGCCAAATCTGGATTTTAATCAAATTAAAGAAGGTGATGTGCTCAGCTTTGACTGCCAATTCAGTACGGGCCGATTTTTAGTGGATTACAACAAGTCATATATTTTTACCGATCAATACATCAGGACGTATTGCAGATAATGATCTAGGTAATTACAAAAAAGAATCTCCCTGTTTTTCAGGGAGATTCTTTTATTTTTCTGGTTTTAATCTCTTTTCAACAGTACCTACCTACTTTCCATTGAACCAAACCATTACATAAATTACAATGGCCACAATTAAAATGGATATGACTATATCCTTCCAGTTGTAGCTGTTTTTGTTTGCTTGTTTTTCTTCCTCAGAAATGGTAGCGTATGTCAAGTTCTTCAGTTTTTCTTCAGATGGCGCAGCAGTGGCATAACTCACCACCAATATCAAAATGATACAGAAAAGGAAAAACCATGACGCAAAGCTCAAGAAGTTCATATCTCCCAACATAAACCAAAAGCTGTTGGGGTCCAGTGAGCCTTTGACCAATTCCAATATAATTCGAAGGGCACCAACAATGAATCCCACAACCAAGGTGACAAATGCACCTTGGGCATTAATTCGTTTGTGGAAAATACCCAAAAGGAATACCGCCGTTATGGGTGGTGCAATGTACGATTGTACACTCTGTAAGTATTCATAGAGTACTCCTGATATGTTGGCCATAATAGGAATCCAGATAATACCAATGATTACAACGATTACGGTAGCAATCTGTCCTGTTCTTACCAATTTCTTTTCTGGAGTATTGGGGCGTAATTTTTTATAAATGTCAACGGTAAACAAGGTAGAACACGAGTTGAATACGGAAGCCAAAGAGCTCATCAAGGCTGCCAAAAGACCCGCAGCAACCAATCCTCGTAACCCGGATGGCAATAAATTACTCATTAATACAGGGAAGGCTTGGTCTGGAGTGTCCCATTCCAATTGTCCTCTCATTTTCAAGGTCAAGGCAATAACCCCAGGAATCAAAAACAAGAAAACGGGCATTAATTTCAACAGAGCTCCAAAAATGGTTCCTCGTCTTCCTTCCTTAATATTTTTGGCAGTTAGTGCGCGTTGCACAATATATTGGTCCGTGCACCAATACCAAATACCAGTAATTGTACTTGCAATCAAAAGTGGTGGCCATGGAAAATCAGGATCCGAAGCGGAGCGCCACATATTCAGATATTCCGGTGTAACGGTCTGCTTCATGCTTTCCCAACCACCTACTTCATCCAATCCAATTACAGTAAGGGCTGCAGCACCAATGATCAGTATAATGGCTTGAAGCGTTTCGGTATAAACCACCGCACGCATTCCACCCAAAATAGTATAGATTCCTGTTAATACAACGGTAGCGATGGCACCGGTCCAAAAATCGATCCCCAACAAAGCGGAAACTACAACTCCACCAGCATAAATGGTAACAGAAATTTTGGTGAGCACGTAGGCTACAATTGAAAACACGGATAAAATCCATCGGGAACGGGCATCAAAACGTTTTTCCAAGAATTCAGGCATGGTAAACACCCCAGCCCTGGCATAGAATGGTAAAAAGACCCATCCCAAAATCAATACGACCCAGGCTTGAATTTCATAAATCAACATGGGCAAACGGTCACCTGCTCCTGCTCCAGCAAGCCCTACAACGTGTTCTGACCCAATATTAGAGGCAAAAATGGATGCTCCGACTACGAACCACCCCACATTTCTACCCGCAAGGAAATAGTCTTCGGTGTTTTCTTTCTTTTTTCGGATAACCCAAACCGCAATCCCTAAAAGCACCACAAAATAGATGGATATGGAAATCCAATCAAAAGTATCCAATGTCTGCATGATAGTGGTTTATTTGGTTGAGAACTTAAAACTAGTGTGGGAGCTATAGGTATCTCCAGGATTCAATCGTGTTGTTGGAAATGTTTCCTGATTTGGAGAATCTGGATAATGTTGGGTTTCCAAGCAAAGTCCTGAACGCTTTCCATAGGTTCCTCCATTTTTTGAAGTCAAACTACCGTCCAAGAAATTACCTGTATAGAATTGAATTCCTGGTTCATCGGTATAGACCTCTAATAAACGGCCTGTTCTTGGATGATAGGCAGATGCTGCGAAGCCCAAGTTTTCCTCAGTTTCTTTGAGTACCCAGCAGTGGTCGTAACCCCCGCCTCTTTTAATTTGTTCGTTATCGGCATTAATTTCTTTTCCAACCGCTTTCGGTTCTGTAAAATCAAACGGAGTTCCTTCAACAGGACGAAGTTCGCCTGTGGGAATCAACCCTGCATCCACGGGTAAATAGGCAGAAGCGTTTAGGGTTACCTCATGATTCAAAATATCTTGGGAGAAATCTCCGGAAAGATTGAAATAACTATGTTGTGTTAGGTTCACCACAGTGGGCTTATCAGTCACCGCTTCATAATGAATATCCAATTGGTCATCTCCTGTTAAAGTATAAGTCACTTTTACATCGAGCTTTCCGGGATACCCTTCTTCACCATCGGCACTGGTATAGGTAAGCACCAATGAAGCGCCATCATCAGTGTTTTCTGTCTTGGCATTCCAAACTGCCTTATCAAATCCTTTGACACCCCCATGCAAATGGTTTGGCCCATTGTTTTTGGCCAAAGTGTAGGTTTCACCATCCAACGAAAACTGACCGTTAGCTATTCGGTTGCCATATCTTCCAATCAACGCCCCAAAATAGGGAACGTCCCCAAAATAAGATTCCAAATCATTGAACCCGAGGACCACATCCTCATAGTTTCCATTTTTATCGGGAGCCGTCCAACGGGTGATGATTCCACCGTAGGTGATCACATCGATTTCCATACCATTGTCATTACTCAGGGTGTACTTCTCCACTTTTTGACCATCGGGTGTTTCGCCAAAGGCACTTTTTTCAATATGGTTTTTCTCTGATTCCGTCTTCACCATTTCTGTTTCAGATTGGTTTTCTTTTTTATTTTCCTTACACCCTATATTTAATAGTGCTGCAAGAAAAACAAAATACAGTAAAGAAGCTTGAATTGTCTTCATCATTTTAGTTCGTTCAGTTAATTTTTTAGTTTTTATGTGCTACATATTATGCTGAAACAAATGATAATAAGCCTCATTGGCGTGAATTAAATCTTTGAAGCTTCTAATTCGTGTCTCGGCATCAATTACCAAAAGTTCTATACCAAAAATATCAGCAAAATCTTCCATGTACTCCGTGGTCAATGCCTGCGTATACACCGTATGGTGCGCTCCACCGGCCAATATCCAAGCGGTGGCAGCCACATCCAAGTTGGGTTTGGCATCCCACAGTACCCTGGCAACCGGCAATTTAGGCAAATCTGCCATAGGTTCAATGGCTTCAACTTCGTTTACGATCAAACGGAATCGATTTCCCATATCTACCAAAGAAGCATTAAGTGCATCACCAGCAGGAGAATTGAATACCAAACGTACAGGATCTTCCTTACCTCCGATACCCAACGGGTGTACTTCGCAGGAGGGTTTTCCACTGGCAATGGACGGGCAAATCTCCAACATGTGAGAGCCCAACACATAATCTTTTTCTGGGGTGAAGTGGTAAGTGTAATCTTCCATGAATGAAGTACCCCCTTCCAATCCTTTGGCCATTAATTTCATGGCACTGACCATGGCAGCGGTTTTCCAATCCCCTTCTCCACCAAAACCATACCCGTCGGCCATTAAGCGTTGAACTGCAAGCCCCGGTAATTGGCGCAATGCACCCAAGTTCTCAAATGTATCGGTAAAGGCCTTAAAACCACCATCCTCCAAAAAGGTACGCAGTGCCAATTCAATTTTGGCAGCCTCTACAAGAGATTCTCGCTGAGCGCCTCCCTTTTTAAGGGCATCCGTTAAGGTATAGCTTGATTCATATTCTTCAAGCAATTGGTCAGTTGACTTTTGATCTAACGTATCAATAATTTTAGTAATATCAGACGAATCGTAGGCATTCACAGCAACTCCGAAACGCATTTGAGCGGCTACTTTGTCACCTTCCGTAACGGCCACTTCACGCATGTTGTCCCCAATACGGGCCACTTTCATATTTTGAAGTTCATGGCAGCCTAGCGCTACTCTTGACCAAACGGCCAGTTTTTGCTGCACGCGCGCATCTTTCCAATGTCCTACCACAACCTTCCGTTTTTTGCGCATACGGGTCATCATAAAACCGAATTCCCGATCTCCATGGGCAGATTGATTCAAGTTCATGAAGTCCATATCAATGGTTTCCCATGGAATTTCTGCATTGAACTGGGTGTGAAGATGACATAATGGCTTACTCAACACGGTAAGTCCGGCTATCCACATTTTTGATGGAGAAAAGGTGTGCATCCATGCCACCACCCCAATACAATTTACATCATTGCTCGCCTCCCGGCATACAGCGGTAATTTCATCTGGAGTGGTCACCACAGGTTTAAAAACCAAAGAAATGGGCAGATTCCCAGATTCATTCAATCCATCCACAATATTCTTTGAGTTTGTGGCCACTTGTTTTAGTGTTTCAGGGCCGTACAAATGTTGGCTTCCTGTTACAAACCAAATCTCCTTTTCAGCTATTTTCATTTATCTACTTATTGATTGTCATTGACCGTAATAGGCGTTTTTACCATGCTTACGCTCATAATGTTTTTTTATTAAAGAGTCTTTTAATCTAGGGGCATTGGGGTTTATCTGAAGCGTCAAATAAGCCATCTGGGCCACGGTCTCCAATACTTTAGTATTGTACACGGCCTTGGCTGCGTTTTTGCCCCAGGCAAAAGGACCGTGATTCCCAATGAGAACCATTTCCACTTCATTGTAATCCAAGTTTCGGGATGAAAAACAGTCCAAAATCTGGATTCCAGTGTTGTGCTCATAATTGCCTTCTATCAGCTCATCGGTCATTGGTGGTGCACAAGGAATGTCTTGGGTAAGATGATCTGCATGCGTGGTTCCAAAAATGGGAATGTCCTTCTGCGCCTGCGCCCAAGAAACCGAATACATGGCATGGGTATGGGCAACTCCACCAATATTTTCCCAGTTTTTATAGAGGTAACTATGGGTTTTGGTGTCAGACGATGGCCGTAAATCACCCTCCACTACATTGTTGTCATAGTCCAAAATCACCATGTCCGATGGTTTCAGTTTCTCGTAGGGTACACCACTGGGTTTAATGGCAAAAACACCACTGTCCCGGTCGACTGCACTTACATTGCCAAACGTATAAATGACCAAGCCTAGAGCATTGAGCTCCATATTGGCCTCGTAACATTCTTCTTTCAGCGACTTATATTTTGACATTTTAAGCTTTTTTATTCGTTTGTTCTTCCACAAATTGACCGAGTGCTTTATAGGACTCCATCAATTTGGCATAGGTTTCCACTTGGGAAGCCTGCGGGAAATATTCCGCTTCAAATTCACTGCCCATAACCTTGCTTGCTTCAATTACGGATTCGTAAACCCCAGCTGCCGTGGCCGCATAGATGGCTGCTCCCAAAGCAGGTGCCTGATCAGATTCGGCTACTTTAATTGGCATATTCAAAACGTTGGCCAAGGTCTGCATGATAAAGGGTGACTTTCTGGCCACACCTCCAATACCAATAACCGATTCAATCTTCACACCTTCTTCCTCGAATCGGTCCACAATCATTTTGGAACCAAAACAGATGGCATTGACCAAGGCCTTAAAAATATGAGGCGCTTTTGTTCCCAATGAGATTCCGGTTATGGCGCTCTTCAATTCTTGGTTGGCATCGGGCGTTCTTCGTCCGTTAATCCAGTCCAACGCCATGGGCACCACTTCTGAAAGTGGAATGGCCTCTGCTTGTTCTGCTAAAGTCCGAATAAACTTGGCTTCAACTTCTTCTTGCAATTGTTTCTTCTGCTCATCGGACAAAACGGATGATTTCATCACCAAATTATCCAACGGCCAAGCCAGCACAGTTTTAAACCACGCCAAGACATCGCCAAATGCAGACTGACCTGCTTCCAATCCCATCAATCCCGGGATTACGGAGCCATCAACCTGACCACAAATTCCTTTTACGGTTTTATCGCCAACCGCATCGTGGGTAGACACCATGATATCGCAAGTGGAAGTACCCATCACCCGAACGAGTGCATGGTGGTCCACTTTGGCCCCCACTGCTCCGGCATGGGCATCAAAGGTTCCCACGGCCAATACGGTATTGGTGGTAAGTCCCAATTTGTTGGCCCACTCCTCATTCAAATGACCTGCAATCTCGTTGGACGTATAGGTTTCATCATACAATTTATCCCGAAGGGATGCCAAATATGGATCTAACTTGGACAAAAATTCTTGGGATGGCAATCCACCCCAGCTTTCATGCCACATGGCCTTGTGACCGGCAGCACATCTGCTTCGTTTGAATGTTTCTAAATCTTTATGGTCTGCCAATAGATACGTGATGAAATCACAATGTTCCATCCATGTGTGGGTAGCTTCAACAACATTTTTATCTTCCCGAGCTACATGAAGAATCTTGGCCCAAAACCATTCGGAGGAATAAATACCTCCTTCATATTTGGTATAATCCTCACCGCCCCAGCTTCTGGCCAGTTCATTGATTTCATTGGCTTCTTTTACTGCTGTGTGGTCCTTCCACAATACCATCATGGCATTGGGATTTTCCTGAAATCCTTCGACCAAGGCCAAAGGGGTTCCATCTTTTGTCAAAGGCATGGGTGATGAACCTGTAGTATCTATACAAATTCCCAAAACGGTTTCTGGATTTACACCACTTTGCGATACCACCGCTTTGATGGTATGTTCCAAACCTTCAATATGATCCAAGGGATGCTGCCTAAACTGGTTGATACCAGGTTTACAGTATTTCTGTTCTTTCCAGCGCGGATACCAAAAGACCTCTGAGGCCAACTCCGCTCCATTTTCCGTATCAATCAAAACCGCTCTAACCGAGTCGGAACCATAATCCAATCCTATTACGTACTTTTTCATTGTGTTGGTTAGTGTCTGGGACTTCTTTTTGACCCAAAAAACTTTATTTTACTGTATTTTAATTTTTAAGACATTCATTGAATAGGGTTCAACAGTAACCTCAACTACCTCAGCACTAGTCTCAAAGGTACTTTCTTTTGGGCTTATTAAGTCTGGAGATTCGAATGAATTTACCGCTCGTAAATTGTTGTTTTGAAGGGTGAGCATTGTTCCTGTTTTATCTAGATTTCCATTATTGGTGGTAAGCTTCAATGCTTGTGGATGCGATTCGGTATTTACTATTTTTACAATTAGCTCACCTGTATTGGCATCTTTAACCGCACTGGCATACAATCCTTCTTGCCCTATCAAGGGTTTTCCGTTTTCCGATATTCCCAACAAATCTGTCCCTGCATTAGTAGCATACATTTTTTGCACTTGATAATTGGCGGTACCGTAAGATTCCAAATTATTGAACCATATCATGTCCGGAGTCCATTGCCATGCATCGGCATGTGCCATAAGGGGAGCATACGAAGTAAGCTGAACCACTTCCGCATTACGTTCCAATCCCGTCATAAAAGCGGCTTCGGAGAGAGCACAATCCCAATTGTTTTCATTATCAGGACTTGCAATGGCCACGCTTTGCGCAGCATATTCACCTGCAAAGACCTTGGGCCCATTTCGGTCATAGCTGTCATATCTTGTTGCATTGTCCCGGAACCATTGTGGAGGACGGTAATAGTGTTCATCCACAATCTCAGCATTCATTTCTTTAAGTTGTTCCCATCCGTATTCAAAATAATCGCCATCGGGGAAAGGTCCACTTCCTGAAACAATGATAATTTCTGGATATTGCTCCTTGAGTGCCTTTTCAAAAATGGCATAGCGTTCAATATAAGCGGGACCCCATTGTTCATTTCCAATACCGATGTACTTCATATTGAAGGGTTCTGGATGACCCATATTGGCCCTTACCTTACCCCAAGCGGTATTGGTGTCTCCGTTGGCAAATTCGATAAGATCTAATGCATCTTGTACATAGGGATCCAATTCATCCAATGGCACCAACTCTCCTGTGTTGAACTGGCAAGCGATACCACATCCCAAAATGGGAAGCGGTTCGGCACCCATATCTTCTGATAGCTGGAAATACTCGAAAAATCCCAAACCAAAACTCTGATAGTAATCCGGAGTGGGTCTATGACCGAACTCTGTGTTCCAGCGATTCACCAAAATCTCCCGGTCTTCAATGTCACCAACGGTTTTTTTCCACTGATAGCGTCTGGCCAAGGTTCTTCCTTCTACAATGCATCCCCCTGGAAAACGCAGAAATCCAGGGTTCATATCATCCAACAGCTGTACCAAATCTTTGCGAAGCCCTTTTTTTCTTCCTTTCCAAGTATCTTGGGGAAACAAGGAAATCATATCCAAATCTATCGCGCCTGTACCTTCAAAAGTAATCTTGACTTTGGCCTTCATTTCAGATTTGCTGACCATAAAACTGGATTCATAGGTCTTCCACGAATCACTATCCGGACTGATGGAAGTTTCCCCCAATACCTGATCTAGAGAGTCAACCACTTGAAGGTTTATTTTTTGAATATTGCCTGAATGTTTGGCAACGTCTATGGAAAAATCATACTGGGCACCTTCTTTGACCCCCATACCTCGGAAACCTTCATTTATCAAGACATAGCCTTGATCACTGTTGACCGCAACCCGAGCGTAATTATGGTTGTTGGTATCCCCAGCATATTTCACAATACTTAAAATACCCGATTCAGCATTATAGGAGTGTCTATCACTATTGGGCTCTACCCAGCCTGTTTTTGGCAAGGTAAATTCAAAGGAACGGTTCTTTATCATTTCGGCATAAATGCCGCCATCAGCCGCAAAGTTGATATCCTCAAAAAACACACCGTACATGGTTGGTTGAATCTTTATTCCGGTATCGCCCAAATCAACCACAAGATTACGGTTTACCACTTTAGCACCTTCAATGGTATCCTTTTTCTCTGTTTTACAAGAGACAAGGCTCACCACTATGGCCAGTCCCATTACATATTTCACCATTGAATGCCTCATCATTGTTCCGCTTTTGCTAGTTAGTTTCTGTGGGTAGCCATACCTTCATTTTACCTACGCCCCTATTGGACCAAGCATAGTATGGTATAGCGGTTAAATTATCATTGGAGATAGTGGTTACGCCCCCCAATAAGTCAGGTTGCATCTCCACCTGAAACTGATCGTTGGAAGTCAATTTGATGTTATCAAAATCTCCTTTGTTATCAATCTCTTCCACGGCGTATACGATGGGTCCGTATTCCAAGGACATTTTGCCCTGGTCTTCTTCCACCAATGGGTTGGCAATAACTTTTCGTACTTCCATGGGGAACTCCAAATTCACTACATCGCCAGCTTTCCATTCACGGGTTACAGTATAGTAGCCATTGTCTGCAGTTGCATCAATGGATTCTCCGTTTATAGTTATGGAGTTGTTCTCATCCACTGGATTGGCATAGTGATATAGGTCACTGGGCAACACCTCGTTTCTTGCCCATCCGGGAACCCTGAACTTCATGGTAAATTCACCAGCTTCATCAGGATCAACAGTTAGTTTCACTTTTCCGTCCCATGGATAGGATGTTTCCTGCGATACCTGAATGGCTTGATCTTTAAGATCAACCGTGGCATCGTTGGCTGCATAAAGGTTTACAAATATGGTATCGTCAGTCTTAGAATAGATCAAACCGGGCATAGCGGGAATAAAACGGATAACATTGGTTGGACAGCACGAACAATCGAACCAATCCTTACGTGTGCACGCCCCCTGATTGAACTTATAAACCCCATCGGACTCCAAGGCATTAGGATAGAAAAATTTCTCACCGTCCAATGAAAGTCCTGAGATAAGACCATTATATAAAGTTCTCTCAATGACATCAAAATATTTTACATCTCCGGTTAGATTATGTAATCTGTGATTCCAATATACATCCCCGATGGAAGCACAGGTCTCGTTATAAGCCGTTAAATTGGGCAACTCGTAGTTTTCACCAAAAGACTCTCCTTCATGTCTTGCGCCAATACCTCCGGTAACATACATTTTCTTGGTCACCATATTGTCCCAAAGTGCATTTACCGCTTTTAGATAAGCTGTATCTTTTTCAATGGCGGCTATATCCGTCATCCCGGCATACATATACACTGCGCGAACGGCATGGCCTACTACCTCATCTTGCTCTGTTACCGGCAAATGGTCTTGTGAATAGGGTCCGAAAAGTTCATGGTTTTCTGGGTCACCCCTATGATCTAAGAAGTATTTGGCCAAGTCAAAATATTCTTTTTTACCCGTAACCTCATATAATTTGATAAGTCCGGTCTCTATAATCTGGTGACCGGGAACGGCTGCAATCTTTCCTTCTCCATCCCCAAAGGTTTCTACCATAAGGTCGGCATTCTTAAGGGCGATGTCCAAGAAATTACGCTTTCCAGTAGCCTTATAGTGCACTGCGGCGGCCTCAAACAAATGACCTGCATTGTACAGTTCATGGCTCATGGCGAGATATTCCCATCGTTTTCCTTCTTCTACCTTAACCCATTCCGCTGGTGGTTTTGCAGGATTTATGGTCCTCCAAGTGGTGAGATAACCATCTTCTTCCTGTCCCACTTTAATAATGGACACCAAGGAATCCAACAAGGATTCCAATTGCGGGTTTGGCGCACTGATCAAGGAGTTGGATGCTCCTTCAATAATCTTGTAGACATCGGTATCATCAAAGGGCATGGCCCCTTTTACCGTTCCTTCCATCTGCCCTCCAGCGATCAGGAAATTGTCAAAACGCCCTTCCTCGTTACATTTCTCAATGGCAAATTCAATGGTTTTTTCCTGGACCCTTTCAATAATGGGTAACCAAAATTCATCCTTCAATTTTACATTTCTGATGTTTATGGCTTCAATGGGATAGCCCTCCTTCACCTTTGCCTCTGGGGCATCTTCTTGTTTTTGGGTATCCGTCTTGCACGATGCCAAAAGGGCCAAAAGACCCACTGCTAGAATTAATCCTTTTTTCATTTTTTTATTATTTTCCTTCTAATACGATAAGTGAGTGCGCAGGCACTTGAATGGTGAGCACACCTTTTCTGAGTTTAAAATCTTTGAATTCACCAGGCACAACCTTTTCAGGATTGTTGAACGAGTTGTGATCCTGAAGTTTTTCTGATGTCAGTATTTGAGCCTTAATGTTTTTGATATCTAGGTCGGCTACATTTACTTCTACTGCTTTTTCAGCTTGGGAATCGATATTGACCAAGGAAATGTGGACCGTATTGTCCGCATCTTTTGATGCCGATACCGATATGGTAGGAAGCCCACGGTACTGGGCGTTGTTCTCAATTTTTGAAGGAAGCAACATTGCATCTTGGTGCACCTTGTACATGTTCATCACATGATAGGTAGGCGTCTTGATCATTTTTTCCTCATCGGTGAGAATCACAGCCTGCAGTACATTGACCATTTGGGCCAAATTCGCCATTTTTACCCGTTTTGCATGATTGTTAAAGGTATTGAGTACAGTACCGGCAATCATTACATCCCGGATAGTATTTTGTTGGTAGAGCACACCATTCTGTACTTCGGGTTCAGCATCGTACCAACCACCCCATTCATCCACAAAAAGGTCTACCTTTCCATCGGGATCATACTTATCCATGATGGCAATATGCTTGGTCACATACTCTTCCATTTTAAGGGCCTGCTCCATACTTTTGAAGTAGATTTCCTCATCAAAATTTACTGATGGTCCTTTGGCATTCCAATCAAAAACGGCATAGTCATGCAAAGCAACCGCTTCCATTAGGCTATAAGGTACGTTCTTCATCAAGGTTTCGGTCCAATGGTAATCATCTTCGGAAGCGCCGGATGCAATTCTGTATACTCCGCCAGTATTGTTCCAATCCGACATAAAGGTTGCATACTTTCTATAAATATCGGCATAGTACTCAGCAGTCATATTTCCACCGCAGCCCCACGTTTCATTACCAACGCCCCAGTATTTTACATCCCAAGGTTTTTCTCTTCCGTTTTCCCGCCTCCAGTCAGCCATTGGGCTCACTCCGTCATGGTTGGTGTATTGCATCCAATCTATCAATTCCTGAACGGTTCCACTCCCAACATTGGCAGACAGATAAGGTTCTGCACCCAATTCTTCACAGAGATTCAAGAAGTTATGTGTACCAAAACTGTTGTCTTCTGTTGTACCTCCCCACCAGCGGTTTACAATGGTTGGACGGTCTTCTTGGGGTCCAACACCATCTTTCCAGTGATAGGTGTCGGCAAAACAGCCACCGGGCCAACGCAAGTTGGGAATGTTCAACTCTTTTAGGGCTGCAATAATATCATTACGAACTCCTTCGGTATTGGGAATAACGGTATTCTCTTCTCCAACATAAAGGCCATCATAAATACATCGACCCAAATGTTCGGCAAAATGACCGTATATATGTTTGCTTATTTGTATAGAATCAGCATTCTTGCTAATTTGAATAGTTACCGGTTGCTGTGCTAAAAGCAATGAAGGTAAAACAAAGCCCAAAAAGACCATTGCATATTTTAAAACATGTGCACTAATTTTCATAACGGAAGGTTTAAAAAAAGGCCATGGCAAGACCATGGCCTTACTATAATTACTAAGCTTAAAACTAACTCAAAATAGGTTTCGCAAAGCGAGTTATCTATCAATCAATTTTAAAGTGTATCTTACACACTAGTAAAGAACGTAAAGAATTTTGGATTTTGCAAGGATTAGCGTTAAAAAAGTGTTATGAAGACACCTAGATTATTTTTTGTGTTTACCTTACAAACATTTGCTTAACATAATTAGATTTAGGATTTTAGTCCTCATGAAAATAATCAACAACCTAGAAGAAGCCGAAGATATAAATATGCAACTCAATTATTATGACAAAGAAGATCAGGTGCTTTTGGCCGTTGACTGCATCATTTTTGGCTTTGATAAGGAAAACCTGAAAATACTGCTCATTAAACGAAATTTTGAACCAGAAAAGGGTAAATGGTCCTTAATTGGTGGTTTCTTAAAGAAGAATGAAAATCTTGATCAAGCAGCAGTTCGGGTACTGCACACGCTCACAGGGCTCAGCGATATTTATATGGAACAGTTGTACACCTTTAGCAAAATAGATCGTGATCCTGGCCAGCGAACCATCTCTGTTTCCTATTATGCCCTCATTGATGTTGAATCCCACAAATTTGACGGCATTCAGATTGATTCGGCCCGATGGTTTGAACTTAATGAAGCCCCCGATTTAATCTTTGACCACAATCAAATGGTACAAAGAGCCATGGCCCGGCTCCGAAGGAGAGCACTCACCAAGCCTATTGGGTTTGAACTGCTCCCCGAAAAATTTACCATGCGGCAGCTGCAAAATCTTTATGAATCTATCTTGGACAAAAAACTGGACAAGAGGAACTTCATCAATAAAATCAATTCATTGGATGTGCTCATCAAACTAGATGAAAAAGACATGACCGTTTCCCGTAAAGGTGCCTATCTCTATGTATTTGACAAGGAAAAATACAATAAGAAAGTAGAGGAAGACGGGTTTATCTTTAAGATCTAATCTACTTTTTATATTACTATTTTTTGCTCTTTACTATCCAATGGAATTTTGTACGCCCCCCTGACTTTCTCGAAGGGGAGACTGATGTTTTCAGCATCCACTCGTAAAAAAGCGTTTGGTGTATAATCATCTTTGCCTCCAAGGGTGATTTCAACTTTCTCAGTTTTAGTGTTGTAGCTCACTTTATCAAAAGTTCCGGCATCCAAAGTCAGCCACATTTTTTTGGGAGCAATGTAAACCCTTGATTTTGCAGCGGTAGTAATATCCACTTCAAGGATAGCTCCCTTTTGGGTCAGGTTTCCACCGAAAGCCAACCACCCTAAATCCGCATCTTGGGTAATGTAGGTTGCCGAATTCACGGCATAGCCATAAAAACCGGAACCATAATCCCCAGTAATACCATCTATTTTTAAGGTAGATGGAAAACTGTGAAAGGCTGCTGGGCCAAAACCATCTTGGGTAATATTTGAAATTCCGCCCAAAAGACCACCATAGCCTACTTTTAAAAGATAGAGATCATCAGGGTTCTTTCTGAAGTGTTTCAATACAGGAATAGCGTTCAAGGAAGAGCCATAGTGATGGATTTGACGTTCTACACGAGAAGTTTTCCCTGCTTTGCCCCCGTACAAGAAATCCCAATATCTTCGGGCATTTCCATTATACGCCCAGTGGGGCATGGTGGGCATATAGGCCAAAATAGCACTCAAAGTGACCCATGCTTTTCGATCATAGCCAAAATAATCGGACCACATATATACCTCTTCCTGACCTGTGGAATCCCATGGCATTTCACTGCCAAACGGATAATCCAATGCCCTCCAATGGTTGGCACGTTCCTTCATGCGTTCCTCCAAATTAGCGGCCATATCTTCAAAAGCCTCATTTTTAAGGTCTTCCAAAATCAGCAGGAACACAGAACCTTCCATTTGACCGAATTGGGCATAATATGGCGCTTTTTCCACCATCGCCACACTGGTGTGGTAGGCGTTTTCCAAATACCATTGCCAAGATCTATTATCCACCAAGCCTTCATGATATCGAGCCAAACGATAAAGCACCCAATAGGCCGCCGCTACGTGGGGATAATTATATGATCTACCTGGATCATTCGCATGTTTGTGATCCCAAGCCGCCCATGTACCATAATTGATTGTATCACTATAGGTGCCTTTGGGCAATGAATCGGGTTCGTAGTAGAACAGACTTTTTTTCACTCCATATTTTAGTGGACCATCGCTATATTGAATTCCACCCCACAGTGTGTTGTCCACAAATTTCTGAAGTTTCACGATTTCCTCGCGATCGGGTTGCACCAATTGCTTCATTACCGCAGCCAACCAACTACCAGCACCTCCTTCATCACTTAAACCACTGATCCAAACCCTACTGTCTTGGGTTACCTGCTCTTTCTTATCATAATCATAGGTGATGGCAGATGGGTTTCTTCCGAAAGGATCATTTGGGTCATCGAACCATTGTTCGTTGGTCAAAAAACGACCAAAATCGGAAATGACTTCCTCCTCGGGCTTTATTACTTTATAGTTGATGGTCTGTTTTAATCCGTCCACATAGGTGACAGTAACCCGAGCTCTCCCCCATTTTTTTCCTGAGACCCTAAATTTTTTTAATCCTGATGCCGTAGCGCCATCTTCTTTTACATCCAAAGCGTCTTTAGGCTCTACAATTATGGAACTCACTCCACTTTTGTAGTTGAGGAACAACTGGGCATCTACATCTTGGGGCACCACATAGCCGGGAACTCCGGTTGCCACAGGACGCTCCTCTTTCACCAAGGTTTCCTGTATGTCTTTTATCCCTTCGGACAGGACCAGCTTTAATGCAAAATTCTTGGTATCGTTGGGCTGTAGCACCAAAGAGGTCGGCGTGTTCCACTGCTCCACACCTTTCCATTCGTTATCAGCATAGGCCTTGCTATAGACCATCCACTCATGGAAGCCTTCAAAAACAATACTTCTTCTGGTAAGATCATCCAAAAGTGGTCGATAGGCTTCAAAAGACATATTTTCCTTAGGAAGTACCAATAACGCGGGTCCTCTTCCGCTAAGGCGCTTCACCTCCAAATAACCGGCATCTTTTCCAATGTAAGGATCAAAAAATACGTTTTGGGCATGCGTCTCGGTCAAAGATTTTCCTTCCAAAATATTGTTGAAAATCATAGGAATTCCCAAAGCGCCAATTTCAACAGGTGTGCTTTGCGTATTGGTTATTTCAAATCGTATCACCAACTGGTCATTATCCAATTCATAATAGCGTTTTACGGATACCGGAATGTCTTTGGGCAATGTATTGGCCAAATCAGCAGCGGCCAAAATGTTACCGCTCACTTCCAATGGTGTTACCGCTGCCCTAGCGGTTGCCGTAGAGAAATCCATCCAATTGCCATTGGCGTCCTTTATTCTAAGGTTGATGTCGCCCAAGTGATACAAACTATCCTTGTCTCGAAGCTCCAATCGGTCCCCAGGGTTAAAATCAAAATTCAATGCCTTGACAGGACGAAGTGCGGCCACAGTTTGTGATGCCTTGACCAACTTCAGTTGAAAATCAGGTGTATTGAACTTTTCATACACCTCTGCAATACCCAAGGTAGGCTCCCGTTGCTCAATTCGTCCCCAATATCCTTGGGCTTCCATTCTAAAAATGGTACCAAAAAACAATAGCAGTCCAATCCAAAATAGCCTATTCTTCATCTGTATGGTTAGTTTGGTTAATTAAAAGCTGTGGAAAACTTCCACTTGGTTTTATAATTCTTGCTCAGTGGTAAATCTTGAAGTAGAGCCCTCAGTAATTCCACTGGTATTCTTCCTTCATGCATTACCCTATCATGAAATTGCTTTTCGGTCCATCCTTTCTCCAACATTTCGTTTCGTAAAGCATAAAACTGCAATCCTCCCATCATGTAGGCCAATTGGTACAATGGGGGGTAGCTGGTGGTAAAGGAACGCCTTACTTCTGCTTCGGCATTGGCGTATTCGTGCCCCACTTCATCCACCAAAAGATCAATGCATTCTTGAGGGGTCATTTCACCCAAATGGAACTTCAATGAAAAAATGATACGGGCACATCGGTGGATTCTCCAAAACAACATTCCCATTTTTTGTTCCGGAGTTACTGGAAAATCCTTGTTCCACAAAATAATTTCCCAATACAAGGCCCATCCTTCTGTCCAAAAAGGTGTTGAAAAAGCACCACGATAATTTTTATGACGGCTCGTCATAAAGAATTGCAGGTTGTGGCCTGGCAACAATTCGTGCTGCACGGTGGGAAATGAGAAATTGGGGTTGTTGCCTCGCATGCTCATCAATTTGTCATCATGGGCCATCCCATCCGTAGGATACGAAATGCTGATATTTCTTCCTCCTGTAAAAAATGGGTTCACTTTTTGGCGCTCTGGCGTCATCATGATCATGCCCCAAGTTTCTTTGGCCAAATCTGGCAAGGTGATAAGATCTCTATCTTCAATAAACTTTACAGAATGGTCGTACAAATCCAAAATGGCCTGTGGTTGTTCTCCCGCAGGCACATACGTATTCTTGGTATGCTCCAGTGCTTTTCTCCAATCGTCCCCATATCCCATTTCACGGGAAGCCTTGATCATTTCATTCTTGCACCATGCAAATTGTTCCTCTGCTGTCTTGATTAAATCGGCTGGAGAGTACGGAATAAATTCCATGGCCAGACTTTCATTGAGGGCAGCTTCGCCAATGGGCTTACCAATAATCCCACTGCCATCGTCCTTAACACTGGTCTGCGAATAGTTATTTTTCAAAAACTCAGCGTAGGCGGTAAGTTTTTCGTCCAAGGCCACATAGGGTTTTTCGGCCCACCACGTAAAATCGGGGTCGTAGCTATAGTAAAAACCATATGCCTCTTCCAATCCTTTTTGAAAGGATGTTACAACACTGGAAGCTTTTTCTGCAGTTTGCCAATCCTTGAAAGGTTTAGATTTTCTGGATTCCATCTCGGAGTCGATAGCTTTAGCGGCATTGTTCAGATTTTGAGCAATAAGTTTTGCATCTGGTTTTTTACCCCTTCGCCTTTCCTTGATGAAAGGAAAGAGTTCTTTGGTAAAGTTGGCCACATCAGCCACCTCTTTGAATGCGGTATAACTTTGATCCAAAAAATAAGCTTCTTCAGCCACTTTATTCTTTAGAAGAATATAGTCTACCCTCTCTTGTTGGGAGAGTGCATTAAAATCCAGGGCTCCAATTTTCTTTTCCCAATTTTCGTAAAAATCGGTAAAGCGTTGGTAATACTCCTCCGATTCATCAATGATGTAGGTACGATCCAAAGCACGGGTATCCGCCCGAAACTCATCTACCAAATCGGCCAGTTTGCTTGTTTGCGCCGTGGCTAAATTGGTAATCAAAAAAGCCAACATCAGCCCTGTTTTTTTAATCTTCATACAGTTTTGTTTTAGGTGGTTAGTTATTCCAAGGTAACATCCAGATACACAGAATGACGTCCATATGTTTCATAGAAGGGCTTAAACGATACCCCATCTATGGTGAATTCCAAAGTTTTTGGATCTCCCTGAATATTTTTACCAATATTCTCAGCATCAAACGTCACTTTACGCCAATCATCCCTTGGCTCTGGCTCTTGGGCCACCAATAACACAGGGCCATAGAAAAGGCTGGCAATGTTCTGTTGATCCATGACTGGATCTAAATGAAATTCAAATGGCATTTGAATATCCACAATGTCTCCATCCTTCCATTTGCGTGATAAGGTAAGATAGGTACCTGGAGTTGCATTTACTTTTTCGGTCTTTCCGTTGATTTTCACAAAAAAGCCTTTGGTTGCCCAATGGGGTACACGAACATTCAAATCAAACTTTCCTTTGCCCTTAATGGTCAACTGGGTATTGTCTTCCCTTGGAAATGCTGTTTTTTGCACAACAGTGATATTTTTTTCGGTCCATTTTAATGTGGATGGAATAAAAAGGTTTACATACAACGCCTTATCATCCTGGCTTTTAAAATAGATTGAATTCTGAAGTTTAGTGCTACTTTCCAAAGCAGTACCATTACAACAGGTAAATCCGGTCATGTTTGAATTTCCGAAACGTTTTACAGAACCAGGTCGCAATGGAACATGGTAGGTATTGGCAGGGCTATCCTCCGCTACTGAAGCCAAAATATGATTGTACAATCCACGTTCATAGTAATCCATCAATTCTGCACGCTGATCAAATAGGAATAGATTTCGGCTCAATTTAAGCATGTTGTAGGTAGCACAAGTCTCATTCTGTCCACCAGCAGAAAATCCGTTTTCATACAATGTAGCGGGTTGTCCGATGAAACACTCGGCATTTGTGGGGTTACGGGCTCCGGCAACTCCTCCGATGCTGTACATGTAGTCGTTCTTCGCTTTGTACCAAAAGTTATCGGCCACATGATAGTATTCAGGAGCATTGGAATCACGATAGATTTCCAAAGCTCCCATAATCTGTGGAATATGCTGATTGGCATGTAGCCCTCGGAAAGTATCCACATTTTTGGCCAATCCATGGGAATGCTCGGCATCGCCAAAGAACATTTTAATATTATCGAACAATTGGGCCACTTCCAAGAATTGACGGTCATCCGTCATTCTGTATAAACGTGCCATGGCCTCGTTCATACCCCCAAACTCCCCAGCAATGTAGGTATTCCACATGCTGATGAGGGTATCGGTGGGCACTTGACTCAATCGGGCATGCACCCAAGTTCCCATATCTTTGGCGATTTCCAAGGCCTTTTCATTACCGCATACGTCATAAATATCCATCAACCCGGCCAAAATTTTGTGCAAAGTGTAGTAGGGTGCCCAAACTTGGGTGGGTTGACCTCCGTAAGAGGCTCCATTCTCCAACATGATAAACTGATCAGGAGGATAGGCACTGATGAACCCTTCGCCCCAGTTCCAGTAATCGGTGCGAATACCCTCTTCACTAAGATTTGAATCATACCCTTCTTTACCTGGACCTGGAGGAACGGCAGTTGGGTCGGATACATGCGGACCTCCAGCTTGTTTTGGTTTTCCGGCCATTTGTGACAATTCATACAACACTTCTACCATATAATTCATTTTGTCAGCAAAATTCGACTGCAAAGCTGCATCATAATCGGTACTGGCGTAGGCTTGGGCAATAGCGGTTAGATAATGCCCTGTAGCATGGCCACGCAATTTGGTCTCTTGACTGTCCCAACCCCGCAATGGCTCTGCACCTTCAGGCTGTTCTTGCCCAAATGCGTTTCGGAACATGTACAAAAACAAATCAGGATTGGTTTCTGCCAATGTGTTAATAAACTTATCCCGGTTCTCAATGAATTTTGTTTGATGCCCTTGGCCATCAGTATTCAAGGATACCTGATTCAGTTCAAAACCTTCCAAGGTACGGCTAGGAGTTGAAGCCGCCGCAGCTGCTTTTACAGTAACCGTTGCTTTGGGTTTTAAATTTGTTCCAGAAATTCTGCCGGTTATGGTATACTTTCCAGGTTGACTTACTTGGGAATTATCAATAGGTGCAGGCCAAAGCACACGCACTTCCTTGGGTCCCTTTACACCATTTCCGTAAGTCCCTTCCACAAAACGGGGTAATCTTGGCAAGAATCCAACCACGGTTTCCACCTCAACATCAGAAACAGAAGTCAGGTATTCGTTATAAAGCTGAGGTGTATTAGCATCAAATTGTGGAAGATTGACTTCCTCCTTTCTTTCATCATCGTCTCCATTTCCTCTAAACGATCCACGAAGGATTCGAACCACTTGCCCTTCACTCAAAGGAATTCGGTAGATTCTAAAATCATGCAATTTGGCAGTCAGGTATGGGTCATTACCGCCCAATGATTTTCCAATATAGAGTTTATTATTGCCTCCATTTTCAAAATCGAAGACCTGCTCCAAAATCAATTCCACATCTGTTGCTTCACCAGCTTTTCTTCCATTGACATAGGTGTTCACAGTTTTGGAAGGAATATTGATGATTACGGCCAAATGGTTCCACCTACCGGTTTCCAAGGCTGAAGAACTAGTATTGTACATATCTCCATCACCTGAAGAAAGCTCAACTTGTACGCCCTTTTTGTCTTGGGTTCCGGTAGGGGCAATTGTAAAGTGGGATTTGGTACTAGTTCCAAAATCAAAAAGTCTTGCGCCAGGTTGTGCCGATTCAATGTGCACCCAGCCTGTAATACTAATGGATTCTTCATTGGTCACCGCTTCACCAGGAATCGTAATAAACGCTTCTTTATCCTTAGGCAGCGAAAGTACTTTGTTAAAGTATTCGTCCTCCACAAAAATGGGTTCTGAACCTTCAAGGGTAGCGTGCAAATTATTTCTTGACCAATCCTTGGTATCTCCATCAAAAACATATCTGGCTATCAATCCTGTTTCACCGATTCCATCCAATATTTGATCACCTTCCTGTGCCATTACGCTGGTCGTGCCCAAAGCACAAAAAACCAATACCACACCAACGAACAACTTATTTAATTTCATAATTATATCCTTTTCAACAATGTTTAGTAACTGATAGTTACTTACTGTTTATGTTTAGTTTAGTTCTATTCTTCTACTCGTAAACTTCCTCCCAAGAAGGGGGATCAACACCCATTAAGTGCTTTACAAAAAAGTCTTTACGCTTACGCTCCCCAAAATCGCCACCGGATGAATGCCCCATACCTGGTATGGTCACCAGTTCAAAGTTCTTATTGGCTTTTATAAGGGCATTGGCAAATTGCATGGTTGTGGAGGGATCCACATTGTCATCAACCTCACCTAAGATAAGCATTAAATTACCACCCATTTGGGCGGCATTCTCAATATTGGAGGATGCAGCGTAGTGAGGACCAATAGGGTATCCCATAAATTGCTCATTCCACCAAATTTTATCCATTCGGTTGTCGTGACATCCGCAGGAAGAAACCGCCACGTCATAAAAATCTGAATTAAATACCAAGGCGGCAGCGGAGTTCTGCCCCCCAGCCGATGTACCAAAGATGCCCACTTTCTCAGCATTCATATATGGATATTTTTGGGCCGCGGCCTTGATCCATAATTTTCTATCCGGGAAACCGCCATCTTTTAGGTTTTGCCAGCATACATCATGGAACGCTTTTGATCTATTGGACGTTCCCATTCCATCAATTTGAACCACAATAAAGCCCAACTCAGCTATGGAAGACATGGACCAATAGTACGATCTAAAATCTTTGGGAACAAAAGAACTGTGTGGCCCGGCATAAATGTACTCTATCACCGGATAGGTTTTGTTGGGGTCAAAAGAGGTAGGGCGAATAATCACTCCCCAAATATCGGTGACGCCATCACGACCTTTTGCCGTAAAAACTTCAGGGGCAATCCAACCTTCCTTTAAAAGTTCGGAATGGTCCGCTTGCTGCAAGTCCATAACTTTTTTACTGTTCTTAGCTGATTTCAAGACGGTAATAGGAGGGGTATCCACTTTGGAGTATTGGTCTACATAGTAGGTATAGTCCTCTGAAAAAGTTACGTTGTGATTTCCATCCTCTTTGGTAAAACGAGTAAGGTTCTTTCCATCAAAATCCACCTTGAAATAATGTAGAAAATAAGGGTCTTGATCCTTGTCCACTCCACTGGCGGTAAAGTAGACCTCTCGATTATCCTCATCCACATGAATCACCTCGCGAACCACCCATTCGCCTTTGGTCAATTGTTTTTTTACCTTACCATTGTTATCGTACAAGTAAATGTGGTTCCAACCATTCCGTTCCGAAGTCCAAATCATTTCTTTACCATCTTCCACATCGTAGCGGTATTTTTTGCTGCTGTAATCGATAAAGGTGTCGCTGGTTTCATTAACCAAGACCTTCAATTTTCCGGTGGAAGCATTCACTTCAATAACTTTATAAGCCTGATGTCCTCTTTGATTGTATTCGAAGGTAAAAGCACGGCTATCTTCTCTCCAATCGATTCGATTTAGGCCAAATTGATGGCTAAACTCATCCGTGGACACTTGAATATGCTTTTTGGAATCCACCAAAAACAATTGGGGACTCTTAAATGGTAACTCATCACCAGGCTTTAGATAATCCCGGGATTGTAGCTTGGGCTGAAACTGGTCTTCAGGGCTAGATTCCACAAAATAAATCTTGCGATCATCCCCGGGACGTACTTTGTACGCCATGATCTTGTTACCATCCGGAGACCATTTTATATACGTTGAATAGAAAAAACCTGGGGCTCCATCGAAGCTCAAGCGGGTTTCTTCATTTGTGGCATTGTCCTTTATGTACAGATTATCATTTTTAATGAAAGCTGTCTTAGTCGAATCTGGTGAAATTACCGGAGGGTTGCTTTTCTCATCAAACCTATTGCCCCAATACCTTCTATTGGAATCTCTTTTCCCTCCTTCCGGGTCAATTACTTTTAAAGTATTGGCTTTTAAATTATAGGCAACCTTGGTTTCACCATAAACAAAAGTAAGCTCAGAGAGGTCTTCATTGAACTCCAGTCTACTGATATCGATATCCTTTGAGTCAACCTCTTCATTGAATTCTTTGGATAGTAAAGAGGCCAAGGCATCATGATCAAAACATTCATTTTGTGTTTTTTTCTCCGGGTCAACCAACAAATACTTTTTTCCGTTGGACGAATTGTTCGCATACCACATCAAATTGATGTCCAACCAATGAAAAGAAGAAGGGGAATTGTATACTTTATCCCTAAAAAGCGAATCCACAATAATCGCCTTTTTATATTCCCTTAATGTGCCCTGGGCCAATGTGGTTCCACAGGTTATAAGTATAAAAAATACACTTATTTTTTTCGCAAAAGATTCCATATTTAAAATTATGCTTAAAACTAGAGATAATCTCCCATCGTTTTTCAGTCATTATTAACTTTTGCTGATACTATATTACCCTTAACACTCTATTCATGCTAAAAAATATAATATAAATAAGGAATTAGGGCAACTTTTAATCTGATCACCAATGGAGTATGGTCAAGCAAAAGCTATTTGAAACGTTCTGGGGAAAGTGGTTTCAAATCCAGTGATGCTCTTTTTTTGGTAATGCCTTCTGTAACCAATTTACCCGTAATGGGACCCAAACTCCATCCCATCATGGCATGACCTGCAGCAATGGTCAAATTATCATATTTTGAAGTCTTACCAATGTAGGGAAGTCCATCTGGGGAAACAGGCCTAAGCCCTGAAGTCGCCCTATCTTTTTCATCCTGATTGATTTCAAAGTCGGCATAATAGTTTTTTACGGCCCCGGCGAGCGCCTCAACACGTTCTTTGCGCACAATGTTGTTGTTTCCTGAAAATTCCATGGTCCCCGCAAAACGAGTAAAACCTTCCATGGGCGTTACCGCCACTTTGGCATCCACCAAAATAGCTGGCATGGTAATTCCCGTATTCCGACTCACATCCATGCTGTATCCTTTTCCACCTTGCACAGGAACATAGAGATTAAGCGATTTTGCCAATTTTGAAGTCCAAGTGCCGCTGGCCAACACAAATTCATCGGCCTCAAAGACCTCATCCTTGGTTTTTATGGCTGTAATTTTCTTATTCTTGACCACAAATTCCTCAACGGTTTGATTGAACTCAAAAATGACCCCTTTGGATTTTAGCCATGTTTTCATTTGTGCCATAAAGTAATTTGGGGTCATGTGCGCATCGCATTTGTAGTGGACCGCACCAATGACATCATCAGAAAATACAGGCTGCATTTTATGAACTTCCTCTTTGGAAAGTGCCACAGCGTCCAAACCTTCCTTAACTGCCATTTCAGCAACTTCCAATTCCTCTTCTTCGCTTTTAGCAGTTCTGTAGGCCATCAACAATCCCTTTTTCTCATACTGAAATGGAAAATTTACTGCTGAAAGCATTTCCTCATACAAATCCCTACTCTTTAAATTGAGTTCCTTTATGATTGGAATGGCCTTTTTTACATGGAATTTTTTAGCTGATTTTTTAAACAATAAGGTCCATTTAAAAAAATCAACGTCCCATCTAGGTTTTATGTAGAATGGACTGGAACTGTCCAACATCCATTTTAATCCTTGTGTAATGATACCGGGGGCCGCCAATGGAATAAAATGGCTCGGGGTTATATATCCTGCATTAATAAACGAGGCACCAGTTGACAGGTCCGATTTATCCAAAATGGTCACCTGAAATCCTTCTTGTACCAAATAATAGGCACTGCAGAGCCCTGAAATTCCTCCACCAACTATTACAACTCTCTTCATCTACTACTCCTAAAAAAGATTTTACAACACTTGGAACCCGTGGGCATAGGGGTCATCGTCGTCAATAATGATGTTGTTGTAGCCCGTGACCTGAGCCCAACCCTGAATACTGGGAATAATGGCCTTTTTTCCGCCCAAAGTAGTTTCCTCCACCACTCTACCAATGAATTTACTGCCAATAAAACTCTCATGAATGAAATCTTCTCCCATTTTTAGTTTTCCCTTGGCGCTCAACTGGGCCATTCGTGCCGAAGTTCCCGTACCACATGGAGAGCGGTCTATGGCCTTGTCGCCATAAAAAACCGCATTTCTTCCTGACGATGTTGGATCGATGGGATTCCCTGTCCACAACATGTGGCTTACATCCCTAATGGTAGGGTCCTCTGGATGTATGAACAAATCTGGGTATTTTTCATTTATGCGTTCCCTGACCACTTTGGAATACTGCACAATCTTGGCAGCGGTAAAATCATGGACTCCGCTAAAATTCTTTTGCGGGTCTACAATGGCATAATAGTTACCTCCATAGGCCACATCGAAGGTGAGTTCTCCCAATTCCGGACATTCCACTGTCAAGTTTTCTGCAGCGAGGTACGATTTAACATTGACCAACCGCACCCAATCCACCTTCTTGCCAGATTGTTGATACTCTATTTCCACTAATCCTGCGGGGGCTTCCATTCTAATTTTGCCCGGTGTCTTGGGTACAATCAGCCCTTCTTCTATGGCAATGGTAATTGTGCCGATGGTCCCATGCCCGCACATGGGCAAACAACCAGAGGTCTCAATGAACAGAATGGCAAAATCGTTTTCGGGCTGGTGGGGAGGAAATAAGATGCTTCCGCTCATCATATCATGACCCCTAGGCTCAAACATCAAGCCCTTACGAATCCAATCATATTCCTTGAGAAAGTGTTGTCTTTTCTCACTCATGTTCTTGCCCAAAAGGTTGGGACCACCTCCTGCCACTAAACGAACGGGATTACCGCAGGTGTGGGCATCAACACAAAAAAAAGTCTTTCTTGCCACTTGTTGTTTGTTAAAACGGTATTATGAATTTATACGCAAAGTAAAACTAAAATGTACTATTATCCTTTTAAAGAATCGGGTAATAGTTCCTTGAGAAACCGATTGATAGCTTATAGGTTGCACCCCTCTTTTAATGGCATGGGTCCATACCGCAGTAAACCTTGAATCTGAAGATGCTGGATAAGACCCTATGAATCGCAATTGGCTCTTATCCCAGCATGGCATATATGTTGTTTGAATATTCAATTGGGGGTTTATGGTTTTAAAAACCGCTACCCCCAATTGCACTACGATTATTTTCAATATAGTTTCCCAGCAATTATTTAGGCTACGCTACTGAGGTTCTTATATTCGGGCAGTGTGGGTCTACACGCCATTGCTTCATTTATCACTCCTATTACACGTTCTCTTTCTGATCCCTGCAAAGGCAGTCTTGGGGCCCTGACATTTTCCGTACCGATACCAGTGGCCACCTCTGCCAATTTAATGTTCTGTACCAATTGAGGGCTGATATCCAACTCCAACAATGGCATGAACCATTTGTAAATTTCGAGAGCTTCGTTGATTTTTCCAGCTTTAACCAATTCGTAGATGGCAACGGTTTCGGCAGGGAAAGCACAGACCAAACCGGCAACCCATCCATCGGCACCTATCACCAAACTTTCCAAGCCAAGGGTATCCACTCCCGTGAATACTTTTACACGGTCACCAAATCTGCTCTTAATACGAAGTACATTGGTGATGTCTCTAGTGGACTCCTTAACCGCTTCGATATTCTCACATTCCAACAAGTCTTCCAACATATCCAAGGTCACTTCAATCTTATAATCAATTGGATTGTTGTAGATCATAATAGGCAAAGAAGTACTGTTTGCTATGCTTTTAAAATAGGTAACAGTTTCAAAATCAGTTGCTTTATACCTCATGGGAGGGAGGATCATCAAACCTTGGGCACCTACCTTTTCGGCATGTTGTGCCACGGCAATGGCCTCTTTGGTACTTTGTTCGGCAATATTGATGATAACGGGTATTTTTCCTTCCACAAGGGACAAAGAAGTCCTGATAAGGGTTTCCTTTTCCTCTTGCTCCAGTGTACTGGCCTCACCCAACGTTCCTCCTAAAATGATCCCATGGACCCCAGCATCAATTTGCGCTTTAATATTCTTCTCAAACATTGCAAGGTCCAGTTGATCCTCGCTGGTAAACTTTGTGGTTACAGCTGGCATTACGCCTTCCCAATTTATCATAATACTTAAATATTTTGATACAAAAATATATTACTCGACCCCAACAATTTGTTTGATTATTAGCCTCTTGTAATACTATGTTGACCCATAAATTGATTTCACTTATATTTTTTAGTAATATTTGCTAAAAAACCTTGAGAGTTCTCCCGTTCAAAATTCCCAAACCCAAGGATGAGGCCCTGGTTTACCAAGTAGACAGGGAAAAAATATTCTATGGCCAACTCCACCAACACGGCGAAATACAAATAAGCTATATTGAAAAAGGTTCGGGCTCTTTAATTGTGGGTGACTCCATTAATGAATATAGGGAAGGTGATATTTTGGTGATTGGAGGCTATGTTCCCCACGTATTCCGAAGTGATGTGAATGCATCCGATGAGTCCATTATGTACACCCTTTTTTTCGACTACAATTCCTTTGGAAAAGATTTTTTTCGTTTGACCGACCTCGCCTCTACCCAAGATTTTTTTAACCTGTCCGAATATGGCATGAAGGTACTCTCGAACAAGGATAAAATCATTTCAATTTTCAATGATCTTCCGAACCAAAATAAAGTTGAACAAATTGCATCGCTCTTACTGGTGATCAATCAAATTGTAAAATCGGAGACCCAACCACTTTCTTCATTTGTGTATCGGAAAATTTATACTGATGATGAGGGGAAACGCATGAGCACCATTTTAAAGTTTGCCATGGAACACTATCATGAACAGATTACCTTGGAGCAAATTTCCGAAAAGGCCAACATGAGCAAAAATGCCTTTTGCCGATACTTTAAAAAGCGTACCAATAAAACTTTTTTTCAATTTCTAATAGAAATACGGATTGAAAATGCCTGCAAGCTCATTGTCCACAAACCCGAACTTTCCATTTCACTGATTTCTGAGCAGTGCGGTTTTGCCAATATTGCCAACTTCAACAGAAAGTTCAAGGAATTAAAAGGTTGTACCCCTTCTAAATACCGTTCCCAATTTTAAAACCACAACACCATCAATAGCAATTAGCATGCTAAACCATTTTTGGGAAACATCCAAAAAAAGAGAAAGCGAATGTCATCCCATCCGCTTTCTTCACTAACAACAAACTCAAACAATTATAAAAAACACTTGAGTACAAATCCTAAATCTAAATCTTAGTAACCAGGGTTCTGGCTTAGATTCGTATTCGTATTCAATTCTTCCAAACCTATAGGAAACAATGTGGTATACTCTCCCTTAGGTGTATGGTTGTACCAGTTTTTGGTCTGATAAACGCCAAATCTGATAAGGTCGGTTCTTCTTCTGGCCTCAGCGGCAAACTCCCAGCCCAATTCATCCAAGAAACGTCCGTAAGGAACAACGGACTGGTCGCCAGGATCATCAATTGTACCATCTTCGGCCAAGGTTCCATATTGTACTGTGGTATTACCTTCCAACTCAGCGCCTGTAACGGTGGCTTCGGCAGGATCATCAAAAGAACGCATACGCACTTGGGTCACAATAGCGGCAGCTTCATCGCTTCTATCAGTTCTTAGTAGGGCTTCGGCCTTCATCATAAGAACATCGGTGTATCTCAAGAATGGGAAATCTACACTAAGGCCACTGGTTGCACCGGGCTCAATTTCATATTTACCACATTTAAATCCTTGGGTAAAGTCACATCCATATATACTTGGCATTTCTTTTACCAAAGTGAACACAACACTTCCATCGGTGTAGCTCAATTGATCACCCATCAACCAAGTATCGGCCAAACGATTATCGGTTGGCTCATAACTATCAATGAATTGTGGATTGCAG